>JBLWWC010000001.1:0-782922 GCA_048268145.1 Qipengyuania sp. | reverse complement strand
CGAGCAAATCGAGCTGATCTGACAGCGGGGCGCTGGCCGGGCATTCGAGCAATGGGACCAGCACGGCACGGAAGACGGACCACCAGGCAGCAATAGGGCGGCCCTTGCGGTCGGCCTCGCGCACCACCTCGTCGAGCGCTGCCAGTCCTTCTTTCGGACGCGGTCCGCGCAACTCGCGCTCCAGCAGGCGCGCGGCCGACAGCCACTCGCGCCGCTCCATCCCGCCGCTCACCAATGGGTGGCCCGCCAGCGCCATCAGCGCAACCGGGCTGGCCCGACCGGCCATCACCTCCGCCAGCAGCAGGAACAGCCGCCCGGTGGTTGTGGCCGAAAGCGGCCGCCCGGCGGAATCGTCGGCCTCGATCTCCCACCGGCGCAGATGCTGGACCACCCGGCGCGCAAGGCCACGATCCGGCGTGACCACTGCGATCCGTCGTCCGGCATCCTCTAGCGCTTCACGGACCAGCAGCGCAATCGCCTGCGCCTCCTCCTCAGGGTTCGCGCTCTGCATGATCCGCACGCCTGCCAGGCGACGCTTCTCCGGTGGAAGATCGACCCAACTCCGGCTCGCCTGGGGCGGCAGGAACAACGCGGAGATGGCGTGGCTGCGTTCTGGCGGGGCAGCGCCCATCCCCTTGCGATGCCATGGCCGCACTTCGCCGCGCGCAATGCCCATACGGCTGAGCAGCAGCTTGAGGTGATATTGCGGATGCGTGATCGCATCGCCGCGCGCGAAAGGTTCATCCCCCGGCGTGGGCGCAGCCCCTGCCCTGCCCAGTTCATCCCACACCGCATCGGGCATGGCGAGATCGAGGTCGGGGAGAATGACTGCCCCCTGCGGCAATTCGCTGACCACGCGCAAAAGACGCGCAAGCGCGGGGGCGGCGCTGGTGACGCCCGCGGCGACGATGGGTGTTTCAGGCGCGCGCTCTTTCCACCGGCGCGCGGCATGGTCGAACAGCAGATTGCGGCGGGTTGCCGTGTCGACCGCGCCCCATTCGCCAAGCTGCGACAGCCAGCGCGCCTGCACGCGCGCGAATGTGCGCAGCGAGGCCTGCCAGTGGGCCGACAGGTCGCCGACAAGTTGCAGCACGTTTTCGTCCAGCAATCGCTCTGGCCGGATGCCCTCGACCAGCAGCCGGTCCATCGTCGCCCCGGTTTCGCGCGCCAGGCGCAACAGGGTCGCGCTTTTCGGGGCATCCTCGCCCAGTTCTTCACCGATGAGGCGGGCCAGAGCCAGCCAGCGGCGCGTCGGATCGACCGCGCGCGGAATGTCCGGCGCGCCAAGCGGATCGAGCAGCGCACCCAGCGTCTCATCGAGATCGAGATCGCCGACCACCGCCATGCGCGGCATCAGCAGGCCATTCTCTCCCTCTTCTCCGGCGTGGCGGATGAAGGCTTCGGTCACGATGCGCTGCGCCCGGGTGCTGGGCAGGAGCAGGGTCAGCCGGGCCAGCCCCAGTTCCGGGTCGCGATAACGCGGGACCAGCCCGGCGACCAGCGCATCGGCAAACCCGCGATGGGCGGCAATGGAATAAACATTGGGTCCGGGCCGATCAGCCACGCCCCAGCGCCTCCTCCGCAATCGCGATATGGCCGGGCCGCCCGACTTCGATCCAGTCGCCGGTAAAGGCGAGGCCGAACAGCCGTCCGTCCTCTATCGCCCGGTCCCACAGGATATTGGTGGAGAACTTGCCCTCTGGCGCATCGCGCAGCAGCCGGTGCGAGACGAGCTGGATGCCTGTATAAATGAACGGCGCGATCCGCCCTGCAATCTTGCGCCGCAGCCGGCCCGCCGCATCCATGTAGAAATCGCCTGTGCCATCGAAATTGCGGGTCTGGTCGTGAGGCACGACGAGCAGCAGCGCATCCATCCGGCCATCGTCCCAATGCTGAGACAGGTCACGGAAAGCGTTTTGCGGCCCGTCGAGCCAGATGCTGTCGGCATTACAGGCGAAAAAGGTGTCAGGCAGCAGACCCGCCGCCCGCGCCTTGACCATGCCTCCCCCGGTCTCGAGAAGGTCGTCCCGCTCGTCCGAGAAGGCGATAGTCGGCACGCTCCGCCCCTCGATATGCGCCTCGAGCGATTCGGCCAGATAGTGGACATTGACCACCGCCTTGCCGATGCCCGCGTCCTCCAGCCGGTCGAGCGCGTAATCGATCAGCGGCTTTCCTGCCACACGCACCAGCGGCTTTGGCGTGGTGGCGGTGAGCGGGCGCATCCGCTTGCCCAGCCCCGCCGCCATCAGCATGGCGGTATCGGTGACCAGCTCGCTCACTGGATTTCTCCCCCGAAAGTGTCGCGGATTTCCCGCGGGATGTTCGCCTCGAACCATTCGGCCACCGGGGCCAGCGCAGGATGTGCCAGATCGCGCTCCATCGCCTCCCATACGCGTGGTATCATCGCCAGATAGCGGGGCTTCTTGTCACGCTTGTGAAGGCGGGTGAAAATACCGACGATCTTGGCGTTCCGCTGCGCCCCGAGCCGTGCGTAATCGGCTTCGAACGCCTCGCCCGGATTGGCAATCTTGCAATAATGCGCGAACATTTCACGCTCCAGCTCAGGCGAGACGTCGCGCCGCGCATCCTGCAACAGGCTGACCAGATCGTATGCCGGATGGCCGACCAGCGCATCCTGAAAATCGATCAGCCCCTGCGACCCGTCAGGCGGCAGCATGATGTTTTCTGCATGATAGTCGCGCAGCACCGTGACGCCGGGCTGTTGCCGCGCAATCATCGGCGCAAGCGCATCGTCCCACGCCGCACGAAATGCCGCCGCGTCGACCTTGAGGCCCATGGCCGGGCAGTACCATTCGGTGAAGAGCCCGGCTTCGCGCTGATACACCGTCATATCGTACGGGGCGAAAGGGCCGGCGGGCTTGGTATGAAGCAACGCCAGAGCATCGATCGCACCGCGATAGGTGTCTTTTTCGCGTGCTGGGTCCGCATCGACCCATTCGCGCATCCGCCGCTCGCCAAAATCCTCGATCAGCACCCAGCCCCTGGTGGCATCTTCGGCCAAAATCGCGGGTGCGCGCATGCCCTGGTCGAGCAGCCAGCGGCCGACATCCAGAAAGGGCTGCGGATCTTCATGCGGCGGTGGCGCGTGCATCAGCATCGCGGTTTCGTCACCTTCACGGCGCAGACGGAAATAGCGGCGGAAAGAGGCATCGCCCGGAATCGCTTCGATCCGTGCATCGCCCCAGCCCGCCGCGGCTACGAAGTCATTGAGACCATCGGGCAAGTCGCTCATGGTTCGCGCCCTAGCCAAGCCGGTCCCGGATCGACAATGGCCCGGCGTCCATCACCCACCGTTTCGAGACGGATCGAGAGGCAGCCCGCCTCATGCGCGAAGCCACCGGCGTGGTCGGGCCACTCGGCAAGCAACGCAGCGCCTTCGCGATAATCGTCCAGACCGATTTCCTCCACCTCGTCCGGGTGTTCGAGCCTGTAGAAATCGGCATGAACAACCGGCACGGCCAGATCGTCATAGGTTTCGATCAGGGTGAATGTCGGCGAGGGAACATCGCCCCGATGCCCAAGCGCGAAAAGGATGGCGCGAGACAGCGTGGTCTTGCCCGCGCCCAGCCCGCCCTCCAGCGCGACGACATCGCCGGCGCGCAGATGTCTGGCGATCCGCGCGCCGAATGCGTCCATCGCAGCGAGATCGGGTAACGTGACTATCACGGCAGGATGATCGTCGCCTTCGTGCCCACCCCCTTGCGGGTCTGGATTTCGAGCGTGCCGTCATGCGCCTCGACCAGTTGGCGGGCGAGCGGAATGCCAAGACCCTGCCGTCGTTCGATGCCCTTGCCGTCCTGTGTCGGGCGGATGCCTTCCAGCGCGCGCGCAAGTTCGTGCTGGCTCATCCCGCTGCCATTGTCGGCGATTGTGATCCGGGTCACATCCTGTTTCTTGGCAATCGTGACGGTGATCCGCCCGTCCTGGGGTGTCGCCGCAATGGCATTGTCGAGCAGGTGGGCAATGGCACGGCGCAATTGCTGCGGATCGGCCTTCACGAACTGGCCATTATCTCCCCGCAGATCCAGCGTCAACCGGGCATCGTTGATCGCGCTTTCGCGCTTGCGGACGATCTGCGTGATAAAGGGCAGAAGCTCCAGCTTCTCCTTCGTCAGCGGCATCAGGCCCGCCTCGCTCTGCGACAGGTCGAGAACATTTTCGACCTGTTCGGTCAATTTGCCGACCGACAGCGAGATCGCCTGCGCATATTCGCGCGCCTGCGGGGTCAGTTCGCCCGCCACGCCGCTGGTCAGAAGCTCAGCAAATCCGCCGATGGAGGTGAGCGGGGTGCGGAACTCGTAGCTCATATTGGCGAGGAAGCGGGTCATCACCGCGTCTGCTTCTTCCAGCGCGCGATTGCGTTCACGTAGCGCCTCTTCGGCCTGCTTGGACGCCGTCACGTCTAGAATGGTCAGCAGGCCATTGCCATCCGGCAGCGGAACCCCTGCATATTCGAGGCTGCGCCCGTCATGCAATTCGGCCGAGCCCGCCATCTTCTTGCGGTCGAGCGTGGCCGAGCGGATCACATGGTTGAGCTGCGCGATATCCTTGGGATCGGCCAGGTTCGCAGTGATCGCGCTGAGCAGATCCTCGACCTGTGGATGCCCATCGAGCGCCGCGTCGTCGAGTTCCCACACAGCAGGGAACCGGCGATTCCACAGCTCGAGATGTCCGTCCGGCGCGAAGACGACCAGCGCCTCGAACAGATTGTCGAAAGTGGCCGTGCGGGTGCGCAGCAAGGTGTCGCGCGTTGCCGACAGGGCCAGCTGTTCGGTGCGGTCTTCCGCGATCATCACCAGCCCGCCATCGGGCATCGGCTGGGCAAGGATGCGCAGATGCGTGCCGTCCGGCAGCGGCCAGGCCTCTTCATGCGTTTCGTCGCGGGTGAACAACTCGCCCAACTGCTGGCGCCATTCGGGGAAGTCGCGCACTTCGGGGATGCGCCCGCCCTCGCGCGCCACCATCAGCATCTGTTCGAACGCCATGCGCTCATTCACGATACCCGGCGGCAGGGAGAACACCCGATGGAAAGGCTGGTTGGCGAAGGTCATGCGCCGATTGGCATCGAACTGGGCAACGCCAATGGACAGCTGGTCGAGCATGGAACGCTGCGCTTCGCGGAAGGCACGGAATTCGCGCGCCTGTTCTTCCATTTCCTCGATATCGACCGCGTAGCCGGCCACCCCCTCGCCCATCAGCGGAAGATCGGTGACACGCAACGAGCGGCGCGCACCATTGATGGTGGCGGCCACGATCCGCTCGATCGCCTTGCGCTGTTCGCCCGCCTGTTTGGCGACATCGGCCGCGCTGCTGCCGCTGGCCGGTTCGACCAGTTCGATCTGCTCTGCCACGACGATATCCGGACTGTGCGCGCCGACGGCGGAGACATAGGCTGCGTTCACCAGCCGCAGCTTCATGTCGGGGCCACGAAACCACATGGGCATGGGCGCGGCCTCGATCAGCCCGACAAGGGCGCCGAAGTCTTCCTTGGCGCGGGTCGCTTCTTCGCGCAGCCGGCCCAGTTCGTCTTCGCTCTCGGTGAAATCGAACACCCAGATAAGCGCCGCGCCGCTTGGCGATACCGTCGGATCGGCCAACGAGCCACGCAGCGCCAGCGATTTGCGCGAACCGGGCGGCGTTATCGCAAGTCTGAAGGGCGCGGCGGTGCGCTGGGTGCGGCGGACATGTTCGGTGAGCTGCTCGACCTGCGCCTCGCTCAGCCCGCTATCGTCGCGAGTGGCGAGTTCGGAGAGATATTGCGGCAGTCTTTCAAAGCCGAACCAGCCGGCGAGCCGTTCCGGCGCCTCGAGGCGGCCGTCGGCGCGTACCAGCAGTGGGATGGCCGGTGATTCTTCCACCATCCGCGACAGACGCCTTGCGGATCGGCGGGTCGCTTCCGCGCCGTCTGCCCGTGCGCTGGAGCGGATCATGATCCAGCCTGCTGCCACCGTCCAGGCGGCAAGCAGCAGGCCGATCAGGGCCAGGAGGGCGGGCGCAATTTGCATTTCAAATCAGCTATGCGCCCGCGCGCCGGGATGCAATGGTACGATCAGTAGCGGTAGTGTGCCGGCTTGTACGGACCTTCCACCGGCACGCCGATATAATCGGCCTGCTCTTTGCTCAGCTTGGTCAGTTTGACGCCCAGCTTGTCGAGGTGAAGCGCCGCGACCTTTTCGTCGAGATGCTTGGGCAGAACGTAGACATCGTTTTCGTAGCTGTCGTCGTTCTTCCACAGTTCCATCTGCGCCAGTACCTGGTTGGTGAAGGAACAGCTCATCACGAAGCTGGGGTGGCCGGTGGCGCAGGCGAGGTTCACGAGGCGTCCCTTGGCCAGCACGATGATTTCCTTGCCATCGGGGAATTTCACCAAGTCAGTGCCCGGCTTCAATTCGGTCCACTCGTAATTGTCGAGTGCGGAAATCTGGATCTCGCTGTCGAAGTGGCCGATATTGCACACGATGCTCATCGGCTTCATCGCCTTCATGTGCTCTGCGGTGATGACGTCTTCATTGCCGGTCGTGGTTACGAAGATGTCGGCGCGCGTGACCGCTTCTTCCATCGTCACGACCTCGAAGCCGTCCATTGCGGCCTGCAGCGCGCAGATGGGGTCGATTTCGGTCACCAGCACGCGCGCGCCGCCATTGCGGAGGCTCTGCGCACTGCCCTTGCCGACATCGCCGAAGCCAGCAACGCAGGCGACCTTGCCGCTCAGCATGACGTCGGTCGCGCGGCGGATCGCATCGACCAGCGATTCGCGGCAGCCATAAAGGTTGTCGAATTTCGACTTGGTCACACTATCGTTCACATTGATCGCCGGGAACGGCAGCTTGCCGGCCTTGGCGAGGTGATAGAGGCGGTGGACGCCCGTGGTGGTTTCTTCCGAAACGCCCTTGATCGCCTTCACCGACTTGGTGAGGTAGCCCGGCTTGCGCTTGAGGAAGTCCTTCAATGCGCGCTGCATCTCGATTTCTTCCGCATTCTGCGGCTCGGGCATTTCTTCGCCCGCCTCGATGCGAGCGCCCCACAGCGCGAACATGGTTGCATCACCACCATCATCGAGGATGAGGTTGGCGGTAAGGTCCGCATCGTCTTCGGTCGACCAGTCGAAAATCTTGCCGACATAATCCCAGTAATCGGCCAGGCTTTCACCCTTCACGGCAAAGACGGGGATGTCCTGCGCGGCAATGGCAGCAGCTGCATGGTCCTGGGTTGAATAGATATTGCAGGTTGCCCAGCGCACTTCGGCGCCCAGCGCCACCAGCGTTTCGATCAGCACGGCGGTCTGGATGGTCATGTGGAGCGAGCCGACAATGCGCGCGCCCTTGAGCGGCTTCGTTTCGCCAAACTCTTCGCGCGTGGCCATCAGGCCCGGCATTTCGGTTTCGGCGATGCGGATTTCCTCGCGGCCATAATCGGCAAGCGCGATGTCCTTGATGACGTAATCGTTGAACTGGGTCACAGGTGATCCTTCGAGACAGGGGAAAATCGAGTGTTTGCACGCGCCGGATCGGCGGTGGCAGGAACTGGACGCCGCCCTAGCCCGTCCCTCCACCAAGGGCAACAAGGCACGCCCGCCACCGCCATCTTGGCCCTTGCACGCCGGGTTCAGCCCCCTACATCCCTCGCTGGACGATAGCGGATTGGAGATCCCGAAATGACAATATCTGTTGGTGACAAGCTGCCCGATGTGAAAATGGTGAAAGCCACTGCGGAAGGGCCCGAGCAGGTCCAGAGCGGCGAGTACTTTGCCGGCAAGAAGGTGGCGCTGTTTTCCGTACCCGGCGCTTTCACGCCGACATGTTCGGCCAAGCATCTGCCCGGATTCGTCGAAAAAGCGGACGAGCTGAAATCGAAGGGCGTGGACGAGATCGTCGGCACTGCGGTGAACGATGCATTCGTTATGGGCGCGTGGAACCAGGCTGCTGGTAGCGATCAGATCACCATGCTGGCCGATGGCAATGCAGACTTCGCCGAAGCCGTCGGCCTGACCATGGATGGCAGCGGTTTCGGCCTGGGCAAGCGTGGCCAGCGCTTCTCGATGGTCGTCAATGACGGCGTGGTCGAACAGCTCAATGTCGAAGAGCCGGGCGACTTCAAGGTTTCGAGCGCGGAGCACATGCTCGGCCAGCTCTGACAACACGTGATCGGGTTCCATCGCCATGCGGGCAATGGAACCCGACTAGCGATTTTCAAAATATACCCGGGCTATGGCCCACACCGCTGCGCTGGCCAGCGCAGCACCGATCCACTGCATTGTTTGCAGAATATCGAGAATCGAATTCTCCGGCCAGACCGGTTCCAGAAGGAACGTCAGGTTCAGCACCAGGCCGTGAAGCCCGATCAGAAGATACGCGCAAAGCAAAGGCCATTTCCTGGCGTCTTGTCGATACCAGGGGGTATTCTGATTGCTGGCAAGAATGCAGGTAATCAAGGCTCCGGGTGCGGCGAGCTGCGAGAAGAGCCAGCTCCCCACGATCGACCCATCGGAACCGAAACCGCCCCCGGTCAAGCGAACCGACACGAGGATGAAAGGCAGGCCAAGCGCCCAGCCGAACCAGAAGATCGCGATACGCCAGATGGCCTGTTTGCGCGTGAGAGCAGGCTTGCCCTCCGCTGTCTTCTTCTGACGAACTTCGGTCATGGGGACAGGTTCAACCGATCGGCGTGGAGCTGGGCACGCTCTCCTTCCATCCTTATCAGCAGCGTCCTTTCGCGCGCGGGCGCAGTATCGAACTCGTAGTTGAGCAATGTCACCCGCGTCCCCGGCCCAACCGGCATGGCGGAACGCTGCTTTGACAAGGAGAAGGAGCCACGCGCAAGCAGGTCGCGAACCTCCTTGTCCGCCAGCCCGAACTGCGATGGCTCGAACTCCTCATTCGAAACGATGATCGCGCCGAGATAATATCGCCCCGCCTCCCCGGACAGGAGCATTTCAAGGTAATCGAGGATGTTTCGTGCACCCAGTTTCCCGACCTTGAAGCGCTGGTTCGCAGGAACGGCCCGCCCGTCTACCGGCATCCTTTCCACCTGGGTAATCACGCCAAAGCCGGACGGAACCGAAAAATACCGCAGCTTTTCATAACCTGAGGCGCGGAGCTGCTCTTCCAGTTGCAGTGCAATCGTTCGAAAGTCCGCGATATCGGTCATGTCCCAGCCGATCTTGATCATGCTTGTCGGTCTGGGCGGCGGCCACGGAAGAAACGGAGCATTGTCGCCCGAAGGTTGTGTGGTCGAAGCCTGCTGGGGAGCATTGGCGGATACGAAGTACTTCAGCCCTCCGGTCTGCCGATCAGGCGATGGCGGCGGGCCGATGAACGCAAATTTGAACCGTCCACCGACGCACCTGCCGTGATCGAGACAGGCCAGGACACGCTCACGCTCGGCCAATGCAGCAAGGTCGCCATCGTCCCCGGCCAGATACCGGATGAGATACGCAGAGTAATCGGTGGCCGTATCGTTCGGTTTCACACCGATCAGCGCCGGCTCCCCCAACACGCTGCAATTGCTGTCCTGTTCACATTCGTAGAGCCAGGACCAGGCGAGCGAGCCATCTTGGCTATCGTCAGATGTGGATGGTTGATCCACCCCCTTCCGGTTTTCACCAAGCGTGTCAGCCTGACGCTCGGGCGGATGCGCGAGCACCGCGGCGGGCGATATCCAGGCCATCAAGCAGGCAAAAGCAAAGGCGAGTCGCATCACGATGCGAACTTGTCAGCCTGCGCTGCGCACCGTCAAGGGACGCGGGCAAAGTTCGCTGGCTGCGCCCGCCCGATCCACTCTGACCAGCGCAATGCGCCCTAGCCATATCCCATCAGTTTCAGCACTTCTTCACGGCTGCGGGGATCGTCGCGGAACGTGCCCATCATGCGGCTGGTAATCATGCCCACGCCGGGTGTCCGCACGCCGCGGGCGGTCATGCAGCTATGGCTCGCCTCGATCACCACAGCGACGCCTTGCGGTTCCAGATGCTCCCAGATGCAGTCCGCGACTTCGGCGGTCAGGCGTTCCTGCACCTGCAAACGACGGGCAAACCCGTGCAGCACGCGCGCCAGTTTGGATATGCCGACCACGCGATCGGTCGGCAGATAGGCAATGGCAGCCTTGCCGATGATCGGGGCCATGTGGTGTTCGCAATGGCTCTGGAAGGGGATGTCCTTCAGCAGCACGATCTCGTCATACCCGCCTACCTCTTCGAAGACGCGGCTCATATGCACGGCCGGATCCTCGGTATAGCCGAGGCAGTATTCCTTCCACGCGCGCGCCACGCGCTGGGGCGTGTCGAGCAGGCCTTCGCGCGTGGGATCGTCACCGGCCCAGCGGATCAATGTGCGGATGGCGTCCTGCACATCGTCCGGCACGGGCGGCTTGCCCTGCGGGTTGTCTTCGTCGGGGCCGACCAGGCTGCTCATCGGCGGGTTCTCCAGAATTTTTCCCTGAAACGCTTGAGCCTGCTGCCCTTGCGGAAAAAACCGCCCTTGGCAAATGGCTCGAACATATCTTCGGGGTCTTCCGGGTCGAGCACCTCGGATTCCGCAACGGCCTTCTCGACCTCGTTCAGTTCAGGCGGGTGATAGCGGGCCAGATGGCGGGCATTTTCACCCGCCAGATGATCGATGGCTTCTGCAATGGTTTCATGGTGCATCAAAAGCTCCGCCATCTCATCGTCGCAGAGCCCGCAATGTTCGGCGAGCAACGATATACGCAGCGCCTCGATACCCTTGGCGGCATGCTCGTTCCCCGGACGCGCGGCATCGATGAAGACGTCGCATTCACTGTCCAGCCCCATCGACCGGTTGTTGAGATTGGCCGAACCGATCCGCACGACCTCGTCATCGACGATCATGATCTTGGCATGCACATAGATGTCGGTGTCTTCGTTCTTCGGCATCCACAGGGAAAACCGGTTCTTGTGGTCGGCTTCCTCAACCGCGCGGACCATCTCTGCGCGGGCATGATCCATCGCCTGCTGTTCCAGCCAGCCTTCGGCATGGGCCGGATGGACGATGACGATTTCGGGCGGGTCGTCTTCGGCCAAGCGCGCAACCATCGCCTCCCCCACCGCGCGCGACGCGAAATACTGGCTTTCCGCATAGATAAACCGCTTGGCGCGCTTGACGTGCGCCACGAACAACTGCTCGATCTCATCGACGCCATCCCACTCACGATAGGCCGCGCGGGTCCTGGCGATGCCGATCTCGACGTTTTCGAACTGCGGTTTTAGCCGGTCGGGCCAGAGCGAGCGTTCGGGCTGCTTGATCGGCATCAGGGGCTTGCCTCCCGCCCTGATCCAGCGATCGCGGCCAAGGTCGCTCAGCGCTTCGGCGACATCGCCCTCCATCATCATCGTGGCGTCGTGCCAAGGGCCATGCTCGTGGCGGTCGGGCCCGTTGCGCATCGGCTCGTCGATCTTGTGCTCGCGCGTGTCCCAGCGGCCCGATGTCATATCGATGCCCCCGCACACCGCCAGCTTGCTGTCGATGACGGCGATCTTTTGATGATGGGAACAACCGACCGGATGCGCACTATCGAATTTGAAGTCGATCCGGCGATGCGGGGCCCAGCGCATGAGATCCCACCACATCGAACCGCGCATGGGCCATTTGAAGACGCCAAAGCTCCATTTGAGCATACGGATTTCAAGCGTGGGACGGTGGCGCGCCAGCCACGCGATGAAGCTCCCGAGCCTTGAGGGGAAATGGCTCTTCCAGCCGCGCTCGTACCAGCGCCGCCCTTCGCCCAAATGGATGCGGGTGTCGAAATCCCAGCCGATCAGGAAGATGCGGAACTGCGCCTCGAGCATGGCGGCCTGCATGACCGAAAAATAGTCTGCGCCATCGACGATGACGGTCGCCCGGTCGGCATGGGCATAGCGCCACACCCCCGGTTCTACCGAATCGTCGAGCCGCGAGACCTTTTTTGGGTCTTGCGGCTCTTCGATCTCACGTTCGCCCTCCGTCACGCCGGGCTATTCCTTCGCATCGTCCTTGGATTCGGGCGTCACTTCCGCCTCGGCCTTTTCCTCGCGCTTGCGGCGATCGAAGACCTCTTTCATGTGCTTTTCGTCATCGCTGTCAAGGTATTTGGCAAAGTCGGGGAAGTGCTCGTCCTCCTCTTCCTCGATATGGTGGCGATAGCGGTGTTCGAAGCTCTTGAATTTGGTCAGCCAGCCGCCGCTGGACATATCGGTCGCGGCCAGGTCGTTGAGCATTTCATCGATTTCGTGGTGCTCGGCAACGGAATGGCGGGTCTCGCCCGTGGTCGGGGGCTTGCGAAGCATTGTCGAATAAAGCGCCTGCTCCTCCGCTGCGGCATGGCCCTTCAGCTCCTTGGTCAGCTCGGTGAACAGCGTCTCGCGTTCATCGGTGTCTCCGCTCGTCTCCAGCAACTTGTCGAGCAGCTCGCGATGTTTGTCGTGATCCTGCTTGAGACGGTCGAAGATTTCTTCGGCTTGAGGCATTTCGGTTCCTTTCGATAACTCTTGCCTCATTGAACCTGCGGGCCGCGCGGATGGTTCCGCGCCTTGTCGCCATCGCGCACCGCCCCCACATCGGCCGCATGGAGAAACATTATCACGGGCCCGATGCTGCACGTTTTCAACGGATTGCCGACGAGGTTGTCGCCAGCCTGCCTGAAAGGTTCCGCGAACAGCTCGGTTCGGTGGTGATGCAGGTGGAAGAGTTCGCGACGCCCGAGCAACTCAGTTCGGTCGATCTCAGCGACAAATGGACACTCAGCGGGCTCTATTCCGGTATCCCGCTGACCGAATCGTCCATCTGGCAGTCTGGCCAGGAGCCGCCTCGCATCTGGCTTTTCCGCCAACCCCTGCTCGCCGAAATGGCCGCAACCGGCGTGGGGCTGGAGGAACTGGTTCGGCATGTGGTGATCCACGAAGCCGGCCATCATTTCGGCTTTTCCGATGACGACATGCACTGGCTGGAAGATCACGCGGGGTAAGGCCGACGCACTGAGCCTCGGCCGCCACGATGACCCAGCGCCTAAAACCTAAAAGCAGGCGAGCAACAAAAAAGCCCACCCCTTGCGGGATGGGCTTTTTATGGCGCGCCCGGAAGGATTCGAACCTCCGACCGCCTGGTTCGTAGCCAGGTACTCTATCCAGCTGAGCTACGGGCGCGCTTGAGAGGTGGGCCACATAGTCAGCGTGTTCTGGGGACGCAAGTGCAAAATCGCGCGATCTGCCTCAAACTCTTGTGTCCTGGGCAAAGAGACGCTCGCAGAGTGCGATGTCGAGCGGGGGCCGGGGCAAGTCCATCACCTGCTGCGGCGTGAACCAACCGACCTCTCCACCCTCCAGCGCCCGCGGCTCACCCGTCCAAGCACGCACAGTGTAAAGGAGGATGACAATAGGTCGGCGGCGCTCCGCACCACGCTCCTGGGCAAAGGTCGCGGGCCGGAGATCGCAGGCATTCAACCGAATGCCCAGCTCCTCCCCTATCTCACGAACCAGAGCATTTTCAGGCACTTCCTCCGGCTCAACCTTGCCACCGGGGAATTCCCAAAGACCTCCGTGAGCTTTGCCGATCGGGCGCTTGTGCATGAGCCATCGGCCCGCATCGTCGTGCAAAGCCGCGGCCACCACCGGCATCCATGTCGGATTATTTTCCATCTTTTCACCGTCGCTCAACAATTTCTTAACCGCACATCGCGTAACCCGGCCATCGTCAGTTCAATGCGACCTGTGAGGCCTGTCGAATGTTCAAGCAGATCAAGACCATCGCGCGCGACGATAAGGGCGCTACGGCGGTCGAATACGGACTGATACTTGCCCTCGTTTTCTTGGCAATGCTGGTTGGTATCCGAGCCTTTACTTCGGGTTCGATCACCATGTGGAACAACACGTCCACGACCATCACCACGGCTTCGGGGAGCTAGCCATCCGACAGCAAACAGCGCTTACCAAATATCAACCTTTGCGACGGATATTTCAATGACCCGTTTCCGGGGTGTTTGGAACGGGTCGGGTATCGAAGACTGAACCAGGAGACTAACGATGAAATTCTTCAACAAGCTGGCTCGTGACGAGCAGGGCGCAACCGCCATCGAATACGGCCTCATCGCCGCACTGATCGCTGTTGCAGCCATCACCGCAATGGGCAGCCTCGGCAACAACCTGTCGACCACCTTCAACAAGGTTTCGACCTCGATGAACGCACCGGCAGCAAGCGGCGCCTAATCGCTTCTACAAGAAGTAAAAAAAAGAAGCGGCGGGGTGCTCCCCCGCCGCTTTTTTTGTATCCGGCGTCAACCACCGCTGCGCAGCTCCGCTGCGGAGCCGCCTAGCGGCCGCGGACGACGACCTTCACCTTCTGGCCAGCACGCAGGCTCTCATTGCTCGAGAGGCCATTGAGCACGCGGAAGCGCGCCTCCTGTCCGGTCGTGTAGGCCATGCGGCTCGCGAGAGAGCTGACCGTGTCGCCGCTGCGCACGGTGACGACATCGATCCGGCGCGGGATGACCTGCGCTGCTTCCTGCGAACTGATGCGGCGCATGGACTGATACATTTCGTTGAATGTGCCCGAACGTCCGGCAGGCGTGATCGCCTGGAAATGATAGGCCCGATCATTGGCGAATTCATAGGCGAAGACCACCAGATCGACCTGACCGTTGCCGGAATTGACCCGCGCCGTGCCGTAGGCCGCAGGAATGCCATTGACCGTGGTGCGCTGGATGCTCGACGGGCGCAACTGCTGCTGGCCGCCGAGCGCGGCGAACACATTGTTGATGTACCGCTCCAGATTGCCATCGTAATTGCCGAGCGAGAGCTGCGCCTGGCCGCTCTGCCCGTTGATGCTCACCGCGCGGGTCCCGTTCACCATGTAGAACCCATTGGGCGCGGTGAAGGCGAGGCGCAGTTCGGGATGGATGAAAGTCCGGCCCTCGACCACGCCCTGCGCAGGATCGTCGCCATAGATCATGCCATCGATCCGCGACAGGAACGTATCGCGATTGGTCACATTGCCCGCCAGGCCCTGCGCCTTGCTCTGCGCAGTGCGCACGCGGCTGGCCGGATCGGGGTGGGTCGATGCCCATTCGGGCAGGCGGGCATCGCCCCTGCCCTGTAGCTGCGCGTCGAGCGAATTTTGCGCGGCGAGGCTTGCCAGCACGGTCGACATGGCCATCGGATCGTACCCGGCCCGCGTCAGATATTGGATGCCAAGATCGTCGGCTTCCAATTCCTGACTGCGCGAGAAGCGCAGGGTAAGCATTTGCGAACCTTGCAGGAAACCGCGGCTGAGCGTGTCGCCGATCCCGCTATTGCCGAGCAGGATACCCGACAGGATCGCCCCGGCCGCACCCAGCAGCGTGTTGCGCTGGGCGGCCTGTTGGCGGCGCTGCGAATGGCGGGCCGCGACGTGGGCGACCTCATGCCCCAGAACGCCGGCCAATTCAGCTTCATTGTTCATCAGGCCGACAAGCTGGCGCGTGGTGTAGATATATCCGCCCGGCACAGCGAAAGCATTATTCACCGAACTGTTCAGCAGCGAAACGGTGAAGTCGTTGCGCGCATTGCCGAGACCGGATTGCACGGCGATGTTCTTGCCAACCTGTTCGACATATTGTGCCTGCGGGGTCGACATCGCCCCGCCGAATTCAGCCAGCAATTGCGGATGGGCTTCTGCGCCCATCTGCGCCTCGCTCTGCGTGATCGGCGTGCTGGCGCTCGGAATGCTGCCACCGCCGCCAACGCACCCACTCAGCGCGAGCGATGCGATTGCAGTCGTGGTGACGGCCAAAGTCTTGATATGCGACATGGATTTCTCCCCGATGGAATGCCCGACGTCCCACCATCCGGGCAGCAATTGTACGGGGAGGTAACAGGGCATCGGGCCGGTTTGTTCCCGGCTCGATGCACAAGCGGAAATCAGCCCGCGATGGAGAGGAAGCGTTCCTCGCGCAGTCGCTTCAGCTCATCCGAAGTTTTGCCGCGCAGCATGTCGAGCTCTTCACCCAGCGCCTCGCCCAGCGTTTCTGCCGCCAGCCGCGGGTCGCGGTGCGCACCGCCCACCGGCTCACTCACGATCCGGTCGATCACACCCAGCCTTTCAAGATGTTGCGCGGTAACCTTCATTGCTTCGGCGGCGTCGGGGGCCTTTTCCGCGGTGCGCCACAGGATCGATGCGCACCCTTCGGGCGAGATGACCGAATAGACCGCATGCTCCATCATCAGCACGCGTTCGGCACTGGCCAGAGCGACCGCACCACCAGAGCCACCTTCGCCGACAATGGCCGAGACCATGGGCACAGGCAAAGCAAGACACGCCTCGGTCGCGCGGGCAATGGCTTCTGCCTGACCGCGTTCCTCCGCCTCGATACCGGGGAAAGCGCCCGAAGTGTCCACCAGCGTGACCACCGGCAAGCCGAAGCGACCGGCCATTTCCATCAGGCGGATCGCCTTACGATATCCCTCGGGCTTGCCCATGCCGAAATTGTGCCGGATGCGGCTTTCGGTGTCGTTGCCCTTTTCGTGGCCGATCAACATAATCTTGCGCCCGGCAAGCGTCGCAAATCCGCCGAGGATCGCCTGATCGTCCCCGTAATTGCGGTCCCCGCCGAGCGGCACGAATTCATCGAAGGCATGTTCGACATAATCGCGGAAATGCGGGCGGGAGGGATGCCGCGCGACCTGCGTTTTCTGCCAGGGCGTCAGCGCGCCATAGGTGCTGGCCAGCAATTCGGCGCTCTTCAGTTCCAGCCGTTGCAGTTCGTTGGCGATATCGACGGCATCGCCTTCCGCCGAATCGCGCAATTCCTTGATGCGCGCTTCGAGCGTTGCGACCGGCTTTTCGAATTCGAGATAGGAAATCATCGCCGCTGCGCTAATCGCTGTTGTGCCCGCGCGCAAGCGGATGGCGTTCATTGACCAGCTTCACCAACCGCGCCGCATCGACATGGGTGTATATCTGGGTGGTGGATATATCGGCGTGGCCAAGCAGGGTCTGCACCGCGCGCAAGTCCGCCCCGCCCTCCAGCAGATGTGTCGCAAAGGCATGGCGCAGCACATGCGGACTGAGCTTTTCCGGCGGCAGATCGGCGCGCACGGCCAATTCCTTGAGCATCTGGTAAAGGCGGATGCGCGAAATATGCCCGGTGCGCGATGGGAAAAGGTGTTTAGATCCCGCCGGGCGCAAGGCCAGCCAGCGCCCCAGCGCCGACCTCGCCCGTCCGCTCACCGGAACCATGCGCACCACTCCGCCCTTGCCAATAACCGTCAGAAAAGGCGCATCGCGCGGCACGGCGCTCAATGGCAGCGACACCAGTTCGGTTGCGCGCAGGCCCGAGCCATAGAGAAGTTCGAGCAAGGCAATCAGGCGCACCGAATTGGGTTTGCCGCTTGCCGACTCATCCTCCGCCCGACGGAACAGCTTCTCCACCTGCGCGTGGTCGAGGATTTTGGGCAGCGGCCGGCGGCTTACCGGATTCGGCAGTGCGCCGCTCGGATCGTCCTCGCGCACATGCTCGTCGATCAGGAAGCCATAGAATTGCCGCAACGCCGACGCCTTGCGTGCCACGGTCGACGGGGCATAGTCAGACCACTGGCCGCCCAGCGCAGCCAGATCGTCGCGCGATGCCCGCGCAAGATCGCCGATCGCTTCCTCCGCTTGCTCCAGATCGCGGCGATAGGCGGCGATGGTGTTCGCTGCCGCCCCCCGCTCGGCAGCCAGCATGGCGAGGAACGTCTCGATCATCGCCAACCGATCAGGCGCGCGCGACCGCCTCGGCTGCGATCATCCGGGCTTCCGCGTCGAGCCCCACCCGATTGAGCGCGCGCACGATATGGTAAAGGTGCAGCGCCGTCATCCGGTCCCATCCGCTGCCCTGCATGCCCAGCCCGGCCAGCAAGGCCACCAGCGTCGGGTTGTTGGCCTCTGCCGCGCGGGCAATCGTCTGAGTCCAGCGGTTCTGTCGCGCCAGATCGACAGAGAGACGCTCGGAATATTCGGCCACCTCCCCGTCATTGACGCGGCCAAGACCGGCCAGCCCTGCCAGGAGCATGCGCGAACGCGCCTGCCCCCCGGTATCGTCATTGTCGAGGAAGTCGGACAGATCGCCATCGCTCACTGCGCCATTGCGCTGCGGCGCGGCGAGCGCCAGCAGGCCCCACGCGGTGCTGCCGGGTTCGACCACCGCGCCCCAGCGCAGCGCATCGCGGTCCAGCCCTGCCGCAAGCATGGAGGCGAGCAAAGGCGCAGCATCCGAGGCAAATTCCTCGCGCGGGGGCATGCGCGCAGCGGCATAGGCGGTCAGCACCATGCGCCCGTAATTCGCCCCCGGATCTCCGCTCCAGATATCGCGGATTGCAGCCAAACGGTCGGCAGGCTGTGCGCCGACATACGCCTCGCGCAGGCGCGACGCGACCAGCGCCGGTGCGCCGTCGATATCGCCTGTCGAATGCACCTGGCTGAAAATGTCGACCATCGCCGCAGACGAGAGAATGCCGTCCGCAGCAGCGCGGTCGGCAATCGCAGCGCGGCGGGCGAGCGGAAGCATCGGCGCGGTGGCGGAGGCGCGGACATAATAGGGCGAAAGGTCTTCGAGCAGTGCATCGGGCAGCGGCTCTCCCAGCGCATTCGCCAAAGCAAAACGCCACGGGGTCAGTTCTTCCACCCCATCCCATTCGATGTTCACCGCCCGGCGGCCAGTGCCCGCCGCCCCGGCATATCGCTGGGCCAGCAGCGCGTCGATCCGCGCAGCCGAACCGCCATTGAGAACCCGTCGAATGTCATTGCCGCCGCGGGTTTCCTCGCCAGCGTAGGAATTGCAGATGCCGCCCAGCAGTTTCCACTGCGGATCGTCGCGGTCGCTGTCGGCAAGGCGCACCGCCGGACACGCACCGACGATATCCGCCGTGCCGATATAGGCATCGATCGCCGCATCGAGCAGCGCGGCGTTGAAATTGCCCGTGTCGACATCCTGCACGATGGCCCGCGCTGCGCCGTGTTCGCCCATCCGGTTGAGGACACCGGCGCGCAATGCCGCAAACTCCACCGGGTCCATTCCGTCGGGCGCCGCAAGGCGGCTGGCAAGGGCACGCCGCAGCAGGATATGTCCCCAGCGGCTGACCAGTGGGCCTTGCGTCCCATTCAGGATCGCCCGCACCAGCGATGCAGGCTGCCGGGACAGCGAAAGCGTTGGCAGCCCACCTTCTGCCGGGGCGAGCGCGCCGACCTGCGCCAGCGAACGCTGCGCCGCCGGCGGAATATCGTAGCGCGGCTTCAGCCCGAGCAGTTCATCGAGTTCGTCCGTCGTCATCTCCTCCAGCTCGCGCAGCGACGGCAGGTCGCTGAGGTCGAGCAAGGGATCGGTCGGGACCGAGGGCGCGGTTGGGAGGGGTTGCACCACTTCACCCGAAACAGATGGCGCGGGCGCAGGCGTATCGCCGCCCTGCCCCGATTGCCCGGGCGAAGGCGCGGCACTGGGTCGCGGTGTCGGGCTTGGCGCAGGCGTCGGGTCGTCGAACCCCGGCGGCAGAAGGTCGGTCGGGCGATCCTGCGCCAGCGCCCAGGTCGATGCCAGCGCCAGGGCGGCAACACCGCCTGCAAGGACAGCGCGCTTCACGAAACGCCTTCCGGCACGGGGATGTCCTGTTCGATCGTGCGCAATGGCTCCTCGCCGCCATCGAACCAGGCGGCGACTATGAGCACCAGGAACCCTCCTGCCAGCATCATGGGTATGGTTCGTCCCTTCATAGAATGGCTGCACGCTCCGATAGGTTTGTCATGCTTGCCCGCCCACTAGCCCATCTATAGGCCATGCTTCAATGACCCACACGCCCGAACCGACAGATGCCGAAATCGGCGATATCGCAAGCCGCATCGCGCGGCCGGTGGTGCTGGTGGGACTGATGGGCACGGGCAAGTCGACCATCGGGCGGCGGCTCGCCAGCCTGTTTGGCCTTGATTTCGTCGATGCCGACGAGGAAATCGAAGCCGCAGCGCAGCTATCCATCAACGAGATTTTCGCCCAGTTCGGGGAAAGCTATTTCCGCGACGGAGAACGCCGGGTGATCGCCCGTCTGATGGAAGATGGAACTGGCGTCATCGCAACCGGCGGCGGCGCATTCGTCAATGCTGAAACCCGTGCGCTGATCCTGCGCGACGGGATCGCGGTGTGGCTCGATTGCGATATCGATACGCTGGTGGAGCGCACTTCGCGCCGCTCCACCCGGCCCCTGCTCAAGGATGGCGATCCGGCGGAAATCCTGACCCGCCTCGATCGGGAGCGTCGCCCTGCCTATTCCCAGGCCCCGATTCGCATCCAGACCGACGAGGGCCCCCACCACCAGACCGTCATGCGCATTGTGGAGGCGCTTCGCCAATGGCTGTAATTCCCGTCGCGCTCGCCGGGCGCAGTTACGATGTCCATGTCGGCCATGGCCTGCTGCCGCGCCTTGCCGACCTTGCCGGATCGCTGCTGCGCAAGCAGGCCGTGCCCATCGTCGCGGACAAGGCCGCGCGTGCGCATTGGGGGAATGTCGTCGATACGGCATTGGCGGACGCTGGCAAAGCCGCCCACTGGTACGATGTTGCGCCCGGCGAGGGATCGAAGAGCTGGACTGAACTGGAACGCCTGACCAACTGGCTGCTCGCCCAGGGTGTCGAGCGCGGCGACCACGTTATCGCGCTGGGTGGCGGGGTGGTGGGCGACCTCAACGGCTTTGCCTGTTCGATCCTGAAGCGCGGCTGCGGCTTTATCCAGATACCGACCACGCTGCTGGCCCAGGTCGATAGTTCGGTCGGCGGCAAGACCGCGATCAACACGGCTGCGGGCAAAAACCTGATCGGCGCGTTCCACCAGCCATCGCTCGTGCTGGCCGATCTCGATACGCTGGCGACCCTGCCCGAACGTGAACTGCGCGCAGGCTATGCCGAAGTGCTGAAATACGGTGTGCTGGGCGATGGGGCGTTTTTCGCCTGGCTGGATGCCAACACCACGCGGATATTGTCGCTCGATCCCGACGCGCTCGAACGATCGGTGGCCAACAGCGTTGCCGCCAAGGCGCGCATCGTTGCCGAGGACGAGCGCGAGACCAGCGGCACGCGCGCCCTGCTCAATCTGGGCCACACGTTCGGCCATGCGCTGGAGGCGGAAACCGGCTTTTCCGACCGCCTGCTGCATGGCGAAGGTGTTGCGCTCGGCATGGTGCTGGCCGCGCGCTATTCCGCCCGGCGTGGCGACATTCCCCTGACGGACGCCGAGCGGGTGACGCGCGCCGTCGACGCGGCTGGCCTGCCATCGGAAATCGCCGCGCTGCAATTGCGCTGCCATGGCCGCACGCTTGCCGAACACATGCTGCATGACAAGAAGATGGATGCCGGAACGCTGCCTTTCATCCTGCTGCGCAGCATCGGTGCAGCATTTATGGCGCGAGATGTCGCGCTGGATGACGTCGCCGCATTTCTGGATGAGCAATTGCAGGCGCATTGAACCGTGCCACGACCCGGCAAACCCGCTTCTCGATGCCAGCGCCGTCTCGCCAGGGGAGTGCGGGCGCTGTTGCAGTCTAAACCATGCGGTGACAGACACGTCGCATGGCCCGAGTGATCGTCCTCAACGGAATAAGCAGCGCCGGAAAAACCAGCCTGGCCCGCGAGGTCCAGAAGCTCTCGACGCGAGACTGGCTGCTAGTGTCCATGGATGCGTTCATCGCCATGATACCCGATGGCAGGGAAATGCTCCCCGACTGGTTCGTGGTAAGCGACAAAACCGCCGATCCGGCAGTGCCGCTCATTTCGATCACCAATGGCCCGCATGGTCGAAAACTGTTCGCCGCGATGAGAGCATTCGTGGCCGATGCAGCGGCCGGCGGGATGGACGTCATTGTCGACGATGTGTGCACCGCAGAAGACGTTGCGGATTACCGACAGCGACTGCATCGACACAACCTGCACGTGGTCAAGGTTTCCGTCCCCGTCGACGAAGCCGAACGCCGTGAGAAAGCACGCGGAGACCGCATGATTGGCCTCGCGCGTGAGCAGGACGGCAGAATCCACCGAGAGATCGACTACGATTTCACAGTCGATAACGGCGACGGGTCATTGGCGGGCAACGCAAGAGAACTGCTCGCGCTGTTCGACTGAAACTGTTCAGAACAATCGCGAGCCGTCCGGTACTTTCTTGTCCGGGGCGAACAGGACGACCTCGCCCGCCTCATCGGCAAAGCCCAGCGTCAGCACTTGCGACATCAGCGGGCCGATCTGTCGCGGCGGGAAATTGACCACCGCCGCGACCTGCCGCCCGACAAGCTGCTCAGCGGCATAATTCGCGGTGATCTGCGCGCTGCTTTTCTTCTCCCCGATGGCGGGACCGAAATCGATCACCAGCTTGTAGGCTGGCTTCCGCGCTTCGGGAAAATCCTCCGCCGACACGACCGTCCCGATGCGGATATCCGCCTTCAGGAAGGTCGCGAAGTCGGCTTCTTCCGCTGCGGGTGCTTCGGGCGAATGCGAAAGGTGCATCCTATTCCAGCTCCAAAATCACTTCGTCCACGGCCAGGCTGTCGCCCTCGCCCGCGTTGATCTTGGCGATGGTCGCCTGCTTTTCGGCGCGCAGGATATTTTCCATCTTCATCGCCTCGACCGTGGCGAGCGGCTGGCCCGGCTGAACCTCATCGCCCTCCGCCACATGCAGCTTCACCAGCAGGCCCGGCATCGGGCAAATCAGCATCTTGGAAAGATCGGGCGGGGTCTTCTCGATCATGTGCCCTGCAAGATGGGCGATCCGGCTTTGCAGGATGCGAAGCTCATGCGTCGCCCCGCGCGTCGTCATGCGATAGCCGGTGCGCGTTGGTGCAAGCTGGATCGTGTAGTGATCGATCGGGTCGGCATCGTCGTCCGCGCCGTTTTCGAACAGCGCCACATCGACCAGCGGTTCGCCGGGCGTGTATTGCATTTCGATGGTGACCTGCTCACCATCCACGGTCAGCGCGTTTTCTTCCAGCCGCACGTCGTGGGTGGTCGAACCTTCCTCGCGCTCGCCGATGCGGACGGTCCAGTCGCCCGGCGCATAAAGATCGTCCGACAACTGCCCTTCGATCCGCCGTGCACGGTCGGCATCGGCAGTGGCGATGACCCCGCCCACAGCCGCCAGCACGCCGCGCAGCCGCTCATCCGCAGGCGCACCTTCGAAGCCCTCGGGATATTCCTCGGCGATAAAGCCGGTGGTCAACTCGCCCGAACGGAAACGGTCATGCTGCATGATCGCGCTAAGGAAATCGATGTTGTGGCCCAGCCCTTCGATGCGGAAAGCATCGAGTGCCGCGATCTGGAGGTCGGCCGCCTCGTCACGCGTTTCGCCCCAGGTGACGAGCTTGGCGATCATCGGGTCGTAGAACATCGACACCTCGCCGCCTTCGAAAACGCCATCATCCACGCGGATGCCATCGACGCCGCGGCGCCCGTTTTCAGCGCCATCATCAGCCCAGGGCTCGACCGGCGGCTGGTAACGCACCAGGCGACCCGTCGAGGGCAGGAAGCCGCGATAGGGGTCTTCTGCATAAACGCGGTTCTCGATCGCCCAGCCATCGATCTTGACGTCGTCCTGCGTGATCGACAGCTTCTCGCCAGCTGCCACGCGGATCATCTGTTCGACCAGGTCGACGCCGGTGATCGCCTCGGTGACGGGATGCTCCACCTGCAGGCGTGTGTTCATTTCGAGAAAGTAGAAGCTCTCGCCGGACTTGTCCGCGCCGCTGACGATCAGTTCGACCGTGCCCGCCGAATGGTAGTCCACCGCCTTGGACAGCGCGACGCATTGCTCGCCCATGGCCTTGCGCATCTTGGGGGTGACGAAAGGCGACGGCGCTTCCTCCACCACCTTCTGGTGGCGGCGCTGTATCGAACATTCGCGTTCGTTCAGATAAATGACGTTACCGTGCTTGTCGCCGAGGATCTGGATTTCGATGTGGCGCGGGTTCTCGATGAACTTCTCGATAAAGACGCGGTCATCCCCGAAGGAGTTCAGGCCTTCGCGCTTCGTTGCCTCGAAGCCTTCGCGCACATCCTTTTCGGAATACGCAAGGCGCATGCCCTTGCCCCCGCCCCCGGCGCTGGCCTTCATCATTACCGGGTAGCCGATGTCGTTCGAAATCTCGACGGCATGCTCGGTATCGCGAATTTCGCCGACGAAACCGGGGACGACGTTCACGCCAGCCTCGCGCGCCAGTTTCTTGCTCTCGATCTTGTCGCCCATGGCAGCAATCGCGTTCACCGGCGGGCCGATGAAGGCGATGCCTTCCTTCTCCAGTGCCTCGACGAAGCTCGCGCGCTCGGACAGGAAGCCATAGCCGGGATGCACCGCCTCGGCGCCGGTCTGCTTGGCAGCAGCGATGATCTTGTCCGCGATCAGGTAGCTCTCGGCAGCGGGAGCCGGGCCGATATGCACCGCTTCATCCGCCATCCGCACGAAGGGCGCACGTGCATCGGCATCGGAGTACACCGCGACAGTGGCGATGCCCATGCGGCGGGCGGTCTTGATGACACGGCAGGCGATTTCGCCGCGATTGGCAATGAGGATTTTTTTGAACATTAGCCGTCGATTCCCATGAGATTGCCAAGTTGCTCGGTCCGCAGCTCGGTCAGGCGGGTTTTGCAAGTGCTGATAATCAGAGGCTCCATAGAGCCACCACTGAACATATCGCCTTCGCTGGCGCAATGCGCATCGCGATAGGTGAGCCATGCGCGCTGCGCCTTTAGCAGCCTGGCGAAATTTTCGCGGGTTGAACCCGGCGTCGCCTCTTCATACGCCTCGTCCAGCTGTTTCATATGCGCCGCAGTGCGCTTCCACTGCTTGTTGAGCTTGGCATCGGCAGCAAGAAATTCCTTGTGCGCGCACCAGTTCATTTCCTGCTGCACGAGCGGTTCGGCACAATTCCAGTTCGGATCGGGCGAGGCCTGCGCCACGAGCAACAAGGTCAGGATCATAACGTCCCCAACGCCCGTTCGAGATCGGCGATGATATCGTCGACATGCTCGATACCGATGGAGAGCCGCACCACATCCGGGCCTGCCCCGGCGCTGACCAGCTCGTCTTCCGAAAGCTGGCTGTGCGTGGTGGAGGCCGGGTGGATGATGAGGCTGCGCGTATCGCCGATATTGGCGAGGTGGCTGAACAGTTCGACGCTGGAGACAAGCTGCTTGCCCGCCTCGTATCCGCCCTTGAGGCCAAAGGTGAAGACCGCCCCGCCCTTGCCGCCGAGATAGCGTTCGGCGAGCGGTTGGTACGGATCGCCATCGAGCCCGGCATAGGACACCCAGGCCACCGCCGGATGCGCCTTGAGCCACGTCGCCACTGCCAAGGCATTGCTGCAATGGCGCTCCATGCGCAGCGCCAGGGTTTCCATGCCGGTCAGCGCAAGGAAGGCGTTCATCGGCGCCATGGCGGGTCCGAGATCGCGCAGGCCCAGCACCCGGCAGGCGATGATGAAGGCGACCGGGCCGACCGGCTCCAGCGCATCGACCAGCACCGCCCCATGATAGGACCCGTTGGGCTGCGTCAGGCTGGCATACTTGTCGCCATGGGCTTTCCAGTCGAACGTCCCGCTGTCGACGATCAGCCCGCCCACGGCATTGCCATGTCCGTTGAGGAATTTGGTGCATGAATGCACGACGATGTCCGCGCCATGTTCGAACGGTCGGCACAGCGCAGGCGTGGCCATGGTGTTGTCGACCATCAGCGGCACACCGGCATCGTGCGCAACCTTGGCAATCGCAGCGATATCGCTGACGACGCCGCCCGGATTGGCGAGACTTTCGATGAACACACAGCGCGTCTTGTCATCAATGGCAGCAGCGACATTGGCCGCATCGTCGGCATCGACAAAGCGCGTTTCCCAACCGAACTTGCGGAAGCTCTCGCCCAGCTGGTTGAGCGAACCGCCATAGAGCTTCTTCGCCGCCACGATGTTGCAGCCTGGCTCCATCAGCGTGTGGAAGGCGATCAGCTGCGCGGCATGGCCAGATGCCACACCCAGCGCGCCCACCCCGCCCTCGAGCGCCGCGATTTTCTTTTCCAGCGCGTCGTTGGTAGGGTTCATGATCCGCGAGTAGATGTTGCCGAACTCGGCCAGCGAAAACAGGTTCGCCGCATGCTCGGGGCTGTCGAAGACATAGCTCGCCGTCTGGTAGATCGGGGTGATCCGCGCCTTGGTGGTCGGATCGGGTTCGCAGCCGGCATGGATGGTAAGCGTTTCGAGTTTCTGGTCGGTCATTCGGCGGGCTCCATTGTCTTGCAAGCGCCGCCCTGAGCGCGCCGAAGCGGCTCTTCCTGTTGCAGCGCGGTAAGCCCCAGCTTGGCGAACAGCGCACCGTCGCTATCATCGCCCGCATTGGGCGCGGTCAGGAGCTTGTCGCCGGTAAAGATCGAATTCGCGCCTGCCATAAAGCACAGCGCCTGCGTGGCGTCACTCATGCTTTCGCGGCCCGCGGAGAGGCGCACCATGCTCATCGGCATCGTGATGCGCGCGACCGCCACGGTGCGGACGAATTCGATATCGTCGATCTTGGCTAGCGGGGTGTCGGCCAGCATATCGCCCAGCACCGTGCCCTTGACCGGGACCAGCGCGTTGACCGGCACGCTTTCGGGATGCCGTTCCAGCGTGGCGAGCGTGTGGACGAAGCCCACCCGATCCTCGCGCGTTTCGCCCATACCGACGATCCCGCCGCTGCACACATTGATGCCTGCATCGCGGACATTCTGCAGCGTGTCGAGCCGGTCCTGGTAATTGCGGGTCGAGATTACGCGCTCATAATATTCCGGCCCGGTGTCGACATTGTGGTTGTAATAATCGAGGCCCGCCTCTTTCAGCATATCCGCCTGTTTCGGCGTCAGCATGCCCAGCGTCATGCAGGTCTCCAGCCCCATGCTGCGCACGCCCTTCACGATCTCGACAATGGCGGGCATGTCGCGGTCCTTGGGGTTGCGCCACGCTGCGCCCATGCAGAACCGCTGACTGCCCGCATCCTTCGCCTGCGCCGCCGACTGAAGCACGCGTTGCACATCCATCAGCTTGGTCGCCTCGACGCCGCTGTCCGCCTTCACCGACTGCGAGCAATAGCCGCAATCCTCCGGACACCCGCCAGTCTTGATGCTGAGCAGCGTGCAGAGCTGGATCTGCTCGGGCGGATGGAACTCGCGGTGTACAGTGGCTGCGCGAAACAGCAGCTCGGTGAAGGGAAGCTCGAACAGGCCCGCGATTTCCTCGCGGGTCCAGTCGGTGCGAATTTGGGTCATGCAGGTTTTCTCGCAAGATAGAGGCCCACCGCCATGACGATCAGGCCGAGTGCGCGTTTGGGGGTAATTGCGCTCTGGATCGATCCAAGCAGGCCGAAATGGTCGATGATCGCTGCTGCGACGATCTGGCCCAGCAGCACGAAGAAAATGGCATTGCCCAGCCCGATGCGCGGCGCGGAGAATGCCACCGATGTGGCATAGAACAGCATCACCACTGCCCCGATCCACAGCCAGGGCTTTTCGAAAGTAAAAGCGCTGGCCGGGGGAAAGCCGGTAAAGGCGAGCATCGCGCTCGCAATGACGAAACCGACGGCAAAGGTCACGGCGGTGGCTGCGACCGGTCCGCCCAATTGTTGACCCAGCGCCGCGTTGAGCGCGGCAAATACGGGAATACCAAGACCCGCCACGAACATCATCGCGGCGATTGGCACGAATGCGCTGGAGGTCGGCCCGCTCATCCTGAGACCCTGGTGAGGCTGCTTGAATATCCGGGATTGCTCACTGGTTGGCAGCCTCGACCATGCAGTCGACCTTCAATCCATATTCTGCAAGCCAATCCGCATCGGTGGGCAGGAGAAATTGCAGAGCCTGCGGGAGAAGCTGATGCATGGAGTTTGCGTGATGCACGTGGCTTTCGCGCCGGTCGGCGAAGCAGAAGTCCTGGCCATGCTTGCCGCGCAGAAGCAGCGCACCCTGTTCGGTTGGCCCGCCTTCGTCCGCGAGCGACAGGAACATGGGCGGGCGGTCGATATCATCGTCCGGCGACGTTCCGGCAGCAAGCGCCTGCCCATTCCATTGCAGGCTTGGCGACAGCGCGGCGTACCCGTCGAAAAGATCGGGCTGTTTCAGCCAGGTCTCGACAACGAAATGCCCGGCTGCACTCTCGCCAACCACAATCGCACGCCCATCGTGGCGATAACGGGCGCGCAGCATCGGAAGCGCGCTTTCACCCAGCCAGCGCCTGAAGGACGCGCTTTCGCCAGCGGTCGGATAACGCTCGCGTTCTTCGGCATTCTGTGTCGGCGGCAGCAATTCTCGTTGGCGGTCGACGGTTTCCACCCCGACCAGGATTGCGGGCTGGCTGCGGCCCCATAGCTGGTTCCACCGCTCAATCCCCAGCGCGAGAAAGAAGTCCTGCGATGTGCCGCCATCGAGGAAGAGGATGATCGGATATCGGCTCTCCTCGTTCTCGTAAGCGCGCGGCAGCGCCACATTGATCTGACGATCCGCATCGTGCGTGGTCATTGTGAAGGATTCGCCGATGGTGATCGGTGTCGCGACAGGCGCATCCTGCGCCGCTGCAGGCGTCGCGCATGCCAAGGCCATGGCCGCCGCCGCCGCCAACCCGCGGCAGATCATTCCGCCGCCTCGTCCAGGTTCTCGCCCGCCGGCGGCATGTTGTGGCCAAGCAGCCGCAGCACGTCCGCTGCGCATTCGACCACGTTGCTGCCCGGGCCATAGATGCCCTGCACTCCGGCATCGCGGAGGAAGTCGTAGTCCTTAGCCGGGATCACACCTCCGGCGATCACCTTGATGTCGCTGCGGCCCGCCTCTTTCAGCAGCCCGATCAGTTCGGGGATCAGCGTCTTGTGACCGGCCGCAAGGCTGCTCGCGCCGATGGCGTCGACTTCGTTTTCGAGCGCCATGTCGCGCGTTTCGGCTGGCGTCTGGAACAGCGGGCCGGACACGACCTCGAAACCCATATCGGCAAAGGCGGATGCGATCACGTTCGCGCCGCGATCGTGGCCGTCCTGGCCCATCTTGGCGACCATCAGCTTCGGCGCGCGGCCGAGGCGGCGTTCGACCGCTTTCACGCCCGACACCACCTGCTGATAGCGATCATCCTCGGCATAGGCAGCCGAATAGACCCCGCGCACCGGCTTGGGCACGGTGTCGTAGCGCCCGAAGGCGTCTTCCATCGCCTCGCTGATTTCGCCCAGCGTCGCATCGTGGCGTGCCGCCTCTACCGCGAGGGCGAGGAGGTTGCCTTCCTTCTGCGCCGCCCCGCGTGCCAGCGCATCGAGCGCGGCTTGGCAGGCGAAATCGTCACGCTCTGCGCGGACCTTTTCGATCCGGGCGATCTGGCTCTGGCGGACCTTGTGGTTGTCGATATCGAGCGTCTCGATCGGATCTTCCTGATCCTTGCGATACTTGTTCACGCCGACAATCACCGTCTCGCCGCGGTCGATATTGGCCTGCTTGGCGGCGGCGGCCATCTCGATCTGTGCCTTGGGCTTGCCGCTGGCGACATAGGCGGTCATCCCGCCCTCCGCATCGACATCCTTCAGCAGCTTGCGCGCTTCTTCGAGCAGGGCCGCGGTCAGGCTCTCGACGTAATAGCTGCCGCCCATCGGGTCAGCGACATGGGTGATGCCGCTTTCTTCCTGGATCACCAGCTGCGTGTTGCGGGCGATACGGGCGGAGAAATCGGTCGGCAGCGCGATAGCCTCGTCCAGCGCGTTAGTGTGCAGCGACTGCGTACCGCCCAGCACCGCCGCCATCGCCTCGATCGTGGTGCGAATGACGTTGTTGTAGGGATCCTGCTCCTGCAAGGAGACACCACTGGTCTGGCAGTGCGTGCGCAGCATTTTGGACTTGGGGTTCTGCGCGCCCAGTTCCTCCATCACATCGTGCCACAGCGCGCGGCCTGCGCGCATCTTGGCGATTTCCATGAAGAAGTTCATGCCGATGCCCCAGAAGAAGGACAGGCGCGGCGCGAACGCATCGATATCCAGCCCTGCTTCCATCGCGCGCTTGGCGTATTCCTTGCCGTCGGCGATGGTGAAGGCGAGTTCCTGCACCGCCGTCGCCCCGGCCTCGTGCATGTGATAGCCCGAAATCGAAATGCTGTTGAATTTCGGCATGTTGGCCGAGGTATATGCGATAATGTCCGAGATGATCCGCATGCTCGGCTCGGGCGGATAGATATAGGTGTTGCGGACCATGAACTCCTTGAGGATGTCGTTCTGGATGGTCCCGGCGAGCTTGTCCTGGCTGACGCCCTGCCGTTCGGCTGCGACAATGTAGAACGCCAGCACGGGGATCACCGCGCCGTTCATCGTCATGGAAACGCTCATCGTGTCGAGCGGGATCTGGTCGAACAGGATTTCCATGTCGCGCACGGTGTCGATCGCGACGCCCGCCTTGCCAACATCGCCGACCACGCGCGGGTGGTCGCTGTCATAGCCGCGGTGAGTGGCAAGGTCGAAAGCGACCGACAGGCCCTTTTGGCCAGCCGCCAAGTTGCGGCGATAAAATGCGTTCGATTCCTCGGCGGTGGAGAAGCCCGCATACTGCCGGATGGTCCACGGACGGCCGGTATACATGCTGGCATAGGGCCCGCGTGTGAACGGTGCGATGCCGGGGACGCCGGGGTCCAGCCCTTCGGTGTCTTCGCTGGTATAGAGCGGCTTGACCTCGATCCCTTCCGGCGTGTGCCAGGTCAGGTCACGGCCCTTCACTTCCTTGTCGGCGAGTGGTTTCCAGTCGGCATAAGTGGGTTTGTCGGTCATGGGCGGTCCTAAACCACAATCGCACGGACAGGGGAAGGGGCGCTGGGCGTACGCGCCGCGCGCTTCACCCGTCGCGCTGGCGCGGGCGCGACGCTACGTAAAGTTACTCGCCTTTGAACTCGGCCTTGCGTTTCTGGAGGAAGGCCATGCCGCCCTCCATCGCATCCTTGCTGGCCCCGGCCAGACGCTGGCCATCGGCTTCGGCGAGGAGCACCTGCTGGAACGTGCCATCGGTGGCGAGCGCAATGTTCCGCTTCATCGTACGCAGCGCCAGCGTCGGCCCATTGGCAAGCTTTTGCGCGAGCGAATGCGCCTCGTCCATCAGGGCATCGGACTGGACCGCCTTGTAGATCAGGCCCCATTCCTCGGCCTGCTCAGCGCCGATCTTCTCACCCAGCATCATCATGCGGGTGGCGCGCGCACGGCCGATGGCGCGGGCCAGCAGCCAGGTCGATCCGCCATCGGGAACAAGGCCGATATTGACGAAGGCCTGGAGGAAATAGGCATTGGTGGACGCGATGGTGAAATCGGCGGCCAGCGCCAGGCTGCACCCGATGCCCGCCGCAGGGCCATTGACCGCGCAGATCACGGGTACGGGCGCATTGATGACCTGGCTGATCGCCGGGTTGTAGTGGTTCTGCAGGGCGCGGTGGCTGCCGCCCTTGCTGCCCAGCGCGCTGCCTTCGCCCCGCGCAGAAAGGTCCGCACCCGAGCAGAACCCCTTGCCTTCGCCCGTGATAAGCACGGCGCGGGCATCGCCCAGATCGTAAAACACCTCGCCGATCTCGTCCGCCATCTGGGGCGGCATCGCGTTGAGCCGATCCGGGCGGTTGAGCGTGATCGTGAGCAGCGGACCGTCGCGCTCGACGAGGATGGTTTCATAATCGGACACAGGAATTCTCCCAGATTTTGCGTTGTCGCGGCACTCGCGCGGGGCTCCTCCGGCCGGGTGAGAAGCCGGAAGGAATCGCGAGGCCACCGGGACGACGTCGTGGTCTTAATGCGCGCCTTTCGGCGTTTCCATGATTTCGGTTAGCTGGCCCATCATGTCCTTGGGATGGAGAAAAAAGATAGGCGTGCCATGCGCACCGATGCGCGTCGGGCCGAGGATGCGCTTGCCCTTCTCCTCGAACCAGCTGCGCGCAGCATCGATATCCTCGACCTCGTAACAGACATGGTGCTGCCCCCCGGAAGGGTTCTTGGCGAGGAAGCCATTGATGGGCGAGGCATCGTCGAACGGCTCGATCAATTCGATCTGGGTCCCTTTGCCCAGCTCGCCATGCGCGTCGGGCGTATCGACGAAACACACCTTCACCCCCTGTTCGGGCAAATCGAAGGGTTCGGTAATCTGCACCGCGCCCATTGTGTCGCGGTAATAGGCAATGGAGTCTTCGATGCTCGGAGTGGCCACCCCGATATGGTTCAACCGCCCCAGCTTCATGCGCTTACTCCCGCAATATCGTCATGCTGAACTCGTTTCAGCATCCATGTGTCCACCTGCGCTTCTCGCCCGTGAAGCAAGATAGACCCTGAAACAAGTTCAGGGTGACGGGAAAGGGCGGGCGCTGCGATGCCGATACGATTGAAACGGCCGAGTTTCATTCTTTCACCTCGACTATCGGCGCATAAGTTCTGGTTTGACTGCTCTCACCAACCACTGCGAAGCCATCCATGTTTTTGACCACACCCTGTCGTCCGTCTCGTATCGCTGCCCTGACTGATGCGAAGAATTTCTCTTCGTGGGCATTGGGCTTTGACGGGTCGATTTCAGCGACACGCGCGTTCGTCGCATCTTTGACATGGCCGTGGCAAAATGCAGTGTGTCGAGCGGTCGCCCGATTTTGCGCCAACACCATGAGCTTTCTGTCAGCCGTATTCCAAACATAGAAGAGCTTTGAGACTTCGCCGTCGTCCACGACCACTCGCCGCCCAATCTGCTCTTTCATGCTTTCACCTCACAACGGAATATTGTCGTGCTTCTTCCACGGGTTCTCGAGCTGCTTGGTGCGCAGCTTCCTTAGCCCCAGCGCAATGCGCCGCCGGGTCGAGTGCGGGTGGATCACCTCGTCGATATAGCCGCGACTTGCCGCGACGAAGGGGTTGGCGAAGCGGTCTTCGTATTCCTTGGTCTTTTCGGCGATCTTCTCCGGGTCGTCGCGGTCCTGGCGGAAGATGATCTCCACCGCGCCCTTCGCACCCATCACGGCGATTTCGGCGGTGGGCCAGGCGTAGTTGAGGTCGCCGCGAAGGTGCTTGGACGCCATCACGTCATAGGCGCCGCCATAGGCCTTGCGGGTAATTACGGTGATCTTGGGCACGGTCGCCTCGGCATAGGCGAAGAGCAGTTTCGCGCCGTGCTTGATGATGCCGTTATGCTCCTGGCTCGTGCCGGGAAGGAAGCCGGGGACATCGACGAAGGTCAGGATCGGGATTTCGAAGGCATCGCAGAAGCGCACGAAACGCGCGGCCTTCTTCGACGAATTGATGTCGAGCACGCCTGCCAGCACCATCGGCTGGTTTGCGACCACGCCCACCGTGCGCCCTTCGACCCTGCCGAAACCACAGATGATGTTGCCCGCATGGCCCGGCTGGATTTCGAAGAAATCGCCTTCGTCCAGTGTCTTACGGATGACTTCGTGCATATCGTAAGGCTGGTTGGCGTTGTCGGGGATCAGCGTGTCGAGGCTGTCTTCCTGCCGGTCCCACGGGTCGCTGGTCGGGCGTTCTGGCACGTCTTCACGGTTCGACAGGGGCAGGTAATCGAAGAAATCCCGCGTCGCGAGCAGCGTCTCGATGTCGTTTTCGAAGCTGTTATCGGCAACGCTGGTCTTGGTCGTATGCGTTTTCGCGCCGCCCAGCTCTTCCTGCGTAACGACTTCGTTGGTCACCGTCTTCACCACGTCGGGGCCGGTGACGAACATGTAGCTGCTGTCTTCGACCATGAAGATGAAGTCGGTCATGGCCGGGGAGTAAACCGCGCCCCCCGCGCATGGCCCCATGATAAGGCTGATCTGCGGCACGACACCCGATGCGAGTACATTGCGCTGGAACACTTCGGCATAACCGCCCAGCGATGCCACGCCTTCCTGAATGCGCGCGCCGCCACTGTCATTGAGGCCGATGACCGGCGCGCCGACCTTCATCGCGGTGTCCATGACCTTGCAGATCTTTTCTGCATGCCGCTTGGAAAGAGAGCCGCCGAAGACGGTGAAATCCTGGGAAAAAACATAGACGAGACGGCCGTTGATCGTGCCGCTGCCGGTGACCACGCCATCGCCGGGGATCTTCTGGTCCTGCATGCCGAAATCGACGCAATCATGTTCGACATAAGTGTCCAGCTCTTCGAAGCTGCCTTCGTCGAGCAGCACATCGAGCCGTTCTCGCGCCGTGAGTTTGCCCTTGGCATGCTGCGCGTCGATGCGCTTCTGGCCGCCCCCCATCCGGGCGGCTTCGCGGCGACGTTCCATTTCGGCGATATTGGCGGACATACTCTCTCCGTTAATCGGTGTGACGGTGCGCGTAGGGCCAAGAGCGCCGCAAGGTCAATTGCGAGACGCGCTTATCAGGAACTCGACATTGCCTTCCGGCCCGGTGATCGGGCTTTCGACAATGCCCTGCACGACAAAACCGAGGCTCTCGACCCATTGGCGCACTTCGTCGCAAACCCGTGCATGAAGGGCAGGATCGCTCACCACCCCCTTTTTTCCTACTTCCTCGCGCCCGACTTCGAATTGCGGCTTGATAAGCGCGACAAGGCGGCACGCGCGCTGCGCAAGTTCGAGCGGGCGTTCGAGCACCTTGGCAAGCCCGATGAAACTCGCATCGCACACCACCCAATCTACGGGCCTGTCGATCATCTCGGGCGTGAGAATGCGCGCGCTTGTCTGCTCCAGCACGGTGACGCGATCGTCCTGGCGCAATTTCCAAGCGAGCTGGTTGGTCCCGCTATCGACCGCGAAAACATGCGCTGCCCCGTTCTGCAGCAGGACATCGGTGAACCCGCCGGTCGAACTGCCGATATCCATTGCGGTGACGCCCGCCGGGTCGAGATCGAAATGTTCGATCGCATGGGCGAGCTTGATCCCGCCACGGCTCACCCAGGGATGATCCCGCCCACGCACATCGAGCGGCACGTCCTCCGCCATCTGCTGTCCGGGTTTGGCCAGTTTCTGTTCGCCGGAGTAAACCAGCCCGGCCATCACCAACGCCTGCGCCCGCGTGCGGCTCTCCACGAGCCCGCGGTCGACAAGCATCTGATCGAGGCGGCGTTTCTTTACCATTGGAAACATCCGCCCTTAGCGGGCATTGTGGGTGTATGAAACCGATAGCATTGCATGCCGCCGGGGCGATTGCCCTCACCTTCACCATCGCGGCCTGCGTGCCTGCTCCCAGCTCCACCCCTGTACCAACGCCCACCCCTACACCCGTCGCCACCGCACAGCCCGCACCGGCCCCTGCGCCAACGCCGCAGCCGACCTATGGCAATTGGCTGGATGCCCCGCGCACGCCGGGTACGTGGCGCTTCAGCGGCGATCAGGCCGCATATGTGGAGCGTGACGGAGACGGCGCACGCGCGCCAAGCGCACCGCTGTTCATCATGGAATGCAAGGCCGGTTCTCTCGATCTGATCGTGCAGGTCGCATCGGACCGCGCGCGCAGCATGACCATCCGCACCGAAACCGAGGACCGCACCCTCGCGCTCGAACCGGCATCTTCCGCAACCGCGAAACCGATCTACCACCGCGCCCGCCTGCAACCGCGCGATCCGCTGCTCGATGCGATGGCGTTGACGCGGGGCCGATTCGCTGTGGAAACTTCCGGCTCGCCCGCGCTTTACCTGCCGGCATGGGCCGAAGTGACCCGCGTGATCGAGGATTGCCGATAGAGCGATTCACCAATCGGTTTTACCGCGTGCGAAATGCGCACGATTTGCCCACGAAAAAGGCCCGGACTTCGAGCCGGGCCACAAACGTCAATTCTGACGTGGGAAAACTTTTTTTCAAGCCTTGTTTTAAATCTTCGAACGACTCAAATTGTACTCAAGATCAGCGGCGAACGCGGTCTTAGGCCCCGGTGAAACGGTGGTTCTTAGCTCACTAGCGCGAAAGGAGGTGATCCGATGTCTCATGGTTCAGCAGAGAGGTCGGCAAGTTTCCGCGCGAGGTACTATCGGTAAAATTTACCCTTAGAGACTTCGTGAGCGGCACTTCCCGCCGCTGACCATGCGAAGGGCGTTTCCTCCTACGGGCGAGGAAGCGCCCTTCTCATTTTCCCGTGATGCCTTCTTATTTTTCCCCCATGGCAGTATCGACTGACAATGCGACGCTATCTCCCATACTCGCCAATCATCAGTCTGTCGCTCCTCCCCGTTTTCGCGATGACACTTGCCGTCCCTTGGCCCTGGAAAGTATTGCCCGGTGCGGTCCTACTGGTGCTGGGTTTTGTTGGGAACTGGCTCATATTTCTTCCGAGGAGGTGCGGTCACGGTTTGGTCGGCCAAACTCGACTGCCAATGATGTTCTGGCCGTACGCACTGCGCCATTGTCCGCATTGCGATGCGCGAGAATGGTAGCGGCTCTTGCGCAATAAGTCCTAAAATCCTACCCGCGCAGGCATGGATTTCGAGCATCTCCCCCACGCCGCCCCTGTCCCCGGCGAGACGCGCCAGCAGGCACTGCAAGACCCCGGCTTCGGCAAGCTGTTCACAGACCACATGGTCGTGATCGACTACGACGCGGATAAGGGTGGCTGGCACAAGGCGACACTCGGCCCGCGTGAACCGATCAGCCTCGATCCCGCCGCTGCGGTCCTGCATTATGCGCAGGAAATCTTCGAGGGCATGAAAGCCTATAAGCAGGCCGATGGCAGTCTCGCCCTGTTCCGGCCCGAGCAGAATGCCCGCCGTTTCAACGAGAGCGCGCGGCGCATGGCGATGCCCGAATTGCCCGAAGAGATGTTCCTGGAATCGATCCGCCAGCTGGTGGACAAGGATCGCGACTGGGTTCCGGGCGATCCCGATGGCTCGCTCTATCTGCGGCCCTTCATGTTTGCTTCCGAAGCGTTCCTCGGCGTGCGGCCCGCGCGCCAGTACAAATACATCCTGATTGCATCGCCGGTCGGCCCCTATTTCAAGGGCGGCGCCAAGCCGGTGAAAATCTGGGTCAGCCGCAATTACACTCGCGCGGCCCCCGGGGGCACGGGCGCAGCCAAGACGGGCGGAAATTATGCCGCCAGCCTCGTGCCGCAGGCCGAGGGGATCGAGAATGGCTGCGATCAGGTGGTCTTCCTCGATGCGGTGGAAAAGAAATGGATCGAGGAACTGGGCGGGATGAACCTGTTCTTCGTGTTCGACGATGGCAGCGTCATCACCCCACCCCTGACCGGAACGATCCTGCCCGGCATCACCCGCAACAGCCTGATCGCCCTGCTGCGCGAAGAAGGCCTGACCGTGCGCGAAGAACCCTACAGCATCGATCAATGGCGCGCCGATGCAACGACCGGCAAGCTGCTGGAAACGATGGCCTGCGGCACGGCTGCCGTGGTGACGCCAGTGGGCACGGTGCTCGGCCCCGATGGTGAATTCACCATTGGCAGCGGCGGCACGGGGCAGATGACCCACAAGATCCGCGAAAAGCTGGTCGGCATCCAGAAGGGCGCGGTCGAGGACACCCACGGCTGGGTGACGAAGCTCTGATCATGGACCGGACATTGCCCGTGAGGGTGGCGGCGCTTTACCAGTTCACCCCGTTCGACGATCCCGGCGCGCTGCGCGAACCGTTGCTGGCTGCTTGTGTCGCAGCTGGCGTCAGGGGCACGCTCCTGCTGGCCCGCGAAGGTATCAACGGGACCATTGCAGGATCGCCCGACGGGATCGACGCGGTGCTGGACTATATTCGCGCCCTGCCCGGCTGCTCCGAGCTGGACGTCAAGTTCTCGCAGGCCGACGCCATGCCCTTCAACCGCATGAAGGTGCGCCTGAAGCGCGAGATCGTGACGATGGGCGAACCGGATATCGACCCCACCGCCAGCGTCGGCCGCTATGTCGCGCCGGAAGACTGGAACGCGCTGATCTCCGACCCCGATACGGTGGTGATCGACACGCGCAACGATTACGAAGTCTCGATCGGCAGCTTTCGCGACGCCATCGATCCGCACACGGCCAGCTTCCGTGAATTCCCCGAGTGGTTTCGCGCGCATCGCGAGGAATTGCTGGAAGGGGGCAAGAAGGTGGCGATGTTTTGCACCGGCGGCATTCGCTGCGAGAAGTCCACCAGCTTCCTGAGGTCAGAGGGGGTGGACGAGGTCTATCACCTCAAGGGCGGCATCCTCAAATATCTCGAAACGGTATCGCAGGACGAGAGCTTGTGGGACGGCGAATGCTTCGTTTTCGACGAGCGCGTGTCGGTGGCTCACGGCCTTGAACAAGGCACGCACGGGCTGTGCCGCGCCTGCCGCCGACCCGTCAGCGAGGCCGACCGCGCGTCCGCCGACTTCATCGAAGGCGTAAGCTGCCCGCATTGCGTTGACGAACGCGACGATGCGCAGCGCGCCCGCTACGCCGAACGCCAGCGGCAGGAAGAGCTCGCGGCCAGGCGCGGCACGACCCATGTCGGCGCGATCCTGCCAGAAAGCGAATGACCGCGCTGCCGGTCCTCTACAGCTTTCGCCGCTGTCCTTATGCGATGCGGGCGCGCATGGCGTTGTGGAGCGCAGGAATTGCCGTGGAGCTGCGCGAAGTTGTGCTGGCAGACAAGCCTGCGGCCATGCTCGAGGCATCGCCCAAGGGCACAGTGCCTGTGCTGCACCTGCCGGATGGCCAAGTGATCGACGAAAGCAACGATGTGATGCGCTGGGCCTTGTCGCAGGCCGACCCCGAAGGCTGGCTGGAGCGCGAGGATCCCGAATTGCTCGCGCTTATGGATGGCCCGTTCAAACACCATCTCGACCGCTACAAATATTATACGCGCCACGACACCGATCCGATGGAGCATCGCGCGGCAGGCCTCGACATCTTGCGACAGCTGGACGAACGGCTGGCAAACCATGCCCAGCTGTGCGGCGAGAAGCGCGGCCTGTGCGATGTCGCCAGCTTTCCCTTTATCCGCCAGTTCGCCAACCATGACAGGGCTTGGTTTGACGAAGCCGCGCCCCAGAAGCTGCGAACATGGCTCGAGAGCCATCTTACCAGCGATCTGTTCGCCGCGATCATGGCGAAACATGACAAGTGGCGCAGCGGCGATGCCCCGGTGATCTTCACCGCCGCGCAGGCCAGCTAAACTTACACGATCGGAGCTGCTGGATAGGTCGGTTTATCGCGCAGCATCAGGATCAGCGTATCTCCAGGCGCGGCAGTTTCGTTGGCGATCCGCGCGTCGAAGACCATGCGGTAGTGATAGCCGAAGTCCCCGTCGCGATTGCGCAGATCGTCCATCGCCGCTTTGGGCCGCCACCCAAGGAGGCGGATGCCGTCGATCTGGGTGGCGAGCAGCGCGTCGTAGCGCTCGCCGCAGAACCCGTCACCCTCGCGTACGGTGTGGGCGATCATGTGCACCCCGTCGCTCAGCTTCATCGCGGCCATCAGGTAATCGACGACATGATTGTGATCGTAGATCTCCTTGGCCATGAACCGTTCGACCAGCATCGATACCGGCAGCGCGTGATCCGCCCCGGCAGTCTTCAGGAGGTCAGCATTCTGGCGGTTGCCGATCTCCCCGATAATTGGCCAGCTTTCGCCGCGCTGCTCGCGAATCTTGGAAAACAGCCCGGCGAGCAGCATCGAATTGGAATCGGCCTCGTTCACATCTTCGAGCGAATCCAGCTCCGTGCGCTCGTCGCGGGTGTTCATGATCAGACAAAGATCAAGCCCGTCAGGGATCAGCGGCGCGACCTTGGCAAGGCTACGCGGTCGTTCCTCGGAAAGATCCACGCCGACAAATGTCAAACCTTCGCCCATGATCGCGCGTAACTCTGCCTCGACCGTTTCCAGCGTGTGCGGGCCCGAACAGACAAGAACGGTCATTTCGCGCGGGTAATCCGGAAAGAAATGCGCCGAGCTCACCGGATGCGCGTCGGTCCCCTTGCGACCCTGGAAAATATGGTCCTGTTTCTGCGCGGCATAGACGATGGTCGCGTCCCGTTTCAGCGGTCGGTTACGAAATTTCGCATCCACCAGCGTGCCTTCCTCGCGCGCGATGAACGCCGCATCGATGGCAGCTTCGCGATAAGTATCGTCGATCACGCCCACCACATTGACGCCGCGCCTTGCAAGGATATGGCGCAGGTCCGACACCCGAACGGTTTCCAGTTTGCGACGTTTGAATACGTGTTGGAGGTGATCGATCACCTTGCTCGCCGACACCGAGTAAAGCTCGTCATGGGCGGAATCATGGTATGTGACACAGTCGAGCACGAAGTCGATCAGGTCCATCGACAGTATTGCCGTGGTCGCCGCGCGGCAGGCCACCAGCTGGTTGTAAACCATTGTCTGGCAACCGACCGATGCCAGCAGATCGGCATTGTCGATATATTCCAGCTCGGCACAGACATGCGCGTCCGGGTTGAGTTTGCGCACGTTCATTGCAGCCAGGATGCTGCCCTTGTTGAGCGTCTGATTGCCGGCGAAGTCGGCCAGCACGATGACCGAATCGGCCTCGCTCGTGCGGGCTCTTCTGAGCACTTTCTCGTCCGCAGGGCTGCCGCGGCAAAAGGCGACGAACCGGTCATTGAACTTGAATTTCTCGATGGGGAACCGGTCTTCGGGCTGCGCCACGATCACGACTTTCTTGCGTGTGGGCACGTCCTTGCCGGTCAGTGTGGAGATGATGCCCGATGCTTTTTCGTTCCAGCCACAGATCACGACATGGCCGGTAAAGTCGGGGTAGCCCAAGCCTTCCTGTGCACGTTCGGCCTTTTTGGCGGACACGTTGATGCCCCAGAAAATCGCGCCGATCGGCAGGGTAAACCCGACCACCGCCAGGACGCCGACCATCACCTTGCCGACGAAACTGACGGGATAGATATCGTCGGCGGTAAAGCCATTGCCGACATAGGTGAACAGCCACACGAAGGAATCGTACAGGTCGAGCTGGGCAAACGGGCTGACCGACCCCTGTGCCAGGGCGTGCTGGTCCTCCAGCCAGCGCAGCAGGAACATCGCCGCGATAATGCCCACGCCGAGAAACGACAGCGCGATGAAATGGCGTGACCCCGCGCCAACCAACCGCATCGCGTGGCGTCGCCAACCAAGGCTGTAGGGATTTTCTCCAAGCCGGTTGTAGGAAAATTTCCACCCCTCAACGATCGTCGCCGCAATGAACAGCAGCGCCCAGGGCACGAACACGAAGTAGGACAGCCAGTCGAAGGTCTTGAGACCGGCCTCCTCCAGCTCGCCATCGGAACCGGGGTGGTAGGGGATCGTCTCGCGCACATCGGGGACCTGCAACGGGGGCAAGTTCGGCAAGCGTTGCTGCAAGCCCCCCCATCCCTCGATAATGCGATTGGTCAGCGCAGCGACGGTTGCCTGCGGAAGGTCGGCATGCGTTGCAAGATACGCATCGACTGCCAGTTGCGGCACGATGATCGCTTCGTCATCGTCAGGGCGGATGACGCGAAAATACTGATGCTGCGCCGCCAGCGCATCGGACAGGGAATCGGAAAAAACCAGCTGCCGGAAACGTTCATCCTCGCGCGCCACCTGTCTGTTCGAGGTCAGGAAAACCGCCGCGATCCCGGTCGCCTCGCCCTCCTCCATGTCATCGCCCATCCCATTCGCCAGCTCGTCGATGCATTCGAAACTTGGCCGGGCGATGGGGATATAGTCGACCCCCTCACGCAGACCCGCTTCGGCAAGGATATCGATGCTGTTGTAATACGTCCCCGAACCGGGGCTGCCGACACAGATTTGCTGGCCGCGCAGATCGTTGAAAACCCGCAGCTCGCTCCCGTTCGGGACCAGCACCTGCACGAATTCGGGAAATACGGCGAGCACGTAGTTGAGCTCATCGAACCGCGTGCGCCCACGAATGCCCAGCGCGGAATATTGCGCAAGATCGTTCTGCACGAGCGCGAACTGCACCTCGCGCGCACGCAGGAGATCGAGGTTTTCGGACGTACCGCCGGTTATCCTTAACGAAGCATCGGTGATACCCGCATCGCGCATCGCCAGCCCGAGTGCGTTGTACATCCCCTCCTGCGACCCGGTGGCGAAGACAATCGGCCCATCGCTTGGTGCTGGATCGCGCTGAAACAGCACGCTTGCACCGATAACGGCGATGATCGCCGCGACGACCACCAGCCAATACTTATTCAAAAACCTTTGCATGCCCACCCCCCGTGAGGGACGACATTATAGTAAACGCCAGCCGTGGCAAAATCTGCGCCGCGCGTAAGACGAAACGCGCGCTATTGTGGCAGGCTGCTGCGCAATTCTTCCAGCCAGACATCTGCCACCGCATCGCTGGGCGCGCGCCAGTCGCCGCGCGGAGACAGTGCGCCACCGGCGCTGACTTTCGGTCCGTTGGGCAAGGCGCTCCGCTTGAACTGGCTGAAAGCGAAGAAGCGCTTCAGGAAGTTCTCAAGCCATTTGGCGATGGTCGGCAGATCGTATGCGTTCTTCGCATCTTCGGGGAAATCCACCGGCCACTGCCCGGTGCTGGCATCCTTCCACGCATGATAAGCGAGGAAGGCGACATGGCTCGGTTTCTGGCCCCATCGCACGATGTGGTGGAGGAAGAAGTCGTTCAGCTCATACGGGCCGATAATGCTCTGTGTGCTCTGGATCGCGCCGTCCTCACCCGCCGGGACGAGCTCGGGCGATATCTCCGTATCGAGCACGGACAGCAGCACCTTGTCGGTCGCTTCGTCGAACTGGCTGGTCTGCGTGGTCCAGCGGATCAAATACTGGATCAGCGTCTTGGGCACGCCGGCATTGACGTTGTAATGGCTCATCTGGTCACCCACGCCATAGGTGCACCAGCCCAGCGCCAGCTCGCTGAGATCGCCCGTGCCGATGACCCAGCCCGAATGCTGCCCGGCCAGACGGAACAGGTAATCGGTGCGCAGGCCCGCCTGCACATTCTCGAAAGTTGTGTCGTAAACCGGCTCGCCATCGGCAAAGGCGTGGCCGATATTCTCCAACATCAGCCGCGCGGTCGGCTTGATGTCGATTTCCTCCGCCGTGATGCCCATCGCCTCCATCAGCTTCCAGGCGTTGGATTTGGTCCCGTCGGATGTGCCGAAACCGGGCATGGTATAACCGCGAATGGTCGTGCGCGGCAGGCCGAGCGTGTCGCAGGCCTTCGCCGCCACGATCAGCGCATGGGTGCTGTCGAGTCCGCCCGACACCCCGATGACCAGCGATTTGGGATTGGTCGCCTCGATGCGGCGCAGCAGCCCTTCGACCTGGATGTTGAAGGCTTCATAGCAATCCTCGTCCAGCTTGCTCTGGCGGTTTGGCACGAAGGGGAAGCGGCGGATCGGGCGCACCAGCTTGGTATCCCCACGAACCGGCTGGTGGTCGAAGCACACCGTACGAAACCAGTCTTCCGGGCGACCGGCAGCCTCGGCCGCGTCGTTGAAGGTCTGCATCCGCATGCGTTCGTTGAGGATGCGTTGCGTGTCGATATCGGTAACGCACAGTTCCGGCTCGCGGTCGAAACGCACGCTTTCCACCAGCAGGTCCCCCAGCTCGTAGATCATGCCCTGCCCGTCCCACGCCATATCGGTGGTGCTTTCGCCATGCCCACTGGCCGAATAGGCATAGGCGCAGACCGAGCGGCTGGACGATGCGCGGCTGAGCAGGTGGCGTTCGTCCGACTTACCGATGGTGATATTGGATGCCGAAAGGTTCAGCAGGATCGTAGCCCCGGCCAGCGCAGCCTGTGTGCCGGGCGGGTTGGGCGACCAGAAATCCTCGCAAATCTCGATCCCGAAGGTGAAGCCCGGCGCGTCCTCGTGCGAGAAGATCAGGTCCGTTCCGAAGGGCACGCGTTCGCCAGCGACCTCTATCTCCAGCCCTACACATTCACGCCCATGCGCGAACCACCGCTTCTCATAGAATTCACGATAATTGGGCAGGTAACTCTTCGGAACGGCCCCAAGGATCTTCCCTCGCGCAATCGCCAGCGCGCAATTGTATATCCGCCCCTTGCGGCGCAGCGGCGCCCCGATGACGAGCACCGTGGGGATATCACGACTGGCCTCGACGATTTCGCCAAGGTGATGTTCTACCGCATCCAGCAGCGCGGCCTGCAAATGTAGGTCGTCCAGCGCATAGGATGACAGGCACAATTCAGGATAGAGCAGCAGGTCCACATTGCGCCCTGCCGCCAGCTTCGCCTGTTCGATGATCCCTTGCGCATTATAGGCGACATCGGCCGTGCGCACCTTGGGCGTGCTGGTCGCGATGCGGACGAATCCATGTGTGTGCCGGTCGTGGAATCGATGCTGACTGCCGCTCATGCGCCGCGCGCCCTTTTTCTGTGTGGATGAAGTGTCGACCGGTTCGAGCCAGTCCGAAGGTTCGCATATGCCGAGCTGCGCCAACCGTTTCTGCACGACGACGCGGGCGATCTTGCCCTTGCTTTCCCAGCCATAGACGGTGCGGCTCGGCCACGGATCGGGTTGCCCGAAACGTTCGCCGAACTCCTGCGCGGAAAGCGGCGGCTTGTGCCGTTCTCTCCATGCCCTGATCTTGCGCCCGGCCTCATGCATGGCAGAGCAAGTATCCTTTCAGGATACTCTAGGCAACCTCTACCTTCACGGTCGACATTTCCGCGCGATAGCCCTTGAGGATCGGCCCCGATTCCTGGCGCGCCCTGGCCTGCGCCGCAAAGGCCGCCAACAGGTTTCGTCCAAGACCGCCCGTTGGGTCCGGCACGGCGTCGACACCCACGCCATCGTCTTCGATGGTGAGTGTCCATGCATCGCCATGGGCGTGGAAATAGACCGCGATTGTGCCGGGCCTTCCATCCGGGAAACCGTATTTCATAGCATTTGCGATCGCCTCGTTGAGATAGAGCGCAATTGCCACGGCGGTTTCCCGCGGCAACTCGATTGCCTCGATCTCGCGAAACAGCCGGATATTGTCGGGCAGAGCGGCCCGCGCCAGGCTGTCGAGGACGTTTTCGATATAGGGCGCCATGGCGACATTGGCGGAATCGGCCTGCTCCATTGCAAGCGCGGCATAGGCATCGGCAAAGGTGCGGATGCGTCCGACCGCATCCTGCAACGGGCCGGCAACTTCGGGATCGCTCACTCGGCGCTTCTGGATTTCGAGCATGCTGGCGACGAGCGCAAAGTTGTTCTTAGTGCGATGTTCGAGCTCCGCCAGCAGTGTGAGCCGCCGGTCGGCGCGTTCGCGGATTTCGGCCATCGTCAGATGCGCGGCGCGGCGAAACCCTTCTGCAAAGACGACCAGGATCAAGGCGCAGCCAGCGTTGAGCGCGACGCGCGCCGGATCGGTGGGGTCGATGAAGAAGAAGGATTTCGGCGCCGGGAGAACGAAAAACCACGCCCAAAGGAAACTCGTCGCCAAGGCAACGAGCCCCGCGCGCCAATGCCCGTATAAGGTCGCAAGCAAAACGGTAGGATAGATGAGCGCGAAAGGGCCGGATGTGGGGGCCCAGATGTCGATCAGACTGCGCAGGCCCACCATGGCGGCCCCACAGAACAGGCCGAACCCGAGCTGCGCGGCCAATTTTCCGCGCGGCGTCAGGAATTGCCGACTGACATCGAAACTCGCGAGCCTCTGCATGGCAGACACCCTCCTACTCGAAAAAGATGCCGAGGTGGTGGATTGCGACACACCGGCGTCGAAACGGGCATTCCGATCCGACAGAACATCTTACATCCAATGTTGTGAAGCACGAAACGAATTCGTCAGCTTGCCTTTTCAGGCAGCGATAAGTTGTTGTGCGCGGGGGTTTTCCATCAACAGCTCAATCAACCCTCTCTCCTCGCGGCTCAGCCACTTTGTCGCGCGCGGAAGGCGGAGGTTGGCGCGCCATTCCTCCTGTATGTCGGTGAGCTCGATTACTGCCGGATGGATATAACTCTTGCGGGTCACCGCCGGGGTATTGCCGAGATGCCCGGCCACACAATCCAGCAGCGCCTTGATCGGCATCTGCCCTTCCCCCTGCATCAGGCATTCGAAGGCCATCACGCTGGCATGCCAGGTGCGGAAATTCTTCGCGGTGAACCGGTCACCCATGGTTTCGGAGAGATATTCGTTCACATCGCTCGATCCGACAGCCTGCACCTCGCCATCTTCGTCGACATATTTGAACAAATTTTGCCCTGGCAAATCCTGCATGTTGCGCACCATGCGCGCCAGCGTACCATCGGTCAGCGTAACTTCGCGCAGCTTGCCGCCCTTGCCCTTGTATCGCAGGCGCAAGGTCTTGCCGGTAAGCTCTGCATGGCGGCGACGCAGCGTGGTCGCGCCGAACGCCTTGTTGCTGCGCGCATAAGCCTCATTCCCGACCCGTACCGCGCCGATGTCGAGTAGGCGCACAACGCTTGCCACTGCGCGCTCGCGCGTCAACTTGCGCCCGCGCAGATCGTCTTCCACCCGGCGGCGCACCAGCGGCAGCAGGTTGCCGAAGGCCAGGCATCGATCGAACTTCTCGCCTTCGCGCATGGCGCGGAATTCGGGATGATAGCGATATTGCTTGCGTCCCTTCGCATCGACGCCTGTGGCAAGGATATGGCCATTGGGCGCGGGGCAGAACCACGCATCGACATAGGCAGGAGGCAGCGCGATGGCGTTGAGGCGCTTTTTCTCCGCCGCATCGGCAATCAGCTTGCCATCGACATCGTAATAGGCCCACCCCTTGCCAGCGCCCTTTCGCGTAATGCCGGGAAGATCGTCATCGACATAGATGAGCTTGGAAGGATGCGACGCCATGCGACCCAAACCCCGCTTGGCCCCTTGCGGTTCCTGACCCGAGTTGCCAATTGCAACGGATCGCGTTTCCAAGTGGAGAGAACACGACCATGGCAGACCCTACCTACACGCCGCCCGAAGTGTGGACCAACGACACCGAAAACGGCGGAAAGTTTGCCGGGATCAACCGCCCGACGGCCGGGCCGCGGCAGGACAAGGAACTGCCGGTGGGCGAGCACGATTTCCAGCTCTACTCACTGGCCACGCCCAACGGTGTGAAGGTCACGACCCTGTTCGAAGAGCTGCTGGAGGCAGGGCATTCAGGCGCAGAATACGACGCCTGGACCATCAATATCGGCGATGGCGACCAGTTCGGTTCGGGCTTTGTCGATATCAATCCCAATTCGAAGATTCCTGCCCTCCTCGACCGGAGCGGCGAAACCCCGCTCCGCCTGTTCGAAAGCGGGGCGATCATGCTCCATCTGGCGGAAAAATTCGGCGCCTTCATTCCTGCCGACCATAGCCGCGCCGAAGTGCTCAGCTGGCTGTTCTGGCAGGTCGGCAGCGCGCCGTTCGTGGGCGGCGGATTCGGGCATTTCTATGCCTATGCACCGGAAAAATACGAATATCCGATCAACCGCTATGCCATGGAAACCAAGCGGTTGTTCGATGTTGCCGACCGCAGGCTGGCCGACAGCGAATATCTCGGCGGCAAGGATTATTCCATCGCCGACATGGCGGTGCATGCCTGGTTCGCGCCTTTCGTCGAGGGCAAGATCTACAACGAGGCGGCAACGTTCCTGTCGATCCACGAATACGAACATGTCGGCCGCTGGGCCCGGCAAATCCTCGAGCGTCCGGCAGTCAGGCGCGGTCGCATGGTCAACAAGGCCTGGGGCGATGAGGACAAGCAAGTCCTCGAACGGCATTCCGCAGCCGACTTTGAAGGCAAAGATCTGAGCTGAACGTCCGAAGGGGGGGGAGCGGACACAGCCGATGCGGGAAACAAAAAAGGCGAACGTCACGCTGGGCGAAAAGCTCGGCTACGGAGTCGGCGATCTTGCCTCCGGCCTTTATCTCAATTTCTTCGGCTTTTTCCTGCTCTACTATTTCGTCGATCTTGGTGGGGCGGCGCCGGCGGCCATCGGCCTGATGCTGCTGGTGACCAAAGTGATCGACGCAGTCACCGATCCGGCCATGGGCATGATCGCCGACCGCACGCGGACACGCTGGGGGCGATATCGGCCGTATCTGCTGTTCGGTGCGGTCGTACCGGGCCTGCTGGGGATGGCAGTATTTGCCGCACCCGACCTCGCACCGAGCGATGCGGTGGTTTACGCCTACATCACCTATTCGCTCGCCATGCTGGCATTTACGGTGGTGAACGTCCCCTATGGCGGGCTGCTGGGGGTGATCCATCCATCCGCCCGGGTGCGGACGAGCGTGTCGGCCTATCGGATGCTGTTTTCCGCGCTGGCAGGTATCATGCTCGGCGTCCTGGGGACAACGTTGGTGCGCGAGCTGGGTGGCGGTAACGAACAGCGCGGCATCCTGCTGACGATGGGCTGTATCGCCATACTCAGCTTCTTCGCCTTCCTGACGACTTTCGCGACGACCAGAGAGCGCATTCCGCCTGCCGCGCAGAGCGGGACAGTGCGGCAGGACCTTACCACCCTCGTGCGCACAGGGCCATGGATCGCCATTGCGCTGGCAACCGTGCTGGGCGTCCTATCCATCTCGTCGCGGGCGAGTTCGGCATTGTTCTGGTTCAAATATGTCGCGGCAGATGACGGCGTGCCCTTGATCGGCTTTCTCGACCGGGTAGGCCTGTTCTACACGGCGCTTGCGTTCGGTCAGATCACGGGCGTTATCCTCGGCAACCTGTTGCAAAGACGGTTCGAAAAGCGCGATCTGGTCATTGCCGGCGGCCTGCTGAAGATTGCGGGTATTGCCGTTTTTTATCTGCAGCCGCTGGACGCGGTCTGGGGACAGACGCTGGCCCAGCTGCTGGTGGGGACCGGTTTCGGTTTCTTGATGGTCATGGCTTATTCCATGTTCACCGACATCGCGGAATTCATCGACTGGAAGGCACACCTCCAGATGGCCGGCCTGGTCATTTCGGCATCGATATTTGCCATTAAGGGCGGCGTTGCACTGGGCTCCTCGATCCCTGGCTTCATCTTCCAGATGACCGGCTTCGTGCCGGGGGTGGAGCAGAGCGAAGCCGCCCGCATGGGCATCGAGATCGCCTTCACCGTCATCCCGATCGCTGCGTTGCTGCCCGCTTTTATTGCCATGCGTTTTTACCGGCTTGACCACGCAACCATTGCGCAGCTCGAAACCGAGCTGGCCATGCGCCGGAACTAATATCGCAAAAGGCGCAAGAATGGCTGGGGTGGCAGGGATCGAACCTGCGAATGCCGGTACCAAAAACCGGTGCCTTACCACTTGGCTACACCCCAGCAGCCGGAGGCCGTAACATGCGCAGGCGGGGATTGGCCCCCGTCCCGCGGTACAGGTTACACCGGCAATCTGTTGCGTGGGCGCTCTTAGCGTTAAGCGCGCATGGGTCAAGCCCGTGCGCAAGCACAAGCCGCGATGCGCGATTTCGCAAGCCAAACGCGAAATTCGTGCCTATAGGGCCGCGAAACCCGCAAACCCCGTATTATCGGCTCTCTGCCATTGCGGAGAAGCGATCGCGCCGTTCGCAGCGAATTGGCGTGCACCACCCATGTTAGGCCCGTGCCATGAATTTCCCTCCCCTTCCCTCCAGCATAGCAGCCGCGCTTGCCGAGCGTGATTACACCTCGGCCACGGCGGTGCAGTCCGAAGTGATGCAGCCCGAAGCAGCCGGCCGCGACCTGATCGTCTCTGCCCAGACGGGTTCGGGCAAGACGATCGCCTTCGGCCTCGCCATGGCCGAGCAACTTCTGGGTGACAGCGATACCATTCCCTTCTGCGAACGGCCGTTGGCGCTGATTATCGCGCCGACGCGCGAACTCGCTTTGCAGGTCAGCCGCGAACTCGGCTGGCTTTACGGCAAGGCCGGTGCGCGCGTGGCAACCTGTGTCGGGGGCATGAATCCCCAGCAGGAGCGCAAGGTTCTGCGTTCCGGCGCCACCATCGTTGTCGGCACGCCCGGCAGGCTGCGCGACCATCTGGAACGCGGCGCGCTCGATCTGTCGGATCTCAGGACCGTCGTGCTCGACGAGGCGGACGAGATGCTCGACATGGGCTTTCGCGAAGAGCTGGAGGAAATCCTCGACGCAACGCCCGATGGGCGCAGGACGCTGCTGTTTTCCGCCACCATGCCACGCCCGATCGAAGCGCTGGCCCGCCGGTATCAGCGCGATGCGCTGCGGATCGCGACGATCAGCGAAGGGCGCGGGCACGGCGATATCTCCTATCAGGCGGTCACCGTTTCCCCGCCCGAGATCGAAAACGCCGTGGTCAACCTCCTGCGCTATCACGAGGCGGAAACCGCGATCCTGTTTTGCGCCACCCGCGAGAAGGTACGCCATCTGCATGCCACCTTGCAGGAGCGCGGTTTTGCGGTGGTCGCCCTTTCGGGTGAGCATTCCCAGTCGGAACGCAATCAGGCTCTCCAGGCACTGCGTGACCGACGTGCGCGCGTCTGCGTCGCCACCGATGTCGCGGCGCGCGGGATCGACCTGCCGACCCTCAGCCTCGTCATCCATGTCGAAATCCCGCGCGATGCCGAGACGCTTCAGCACCGCTCGGGCCGCACGGGGCGCGCAGGCAAGAAAGGCACGGCGGTCCTGATCGTGCCGTTTTCGCGGCGCAGGCGTGTGGAGAGCATGCTGCGCCATGCAAAGATCAACGCCGACTGGACCGACGCGCCCGACCGCGAGGCGATCAAGACCAAGGACCGCGAGCGGTTGCTGGAGAAGCTGCTTGAGCCGGTCGAGGTCGATGACGGCGATAGCGAACTGGCCGAGCGCCTGCTGGCCGAGCGCACTCCGGCGCAGATCGCCGCGATGCTGGTGCAGGCGCATCGCGCGCGCCTGCCCGAGCCCGAAGATCTCATCGCCAACACGCCGGAGGCGCGGCGCGAGGCGCAGAAGGATCGCCACCGCCCCGGCTTCGAAGATACCGTCTGGTTCCGCATGGAGCTTGGCCGCCGCGACAATGCCGACCCGCGCTGGATTCTCCCGCTGATATGCCGCCGCGGCCATGTGACACGCAACGAAATCGGCGCGATCCGTATCGGACCGGAGGAAACCTATTTCCAGATACCGCGCCCGATTGCGGACAAGTTCGCCGACGCCGCCGCGCGGTCGGCGAAGAACGACGGGGAAGACGATCCGGTCTTCATCGAACGATCGGAAAGCGGCCCGCGCGATGCCGCGAAGGGCAACCGCAAACGCCACAAGGCGCGCGACAATGCCGACACTCCGCGGGTGAAGGTGAAACCAGCCTTTAAGAAATTCGACAAGGCCAAAGGCAGGAAGAACGGCAAGCCCAGCGCCCCGCCCAAAGGCCCCAAAAACCCCAAAGGTCCACCGAAGCACCGCAAGCGTAAGTCGTTCGATTGACAGACGTCGGTGACAGCCGGCCTGCTGCCTGCTGCACGGCATCCCTGCTCACGGCGCTATGGCGCGCGATCGGCCTGACACTTCAGTTCGGTGAGCAGCGGGAGGACCGGCTCCGAGCCCAGCAATAGGCGCTCGATGTCCCTGCGATCTGAGTGGGCGGCTTTGGCGATGATGGCGCCGGCCACCTTGAGAGAAGTTGCCGGGATCGCCGTTTCGTCGCTTCGCCGGACGGATTGCCGCAGCGCTTCGAGTATCGGCGCATCGCCTATCTTCGCGCGAACACATGCGAACACGATAGTCGCCCGGCTGTACTGATCGAAATTCGCTTCGGCATCGATGAGCGGTGTGACCGGCTGATCCCGGTCGCCACCCGCCTCGCGGTAGCGGCTTCGTTCGTAGTCGACGAGCGCGTTTGCCGCGCGCTTGCCGAAGCGGCGTTCAACCAGAACCAGTTCGGCATACTTGGCGAGCGATTCCACCAGGAACGCACGTTCTTCAAGCACGCCATAGCCGATCCTGTGCCCGAACCACTGGTGCGCAGTTTCGTGTGCAGCGCGGCGATAAACCTGGCTGAAGCCTGCGTCCTCTTCGGCCATTGCTCGGAAGGCAAAGCGATGGGACACCTGGATGATCTGCGGCAGCGCGAAACCAGTCGGGCCTATTTCGGGGATAGCGATGAGTGCAAGGCGGCCACCGCGATAGGGCGCGATTTCCTTACCAAGAAAATCGAGCGTGTCGCGCACGCCCAGCCGGTTGAAGTCGTTGTCCTTAACCGTGGCAGGGCCGTAAATTTCGAGATCTGTATTCCCGTGGGCGAAACGTTGCGGCTGCCACGGAACCGAGAAGTAGGCTGGCATCGCACGGACCGGCGCCTCGGTGCGATAATGAAATGCATTTCGGCCGTCTTCTTCCCACTGTCGCACAAGCCTGCCCTGCCCGACCGCAGTATGGCCACTATCACTGGTCACGACGGTGTCGATCATCACCTGTTCGCCAAAGCGACTTGCGAACGCCCCCGCGCCCAGCGCGGAGGGCGGTGTAGTGTCGAGCGGAGGCAAACCATACTCTTCGCGATTGGCAGGATCGCGCAAAACCAGATCATGGCGGTATCCCACCATGGGCAGCAGCAGGAAAGCCGGCAGGCTGCTGAAGTCCTGTCGCAACACAAATGGAAACGTGGGTTGGGAAAGGTTCGACTGGAACACAGACAGGTCGACCTGCAATGTAATGCGCTCGCCCGGGGCAAGCGGACGATCCAGTGCGAAGACCGACTGACCGACATCCTCGTCACGCGAAGCGACAGTCGCCCCTTGCATCTCGATCCGGTCGTTCGCGCTTTCGATCTGATTGCGCCCGACCAGAACTCTTGAGATGGGCTGTCTGCTCCGGTTGAGCAGGACCAATTCGGCATGCATGCTGGCGCGCTGCTCGCCTGGGAAAAAATCGACCCGCGCCTTGATCTCCTCGACCTCTGGCTGGGCGACGTCGGCCCACTGTGCATAATGCGTTTCGTAAGCTGCCCGCCATGCATGGCGCTGGCTCGGCCCGGTCAGGGCCCCTTCGCCGCGCAAAGTGCGGTCGAGCGACAGTCCCTGCACCCCGGCCACAGCAAAAGCGGCAATGGCCATGGCCGTGGCGGGATGGCGCACTGCGGACTGCCGGACATGCACGAATGGCAAAGTGCGGTGATGCCGGGCGATCCCGAGCAGGAAAAGGCCAATCGCGATCGCGGCCCAGAACAAGCTGAACTGCCAGTGCCCGACCTCGCTGCCGCCAAATCCCCAATAGTGGTCAGGTGCACTAAGCGTCGTGGCAAGTGGACGCCACAGCGGATGCGTCAAATTCATGAGCGGCAGGAGAGGACTGAGGCTGAGCACCATCACCAGAAGACCGACCAGATTGGCGACAAGACGCCGCCGGAAAAGCGCATGCGTTGCGACGAAAATGACCGCGAAGAGAGCAAATCGACTGAGCGTCAAACCAAGCTGACGGCCATATTCCGCTGGCTGGACCGGCGATTGCATCGCAAGCTGGGCGACCAAGACCGTAAGGCCTGCCAGCGCGACAAACCACAAGGCAACCAGCCAGACGCTCGTCAATTGCACCGCGACCAGCCTTCCGGGCCGATGCGGCGTGGCGGCATAAAGCTCCTGCATTTTTGTGCCGGAATAGAGGCGGCAAACGCGGTCCGCGGTGTAGAGGAGCGTCAACAGTCCAGCACCCAGGATCGCATCCCACACCACCCGGTTGAGCGCGTCGCGACTGTCGGGGGCGACACGCGAATACGGCTCGACCCAGTCCATGCCGCCCATCACTTCCGGCAGGATCAATGCAATCCAGGCCACCACGAGCAGCGCGAACACCTTGTCCCGCGCGACATAGCGAAGATGGATGCCGACATGGCTGGGCAAGGCCCGCTTCCGCGGTAGTTTCGCAACGCCGGCCCTGCCGGCCTTTCGCTCCGCAAGCATCGGGATCGTTTTGATGGAGCGCAGCAGGACAACGATGGATGCAAGCCAGATGATACGATTTGCGATCACATTGGCGTCTCGCGATGCGACGAGGGCGGTTTCCGGCACAGCGCTCATAAGGGGCATACCGCCATAGGGATCGAGCAGGAACATGGCGTGGCGAAGCTCTTCGTGGGGAGCGAAACTCGCCGCGATCATCGGTGATCCTGCCATGGTCGCAAGCAGCAGGTAACCGAGCCAGAGCACCGCCGCGCAGAGATAGATGACCCCCGCACTGGCCTTTTTCGCCGCCACCCAGGCAAGAATGCTCGCCCATAGAAGGCAGTTGGGCAACTGGAGCACGATCAACCACTGGAACATGTCCAGGAACAGGCCGATCCCCTGCCCGGGTTCGTGGCGCAGGAGCACGGCCACATTGACGAGCTGAGACAGCAAGACAGCCAGCATCATCACGCAAGTGAATGCCGCGACCCGCACCGTCAGCCAACGTCGCGCAGTAACCGGATAGCTACCGACAATCTCCGTAAGGTCGTGATCGATTTCCCGCAGAAAAAAGATCGGCGCGAGCGCGCCCGCCAGAAAGGGCAGGATAAACATCGGGAAAAGAATATTCAGCCACAGCAGCACCGGCCCCGTCCCCTCGCGGGGATCGGTCGGCGATCCACGTATAGCTGCCACGCCAGCCAGTATGGCCGCGATGATCGCGACCCATATCATGGGGTGACCGCGCAGCACGCGCCATTCGTTGCGCAGGCTCTCCACCATCATGCCGCCACGCGATCGAGTTCGTGAAAGTAGAAATCCTGCAGCGTCGCGCGGACCGGTTCGAACCCATTGCCAGGGCATTCAGCGGCGCGATAGCGATACAAAGGCCGACCGCGCTGGAATGCGCTGCTTAGGAGGGTGATTTGCCGATCTTCGGTGATCTCCTCGCGCCCTTGCCAGACCTGGCCTTCAAACTCTTGGACAAGGTGGTCGGTCTCGCCTTGCGCAACGATGCGCCCGCCGCGGATGATGGCCACTTGTGGGCATAACTGTTCGACATCGTCGACAATGTGCGTCGAAAGCAGCACGATGCGCTCCGTACTCAGCCGACTCAAGAGGCTGTAAAGACGCAGCCTTTCTTCGGGATCGAGACCTGCTGTTGGCTCGTCGAGGATCAACAGGTCTGGATCGCCGAGAAGCGCCTGCGCGATGCCGAAACGTTGCCGCATTCCACCTGAAAAATTGCTCACCGCGCGGCTGGCATGCTGTGTCAGATTCGTAAGTTCGAGCAATTCGTCGATCTGCGCCAGGGTTCGCCTGCCATCGCTCAGACCCTTGAGCACCGCCATGTGCCGCAACAAATTCCTACAACTTACGAATGGGTATGCGCCGAAGGACTGCGGGAGATAGCCCAGCCGCCGCCGCAGGGAATAGGGGTCCGCCAGGACGTCGATACCGTCGAAAACGATGCGACCATCATCGGGCAGTTGCAGCCCCGCCAGCGTGCGCATGAAGCTGCTCTTCCCTGCGCCATTGGGCCCAAGCAGCCCGAACATGCCCGACTTTATGACGAGGTCCAGCCCGTCGAGCGCCCTGACGCCCCCGCTATAGGTTTTGGTGAGGCTGTGTACTTCCAGCATGGCCATCTTCCGCTTCGGTTGATGACCTGCTCTGCGTGATCCGCGCGGCATTAGGCAGGGGCGAAATGACGTAAATCGATATTGGCGTGACGAACTGCGCAATCGCTGCCTGAGATCATGCGCGGCGACCGTTCATCATCGAAATCGTGACGTTCGTCATCACAGGGTGACTCTGGCCCGTTTCTTCGGGCACGGTGGCGGCATGACCGCGGTGGCGAAGCTATTGGATATAAATTGGCGCAATTGGGCGATGCAGCTCCTGCCGATTGCGACCGGCGCGCTCCTCATCGCGATGCGGCGTCAGCACGGTGCTGGTGCAGACCAGTGGAGCGTCTTCCTCACTCTGCTAGGCATCGAACTGGTAGCCGCCATCCCGCTTATGGCCGCACATCTTGCCGCTTACCGCCTGCCTCCCTCCACAGGTGCGCTGCTCTGGATCGCCGCGTTTGGCCTCTATCCTTACGTGTTGCCACACGCTGGCTTCGATACTGACGCCAACTTGACGAGCAATTGGTTGCTCATGGCGTTGCTGAGCGCACTCACGCTTCTGTTCGGGCGGCGGGGGGAAAGCCCGTTGATCGATATCGTCCGACGGCTTCCGGTCACGCTCGATGGGGCCATCGCGTTCCTACTGGGCCTGTGGGTCATTGCCGTGTCCTTGCTGTTCATCTCGACGCCTGATCCGGTCAACAATCAACCTCTATCCATTTGGTTCGACGGTATGCGGATCGTCGAAAACCCTGGATTGTTCCTTGGCTACCTTATCCAGTTCGGCTTCGCCGCCGCGCTCCTTTTTGCCTATTATTCGGTCTGTCGATACGCCCTCATCCGCGGTGTCTTGCGCGATCAGGGCTGGATCGCCTTTCTGCTCACCAGCCTTGCATTCTGGGTCATGGCCACTCCGGCCATGGCCAGCCTTGTCATTCCCTTGCCGCTCAACGAGCCGCACTGGACGATCCTTCCTTCCGAAACGGCCAATCCATTCGCGGCGGAGAATTACGGCTTTACCTTCGCGATGTGGGCGGTGGTCTGCCCCATAGTCCTGGTCAGCGAGCGGCTGTTGCAGGAGCGCAGCGACGCGATGAGCCAGCACGAGCAAGTCCGTGCCGAACTTTCGCAGCTTCACGAACAGATCAATCCGCACTTCCTGTTCAACACGCTGAACACGCTCTACGCGCTCTGCCTGCGCGATCGCGAGGCGAGCGCGCAGGCCATCCTCAAATTGTCCGACCTTTTGCGTTATTCGGTCTATGAAGCGCGTGAAGACTGGGTCAGCCTCGATAGTGAGATCCGCCATGTGCGCACCTATCTCGATTTGCAGATGCTGCGTTTCGGCAGAAGATGTACGGTCGAAGACAGTTGGCCCGATGATGATGAAGCTTTTCAGATCCCGCCCCAAATGCTCATCATGCTGATCGAGAACGCCTTCAAGCACGGGGTCGAACCCGCAAACAGCGACGCCCTGCTCAGCATCGATCTGGCAATCACCGATGGCTGGATGCACTTCTCATGCGAGAACAGCCCTGCCGCCGGTCAGGCCGCGACCTCTGAGGCGGGCGTCGGCCTCGCCAATTTGCGCCGCCGTCTCGAATTGCTTTGCGGAGACGAATTCACATTGGAAAATGGTCTGGCTGGCAATCGGTGGCGTTCGGTCCTGCGGATGAAGCTGCGCGCATGCTGAAGCTTCTGATTGTCGACGATGAAGCACCGGCACACGACGTCCTGCTGCATCACATCGCGTCGCATCACGATCTCGAACTCGTCGGCCAATGTTACAATGCCGCCGAAGCACTGGCCGCGCTGGCCACCATGGATGTCGACTTGCTGCTGCTCGACGTACGAATGCCAGGTTTCTCCGGGCTCGACCTCCTCCGCGGGCTTCCCAATCCGCCCTTGACGGTCATCGTCAGTGCTCACCGCGACCACGCGGTCGATGGGTTCACTCTCGACGTCATCGACTATCTCCTGAAACCGGTAAGTGGGGAGCGTTTTTCACTAGCGCTCGACAAGGTCAGGAGACGACTGGAAGAAGACGAGAAGGCCGATGCCAGCGATATCTTCCTCAAGGTCGATCGCACCATGCGGCGCTTTGCCCTGGATGACATCGCCTGGTGTCAGGCCCAGGGGAATTTCGTGCGCGTGTGGACCGGAACGACAGACAGCATCCTTGCGACAACCACCCTCAGCGCCCTTGAGAGCGCGCTGCCGGGCGGGCGGTTCGCGCGCGTTCACAAAAGCCACATCGTGAATTGCCGACGCATTTGCGAGTTGAGCAACACATCGCTTACCCTCGATACGGGCGCGATCGTACCGATCGGCCGTCGCTATCGAGGAACGGTCGAACTCCGGGGATGATGCTCTTGGCGGGCATCCCACTCATCGGCGCAGTGGCTGGCTCAGAATGTTAAGAGCGCAGGATATGACCCGGCAGGCTCCTCTCGGTATCCGGGCCATCGAAGCGCGCCGACGCCCGGGCTCGCCTTCGCGGTCCGATAAAAATTATCCGGACCTGTAACCATTCGCTGCCGCTCATCGAATTGCATCATGTCTTCCATCGAAGACAGTCACGCAATTCAAGGAGCAACCATCCGATGTCACGCAACAAATCCTTCGCCGTCCTGGCAGCCGCAATGACCCTTTCCTCCACCGCCTCCTTCGCCGCAGACGCGCCGACGGGCAGCCGCGGTGCGGCCATCGGGGCAGACGATGTCGTCCACTGTTACGGTGTGAACACCTGCAAGGGCACGGCCGACTGCGCAACGACCGAACACCAGTGCAAAGGCCAGAACGAATGCGCCGGCCATGGTTTCAAGGCCATGAAGGCGGGCGAGTGCCTTACCGTTGGCGGGACAATTGGCGATTTGGGCTGATCGTCACGCCATGCGCTCCGGCGGGGGGGCTTTTAGCCCCCCCTCCCGCCCCCGCCCCTCGCCGGATCGCTTTTCAGCAAGACAAAACTAGGAGAAATCCTGACATGCACGGTGCGATCGATCGTTTTTGCGGCTTTGGCCTTGGCCTGCGCAAACCACATTATCCCGACTTCCTGGCGGGGCACGTGCCGGTCGATTTCGTCGAAGTCATCAGCGAGAACTACATGATTGAAGGGGGCAAACCGCTGCGCATACTGGAGCAGATCCGGCGCGATCTGCCAGTGATCCTGCATGGGGTCAGTCTCTCGGTCGGATCGGCCGACGGGCTGGACATGCGATATCTCGAACGGCTTCGGACGCTGTCCGAACGGATCGAACCTTTGTGGATGTCCGATCACCTGTGCTGGACACGCACGTCCGCGCATAACAGCCACGATCTCTTGCCATTGCCGCTAACCGGCGAAGCGCTCGACATCGTGTGCGACAATCTGTCCCGTGCGCAGGATTTTCTCGGCCGTGCGTTATTGCTCGAAAACCCGTCCAGTTACCTCGCCTTTGCCGCCGACGAGATGCCGGAGTGGGAATTTCTCGCTTCTGTTGCCCGGCGCACCGGCTGTTACCTGTTGCTCGACGTGAACAACGTCGTTGTCAGCGCTCACAATCACGGCTTTTCGGTCGAGGATTACATCGCCGGGTTGCCGCTGGGGCGTGTTCGCCAAATTCACCTGGCTGGCCACACACCTGGCCCCATAGCGATCGACACGCATGACCGCCCAGTGCCCGATGCCGTGTGGCAGTTATACGCAAGCGTCATCAGCAAAACGGGCGATGTCGCAACGATGATCGAACGGGACGGTGCGATCCCACCGCTGGCCGAGCTCCTTGCCGAGCTCGACGGGGCCCGCACGATCGCAGGACCCAAGCTCGGGCGCGCAGCATGACCCTTGCAGACCTTCAGCAGGCTTTCCTGGGCGATCTGGCTGCAAGCGACAAAGAAGACGCTATACCGTCATCGGTCGCGCCCGGCGAGGGCTTTGCCATCTACCGGAATGCCTATCGCACCACGCTGATCGATGCGCTGAAAGAGACCTTTCCGCGCACGCTTGCCTACGCAGGCGACGACCCGTTCCAGGCCGCAGCCGCGCATCACCTGATCCAGAACCCGCCAGCAAGCTGGTCGCTCGACCATCTGGGCTCGGGATTTGCGGAGACGCTGGCGGGACTGTTCGCCCATAATCGGGAAGTGGCCGATCTGGCCGCGCTCGAATGGGCAATGCACGAAATCTTCGTCAGCGCGGATACCTCGCCACTCTCGCCGCAGGAATTTGCACAAAAAACGCAAGCCTTTTGCGAGGATGACTGGGAGCATCTCGAGCTTTCCCTCGTGCCGTTCGCGACCGTGACGGTGTCCCATGATGTGCTCGCATGGTGGCGCACGCCCGATGCCGCTCCGGCAGTGTTGCCGACTTCCCGCACTGCAATCGTCTGGCGAGAAGAAGAGCAACCGGTCTTCATCATGGTCGAGCACCGTGAGGCACAAGCGCTTGAGATGGTTCGCGGAGGAATGAACTTCGGCGAACTTTGCGGGCATTTTGCAGGCGAAGTCGCTGACGAAGACATCGCTCCGGTCGTCGCGGGTTACCTGCAAGCCTGGTTGCAGCGTGGCTGGATCCAAGCAGTTTCGGCCAAAGCCTGACCCACCGGCACGGATGCCCTTCCGGTTCTGGCCTCTGGTGCTCGCTGAGAAACTGCCACCCAGCCCCGGCCTACGTCCGCGTCCACATATCCCGTCACCAACAAAATTTTCCCCGAGCTGTAACCGACCAACACGCGCCGACGAATACACTGACAGTCCCCTCGCACCGAGCGGGACGCCGACAGGAGACGATCGATGAAAAACACTTCCACCGCAGGTGTCGTGGGCCTCGCCCTTGCTGCAACCCTTGCCAGCGGGATTGGCGTCAGTGCCCCCGCCGCCGCGCAAAAGGCGCCAGTCGAGAAATGCTATGGCGTGGCCAAGGCCGGCCAGAACGACTGCGCCGCTGGTCCGGGCACGTCTTGTGCCGGCACATCGACGCGCGATTACCAGGGCAACGCCTGGAAACTGGTGAAGAAAGGCACGTGCGAGAAAATCAAGACCCCCAAGGGCGTGGGTTCGCTCACGCCGATCCGGCGCTGAGCCTGAACCGGCGCAATACAAGGGAGAATCGCGATGCAGCAGGTGCTTTCCGCCTATGACCGCGTTGCCCAGGTCCTTTCCGGCAAGACGGTCGAAAGTGTCGCGCTGCTCGCAACCCGCGTGGCGCTCGCCGGGATCTTCTGGCGATCCGGGCGCACCAAGGTGGTCGAAGGGACATGGCTCGACATCAGCGACACCACGCTGTTCCTGTTCGAGACCGAGTATGCAGGCGTGCCCTTGCCCGCTGACCTTGCGGCAATGCTCGCAACGTATGCCGAGCATGCGCTGCCGATCCTTCTCGTGCTCGGGCTTGGTTCGCGCTTTGCAGCGCTGGGCCTGTTGCTGATGACGCTGACGATCCAGCTCTTCGTCTATCCCGAAGCGTGGTGGACCGTCCACATCGTGTGGGTGGCCCTCGCGGCAATGGTCATTTCGCGTGGCGGCGGCTTGTTCTCGATTGACGCGGCGATCGATAAGGCGAAGCTCAGAGGGTGAAGTCCGAGGAGATCACTCTTGCCCGGCTGATGGCGAAAGCGCAGGCCGGTGACAGCAGCGCCTATACGGTGCTGCTGTCGGAGTGTTCGACCTGGCTTTCCCGCTATTTCGCGCGTCGCGCGCCGCCAGCGCAGGTTGACGATCTGGTGCAGGAAGTGCTGATGGCCGTGCACCGCAAGCGCAGCAGCTATGACCCCGCCCGCCCGTTCCTCCCGTGGCTCGCTGCAATCGCCCGGTATCGCTGGGTCGATCAGCTCCGGCGGCATTATCGTGCCGAGGAAAGCGAACTGCATGAACACAGCGCGATAGCGGAAAGCGAGGAAGACGCGGTAACGGCGCGCGTCAGCCTTGAGCGCATGTTCGGCGCGCTTTCGCAATCGCAGGTCGAAGCCATCGAACTGGTCAAGATCGAAGGACAATCGGTTCGCGATGCGGCCCGCAAGACCGGGCAAAGCGAAAGCGCCATCAAGGTAAATATCCATCGCGGCCTCAAGAAACTGGCCGCGCTCGTCGAAAAGGCTGAGTAACAATGAGCAGAATAAACCGCGATCTCATCGCCGAGCTGGCCGCCGACCTGCGACCGACCCGCTCCATCCGCCTGAGCGACGGGCTGATGCTGGTGGTCGCGGCGTGTGTCCTCACAATCGGCGCGATGGCGATATGGCAAGGGATATGGCGCGCGGCGATCGATGGATCGGCATCCGCGATGTTTTACCTCGTCAACGCGCTGCTGGCCGTCTTCGGTATCGCTTGCGCCACCGCTGCGCTGCGCATGGCGACACCGGGTGTCGGCAATCGCTATGACGGCGCCTACTGGGCGTTGGGCATGCTGGCGGTCTTGCCGGTGGTGGCTTCGGTGATCCTGGTGGCGCAAGACGCGGCCGACAATATCCTGAACGATCCCTACGGGCTCGATTGTGCACTCGTGGGGAGTGCCGCAGCCGTTTTCGTCGCGCTTGCGCTGTTCTTCTGGCTGCGCCGGGGCGCGCCGGTGAATCCCAATTCCGCAGGGCTGCTTGTCGGCCTCGCCTCGGGCGCGCTGGGGAGCGCAGCATATGGCTTGTCCTGCCCCATCGACACGTTGGAACATCTGGCAATCTGGCACATCACGCCCGTGGCGGTGGTCGGGGCTATCGGAAGAGCCACGCTGCCCAGGCTTCTCAGATGGTGAACAGCAAAAAACGATGCCAAGGGTCCGCCGACAATCCCTCAGTCGCTAACTGCCCCCTCACCTGGCGTAGGTTACTGGCGGTCTCGTCAAACTGCGGATGTCCACTGTGGGATCGGTTGCAAAAGGTTCGCGGGTGGTGGCCCCTCGGTGTCAGCCGTTTGCACCGGACAGACACCGAGAGACCCCACTACGCTTGCCAGGGCTCAACCAACCGCGTCGAACGTGATCCCTTGCGCGAGCGGGAGTTCGGTCGAGTAGTTGATCGTGGTGGTCTGGCGCCGCATGTAACCTTTCCACGCATCCGAGCCGCTTTCGCGCCCGCCGCCGGTTTCCTTTTCGCCGCCAAACGCTCCGCCGATTTCAGCGCCCGATGGCCCGATATTGACGTTGGCGATCCCGCAATCCGACCCCGAAGCGGAAAGGAACGTTTCTGTCTCGCGCATGTCCAAGGAAATGATGGCCGATGAGAGGCCTTGCGGCACGCCATTCTGAAGGGCGATGGCCTCATCCAGCTCCGAATATCGCATGATGTACAGGATCGGCGCGAAAGTTTCGATCTTAACGATATCGGTCTGCCCAGGCATTTCCACAATTGCCGGAGAGACATAAGCCGCTTCCGAAAACTCTGCGGTCAGCACCCGACTGCCGCCGGTCACCACCCCTCCATCGTCGCGGGCCTGCTCGAGCGCGGCCTGCATCATGTCCAGGGCATTCCCGTCATAGAGCGGGCCCAGCAACGTCCCATCATCGAGGGGGCTACCGATCGCCACCCTGGAATAGGCTTCCTTGATACGCGGGACGAGGACATCATAGATATCGTCGTGTACGATCAAGCGGCGCAGGCTGGTGCATCGCTGACCTGCCGTGCCGATAGCGGAGAAGACGATCGCGCGCAGAGCGAGATCGAGATCGGCCGAAGGCGTTACGATCATCGCATTGTTGCCGCCGAGTTCGAGGATCGATTTACCGAAGCGATCTGCGACCGTCTTGGCAACTTCCCGGCCCATGCGCGTCGACCCAGTGGCAGACACCAGCGGAATGCGCGGGCTTTGCGCGAGCATTTCCCCGATCTGAGCGCCTCCGACGAGGGTCTGGCACAGCCCTTCCGGCGCATCGGGACCAAATTGTTCGCTCACCCGCTCGCAGATTTTCTGCACGGCAAGGGCTGTGAGCGGTGTCTTGTCCGATGGCTTCCAGATGACCGGATTGCCGCAGACAATTGCCAGCGCAGTGTTCCAGCTCCACACCGCTACGGGGAAATTGAATGCGGAAATCACCGCAACCGGCCCCAGGGGATGCCAGTTCTCGATCATTTTGTGCCCCGGCCGTTCCGATGCGATCACACGGCCATGGAGCTGGCGCGAGATGCCCACCGCGAAGTCGCAGATGTCGATCATCTCCTGCACTTCGCCGAGGCCTTCCTGGAAGATCTTCCCGCAATCGATGGTCACGAGGCGGGCAAGATTTTCCTTTTCGCGGCGCAATTCGTTGCCAAGGAGGCGGACCCACTCCCCGCGTCGCGGAGCCGGCAGGACCCGCCACGTTTCGAAAGCGGCTTCGGCGGTGTCAATCGCACTCTCGACCTCATCCGGAGTGGCCGTCGCGAGACGGGCAACGGTGGATCCGTCGATCGGCGTGACCACCGCGAGGTCACCATTTTCCAGCATCTCCGCTGTGAGACCAGCCGCTTCCAACGAAGGACGGTAGGACGATTTTGTCATGTACATTTCCGGTGCTGCGCTGTGCGCGGGGACTGGTTGCGTTCGCTTGGAATCGCTCTTCAATATCGGTTTGTTCACGTGATCAGGAACCGGCGAGAGAATGGTCTTCGCCGCGGAAGAAGGCGACCCAGTCCGCCTCGGCCTGAATGCGCGCAAAATAGCTCCAGCTATCGACGTTGATCGAGCGTCGGAGCCACTTTTTCGCCTCTTCCCGCTCGCCCATCAGCATGAAGTAGTTGGCGAGACTGTAAGCCGTCGACGCCGCCATGCCGTCCGCATCGGCAAAGGGCCGTCCACTGTCCGTGTTCACAAAGAAAGAACCGGGGTCGCGGTGGCCCTTGAACAACTGGATGCCATCGAAATAGTTGTCCGATCCGCCTTCAGGATGGACCTGGAACAAGGTCAGCTCATAGGCATCGAGAACCTCCTGCGCTTCGGTGGTACGACCGCCGCGTGCCAGCGAGAGATATTCCCAATATGTATTTGCGGTTCGCGCCTCGACGTCGAAACCGAAGGCCGCCGATTGCGAGGAACGGGAGAACCATTTGGCGGCATTATCGAAATCGTGCTTGGCGAAATATGCCTGACCAAGGTGATAATAGAGATAGTACTGAACGATGTCCGGCGTGCTGGTGAAATAGTCCGGGCCGAGTTTCTCGCGCTCGAGAGGGACGCCTTCATAAAGCTTCGCGGCGCGCAGGCCGGTTTCGATGGACTCGTCGAACTGGCGCAGAGAGAACTGGCGATGTGCAAGATGGCGCAGCAATTTCGCCGAATTGGGGAATTGCTTGAGCGCCTTGCGATACACCTCTGCGGATTCGCGGGTGTAGCCCTGATAAAAGAGAACCCGCCCATACCAGGTCGCGTTATCGACCGTCATATTGGCGTCGAATTCAGCTTTCGCCTCGGCGGCTGCGCGGGCTAGCACCGCCGGATCGGCGACGTTCTTATTTCCTCCGTGCGGAGTGACCATGCGCTCACCGAGCAGGGACGTACCCTGGAAGCTGCCGTCGTCTTGCGCGGCAAGCGGTGCCGAGATGGACATGGTTGCGGCCAGTGCGATTCCCAAAATCTGGTGTTTCATATTCCCTCCTAGTGGGTGTCGATCCGCGATTACCCGCATCGCCCTTCGACCCGACGCCCCTATACACTGATGAACGACATTTCATATAGGAAATTTTATGAATTCTCGCCGGAATTCTGTGAGCGTCCCATAAAAGAAAGCACCGTCATCCAGATCGATTCTCGATGAAATCCGGAGCATAAGATTGAAATATCGAAGGTATTTCCAGCCCGTGTCACATTTGTAATTTAGACTAGACGGAGAGAAATTTTCTGATAGGAAAGAGTGTAGCCAATGCGTTGGCGCGCTTGCGCCCATCGGCCGGAAATTCTCTGGAGGGAACTATGTCGAAACTGTCGTCCTGTCTTTATCTGTCATGCGGTATTGCCGCGCTGGCCCTGCCGTCTTCGCTTGCCGCTCAGGATATGGGCGAGGCGTCCGGTCAGGCGAATGAGGAGGCCGAAGTCGCTCCTGGTGCTGGTTCTCCCATCGTCGTCGTTGGCTCTCGCCGCAAAGACCGCACCGTTACAGATAGCGCAGTGGCCGTTGATGTGATTGCTCAGGAGGCGATCAGCACCACGGGCTACACCGATCTGAACGACGCCCTGCGTACCCTCGTCCCCGCATTCAACGTCAAGCGCCTTCAGGGCAATGACGGCTCATCCTTCGTCCGTCCGGTGACGCTGCGCGGTTCACCGCCGGACCACGTCCTCCTGCTTCTCAACGGCAAGCGGCGTCATCGCTCGGCAATCGTCCAGATCGGTACAGGTCACGCAACGACCTCCGGTTCCCAGGGGCAGGATTTCAACGTCATTCCCCCTATCGCCTTCGACAGCGTCGAAGTTCTGCGCGATGGCGCTTCTGCGCAATATGGATCCGATGCCATTGCGGGCGTTGTCAACGTCACGCTCAAGGATGACACCAGTGGCGGCTCCATCATGGCGCAGGCTGGGCAGTATTACGACGTCGGCGGCCGGACATACGATCTGCAGGGTCATGTTGCGTTCGGTCTGGGTGATATCGGCCACGTCAACCTCAGCGGGCAGTACACGCACCAGGAAAAGACCTTTCTCGGCGGCAAAAATGTCGGGGCGGAAGCGTTGCGGGCCATGAATGTGCCCGGCGTCCCGATCCACAATGCCGGCAATGGCGAGCCCTTCTACGAAGCCGTCAAGCTCGCCTGGAACGCTGGCCTGGAACTGGGCGGAGATGTCGAGGCCTACACCTTCGGCAACTTTATGGATGCCGACAGTTCGGTGACGTTCTTCTATCGCCAGTCGACTGCGGCGGGCGGCCTCCCGGCGCACTCAACCTATGCCGATTCCGCTTTCGACAACACCGCCGCCTATCCCGACACATTCGATCTGCGATCGATTTTCCCGGGGGGCTTCACGCCGGAGTTCGCAGGCGCGACCGAGGATTTCAGCGTGGTCGGCGGCCTGCGCGACACGACTGGCCGGTTCAATTGGGACATCTCCGCCAGGCTTGGCAACAACCGCGTGGATTACACGATCTACAACACGGTCAACCCATCGCTCGGCGCAGCCTCGCCAACCAGCTTCAAGCCGGGTAGCCTGACCCAGCGCGAGTTCCAGGCCGACGCTGAAATCTCCTACGAAATCCCGAGCGATTCCTTCGCCAGCGATATCCTGATCTTCGGCGGGGTGAGCTATCGCAAGGAAATCTACCGGATCAAGGCGGGTGACCTCGCGTCCTATCAGGTGGGGCCGCTGCGCGATCTGCCGGTCGGTTCCAACGGGTTCCAGGGCTTTACGCCCGACATCGCCGGCGATTTTTCATCCGACAGCTTTGCGGTGTTCGCAGAAGCCGATCTCGACCTGACACCGGGTTGGAATTTCAGCGTCGCTGGTCGCTACGAAGATTATGAGCAATTCGGCAGCAACTTCAGCTACAAGGCCGCGACACGCTTCGAGCTGTCCGACCTTCTTGCTCTGCGCGGCTCTATCAGTACGGGTTTCCGCGCACCGGCCGCAGGCCAGGTTTTCGGCACGAGCCAAACCTCGCAGATCAACGCGCAGAACGAGTTCATCCTCGATGCCGTTCTGATCCCAGGCTCGCCGGCAGCCCAGATCTTCGGTTCGGAAAAACTCACCCCGGAAACATCATTCAACATGTCGGCCGGCATTGTTTTGACGGCAGACAGCGGGTTCACAACGACGCTGGATTTCTACCAGATCGATGTAGACGATCGCCTGCTCCTCACGCCTTCGATCAACACGACTGCGGCACAGCGGGCACAGCTTGCCGCCATCGGGTTCCCAAATGGCGCGTCCGTCGAACAGGTCCGGTTTTTCCAGAACAAGCTCGATACACGGGTCCGCGGCTTTGACCTGGTTTCCACCTATGGTTTCGATTGGGGAGATGCCAACGCGACCAACATCAGTTTCGCGGTCAACTACAACGAACAGAAGCTTCGCACCGATCCGACCGCGTTTTTCGGAGCGGGGACCGTCATCGAATTCGAGCGCGGTCTTCCCCGCTGGCGGGGCAACCTGACCTTGAACAACGAAATCGGCGATTTCAAACTGATGACCCGTGCCAATTATTACGGGGCGTGGAAGCGGCGCAATGGCAACGACTTCCTTCAGCGAGACCCTGCCCTTCTCGTCGATGCAGAGCTGACCTATTCGGGTATCGACAATTTCGACATCAGCGTGGGTGCGCGAAACCTGTTCAACAAGTTCCCGCCCGATCGCGGTGAAGGCCTGAAGCGGGTTGGCCTGATTTACGACAATCACAGCGTTTTCGGCGTAAGCGGCGGGTTCTATTACCTTAACCTGAAACTTGATTTCTAAGTCCACGCTGGACCCAATATCCCGATCGGCAAGACACCGGCCTTATCCGCCGACTTGCCGATCGGGAATTTAATGCTCATAAGACTGAAAATGTTCGGCAAGTGCCTGCATCGCCACTATAGTCGCACGATCAAACATGCATTTTGGCCAGCGCGGAGACGATTTTGACCACTGCCACGAACGATGGCGCGGATTACCTCGAAGGGCTTCGCGGGCCGCGCAGGCGGCGCACCACATCTTTCCACCTGGGGGAGCGCATTCGCAGGCTCCGACAAGATCGCAAGATGACCCTGGGAGAAGCCGGCAAAAAGACCGGGCTGGCCGCATCGACGTTGTCGAAGATCGAAAACGACCAGATGTCACCGACCTTCGACGTCGTGCAAAAGCTGGCCCATGGTTTCGACATCGATATCACGGATATATTCGCGACCGACAGCGACCAGCAGCCCGGGAGCCGTCGCAGTGTAACACTGAAAAGCGCAGGGCGCGTGATGGAAACCCCCGTTTATCGCCACCGCCTGCTCGCCTCTGAGCTGAGCCACAAGAAAATCCTGCCGTTCGTCAGCACGATCAAGGCGCGCAGCACCGACGATTTTTCGGACTGGGCCAGCCATGAAGGCGAGGAATTCCTCTATGTGCTGGAAGGCGAGGTCTGTTTCGCCACCGAGCATTACGAACCCGTCACCCTGGGGGTTGGAGACAGCATCTACATCGACGCGAGCATGCGCCACATCTGCTATTCGACGAGCGATGAGGACGCACTTGTCATGTGGATCAACACAGGGTCATAAACGCTTGCGCTAATTTTCCTATACGCTATATTCTTTTCATAAGGAAAGGGAGAGGCATATGGACAGGCGCAACTTTATCGGATCGGGGATCGCTTTTGGGGCCGTGGCCGCCTCAGGCCTCGGCGCGACGGCGCTGGCTGCAAGGACCCGACCGCTGACCTTCGATGCGATGGGCGAAGTCCGCTTCAACTATAGCGACGAACTTGTCCGCGAGATGATCGGAAGCGGGCTCGACGCCATTGCCGTCACCTTGTGCGATCCAAAACCCCGCGGGACAGCCGCGTATGATCTCGCCATGGACGCGGTGCTGGAACATGATCGCCATATAGCGGCCAATCCTCACCTGTTCCTCAAGGCGACCAGCATCGCTGATGTCGACCGCGCCCGGTCGGCTGGCAAGCTGGCGATCTTTTACCTGTTCCAGAACAGCACCCATTTCGGAACCGACCTCGATAATGTCGATGTGTTCTACAACCTCGGCGTGCGCGTTTCGCAGATTACCTACAACCACCAGAATTGGGCCGGCGCGGGATGCAAGGAACTTGGCGCGCATGGCCTGACGCGGTTCGGGCGGGAGCTGGTCGAACGGATGAACGAGCGCGGCATGCTGGTCGACCTGTCGCACTCCAACATGCAGACGATGGCCGACACTATCGAACATTCGAACGTCCCTGTTTGCATCACCCATACAGCCTGCATGGCTGTCCATGAGAACGAGCGGAATACGACAGATGCGAACCTGCGCCTTCTGGCGGGCCGTGGCGGTGTCGTCGGCATCTGCCAGATCCGGCCGTTTCTCACGCACAAACACGAAGGCGCGCTGGAAGATTACTTCCGCCATATCGACCATGCCATCAATGTGGCCGGGGTCGACCACGTCGCCATCGGCAGCGACCGGGATCACCGCCGCATTACCATGACCGACGATTACCTCGCCGAACTGAAGCGGGAGGAAGGTCCGAATTTCAACCCGGCAGAATGGCCTCTCTTCATCGATGAACTGAACGGCCCGGCGCGCATGGAAGTTGTCTGGGACGGGGTGCGCAAACTCGGCCATGGCGAGGCCGCGGCGGAAAAGGTCATGGGCAGAAACCTCCAGCGGCTATATTACGAGGTGGTGGGATAATGAGGGCCGCGATAACGCTCTCCATTCTGGTCACGGCGCTGGTCGCCGGTGCGGCTGCAGCACAGGACTCCGTCCCTGACGATGCGGCCGCGGCGGGATTTTGCAACACCACCTTGCTGGGCACGCCCCTGCGGACACCTGACTGGAGGCCGCAAGTCGCCCGGAATCTCGAACAGGACATCGCGATTGCGCGATCCGCTCTCGACATCGCGCCAGACCGGGAAGAAAGCCACATCTGGCTTGGACGCCGGCTGGGATATGCGGGACGATACTGCGAAGCGATCGATGTGTTTACGCAGGGTCTCTCGCGATTTCCCGACAGTTATCGGCTGCTGCGCTATCGCGGACGGCATCTGACCAGAGTGCGGCAGTTCGACCTTGCGCTATCGGATTACGACCGCGCGATGGAACTCATGCGCGGCAAGCCCGACTATTTCGAGCCCGACGGCCTGCCGAATGCGATCGGTCTGACGCTGGGGACCTACAAGTCGAATATCATCTACTATCATGCGCAGACGAGTTTCGCTGTCGGCGATTATGTGCGGATGGCGGAAGGGATGGCACAGGCATACACTCTCAAGCCCGATTTCGCGCGGGACGATATGATGCCGCCGACGGCATACTGGACCTATCTCGCCTATCGCAAGATGGGCCAGCACGAACGCGCGAAGCGGATCGTGGCCGAGATACCGGATGATCTCAGGCCCATCGAAAATCGGGAATATTATCGCGCGGTCAGGTTGATGCAGGGGAGCATTACCCCTGCCGAGTTGACCGAGAACGAGGGAAGCCTGGTGAAGTTCGCGCTTGCGATGGAGCACCGATTTGCCGGCCGTGAACAAGAGGCTGAGCAGTTGCTGCGCGCGATAGTCGACGAAAGACCTCAGGGCTTTTGGCCTGCCGAGGTCGAATTGGTCGCACCGGATCGCACCGCGCACCATTGAACGCGGTTTCGCGTCGGATCGGCGCGACGGTGAAAATTATAGCAAGGAAACTCCCCGGCCATGGCCACAATAGCGCACGAACGACCTCAGGCATGGTCATCGAGAACGTCCTTCGTTCTTGCCGCAAGCGGGTTTGCCGTCGGGCTCGGCAACATCTGGCGTTTCCCGTATATGACTGGGGAAAATGGCGGGGCCGCCTTTATTCTCGTCTACCTTGTGTGTGTCATCTGCATCGGCCTGCCGATCGTGATGGCAGAACTGATGCTGGGTCGGCGCGGGGGCCGGGGCATTGTGGGCTCTGTTCGCAACGTCGCAGCGCAAAGCGGCAAGAGCGAAAGATGGAGCATGATCGGCGTCCTCGCGCTGATCGCAACCTTCACCATTCTGGCCTATTATGTCGTGATTGCAGGCTGGACGCTCGATTACATGCTGCGCTTCGCCCGGAGCGAATTTGCCGGTGCGCAGGCGAGCGAAACCACCACCATTTTTGCCTCCTTGATGGACAGCCCGTGGCGGATGATCGGCTGGATGGCTGCCACGGTTGTCTTCAGCGCGCTGGTTATCTCGCGCGGTCTTTCCGGCGGGATCGAGAAACTCACCAATGTCGTCATGCCGATCTTCTTTGGCGGGCTAGTCCTGCTGGCCATTTACGCCGCCTTCGTCGGTGACATGGCGAGCGCGCTGCAGTTCCTGTTCGTGCCGGACTTTTCCAAGATCGACGGCAGCGTAATCGCCATGGCCGTGGGGCAGGCATTCTTCTCGGTCGGGGTCGGTTTTGGCACGATGGTCAGCTTCGGATCCCATCTTGATCAAGACGCACCGATTGCGGGATCGGCCCTGACCGTCATCGCGGCCGATACGGCAGTCGCGCTATTGGCCGGCCTCACCATCTTTCCGTTCGTCTTCCAGCATGGCGTGCCAATTGCATCGGGCCCTGGCCTCGTCTTCGAAACTTTGCCCATAGCATTCGGCGCGATGCACGCAGGCAGCCTGGTGGGGTTTGTGTTCTTCTTGCTGCTGTTTATCGCGGCCATCACTTCGTGTGTGGGGCTGCTGGAGCCGCTCGGCAGCCGCCTTGCCAATGCATTGCGCGTCGAATTGCGGCCGGCAGTCGTCATTGCGAGCGTGCTCGTGGCGATTACCAGCCTCGGCACGGTGTTCTCATTCAATCGATGGGCCGATTTCCACCCGCTCGAACCGTTTGGCGTTTTGACGGGAGAGACGATCTACGTCGTGCAGGACTACATCGCGGTCAATCTCGTGCTCCCCATCGGCGCGCTGCTGACATCGCTGTTTGTTGGCTGGGTGGTCAAGGCTGAGATATGGCAAGAAGAATTGCTCACCAGTGGCCGTCTTGCGCGCGTTTTGTGGCGTCCTGCCATGCGATATGCAGTTCCCATCGCAATCCTGGCCATCATGGTCGTTGCCCAATGGCAGTGAATGGAGTTGCCGCTACGCACCCCTGTCGAAATACCGGTATCGTCAACCCTTCCGGCCACACGGTCGCGATATCTAAATCGTTTCCACTGGCTCTGCGGAATTTGGACGAGCTCTGGACGGCGCGCGCGATTACCTTCGGCGTCGACACCGTGCCCCACTGCCGTAACCGGGTGCGCTGACATTTTCCCCCAACGCTCCACGACGGTACGCGCGTTTTAAGGCAGCAAAACGGTCATGCGGAAGCGACTGAAGATGCCTCTCGTTGCCCAGTCCGCCAATTGTTGCTTTGATCCCAGATGAAACTTGAGCGGGATGAGCACAAAGGACCTTTCGCCCTTACCAAATAGATACCAAGAAACAGGCGTGAACGAGCACGCGTCTAGGTCCGAAAGCCCCGATAAATACGTATCTAGGCGAACCAGATGAGGGCATCGATTCCTGGTAGCGGAGGAGGGACTCGAACCCCCGACACGCGGATTATGATTCCGCTGCTCTAACCACCTGAGCTACTCCGCCCCATGGGCATTGCGCGGTCGGCAAAACGCCGCGCGGCCTTCGGGTGTACCGGAGGCAGGCGGCGCATTTAGGGCGATGACCGCAGCCGGTCAACTGTTTCTGCAAAGGGTTTTTGTTCGAGGCTCCGCCACCCGGTTTTCTGCCATTTTGCGCACCGCAAACAGGGCGAGCGCGATGCAGTGGCGCGCACCATATCGGAAATAATCTCGCTGCTACCTGTCGGCCACGGTCAGCGCGACCGCTTAGCTGGCCTTGCGAAAGACATAGTCCCTTACCAGTTCCCACGGCCCTCCCCGATAGCGATACAGCGCAAGACCGCGAAAGGCGAAATCCCTCGGCATGACTTGCGGCTCCAGCTCGGCCTGAAGGGCCTTGGCCTGCGCCGACGGAACCTTGTTCTGCACCGTGATATGCAGTCGGGGGGCGTGCTGGTCCTGACCGGTCAGCATGCCGTGAAACCGGTCCGCTATGTCATGCCGCAGGTCGAGTAGCTCGGGGCTGGTGAGTTTGAGCGCGGTCCCCCGCCCCAGGCTCATCACCCCCTCCAACCGCGCGGGCAGTGGCGCGGTCTGGGCAGCGAGCGACTTCAGGGTGCGGCCGATCTCATCCCCGCAATGCGGCGGCAACGCGTGGAACAGCGTCACATGCGCCTCGAGATAGTTGCGCTCTGGTGGAAAGTGCTCGGTGCGCAGCGCGGTTGCCCATGCATGCAGGTCGCGCGGCAACATGGCGGTCAGGATGAAAGGGTCGAGATCGTCCTTCCCGTTCACGCGCTCCCCTTCCGCCTCGCTTCGCTCACATCTCCCCGCGCTCGCGGCGGATGGCGAACCACTTTTCGACATTGGCGTTATGCTCGTCGAGCGTTTCGGCAAAGGCGTGCCCGCCGGTCCCGTCAGCCACCATGTAGCGCGCGCTGGTTTGCGCAGGGTTCAGCACGGCCTCGATGCTCTTGCGGCCCGGATTGGTGATCGGCCCCTTGGGCAGCCCCGTCATGGAGTAAGTGTTGTAATCGTTGACCGCCGCAATCTCGGACTGGCGGATGCGGCGACCGAGCGGCTTGCCGCGTGTGATCGGGTAGATGATCGTCGGATCGGCCTGGAGCAGCATCCCGTCCCTCAACCGATTGGAATAAAGCCCTGCCACCATGCGCCGTTCGCGCGCGACGCCGGTTTCCTTTTCCACGATGGATGCGAGCGCCAGCGCCTCTTCAACTGTGCTGACGGCAATGCCGCTCTTGCGTTTGGGCCATGCCTCGGCGAGGAAATTGCGCATCGCCGCCTGCATCCGAGCCAGTACCTTGGCGCGTTCTTCGCCCCGTTCGAAATCATATGTATCGGGCAGCACCGTGCCTTCTTCGGGCACGGGAATTTCGCCCGTCAGCATCGGTTCGGCCATCAGCCTTTCGTGGATCAGGATCGACGGCATGCCTTCCGGGATTGTCACCATCCGGCGGATGGGCTGACCGTTCTGGAGAATGTCGAGAATGCCCGCCTGGCTGACGCTGGCGGGAAGCAGGAACTCACCCGCCTGCACCGGCGTGCTACCGCCGAGGATCTTGGCGCGCAGCAGGAAGCTGTCGGCAGAGGCGATCACGCCTTCATCGTCCAGCTTGTTGGCGACCGAAGTCAGGCTCGCGCCCGAAGGCACGATGAACGCGGTGTCCTCGTCGATGTCGGCGGCGCTCCACCACCCGCCCGCGAACCAGATCGCGCCGATGGCAGCCACCAGTGCGAGAATGGCCGCAAGCAGGCAGCCGAGCTTCTTCACCTTAATCGACCTTCTGCATGACCAGCGAAGCGTTGGTCCCGCCAAAGCCGAAGCTGTTGTTGAGCACCGCGTTCACTTCGCGTTTCTTCGCCTGCAGCGGCACAAGGTCCACGCCTTCCGTGCCCTCGTCCGGATTATGAAGGTTGAGCGTCGGCGGCACGATCTGGTCCCGCATGGCCAGCACGCAGAAGATCGCTTCCACCGCGCCTGCGCCGCCCAGAAGGTGGCCGATGGCGGATTTGGTGCTGCTCATCGATGCGCCGCCCAGATCGTTGCCCAGCACGCGCTTGACCGCCGCCAGCTCGATCGTGTCGGCCATCGTCGATGTGCCGTGGGCGTTGATGTAGTCGATATCGCCCGGCCCCATCCCGGCCTTGCGCAGCGCCATTTCCATCGCCAGCTGCGCGCCCAGCCCGTCGGGGTGGGGTGCGGTGACGTGGTAGGCATCGCCGGACAGGCCATAACCGGTCACTTCGCCGTAGATCTTCGCGCCGCGCGCCTTGGCGTGTTCGTATTCTTCCAGCACCATCACGCCTGCGCCCTCGCCCATGACGAAGCCGTCACGGTCCTTGTCATAGGGGCGGCTGGCTTCGGTCGGCCGGTCGTTCATGCTCATATTGAGCGCGCGTGCCTGCGCGAACCCGGCAATGCCGAGCGGGTTGACGGTGCTTTCTGCCCCGCCCGCCAGCATGATGTCGGCATCGTCGAGCGCGATCATGCGCGCGGCATCGCCGATGGAATGCGCCCCGGTCGAACAGGCCGTCACCACCGCGTGATTGGGGCCCATATAGCCGTATTTAATCTGCACCTGACCGGTGACGAGATTGATGAGCCGCCCGTGAACGAAGTGCGGACTGACGCGGCCCGGGCCACGTTCATGCAGGACAATCGATTCCTTCTCGATTCCCGGCAGGCCGCCAATGCCCGAACCGATGGAACAGCCGATCCGACGTTTCATCGCATCGTCGACATCTTCGATGCCCGCATCCTCGATCGCCTGGCCTGCGGCGTCGATACCGTAAACGATGAAAGGATCGACCTGGCGCTGAACCTTGTGGTCGACGCGCTTGTCGGGGTCGAAGCCCCATTCGTGGTCCTTGTCCTTCACCTCGCAGGCGATGGTGCATTTATGCCCTTCGGTATCGAAGCGAGTGATCTGCCCCGCCCCGCTCTTCCCGGCGATAAGGTTGTTCCACGAGGTTTCGACATCGGCACCAAGCGGGGTGACGAGGCCCAGACCGGTTATGACCACACGACGCATTCATTTCTCTCCGTAAAGGACAACAGGCCCGGCCCTGCGAAGGGTCGGGCCTGTCGGTTCCCGCACCGCGAGGCGCAGGTCGAGTAGCTGGGCAATCAGCCCTTGTGCTCTTCGATATACTTGGTCGCGTCGCCGACGGTGGCGATGTTCTCAGCCGCATCGTCGGGGATTTCGACGCCGAATTCTTCTTCGAAGGCCATGACCAGTTCGACGATATCGAGGCTGTCTGCGCCCAGATCGTCGATGAAGCTGGCTTCCTGGGTGACCTTGTCGGCCTCGACGCCGAGATGCTCGACGACAATCTTCTGCACGCGGTCGGCGGTATCGCTCATAATATTCCCTCTGTCTGACGGGTTATCGAATTGCTTGCCGCCCTAATGAACGCCGAGGGTGCTGGCAAGAGGCAGGCATGGGCATGACGATGCTCTTGCACTGAAAATCGGTCACAAACTTTGCAATCACGGCGGCCAAATCGCAAAAAATCAGCCCCATTATACCAGATGGGACAAAGACCGCTGCACCAACCAAGCCTATCCCTTGAAAACCCGCAGCGGCCACTCCGCCCGGCACTGTCATCGAGATTAGAAGAAAGGTCGCCCAATGAAACCCTTCGCTTTCATCATCACCGCCATCGCCCTCTCGCTCGGCAGTGCACCTGCCGCCTTCGCCCAGTCAAGCGGCACGGAAGTTCCCAAGGACGGATCGTGCCCCACGGGTTTCAAATCGAAGGGCTCTAAATGCGTGTCGAGTTCTGGGGCGGTGGCCATCACGCGCATCGGGTCGTGCCCGACCGGCTTCAAGACGTCCGGCAATTACTGCGTCGGCGACAAGGGCGACTATGCGGAAGTCCGCAGCGGAAGTTGCCCGAAACCGCTCAAGACGTCGCAGAAATACTGCGTCAAGTAAGAGGACCAGCCGGTCGAAACGGAAAGGCCGCCCCGGCAAGGGGCGGCCTTTCTAATTTTGCGCGGTTCCAAAAGAGAGCCCGCGTGTGTCGCCACGCAGGACATTTTTGCTCCAGCCTTTGTGACGCACCTTAAGCGTGAGGCGCTTCATCTCATAATGCGGATTTCGCTGAACCTGTCGGCAGTGCGGATCGTTGTTTCGATATCACCACCATTCAAAGGGACGCATACAATGAGCAGCACCGTTTTCAAAAGCCTCACCGACACCACTTTCGATTCGGTCGAAGGTTACCGCCAGGCAGCCGACAAGGCGGACAGCCCCCACCTCAAACAAGCGCTTCAGCAGCGCTCGGAAGCGCGCCAACAGACCCTGCAACAGATGAATGCCGAACTGCAGCGTCAGGGCGACGAACTCGTCACCAAGGGCACGCTGACCGGCGAGGCCCACCAGATGTGGCAGAGCATTTCCAGCCTGTTCGAAAACGACGACGAGGCAGCCGCCGAACGCGTCGAAGAAGGCGAGGATTATATCAAGGGCAAGTTCCAAGAGGCGCTCGAGAGCGATCTGCTCGAAGCGCAGGAACGCACGATTGTCGAACAATGCTATGCCGAGATCTGCGAAGGCGAACGCTTCGGCGACATGATCGAGAAACAGTACGACTGATCCCTCATTTCAGTCGAACCGGAAGGGCGCGGAGAAATCCGCGCCCTTTTTCGTTTCAATCGCGCCCCGCCGTCAGACTCGGCAGGGCGCCCTTGCACTTATTCCAGCCGCTTTCCCTATCACCCGGCGAGAGAATGACGCCGCTCAGCTTTCCGCGCCGCTCGGCGCTTCGTCGCGATCGGTGGCGGCGGAGTTCATATCGGTCCCCTCGCCCTCACGTGCATTTTCAACCGCTTCACGCGCCTGTGGCGTAAGCTGGATGTTCAGCTCGCGCAGCTGCTTCGGGCTGACGAGGCTGGGTGCGCCCATCATCAGGTCCTGCGCGCGCTGGTTCATCGGGAAGGCGATGACCTCGCGGATGTTGGGCTCGTCCGCCAGCAGCATGACGATGCGGTCGATACCGGGTGCGGAACCACCATGCGGCGGTGCGCCGAGCTTGAACGCCTCGATCATGCCGCTGAAGTTCGCGTCGACATCTTCCTGCGAGTAACCGGCGATCTCGAACGCCTTGTACATGATGTCCGGGCGGTGGTTACGGATCGCGCCGCTGGACAGCTCGTAGCCGTTGCACACGATGTCGTACTGCCAGGCAAGGATATCGAGCGGGTCTTTCGTTTCCAGCGCTTCCATTTCGCCCTGCGGCATGGAGAACGGGTTGTGGCTGAAGTCGACCTTCTTGGCGTCTTCGTCATACTCGAACATCGGGAAATCGACGATCCAGCAGAACTTGAAGCACCCTTCCTCGATCAGGCCCAGTTCCTCAGCAACGCGCGTGCGCGCAGCGCCAGCCAGCTTGGCGGCGTCCTTTTCCTTGCCAGCGGCAAAGAACAGGCCATCATTCTCGCCAAGGCCGAGCTCGGCATAGAGTTTCTCCATGCCTTCCGTGCCGTGATTCTTCGCAATCGGACCGCCAAACTCGCCGCCCTTGCGGGTAACGTAGCCAAGACCTGCAAAGCCTTCGCGGCGCGCCCACTCGTTCATCTCGTCGAAGAACTTGCGGCTCTTTTCATGGGTGTGGGGCGCAGGAACCACGCGCACGCGGCCACCGCCACCGACGATCTTCTCGAACAGGCCGAAACCGGACTTCTCGAAATGGTCGGTGACATCCGAGATCAGCAGCGGGTTGCGCAGGTCGGGCTTGTCGCTGCCATACTTCAGCATCGCTTCGGCATAGGGGATGCGCGGGAATTCGCCTGCGGGCGTCACGCTCTTGCCGCCCGAAAATTCCTCGAACACGCCTGCCAGCACCGGCTCGATCGCCTGGAAGACATCTTCCTGCGTGACGAAGCTCATTTCGAAGTCGAGCTGGTAGAATTCGGGGCTGCGGTCGGCACGCAGGTCTTCGTCGCGGAAGCAAGGCGCGATCTGGAAGTAGCGGTCGAAACCCGCGACCATCAGCAGCTGCTTGAACATCTGCGGCGCCTGCGGAAGCGCATAGAAGCGGCCCGGATGAAGGCGGCTGGGCACGAGGTAATCGCGCGCACCTTCAGGGCTGGACGCGCCCAGGATCGGGGTCTGGAATTCGGAAAATCCCTGTCCGATCATGCGGTTGCGCAGCGATGTTATCACCCGGTTACGCAGCATGATATTGGCATGCACCCGCTCGCGCCGCAGATCGACAAAACGGTATTTGAGGCGCGTTTCCTCAGGATAATCTTCCGCCTGGTTGACGATCAGGGGGAGGTCTTCCGCGCGGCTCTGGATTTCGACCGCACGGGCGAAAACCTCGATCTCGCCGGTCGGCAGGTTGGCATTCACAGCCACTGCATCGCGCGCCTTCACGGTCCCATCAATGGTGACCACCGATTCCAGCTTCAGCTTTTCGAGCACGGGCAGCGCAGCGCTGTCGCTGTCGGCCACGATCTGGGTGATGCCGTAATGGTCGCGCAGATCGACAAATAGCACGCCGCCATGGTCGCGCTTGTTGTGCACCCAGCCCGACAGGCGGACAGTATCGCCGACATTGTCTTTGTTCAGCGCGGCACAGTTGTGGGTACGATAGGCGTGCATCTAAAATCTTTCCATTTTCGGAGCTATAGCGCTAGGGGCGCGGCGCGCGCTGCCCTTAGCAGGAATCGCGCGCGCTAACAGGGCAAGCATGGCTTTTTGTCAAGGTCGTGCACGCCGGGGGCGGCACTCCGCCCGACAGACAAGAAAAGAAGCGATGAAGATACACGACCTGATTACCACGACCGAAGCGCTCGAAGAACTGTGCGAGCGTCTCGCGAAAAGCGATTTCATCACGGTCGATACCGAGTTCATGCGCGAGAACACCTATTGGCCCGAACTGTGCCTCGTGCAGGTGGGCAATACACAGGAAGCGGCCGCCATCGATCCGCTTGCCGACGGTCTCGACCTCACCTGCCTGTGGAACCTGATGTGCGACAATGACGACGTGCTCAAGGTCTTCCACGCCGGGGGTCAGGATGTGGAGATCGTCTACAATTTCACTGGCAAGACCCCCCATCCGATCTTTGACACGCAGATTGCGATGATGGCGATCAGCCAGTCGGAACAGATCGGCTATGCCAATCTCGTTGAAAGCTGGCTGGGGCTGACGATCGACAAGGGCGCGCGCTTCACCGACTGGAGCCGCCGCCCGCTGACCGATCGCCAGATCGAATATGCCATCGGCGATGTGACCCATCTGGCCGAAATCTTCCCCAAGATTCTCGACAAGCTGATCGCGACCGGACGCGGCGGCTGGCTCGATGCCGAAATGGACCGGCTGGCCGATCCCGACAATTACGCCAACGATGCGGACGTTGCATGGAAGCGTATACGGTCGCCGGGCCGCAATGCGCAGGTCCTTGGCCGTCTCAAGGCGCTGGCCGCATGGCGCGAAGGCGAAGCGCAGCACAAGAACATCCCGCGCGGGCGCATCATGCGCGATGAAACGCTGGCCGATATCGCCAGCCACCCGCCCAAGAAGCAGGCGGACCTGGCCAAGGTTCGCGGCCTGTCGAATGCGTGGAAGGACAACGATATCGGCAAGCGCCTGCTCAAGGTGATCGACAGTGCCGAGCCCCTGCCCAAGGATGAGATGCCGCCCAAGATGAAGCGCGGCGCCCCGCTGGGCAAGGAAGGCGCGCTGGTGGCCGACCTTCTGAAACTGCTGCTGAAAATCCGCGCGCGCGAGATCGACGTTGCCGCGCGCCTGCTGACCAAGGCAAACGAGATGGAGGCGCTGGCCGCGGGCGTACGCGACCTGCCGATCCTCGATGGCTGGCGCTATGACGTGTTCGGCAAGGACGCGCTCGAACTGGTCGAAGGGCGAATGGCCTTTGCAGTGCGCAACGGGCGGCTCCACATGACCCATATCGACGCAATGGCGGGCGATCTCAGCGCTGCGCAGAAAGCCGAACGGGAACCGGCCGGCTCGTGAGCAGCTATCTCCCCACGCTCAAGCAACTTCAATATCTCGTCGCCCTGCACGAGCACGAACATTTCGGCCGCGCGGCGGAGGCGAGCTTCGTTTCGCAATCGACGCTGAGTTCGGGTATTCGCGAACTGGAATCTCTGCTTGGCGCGACACTGGTGGAGCGCAGCAGGCGCGTGGTCCGCTTCACCGCGCTGGGCAATCAGGTTGTCGAGAAGGCGCACCGGATCCTGCGCGAGGCAGAAGAGCTGTCCGACCTCGTACGTGCATCGGGTCAGCCGCTTTCGGGCACGTTGCGGATGAGCGTTATCCCCACCATCGCCCCATTCTTCCTGCCGCGCATCCTGCCCCGGCTGCGCCGCGAACGGCCCGAGCTGAAACTGTTCCTGCGCGAAGAGACGAGCCACGACGCGCTCGAATCGCTGCATCACGGCAGGGTCGATTGCGTGCTGCTCGCTCTCCCCTTCCCCACTGGCGAAGTCGACAGCGCGCATATCGTTGATGACGACATCTACGTCGCTTTCCCGAAAGACGATCCGCGTGATCCGCCCGACAGCGTGCCGCCCAGCATGATCGACGAAGGACGGCTGCTGCTGCTCGAAGACGGGCATTGCCTGCGTGACCACGCGCTTGCCGCATGCAACCGCCCGGAACTGCGCGCCAGCGCAACGATGATCGGGACCAGCCTGCACACTCTGGTGCAGATGGTCGACAATGGGTTGGGCCTGACCATGCTGCCCAAAATGGCGGTGGATGCAGGCGTGCTGACCGGGACCGATGTGGTCGCCCGCCCGCTCGGCACGGAAGATGCCTCACGCGAAATCGCGCTGATCTGGCGCAAGAATTCCCCGCGAGCGAGCGATTTCGAGCTGCTGGCAGAGGAACTGCGGGCGGGCTAGCACCCTGCCCCGCGTGGTCAATCCATGTGCTTGAGGCCCACGCGCAGGTAATCCCAACCGGTAATTACCGTCAGGATCGCTGCGCCCCACAGCGTCACCAGCCCGACCGTATGCGGCACGTTGGCTGCGATATCGCCGATCATCACCGTCCAGTCCGGCAAGGCCCGCCCGAGGATAAGCGAACCGAGCGCGATCAGCTGGAACGTCGTCTTCCACTTGGCGAGCTTGCTGACGGGCACGGATATCTGAAGCCCGCCCAGAAACTCGCGCAGGCCAGATACCGCGATCTCGCGCACGAGGATGATGAGCCCCGCGATGACGTGCATGTCGCCCACATACGGCCCGCGCAATGCGCCCTGCGCCGTCAGCACGAGAATCACGGCGGCGACCATGATCTTGTCAGCAATGGGATCGAGGAAAATGCCCAGCTTGCTCACCGCGCCGCTGGTGCGCGCCAGATAGCCATCGAAATAATCGGTGATCCCCATCAGGCAGTACAGCACGAAGGCCATGCCATAGCCCGCAGCCCAGCCCGGCCACCATAACAGAAAGGCCAGGAGGGGGATCGCGACAATCCGCGAGAGCGTGAGAATGTTCGGCAGTGTCAGCATCTGCCGCCCCCTTAGCGACTACTTTACCCGCGAAAAAGCCACCGCTTGGGTTTGCCCGCCGCAACCTATCGGTTAAACCCCACCCAGCCGACAGGGCAATAGCCGCCGTCGCTGTGTTTGGGGATCGATGACAACTTCCACCCACCTCCTGAACCGCAGGCGCTTCCTGCCGCTGTTCGTCACCCAGCTGTTCAACGCTTTCAACGACAATCTCTACAAGACCGCGATGGTCCTGTTCGTTGTCTACTACGTGTATCGCAACGAAGCGGACGAGGCGTTTTTCAGCGGCGTGGCATCCGCGCTGTTCATACTGCCATTCGTGCTGTTTTCCGCCGTTGCAGGGCAGCTGGCCGATACGCGCGACAAGGCCCGGATCATCCGCACGGTGAAAATGTGCGAAATCGCCATCATGTCGCTGGGGGGTGTCGGGTTGTATATGGTCTGGCAGGGCATCGCCGTGTCCACCATCGCCATCCCCCTGCTGCTGGCGGTGCTGTTTCTCGCCGGGGTCCAGTCGACCTTCCTCGGTCCGATCAAATACGCGATCCTGCCGCAGCATCTGAAGAAGGAAGAGGTGCTGTCGGGTACTGGCTTGGTCGAAGCGGGCACTTATGTGGCGATCTTGTGCGGGGTGATCCTGGCGGGATGGATTCCAGTCCAATGGGCAATAATCGGCATATTGGTGACGGCTGTGATCGGCTATTTCGTGTCGCGTCAGGTCCCCGACGCGCCGCCCATGGGCGACACCGAACTGCACTTGCCCTTGCTGGAACCGTTTTTCCTGCGCGTGCGCAATCCGTTCCTACGCGCCCTCGGCCTCATCCCCGTCACCATTGCCGATCAGGTGGTGATGAGCGTCAAGCTGGTGCGCGACACGATGCACAATCGCGAGGTGTATTTCGCGATCCTGGCAATCAGCTTCTTCTGGACCATCGGCGCGGTGCTGTTCATCCAGTTTCCGCCGCTCGCCAAGAACCAGCTTTCGGCAAGCCCGCAGGTCGCCAGCCTGTTTCTGGTGATCTTTTCCATCGGCGTTGCCATTGGATCGGTGGGGATCAACGCCCTGCTCAAGGGGACCGTTTCCGCCCGTTACGCACCGGTATCGGTCATCGTGATGGGCCTGTTCGTGGTCGGGTTCTATATCGTGGCGCGCATGTGGGCCGAAGATACATCGGGCGGCTTGCTCGATGTGGGAGAGTTCATCGCGAGACCGCTTGCGATCCCGCTTTTGTCGATGCTGCTGGGTATTGCAGTCGCGGGCGGGTTCTTTGTCGTGCCGCTCTACGCCTTCCTCACCACCCGCGTAGCGAGCGACCGGGCAGCGCGCACGATCGCGGCAAACAACATCGTCAATTCGCTCGCCATGGTGCTTGGCTCGCTCCTGGCAATGGGTGTGACGGCGATGGGACTGCCGGTGACCGAACAATTGCTGCTCAGCGCGGCGATGTGCCTGATATCCTCGTGGCTGGCCCGGCGGTTGCTGCTGGCCGAACGTCAGGCAGCCCTGTCGGCAGCGGCCTAGATAATGAAGGCAAACACCGCGGCGAACACAGCAAAATAGACGCTGGCCGCGCCCTTCACATCGTCGGGAGTCAGGCCCAGAACCGAGATATCGACACGCCGCTTTTCATCGCGAACATGTGGGGGAAGGCTCGCCCGGAACGGGTGTCGCGCGCCTTCATCGGTCAGGACCAGTGCTCTTCTCATAGGCGGCTTGTTAACCCGATAGTAACCATGTTGTCTCGCCCCAATCGCGAATCGCCCCAGATTGAGACGAGAAGCACTTTGCCTGGGAACAAACCCAGGGCGATTGCCATGGACCGGCAGCGCAGCTAACCGCCGGGGATGACGACGACGACGCGAACCGCACCGCCCACCCCTGCTGCCGCCCGCCTGTTGGTGGACTGCCTTATCGAACAAGGCTGCGACCGGATTTTCACCGTTCCGGGCGAAAGCTTTCTTCAGGTGCTCGACGGGTTGGGCCATCAAAACACCATCGATGTCGTGACCTGCCGTCAGGAAGGCGGTGTATCCTTCATGGCATGCGCCGATGGAACGATGACGGGCCGACCGGGAGTAGCGTTCGTGACCCGTGGTCCCGGCGCCACCAATGCCAGCATCGGCGTGCATGTCGCGATGCAGGATTCGCAGCCGATGATCCTCTTCGTCGGCGATGTCGACAGCGAAATGCGCGACCGCGAGGGCTTTCAGGAAGTCGATTTCGCCGCCTATTTCGGACCAATCTCGAAATGGGCTGCGCGGATCGACAGTGCCGACCGTATCCCGGAATATGTCGCGCGGGCTTACGCAACCGCGATTTCCGGCCGCCCCGGTCCGGTCGTCCTCGCCCTGCCCGAAGACATGCTCAGCCGCGACACATCGGCCACGCCGCGCCCATATGCGGTGCGCCCGTCGCAGTCACCCTGCCCCGATGCCGTGCAGACGATGATGGACATGATCGGCGATGCCGCATCGCCCATCGCAATCATTGGCGGCGCTGGCTGGAACGCGAAGGCGCGCGAACATTTCCAACTGTTTGCAGAACGGCTGGGTCTTCCGGTCGCAACAGCATTCCGCAGGCAGGACGCGATTCCGCCGTCGAGCAAGGTCTATGCCGGCAATCTGGGTTATGGGCCGAACCCCAAACTGGTCGAACGGGTCAGGAATGCCGACCTGGTCATCGCGGTCGGTGCGCGCCTCGGCGAAGCTACTACGGACGGATACACCCTGCCTGCCGTGAATGGCGGCGATTTCAAGCTGGTCCACGTCCACCCCGACCCGAACGAGCTGGGGCGCGTTTATCACGCCGATCTCGCCATCTGCGCCGCGATGGACGATTTCGCGGAGAGCGTTGCCCTGTGGGACGATGGCGAGCTGTTGTCCTTCGATGCCGGCATCGAAGCCAATCGCGAGTGGCAGGACTGGGCGACCGCGACACCGGGTGGACACACACTCGACATGGCAAGTTGTGTGCAGTTCATGCGCGACACGCTGCCTGCCGACACCATCATCTGCAATGGCGCTGGCAACTTTTCCGGCTGGTGGCATCGATACTGGCGGTATGAGGGCCTGCCGACCCAGCTCGCACCGACCTGCGGCGCAATGGGCTATGGCGTTCCCGCAGCGGTTTCCGCTGCGCTGAGGTTCCCTGACCGCACTGTGGTTGCGGTAGCCGGTGATGGCGATTTCCTGATGAATGGCCAGGAACTTGCCACTGCCGCCCAGCATGGTGCGAACATGATCGCCATCGTGATCGACAATTCGGCCTATGGAACCATTCGCATGCACCAGGAACGCGAATTTCCCGGTGAGGAACGGATCAGCGCCACCCGTCTGGCGAACCCGGACTTTGCGGCGTTCGGGGCGGCATTCGGCGCGTGGTCAGTGCGCGCCGAGACGACCGAGCAGTTCAAGGAAGCGCTTGTCGAGGCCAAAGGCCGCAGCGGCTTGCGGCTGATCCATTGTACCATCGATATCGAGCAGCTTGCTGCGAGTGGGGCGAGCGTGAGCGGCCTGCGGGAGGGCTGACCGAATATGGAAGGCTCGGACACGAAAAAGGCCGCCTTCCCGGTGGAAGACGGCCTTTCCTCGCTATGATCTAGCTCGTCGACGTGGCTCAGATGTCGTTGCCGAGTTCGCCCTCGATTTCGCCCTTCAGCTGCTGGGCCTCGCCCTTGCGCTCCTGACTTTCGCCTTCGCGCTCGAGGCGTTCGTTGTCGGTCATTTCGCCAACAGCCTGCTTGGTGTTGCCAGCTGCTTCGTTGGCATTGCCTTTGATCTTCTCGCTCAGTTCGCCCATCAGACGTCTCCTTCAGTTTTTCACGCATATTATCACGTGATTACAAAGGACTAACGAGCGAGCACGGCAAACAGTTCCGGCCTTAGCGACGAACCGAAATCCTCTTGCGACAGGACGTAAATGCTCTTTTGGGAAGGCAAATAACCAGCGAAGCGAGGCGGCTGCTTACATCCCGGCCATTTCACAGATGATCGACCATTCCGAGTCGGTAATTTCTGCCACAGACAGGCGGGACAGCTTCACCAGCTCGCACTCCGCGAGTTTTGGTTCAGCCTTGATTTGCTTGAGCGTCACGGGGGTCGGCAATTTCTCCACAGGCTTCACTTTAACCGCTGCCCATTTTCCCTCCGGGTCGGTGGGATCCGTTATCCCGGCCACGCTGACCTCGCAGATACCGACGATCTCCAGCCCCTCGCGTGAGTGGTAGAAAAAGCACCGATCCCCCACTTCCATCGCTGCAAGGTTGTTCTTGGCGCGGTGATTGCGCACGCCGTCCCAGGTCCCCTCGCCTTCCGCGACAAGATCGTCCCAGCTATATTTGAAGGGTTCGGATTTCATCAGCCAGTGCCGCGCCACCACATTCTCCTGCATCATCGAAACACACTGCCGCGTTAGGGCAGCGGCGGGCCGCGCTTCAACCCCGTCCTGGAATATCCGCCTCATCACGACGGCCGCATTAACCGCTTTTTTATGACCAAGGGTGCAAAGGAACCGCCAAAGCAGAAGATGAGGGGGCGAGTTTGCCCACAGAACCGACAACTTTCAGAGAAGCGCTCGTCGCGCGGTTCTCGCACACGCACGAAGAGCGTGATTTTCTGACGCTCGGTATCGCGACGGCTGCACTCATCCTGTTCGTCGGAACCGGCGGTACTGTGATGCCGCAGATCGTCCGCGCATGGCGGGGGCTGGCCGCGCACCCCGATGTCCTTTTGACGAATGCCGTCCTGCTTAACATCGTCATCATCCTGTTGGGCTGGAGCCGCTACAAGTCGATGAGCAAAGAGCTGCATGAGCGGCGGCTCTCGGAAGAGGAAGCACGCCGCCTTGCCGACATCGACCCGCTCACCGGCTGCTACAACCGGCGCAGCATCAATCCGGCCGTAGCCGAACTGTTCGAAACCGCACGCGCCGAAGGCAAGATCGTCGCGATGGTGCTGATCGATCTCGACAACTTCAAGATGGTGAACGACCTCAATGGCCACCATGTCGGCGACACCGTGCTGCAGAAGACAGCCGAGCGACTGGGCGATATCCTGCCGGCAGATGCGCTTCTTGCGCGCCTTGGCGGCGATGAGTTCGCCTGCGCCATCCCCTATCACGAGCGTGACCAGGGCGAGGTCGAGCATCTCGTATCGCTGCTGATCGAACGCATTGCCCACAAGATTTCGCTGGACGGCACCGAGATCAACGTAACCATGTCGGTGGGCCTGGCATCGAGCAATTTCGTCGAGCTGGGGCAAGCTGCCGGGACCCAGACACTCGTTTCCGACATGCTCCACAAGGCGGATATCGCGATGTATCACGCCAAAAAGCAGGGCAAAAACCGTTATTTCTGGTTCGAACCTTCGATGGAATACGAACTGCGGTTCCGCAACGAACTGGAAAGCGGCATCCGCAAGGGCATCGCCAATAGGGAGTTCGTGCCCTATTACGAACAGCAGGTCGATCTCGAGACGGGCGAACTGGTCGGTTTCGAAATGCTGGCGCGCTGGAATTCACCGGAGCTGGGACTCGTCGCCCCGGACATTTTCATTCCGATTGCCGAGGAAATCGGCGTCATTTCCGATCTGTCCGAGAGCCTGATGGAGCAGGCGTTCGAGGACGCGAAAGCCTGGCATCCCAAGCTCACCGTTTCCGTCAACATCTCGCCAGTGCAATTGCGCGACCCCTGGTTCTCGCAAAAACTGGTGAAATTGCTGGTGAAGCACAACTTCCCGGCATCGCGTCTCGAGATCGAGATTACCGAAAGCTGCCTGCACGACGATATCGGCATGGTGCGCACGATGATCACCTCGCTGCGCAATCAGGGTATCCGCATCAGTCTCGACGATTTCGGCACGGGCTATTCCAGCCTTGCGCAACTGCGTTCGCTTCCCTTCGACCGTTTGAAGATCGACCGCAGCTTTATCCGCGAGCTCAAGCAGGATGGCACGACCTCGAAGCTGGTCGACGCGATCATCTCGATGGGCGATGGCCTGAAAATGCCGATTACCGCCGAGGGGATCGAGACGGTCGAGATTCTCCAGTCCCTCAAGGGTATGGGGCCGCTGAAGGGGCAGGGATACCACTATGGCAAACCCGAACCTGCGGAAGCGGTGATGAAACGGCTGGCTCAAACCGGCCTGCTGGGCGACGAAGATTCAGAGGTCATCCCCGCATCCGACGACTCGTCCGCCCCGTCCCGCGCGACCAGCTGACCCCGCTTTCCCTTTACGCAGAGCCGCGCGAGCAATAGAGCCGCGCGCGCAATGCGCATTCCATTCACCAAGATGCATGGCCTCGGCAACGATTTCGTCGTGCTCGACGCGCGCAGCGATAGCCTGCCCGCCATGACCGCCACGGCAGCCGCTGCGCTGGCCAATCGGCGCACCGGCGTCGGATGCGACCAGCTTATCATCCTGCGCCCAAGCGATACGGCGGATTTCCGCATGCAGATTTTCAACAGCGATGGCAGCGAAGTCGGCGCATGCGGCAACGCATCGCGCGCGGTCGCCATCCTGCACGGGTCGCCGGCCCGGGTCGAAACCGCAGGCGGCACGATCGCAGTCTCTCCCACTGATGGCGGGGCGCAGGTCGATATGGGCACACCGCGTTTCGAATGGGACGCCATCCCCCTCGCCTATCCGATGGATACGCTGGACATGCCGGTGAGCTGGGACATGCTGGAAAAGCCAGGGGCAGTGAATGTCGGCAACCCGCATGCGATATTTTTCGTCGAAGACACCGATGCGGTCCCGCTCGACACGCTCGGCCCGCAGATTGAAAACGATCCCCTGTTCCCCGAGCGGGTGAACGTGAATGCCGCCCAGATCGTGTCGCGCGATCATATCCGCCTGCGCGTGTGGGAACGCGGGGCCGGGCTGACGCAGGCTTGCGGAACCGGCGCCTGTGCGAGCGCCGTGGTCGCGATGCAGCGCGGCCTGGTGGAGCGGATCGTGACCGTATCCCTCCCCGGAGGCGATCTCACGATCGAATGGGACAAGGATGGCCGCATCCAGATGAGCGGCCCTGCCCAGGAAAGCTATCGCGGCAGCTTCGAATGGAGCGATTACGCGTGAGCGCGGCTGAGGTCATTTCGCTCGGCTGCCGCCTCAACCTGTCGGAAAGCGAGGAAATCCGCCAGATGCTCGCTCATGAGCGCGATGTGGTGGTGGTCAATAGCTGTGCCGTCACGATGGAGGCGGTGCGCCAGACGCGCCAAGCGATCCGCCGCGCACGCAAGAGCCATCCGGGCGCGCGGTTGCTCGTCACCGGCTGCGCAGCTGAGGTAGAGCGCGACCAGCTGCGCGCCATGCCCGAAGTCGATGGGCTGATCGCCAATACAGCCAAGCTCGAGCCGCGTGCATGGAACCTCCCCCCGCAGACCGCGCCCGCCCCCTCGCGCCATACACGCGCCTTCATCGCGGTGCAGAACGGGTGCGATCATGCCTGCACGTTCTGCGTCATCCCGCAGGGGCGTGGGCCGAGCCGGTCGCTCTCCATTCCCCAGGTTCTGGCCGAGGTGGAAAAGCATCTCGATCGCGGCGCTTCGGAGATCGTGCTGACGGGCGTGGACGTGACCAGCTGGGGCCACGATCTGCCCGATTGCCCGCCGCTCGGTTCGCTCGTGCGCGCCATCCTCGACGCCTATCCGATGCTTGCCCGACTGCGTATGTCCTCGCTCGACGGGGTGGAGATCGACCCGCTGCTGTTCGAATTGTTCGCCAGCGAGCCGCGGCTGATGCCGCACCTGCACCTCTCGCTCCAGCATGGGCACGACCTGATGCTGAAGCGCATGAAGCGCCGCCACCTGCGCAAGGATGCCGTCGATCTGGTCGCCGCATTGAAGGCCCGGCGGTCCGACATCGCCATCGGGGCGGACCTCATTGCTGGCTTCCCGACCGAGAGCGAGGATCACCATGCCGCCAATCTCTCGATCATCCGCGAGCTTGGCATCGTGCACGGCCACATCTTCCCCTATTCGCCACGCCCCGGAACGCCCGCTGCGCGCATGCCGCAGGTGGACAAGCCCACGATCAAGCGCCGCGCCGCCGAATTGCGGGCTCAGGTCGCCACAACGCGCGACGGCTGGCTGGCGTCGCTCGTCGATAAACCTCTCAGCGTGCTCGCGGAAAAGGACGGTACGGGCTATGCGGAAAACTTCGCGCGGGTTGCTGTGCCGGACACGATCGCACCCGGCGTCATCGCCACCCTCACCCCGGCCACAATCGAAGAAGGGCTGCTGAAATGAGCTGGACCGACCGCCTCTTCGGCGGCTTCAAGAAGACGTCGGAGCGCCTCTCCTCCAACCTCACCGAGGTCGTCACCACTGCCAAGCTCGACGATGCGACGCTCGACGATGTGGAAGATGCGCTGATCCTGTCCGATCTCGGCCCAAGCGCGGCGGCACGTATCCGTGAGCGGTTGCGCGAGAAGCGCTTCGGCCTCGAGATAAGCGCGCAGGAACTGAAGGAAGCCGTCGCGGAAGAAATCGCCGCGATCCTGAGACCTGTGGCCAAGCCGCTCGAGATCACGGCCTTCCCGCGCCCGCAAGTGATCCTGGTGATCGGCGTCAATGGCAGCGGCAAGACCACCACCATCGCCAAATTGGCGCATCTCTTCCAGGAAGACGATTACAGCGTCATGCTGGCGGCGGGCGACACGTTCCGCGCCGCAGCCATCGGCCAGCTTGCGACATGGGCCGAACGGATCAACGTGCCCATCGTGCGCGGACCAGAGGGCGGCGACCCGGCCAGCATCGTGTTCGACGGGGTCAAGGCCGCGACCGAGCGCGGGACCGACGCGCTGGTGGTGGACACTGCCGGGCGCCTGCAGAACAAGCGCGAGCTGATGGACGAACTGGCCAAGATCAGGAAAGTTCTCGGCAGGCTCAACCCCGAAGCGCCGCACGATGTCGTGCTGGTGCTCGATGCGACGAATGGCCAGAACGCGCTCAGCCAGATCGACGTTTTCAAGGAGGTCGCCGGGGTCACCGGCCTGGTGATGACCAAGCTCGACGGCACGGCGCGCGGCGGTGTGCTGGTGCAGGCGGCAGAGCAATACGGCCTGCCCATTCACGCCATCGGCGTTGGGGAGAAGATCGACGATCTGCGCCCCTTCGATCCCGACCTTGTCGCGCGTGTCATTGCAGGGGTTGCGTGATGGCAGGAGACAAACCCAAATCGGGCTGGCTCAACATTCTCGTCGATTACGGGCCGCTGCTGGTCTTTCTCGGCGTCTACAAGTTCTCTGCGGGCGATGCTGAGGGCACGGCCAGCCAGATCATGGCGGTGATCAACGGGACCATCGCGTTTATGGTCGCGGCGATTGCTGCACTGCTGTTCTCCCGCTGGAAATTCGGGCGGGTGTCGCCCATGCTGATCCTCTCGACCGTGCTGATCGTCGGCTTTGGCGCGCTGACCATCTGGCTGCGCGACGAACGCTTCATCCAGATCAAGCCGACCGCAATCTATGCTATGTTCGGCGTGCTGCTGATCGGCGGATATCTTCGCGGACGCGCCCTGCTCCAGATATTGCTAGAAGCCGCCTTCGAAGGGGTGGACCGCGAAGGCTGGCTGAAGCTTTCGCGCAATTGGGGCGTGTTCTTCCTGTTTCTGGCAGGGCTCAATGAAGTGCTGCGCGCAACACTGAGCTTCGAAGGTTGGCTGTGGGCGAAATTCTGGGTGTTCATGCCGCTCAGTTTCCTGTTCACCTTCACCCAGATCCCGATGCTGCTGCGCCATGGCCTGGCCATCGAGGACGAAAAGGAAGCCGAAACAGAAGCGCCGCCACCCGGATGAACGCGGCTGGACGCATCTGCCCAGCAAGTTGCATTTGACAATCCATCTGCCCTCCGTAGGTTCGCGCCACATAAAGGGAGGGATTGAATGCAGGCTCAGATGCTCGCACCTGCGGCGGTGCTCGTTGCGTGGTCGCTGATCATGTTGTTCTGGATGGCGTTTACGCGTCTTCCGGCAATCAAGAAGGTCGGCAGCGGCCTTGGCGAGGCCAAGCCGGGCGGTCGCGGACAGGATCTGGAAGGTGTGATCGACGATCGCATCAACTGGAAAGCGCACAACTATGCGCACCTGATGGAACAGCCGACCATCTTCTACGCGGCGAGTGTGATTATCGCGATGATGGGCGCAGGCGCGCTCGATGTGGCGTTCGCCTGGGGGTATGTCGCGCTGCGCATCATCCATTCGCTGTGGCAGGCGACGGTCAACATCGTGAATGTGCGGTTCCTGATCTTCCTGCTGTCGACCCTGTGCATGATCCATCTGGCATGGCGGGCCATCGCGCTGACCGTGTTCCACGATCCCGGCCTCGCCCCTTCCTGAGGAAATTCACATGATCCAGTCCGAGATCCTCCAGCCAGTTGTCGTCCTGCTCGCATGGACCATGGTGATGTGGGTGTGGATGTACGCCACGCGCATCCCGGCGATGAACCGCCATCCCGATCTCGATGCCAAGGAACTGGTCGGCTCCACCGGGGCGAGCCTGCGCGCGGAATTGCCCGACTCCGCCAATTGGAAGGCTGACAATTACAACCACCTGCACGAAGCGCCGACGGTGTTTTATGCCGTCTGCCTGGTCCTCGCCATGGCGGGGATCGGCGACGGGATGAACGCGCTGCTGGCGTGGATCTATGTCGGCCTGCGGATCATCCATTCACTGGTGCAGGTCACCAGCAACCGCGTGCTGGTGCGTTTTGTGCTGTTCGCCCTGTCGAGCCTGGTGCTGATCGCGCTGATCTTCCACGCCGCAGCCTGGGCGTTCGACATCCACCTCTAGGGCGAGGTCCGAAGCGTCTACTCGGCAGCTTCTGCCTCGACCACATGGCCGTCGGGTTCGATCTCGAGCCCGGCGAGAAACCGCTCTGCATCGAGCGCAGCCATGCAGCCCATGCCGGCCGCCGTCACCGCCTGGCGATAAACGTGGTCGGTCACGTCGCCTGCGGCAAACACGCCGGGGATTTTGGTGTGCGGCGTGCCTGCGTCGGTCAGCAGATAGCCGCTATCGTCCATTGGCAGCTTGCCCTTGAACAATTCGGTCGCCGGGGCATGGCCGATAGCCACGAATGCGCCATCCACCTCCAGCGTGGATTCCTCGCCCGTCTGCGTATCTTTCAGGACCAGATGGGTCAGGCCATTGCCCGCCGCATCGCCTTCGAAACGCACGACCGTCTTGTTCCACAAGGTCGAAATCTTGGGGTTTTTCAGCAGGCGGTCCTGCAGGATTTTCTCGGCGCGCAATTCGTCGCGGCGATGGATCAGGGTCACATCGTCGGAATGGTTGGTGAGGTAGAGCGCTTCCTCGACCGCAGTGTTGCCGCCGCCGATCACCGCGACTTTCTTGCCGCGATAGAAGAACCCGTCGCAAGTCGCGCAGGCGGACACGCCCTTGCCGCCCAGCTCCTGTTCGCCCGGCACACCCAGCCACTTGGCCTGCGCGCCGGTGGCGATCACCAGCGTATCGCCGATATATTCATCGCCGCTGTCGCCGATGGCGCGATAGGGCGAGCCGCCTTCCAGGTCGACTTCGACGATGGTGTCCCACATCATCCGCGTACCGACATGTTCGGCCTGCTTCTGCATCTGCTCCATCAGCCAGGGGCCCTGGATGACATCGGCAAAGCCGGGATAATTTTCGACATCCGTGGTGATGGTCAGCTGGCCGCCCGGTTGCAGACCCTGCACGACGATCGGTTCCATCATGGCGCGCGCGCCATAAATGGCCGCCGAATAGCCGGCCGGGCCGGAACCGATGATGAGCATTTTCGTGCGATGGGTAGCCATAGGTAATCTCTGATTGTCAGTGTTGTCGCCGCTATATGGGAGCGTATTCCCAAGAGTCACGTCAGGAAACGGGCGCGCAGGCGTTCTTTCAACGGCTCGTCCACACCTATCACCGTGGCCAGATAGGTATCGAGCGAGCCGTGATCGCGCTCCACCTCGGCCATATAGGTCGCAAGGTAATCCTCGTGCACTTCCAGCAGAGCGCGCACCGCATCGTCATCGAGCGTGCGACCAAGGCGCTTCTCGATGCCCGGCACAGATTGTTCGCGCAGCACGGCCAGCGTCGGCGCGTCATTGGTGCGCAGGAATTCCCGCAGCTGATCGTCGCGGCTCACACCGAGGATATGGAGCAGCATCGTCGCCGCAACCCCCGTCCGGTCCTTGCCTGCAAAGCAATGCACAAGGCTGCCTCCATCGCGGTTGGCAAGGATGTGCAGATAGCGTCCGAACATCTCGATCATCGCCGGGTTGCGCGACATCCGAGTGTAAAGGGCGACCATCCGCTGGTGAGCATAATCCGCCGTGTCCTGTCCCGGCTCGACATCCATATGCGGGGGGCTCGAACTCGTCTCTCCATCGTAGAACACCACTTCGCCGGCAAAGCCTTCCACCCGCCGGCAGGGATGGTTCGCGCGTTCGCTTTCACCGCGCAGGTCGATCACCGTGCGAATGTCGAGCGCGCCGATGGCGGCAAGATCGTCGTCCGTAGCCGCGACATGATGCCCCGAGCGGAACAGCACACCGCGCGCGACCTGTGCCCCATCCAGCCCCCGATAACCGCCGTAATCGCGGAAGTTGTGGATGCCTTGTGTATCGAGAAAGGGTGCGGGGGACTTGGCCGTCTGGGTCATGGCAACCTGTTGGCATCCACCCTTCCTGCCTGCAAGCTGCGATTGGGTTGTTATCGATCCTGCGCCCGATCACCCGGTACGAGGATGAGCGTATCCCCCTCCACCCGCCAGCTTTCGAGGCGGGAAAGCACGTTCATTCCGACCACATTGGTGTTGCCCAGATTCGGCGCGATAATCACGTCAATCCCGCTTGCCTGAACGTTGCCAAAGGTCAGCGTATCGGCGGACGATATTTGCGCGTTTACAGCGCCGTTCGCGGTTTCGATCCTCACGGGGATGCCGCCGCGGCGCGGCTCGAGCCCGGCGCGGTCGGCCACTTTTTGCGATACGGCCGTCAGTGTCGCGCCCGTATCGACAAGAAAGGCTGCGTCGACGCCGTTGATCTGCGCCTGCAACCAGAAATGCCCGTCGGCAGACAGGGAAACACGGGTTTCGCCGCCCTCCACCACCTGTTCGGGAAGGCCAAGCTGCGGCACGGCGACATCGATGCGCGGGTCGAAACGCGAGAGCTGGAGCACGACGGTCAGCAGGATACCTGCGAGAAGCACCGTACTGGCCGTGCGGACCAACCTGCCACCGACCACACGGCGATGCACCATCACTGCACCGATGGAACCGGCAACCATTGCTGCGATGGCGGCAAGCAGAAGGTCGAAGCGCGGAATAGAGCGCACGATGTCTGCAAGCGCGTCGAAGAGAGGTGCAACGTCCACGGGCATTCATATAGGTGCACCCGCATCGCTATTCCATGAATGGCCCGGTTTTCTTCCGCCGGTCGCTTTGCCGCCGGTCAGGGCGCGTTGCGCGGCTCCGTCGCTTCGGCGAGGATGAGCGAAAAGCGCTCTTCGCTATCGAGCCAGCGCTTCCGCGGCGACCAACCGCATCCCTCCAGCAAAAGGTTGGAACTGCGACGGGTGAATTTGTGGCTGTTCTCGGTGTGGATCGTCTCGCCTGCCGCCATCGCGAAGGCTTGTCCCGAAACCTCGAAGCGAATGTCTTGCTGCGCAACCAGATGCATTTCTATGCGGGCATAGGTGTCGTTCCAGCGCGCCTCGTGCCGCAGGGCATCCACCGGGATATCGCCGACAAGTTCGCGATTGATCCGGCGAGCGAGGTTGTAATTGAATTCGGCGGTAACACCGCCCGCATCGTCATAGGCGGCGATCAGGATATCGCGATCCTTCACCAGATCCATCCCGATCAGCAGTAGCGGCTGGACGCCATGATCCGCCTTCAGCGTGGCGCGCATCGATCGCAGCAGGTCGATGGCTGTGCGCGGGACCATATTGCCGATGGTCGATCCGGGGAAAAAACCAAGCTTGGGCAAGTCCGAAACTTCATCCGGGAGCGTCACCTCGCGCATAAAGTCGGCCTCCACCGGATGGACCGGCAGGCCCGGGAATTTCGCGGACAGCTCGGCAGCCGCCTGCCGCAGGAAATCGCCCGCAATATCCAGCGGGACATAGGCCGCCGGTTCGATGGCGCGCAGCAGCAACGGCGTCTTCACCGAACTGCCGCTGCCAAATTCGACCACCGCCCTGCCCGCACCGATCGCTTCGAAAAACTCGTTGCCGCGCTGATCGAGGATCTCGGTTTCCGCACGGGTCGGGTAGTATTCGGGAATCGCAGTAATCTGCTCGAAAAGCTCGGACCCGGCATCGTCATACAGCCAGCGCGCAGGAATTGCCTTCTGCCGCTGCGACAGGCCCTCCAGCACATCGGCGCGAAACGCCTTGTCCACGCCGCTATCGTCGAGATCGACGAGCGCCAGCCCTTTTTCCGCCGTCATCAGATATCCTTTGCCAGGCGCAGACCGGTGAACTGCCAGCGCTGGTGGGGGTAGAAGAAATTGCGATAGGAGGCGCGCGAATGGCCGCGCACCGTGGCGCAGCTTGCGCCTTTGAGTACACACTGCCCGCTCATAAATTTGCCGTTATACTCGCCCACCGCGCCCGCGGCGGGTTCGAACCTGGGATAGGGCAGATAGGCCGAACGGGTGAACTGCCAGCAATCACCGAACAGGCCGCCGCTGCCGACAGGGTGCGGTGCATCGGCGCTGTCGAGCTGGTTGCCGCCGGCCGGATCGTGCGCGGGCGTATCGCCTTCCTGGCCGCGCGCCACGGCTTCCCACTCGAATTCGGTCGGGAGGCGCGCATTGGCCCAGGATGCAAAGGCATCCGCCTCGAAATAGGAGATATGCGTCACCGGCGCATCGGGATCGCGCGCCTGCCAGCCGCGATGGGTGAACTGTTGACCATCGCGCCAATAAAGCGGGGCATCGATCGCGTTGTCGTTCACCCAGGCCCAGCCATCCGACAACCACAGCGATGCCGTGCGATAGCCACCATCGGCAATGAAGGCGTCCCATTCACTGTTGCTCACCAGCCGGTTGGCGAGAGCGAACGGTTCGATGAGCGCGCGATGCACCGGGCCTTCATTGTCGAAAGCGAACCCGTTTTCCTGATGGCCGATACGCGCAATACCGCCGGGATGCTGCGTCCAGCCATCGGTGGATGCTTCCCCGCGCGACGCCGCGCCGCCCCACATGGCCGGGCCAAGCGGGTTCTGAAAAAAGCCATGCTTGATATCGGTCAGCAGCAATTCGATGTGCTGCTGTTCGTGCGCGATGCCCAGTTCGATGAGATCGCGGCATTCCGGCCGCCCCAATAGCGGCTCCATCGCAGTGGTGACGTGGTGGCGATAATCGAGGATTTCGTCGATCGCAGGACGGGACAGCATCCCGCGCGAAAAGCGTGCAATCCGCTCGCCTTCCGCCTCGTAATAGGAATTGTGCAGGAACGGCCAGCGTTCATCGAACAGCGTGTAGCCATCCACCTGCTCGCGCAGCAGGAATGTCTCCCAGAACCATGTCGTGTGCGCCAGATGCCATTTGGCGGGAGAGGCATCCTCCATCGACTGGATGGTCGCATCCGCATCGCTCAGATTTGCGGCCAGAGCTTCGGTCAGCGCGCGTGTCGCGCGGAACCTTTCGCAAAGGTCAGCCTCTGCATTGGGCGCGGCTTGGGCTTGTGGCTGACTGATGCTGGCCTTCACTCTTTCCGGCCACCAAGATTGTGCGGCCAGAAGGCATCATGGCGCATTGACGCGCCCGATGGAAGGGGCCTGAAGGCAAAAGCCTCGCCCGAAATCACATGACGATACTGTTACTTAACGAAGCGCGATCACGCCGCGTCAGCACGGCGCTGGATTTCTTCCTTGTTGATCATCTCGGCCAGCAGGAAGGCAAGCTCCAGTGATTGCGCCGCGTTGAGGCGCGGATCGCAATGCGTGTGATACCGGTCGCCCAACGCTTCATCGGTGATCGCAACCGCACCGCCTACGCATTCGGTCACATCCTGCCCGGTCATCTCGATATGGATGCCGCCGGGATGCGTGCCCTCGGCGCGATGGACAGCGAAGAAGCCTTTCACCTCGGACAGGATACGATCGAAGGGCCGTGTCTTGTACCCACTTGCCGATTTCACGACATTGCCGTGCATCGGGTCGCAGCTCCACACAACCGGATGCCCTTCGCGCTGGACCGCGCGCAGGAGCGGCGGCAAGCCTGCCTCCACCTTGTCGTGGCCGAAACGGCTGATGAGCGTGATACGGCCCGGTTCGCGAGCCGGGTTGAGCGTATCGAGCAGGCGCAGCAGCGCATCCGGCTCAAGACTTGGTCCACATTTCATGCCCAGCGGATTGCCGATGCCGCGCGCAAATTCGATATGCGCGCTGCCATCGAAGCGCGTGCGATCCCCGATCCAGACCATATGCGCGCTGGTGTCGTACCAATCGCCGGTCAGGCTATCCTGCCGGGTGAGCGCCTGTTCGTACGGCAGCAGCAGCGCTTCGTGGCTGGTGTAGAAATCCGTGCCTTTGAGCTGAGGGACGCTTTCGGGGTCGATCCCGCAGGCGGTCATGAAGTCGAGCGCTTCGCCGATACGGTCGGCGGTTTCGGCGAATTTTTCCGCCCACGGGCTGCGGCCCATGAAATCCAGCGTCCATTGGTGAACCTGGCGAAGATTGGCATAGCCCCCGCCGGCAAAGGCGCGCAGCAGGTTGAGCGTGGCGGCGGCCTGCGAATAGGCCCGCACCATCCGCGCCGGATCGTTGGTCCGCTGTTCGGGATCGAATTCGATCCCGTTGATATTGTCGCCAAGATAGCTCGGCAGGGTAATATCGCCCTGCGTTTCAGTGGGCGAACTGCGCGGCTTGGCAAACTGGCCCGCCATCCGGCCAACCTTGATTACCGGCTTCTTGCTAGCGAAGGTCAGCACCACCGCCATCTGCAGGATCACGCGGAAGGTATCGCGGATATTGTTCGGGTGGAATTCGGCGAAACTTTCCGCGCAATCCCCACCCTGCAGCAGGAAAGCATTGCCTGCCGCGACTTCGGCCAGATCAGCCTTCAGCGCCCGCGCCTCCCCCGCAAAGACGAGCGGGGGATAGGCATTGAGCGTATCCTGAGCATCGCGAAGCGCCTGCGCATCCTCATAGGTGGGAAGATGCCGGGCTTCGAATTGCTGCCAGCTCTGCGGGTTCCAGTCTTTTGCCATAGTGGTTCTCACTGAACGGCAATCCGCCCCGCGCCGCAACAAAAATTAGGTTGGGCGCACGATTGCGTCACTATCGTCCGACCGCAGCGGGCTTCTTGGAAGAGGCCGCAGCCGTCTCGAGCGATTGCCCTTCCGGCAGGACCGCGAGCCGCCACCCTTCCCGGCCCGCGAAATACTTCGCGGCGAGCGCTTGCATGGCAGCGGGCGTTGTTTGCGAATAGTCCACCAGCAGCGTGCGAAGCGATGCAAGCCGGCGCGCGTCGAGGGTGGTTCCTTCCACCTGATACAGCCAGAATAGGTTGCCGGAGGACGCCCGGCGGATCGTCTGGCGCAGCGGCTCGGTCACCCGGGCGATCTCATCCGCGCTGGGAGGTGTCGAGGCGAGATCCTGCGCGATGCGGTTTGCCTCGCGGAAGAATACCGGCACATCCTGCGGGCGGAGCTGGGCAATCGCGCTGATGCGCCCGCCGCCTTCGATATGGCTCGGCCATTCAGAACGCACGATGGGCGAATAGCTCGCCCCGGCACGTTCGCGCATCGCATCGAACAGCCGGTTGGTGAAAATCTGCGTCAGAATTTCGAGCTGACGCGATTCGGGCAGGCCCGCCACACCCCCGCCGCTTGGCCAGGCGATGGTTGCCGCCGCCTGATCGGCATCGCCGCGATGGAACCGCGTGACCGTTTCGCCATCCTGCGGGAATGCAGGGATGCGCGCGGCCATGTCTTCGGGCAGCGGTTCGCGCGCTGCGAGTGCACCGAAGGTCTTCTGCAGTGCCTCGATCCCAGCTTCGCGTTCGAAATCGCCGAACACCAGCACTTCGACCGGGCCCTGGCGCAGGATCGGCTCCCACACGCGGCGGAAACCTTCGGGGGTAAGCTGGCCCAGCGCATCGAGATCGGGCGTGGCATAGCGCCGGTCGCCATCGCGCAGCAGCGTGTCGAGATCGCGGTTGAGCACACCGACTGCCGTCGCGCCGAAACTTTCATAGGACAGGCGCGAGGCGGCGATGGCGCGGGTCACAGGCGCCGCATCCCAGCGCGGCATGCCGAGCTTTGCAGCGAAGATATAAAGCTGGTCTTCCAGATCCTGTGGGCGTGTATGCGCGAAGAAGGTAAAGCCGCCTTCCTCGATCCCGAAGTCGAAGCCCAGCTTGCGGCCGGTGCCGATCCGGTCGAGCTCTTCCTGCCCCAACTCGCCCACGCCGGAGCCGACCAGTGCCATTTCGCCGATCTGGGCATAACCGCCATCGTCTTCGGCAATCGCGCGGTATCCACCGCCGAACCGCACCTTGACCGCGATCCGGCCCGGCTCGCCCTCATCCGGCAGGATCAGCGCCCTGACCCCGTTGGCAAAGTCGATCTGTTCGATGGCCAATACACCGGTCGGACGGATCGAGGCGATTTCGCCCGGTTCGCCGATTGGTGGCAGATCGTCGAAGGAAATCGAGCTGGCAGCCAGCCGCGCGCTGGTGTCGGCGGCGACATCTTCGAGCAGCGCAGCACGCAGCTCGGCCTCGCTCGCCTCACCCTCGGCAGGCGTCACATAAGCGGCGCGAATAACGGCGCCTTCGAACAGCGCGCGGGTATGCTCGAGCAGGCGTGCAGGCGTGGCGGTTTCCTTCATGCTCTGAAACACTTTGAGGAAGGTGTCGGGCGCAGCCACACTTTCGCGGATATCGACCGCACCGACGATGGTGTCGGCAAGGCCGGATGCCGGTTCCACCTCTGCCTGTTCCAGATAGCTGACGAAGTTGATCTCCATTTCGGCCAGCTCGCGCGCGATTTCTTCTTCGCTTGCAGGGGCGGCCAGCGCGTCGGCGATCACGCCGCGCACATCGCCCAGCGCCGTCTTCCAGTCCTCGCTCAGCGGGACGATCGAAACCAGCGTCGCGTCAGTCGAACGGCTGATCTTGTCTCGGCCGACCTGCGCGACAAGATAGCTTCCGCCAGCGCGGGCATGCGCTTCGAGCCGGCGATTGATCAGCGCCAGCGCGATATCCTCGCGCATGCGCCCTTCATTGTACTCGATAGTGTCCTTCACCTGGTGCCAGGGACGCATCACGCCGTAGCTGAGGCTGCGCGGCAAATCGGATTCCACCGTAACGACGACTTCACCCACCGGATTGTCCGGGTCTGCATCCGATGGTGCGGTCGGATCACCAAAGTCAGGCGCAGGGGCAAGCGCACCCTTGCCTTTCCAGTCGCCGAACCATTTTTCGATGAGCGAGGCGAGCATGGCCGGATCGGCATCGCCAACCGCCACGATCACTGCATTTTCCGGTCGATACCAGCGTTTGTGGAAGGCATTGACCGCCTTGCCCTTGGCCGCCGTCAGCGTTTCTACAGTGCCAATGGGGCTGCGTTCGGCCAGCCGCTGGCCGGCGAACAGCGTGCGCCGTGATGCGTCGGATGCGCGCTGGCCCGGGCCGACGCGCTCGCGCCGTTCGGCAAGCACGATGGGAACTTCGGCCGCCACGTTCTTGTCGCTCAGCACGGGTTCGCGGATCATGCCCGACAACAGTCGAAACGCCTCGGCCAGCTTGGCATCGTCGATATTGGGCAGGTCGAGCTTGTAATTGGTATGGGTGGGTGTCGTCTCGGCATTGGTGTCCATGCCCAGGGTCGATCCGAGCCGCTGCCAGGTGGGAATGGTTTCCCCCGGCGCGAGATACTTGCTTTCGCGGAACACGAGATGTTCGAGTAGGTGGGCATAGCCCTGTTCGCTGTCGGTTTCGTGCAACGATCCGGCATCGATACGGATGCGGATCGACATCTGCCCGGGCGGCACACCGTTGCGCCGCACGGCATAGCGCAGCCCGTTATCCATCTCGCCGAACAGCCATTCCTTGTCGCGCGGGACATCGCTGCCTTCATATATCCACGGCGTCTCACCCTCGGTCTGGAGCGCTGTGGGCGGCGGCAGTTCCGCGTTCTGCGCCGCGAGGGGCAGCGGCAGGATGGCGGCAAGTGCGAGAAGGGCTGCGAACGGCCGTGTGGCCCGCGGGAATGATGTCATAGCGGCGGATATAGGCATGCCGACGGTGAAGGGACAGTGAACATTTCTTCGGCCTGGCGCACTCTTCGTGCCGTCCCTTGCCGCCCTTGCGGCCCATCCCTACATGGGCGAGCATGTTCATCGAAACCGAAACCACGCCCAACCCCTCCAGCCTCAAGTTCCTTCCGGGCCAGCAGGTGATGCCATCGGGCACGCGAGAATTTGCCACCCCTGAAGCGGCCGAGGCCAGCCCGCTTGCCCAGGCGATCTTCGACACGGGCGAGGTCGTGAACGTTTTCTTCGGCAGCGATTTCATCACTGTTACCGCCGCGCCCGGCGCTGGCTGGACCGATCTCAAGCCTCAGGTTCTTTCGATCCTGCTCGATCATTTCGTATCCCAGGCGCCCCTGTTCGCACCCGGCAGCGCAGCCGGCATCGCCGTGCCCGCCGAAGACGATGACATGCTGGTCGAAGAACGGGCCGAGGATGCAGACATCGTGGCCCAGATCAAAGAATTGCTGGAAACACGGGTGCGGCCCGCTGTCGCTGGCGATGGCGGCGACATCCAGTATCGCGGTTTCAAGGACGGGATCGTCCACCTGACGATGCAGGGGGCATGCTCTGGCTGTCCGTCATCGACCGCCACTCTCAAACACGGCATCGAGGGCTTGCTGAAACATTACGTGCCGGAAGTCGTTGAAGTCCGCGCAGCCTGATTTCACGTACCAGCACCAGCAAGGGTAATTCATGACCAAGCAGTTCCACGACAACGCGCTGTCCGCCGAAGCGCTCGACCAGATTTTCCGCGAAGCGCGCAGTTATAATGGTTGGCAAGACAAGGACGTGTCGGAAGATCAGCTCCATGCAATCTACGAGTTGATGAAGATGGGACCGACATCCGCCAACATGCAGCCCGGGCGGATCATTTGGTGCAAGTCGCAGGAATCGCGCGACAAGCTTGCCGAGTTCGCTTCCGAGGGTAACCAGGAAAAAATCAAGACCGCGCCCGTTGTCGCGATTATCGGCTACGATATCGATTTTCACGAGGAACTGCCCTGGCTGTTCCCGCATACCGATGCGAAGAGCTGGTTCGAAGGTGACGAGGACGGCCGTATCGAAGGGGCCAAGCGCAATTCCGCATTGCAGGGCGCCTATATGATGATCGCTGCGCGTGCCCTTGGCCTCGATTGCGGGCCGATGTCAGGTGTCGATCTCGACAAGATCACCGATCATTTCTTTGCCGACGAGCCGCGCCATCGCGCCGATTGGGTCTGCGCCATAGGTTATGGCGACCCAACGACCATCTTTGATCGTTCTCCGCGTCCAGATTTCGACAAGTTTACACGCATCGCTTGAAACCTTTTCGGGTGACTTGAAGCGTCAGGTGACCTCGGGCAACGGGGCGTCCATGCGAGTGCTAGCGATAGATTGCGCCACCGAAGCGTGTTCGGTCGCCCTGTTCGAGGGCGGCGCGCTGCGTGATGCCCGGCACACCGAGCTGGGGCGCGGCCATGCCGAACGCCTGGTTCCGATGATCGCAGAGCTTCCCCGGCACGGCCGGGCAGATGAAATCCGTGTCGGCCTCGGACCCGGAAGCTTCACCGGCACGCGCATCGCTCTTGCCGCAGCCCGCGCGCTCGGCATCGCGTGGAATGCAGAAGTCCTCGGCATGCCGACCCTGGCGCTTGTCGCCGCCTCTCACACGGCAGGTGGCAGGGAGGTGACCGTGTGCATGGCTGGCGGCCATGGCGAATGGCTGGTGCAGAATTTCGATTCGCGACAAATGCCGCAGGACACTGTGCGATCCTTGCCGCCGGAACAGGCGGCGGGCGCGGCACGACATCCCGATATCATCGGCAACAGGGCCGCCGAGTTGGCCGATATCGTTGGCGATGCCGCGCGCCAGGTGCATGACGCCCTGCCCGATGCCCGAAATGCGATGCTGGTCGACCGGAGCCTGCTGACCAGTTCGCTATCGCCGATTTACGGTCGTCCACCGGACGCGAAATTGCCCGCATGATCACCGACGATGAAATGGACGCGTTGATGGGCGTGATGGAGGCTGCATTCGAGCCCTTGTGGCGCGAGGCATGGACTCGCGCACAGGTTGCCAGCTCGCTGATGATACCGACGACACACGTGATCTTTGCCGATGCCGATGGAGCCCCCCCAGGATCGGCCGAAGCGGTGGCCGGTTTTCTTATGTCGCGCGCCGCACCGGGGGAAGAAGAATTGCTTCTGGTGGGCGTGGCCCCGGACCACCGGGGCTGCGGGGTCGGGCAGGCGCTGCTCGACCGGTTTGCGCAGGCGGCAAGGGCGCGCGGCGCGGAGAAGCTGTTCCTGGAGATGCGCGCCAACAATCCCGCTGAACGGCTCTATCGCAAATGCGGATATGCCCCGATCGGTCGCCGTATCGCCTATTATCGGACGACAGAAGGTGTGCGCATAGACGCGATCACCTTCGGCAAGGATTTGTAAGGGCAGGTTCGTTTATACAACCGGTAATTTTCATTTGCATATGTTGTAAGAATATTACAATGTATGTCACCACCCCCCAAACCTCAAATAATTATAGAGACACGAAAGCAATCGATGGACAATTTCCAACAAGACATGGACGAAACGCTAATCACGCTCACCGCAGACATTGTGGCAGCACATGTTTCCAACAACAGCGTTGCCGTGAATGAAGTTTCGACACTTATTGCCAACGTGCATAATGCGCTGAATGGTCTTCAGGCTCGCGAAGAAAACAAAGAAGAGCGCCCGGAACCTGCCGTTTCGGTCCGTGCGTCGATCAAGCCCGATTATCTCGTGTGCCTGGAAGATGGCAAAAAGCTCAAGATGCTGAAGCGCTATCTGCGGACGAATTACGATATGTCGCCCGAGGAGTATCGCCAGCGCTGGGATCTGCCCTCAGACTACCCGATGGTTGCCCCGAACTATGCCGAAAAGCGGCGCGAGCTTGCCAAGAAGATCGGCCTGGGTCGCAAACCGGGCGAGAAGCCGGGCCGCAAGGCAAAGGGATAAACTCACCTTGCGAACTTGAGGATAGCGCCCCGCGCCCGTATGGGTTCGGGGCGTTTTCTTTTTCCAGCGGAGCAGGTCTTGCAGCAGCGTATCGATCTCGAACAGCTTTGTGCCGACAAGGGCCTGCGCATTACGGAGCAGCGGCGCGTGATCGCCCGTGTCCTGTCCGAAAGCGACGATCATCCCGACGTGGAAATGGTGCATGAACGCGCCAACAAGATCGATCCGGGCATTTCCATCGCCACGGTCTATCGCACCGTGCGGCTATTCGAAGAGGCGGGCATTCTCGACCGGCACGATTTCGGTGACGGCCGCGCGCGCTACGAGGCTGCGCCGGAAGCCCATCACGACCACCTGATCGATGTCGAAACCGGCAAGGTGGTGGAATTCGTCGACCCGGAACTGGAAGCGTTGCAAAAACAGATCGCCGAGAAGCTCGGCTACCGGCTCGTCGACCACCGGATGGAACTTTATGGCGTCCGGCTCGACCGCGAAGACTGAACTTTCCGACCGCGCGAGACGCCGGGCGGAAAAGTACGGGCGCAAACGCATGGCCGCCATGCGTGGCGAAACCGTCCCGCTGACCGTTGCGGGATGGATGCGCTTCGCATTGCGGACGCTGGGCATCCTGCTGATGCTGATCGTTTTCGTGCCGCTGCACTATGTCTATCGCTTCTTCGCCTACGGATCGCCCTTCCCCATGCTGTTCCTGCGCTATACCGCGCGGGTGATCGGTGCGCGTGTGTCCGTGGTCGGGACACCGCTGCGGCGCGATGTCTTTTTCATCTCCAACCATCTGTCATGGGTCGATATCCTCGCGCTTGCCGGCGCCAGCGGGACTGCCTTCGTGGCCAAGGCCGAATTGTCGCAAGTACCGGTAATCGGCTGGCTTTGCGGGCTGAACCGAACAGTCTTCGTCAAGCGCGAGAACCGCATGGGCGTGGCCGAACAGATCAACGCCCTGCGCGAGGCGCTGGAGGACAATTGGTCGGTCACGGTGTTCCCCGAAGGCACAGTGACCGACGGGCATTCGCTGCTGCCGTTCAAATCCTCTATGCTGTCGGTTCTCGAACCGCCACCGCCGGGCGTCCTCGTGCAGCCCGTGGTGGTCGATTACGGGCCCGTAGCGGAAGATATCAGCTGGGTGGGCGAAGAAAGCGGACTGCATAATGCCATGCGAGTGATGGCCCGGCGCGGGACGTTCCGGCTTACGATCCACTATCTCGAACCGTTCAGCCCGGAGGATTATCGCGGCCGTAAGGCGATTGCCGGCAAAGCACGCGAAGAGATCGAAGTGAAGCTGGTCGAAACGCTGGGCAAGCCGCTGCGCGATTTCGCGCATACTGTCGAGGCTATTCGCTATGTTGCGCCTGGCGGCGATCCCGATACACGCTAAGGCGTATTCCTTTTACAGCCCTGCCCTGACCAGCCAATCGTGGAAAATACGCACCGGCCGTTCTTCCAGCGCAGTCGGCTTGCACACGAACCAATAGCTGTATGGGCTTTCCACCTGCATGCCGTACAGATCGGTCAATCGACCGTCGGCGGCCCTGCGCAGGTGATCGTCATGCATGATCGCAATGCCGAGGCTCTGCGCGGCGGCTTCCAGCATCAACTGGCCTGAATCGTAGTGATCGATTGCCGCCGGTTCGAGATCGTGCATCGACAGCGCCGCTTTCCACGCCTCGAAACTGTCGGGCAGTTCGTTGTGTATAAGGAAGGTCTGCTTCCCCAACGCTTCTCGATCGGGCACATCGCCGATCTTCTCGGCCAGGTCCTTGCTGGCAATCGCGTGGACCATGTTGTGATCCAGCCGCACCGCATGCAGCCCGCTCGCCGGTTTGCGCGACAGGATAATTCCCGCATCCAGCGTGTCGCCCACGCGGTCTTCGATATGCGGTCCGGTGTCGATATCGATGTGCAGCAGCGGATGGCTGGTGCGCAGCCCGCCGAGATGCGGGAACAGCCGCTGGCTGCCAAACAGCGGCAGTACGCCCAGCCGCAAGCGCAAGAGCGAGAGATTTTCCGACTGGCTTTCGACCGCCCGCGTCAGCGCTTCCAATTGCGGGTTCACCGCTTCGAAGAAGGCCTGCCCTTCATCGGTCAGCTGCATCGCCTGGCGCGCGCGGGTGAACAGCTTCTTGCCCACGAATGTTTCCAGATTGCCGATACGGCGTGACAGCGCCGACGGGCTGAGGCCCAGCTCATCCGCCGCAGCCCGCGCCGAGCCGAGCCGCACGGTGCGAACGAAAGCTTCCAGGGCGCGCAAGGGTGGTAGACGGCGGGTTGGCATTGCCCCTCCATGCCGAGCGCGTGAAGCCTTGTCGAGAGACGATTATTCGGTCGCCGCCCCTGCAACCGGCGCGTGCAAGCGCAAGCGAGTGACGTGGGTTTCATCCCCATCGGTCACCTCGATCCGCCAGCCGCTGGGGTGATCGAGAACCTTGCCCACCGGCGGCACTTGCTCCGCCAGCACAAAGGCCAGACCGCCCAGGGTATCGACAGATTCCTCGACCTCGCCCAGCCGCGGATCGACCTGCTGCGCCACATCTTCCAATTCGGCGCGGGCATCGCAATCCCACATGCCATCGCCCAGCGGAACGATCAGCGCTTGCGGCGCATCGTCATGTTCGTCCTCGATCTCGCCGACGATCTCTTCGACCAGATCCTCGATCGTGATGATCCCGTCCGTGCCGGAAAATTCATCCAGCACGATGGCGAGGTGCATCCGGTTGGCGCGCATGTCCGCCAGCACGTCGAGCGCGTTGCGCGTCTGCGGCACATAGAGGGGCTGGCGCATCAGCACGGTCCAGTCGTCCGGCGGCGTTTTCCCTTCGGCCAGGAAGGGGAAGATATCCTTGATATGGATCATCCCGATCACCTGATCGAGCGTGTCGCGATAAACCGGCATGCGTGAATGGCCATGCTCGGAAAATATCCCGACCAGATCGTCCCACGAAGCCTCAGCCGATACGCTGACGATTTCCCCGCGTGGAACCGCGACATCGTCGGCATCGTGTTCGCTGAAATGCAGCAGGTTGCGCAGCATCTGCCGCTCGACCGGCGACAAGTCGCCATCGGGCGCAGCAGCGTCGGGCTCGTCGCCCTTCTCGCCCTCATGCTCGTCGATGGCGTCTTCAAGCTGTGCGCGCAGGGACCGCTCGCCGCTGCCGCCGCCAACCAGTTTTCGGATCGCGGGCCACAGCCCGCTGCTACTCTCCGCGTCTCCGGCGGGGGGTGAGGTATTGGGCATGGCCCTCAGGTGCACTCCTTCTAGTCGCGATCCCCATATGGGTCCGCGATACCCAGTTTGGCAAGCGCCGCGATTTCCAGTGCCTCCATCGCTTCGGCCTGGGCATCGGAATCGACATGATCGTGGCCAGCCAGATGCAGGAAACCGTGGATGAGAAGATGCGTGGTATGGTCTTTAAGACTCACGCCTTTCTCCTCCGCCTCACGCGCACATATCCCGTAGGCGAGCGCGATATCGCCAAGCATTTCAGGCGGGCCGTCTTCGCCCAGCTCGAGCAGTGCTTCCCGCTCCAGCATGGGGAAGGACAGCACATTGGTCGGCTTGTCCTTGCCGCGCCATTCCTTGTTGAGCGCGTGGACCTCTTCATCGGTGGTGAACAACACCGAAGCACTGAGTCGTTCGCTTGTCAGCAGCGGCTCGACCCCGGCGACAGCCGCCAGCGCATCGTCGGCAAGCTGCGTCCACGAGCCGTCGGGCCATTCATCGATCTCGCAATCCAGTTCCATTCGCCCACCATTCGATAAATTCGCTCGAACGCCGATAAAGATGCTTGGCTACATTGGCGACAGCAGAAAACGGCAAGCGCGAGGATAACGAATGTCGCACCGGATGAGCACATGCAGCCCGTACTGGCTCTCCGATCAGAACAGCAAAGCCCAGAAGATCAGGAAAATGCCGATCATCGAAAGCGCATAGGCGACCGACCGCAAACCGAAAATGCCCAGGAGATAGAATGGGATGAACGTCACACGGCCGACCATGATGAGCCAGGCGGCAATTTCGGTCGTTGTATCGGTACGACCAAGCCACAGCACCAGCCCCATAGGCGGGATATACATCAGCATGGCTTCGATGTGATTTTGAACGGTGCGGTCGAACCGCTTTTGCAACGCGCTTTTTTCGCGCGGGTCATCCCGGCTGCCAAGCCCCCACGCCAAACCTTGCGTTGCAGGGACCAGACTTCCCTGAACCGCCGTGATCGCCACCAGAAGCAGCGCCAGCACCGCAATCGACCAGAACTCTATCGCCATCGCCCACCCCTCACTCAACAAGATAGTCACTACAATTATCGTAGTGAATGGTCAACCGATACCCTGGACGCTAGAACACCGGTATGACGCGTCACGATATACCCCTCTGCCCGATTTCACGGACCGCGGTGTTTATCGGGTCGAAATGGACCGCCCAGATCATGCGCGAGCTGCTGCTGCATGACCGGCGGCGGTATCAGGATCTGTTGGAAACGCTCGGCGGTATCTCGCCCAACACACTGTCTCATCGGCTGAAACTTCTGGAACAGAGCGCCATCGTTTCGCGGGAATTCTATGAAGACAACCCGCCACGGGCGGAATATGTGCTGACCGAAAAGGGGCGCGCCATGGGCGGCGTGATCCAGGCAATGCGCGATTGGGGCGAGAAATTCGGCTAGCGTGCGTCCCGTCGCTGATCGCGCGATGCTGTGGCGATCAGGCCGCCGGCCCTTCGTAAGCCTCCACGATCCGTCCCACGATCGGGTGGCGCACCACATCGGCGGCGGTGAAGCGGATCGTGCCGAAGCCTTCGACGCCTTCCAGCTTGCCCACCGCATCGGCCAGCCCGCTCATCCCGTCGCCGCCGGGGATATCGACCTGACGCGGGTCGCCGCAAATCACCATGCGGCTGTTCTGGCCGAAGCGGGTGAGAAACATCTTCATCTGCTCGCGCGTGGTGTTCTGCGCCTCGTCCAGGATGACGAAGGCATCGGCCAACGTGCGCCCGCGCATGAAGGCGATGGGCGCGATCTCTATTTCCCCGCTCGCCAGCCGCCGTTCCACCTGTTCGGGCGGCATGCAATCGTACAGCGCATCGTAGAGCGGGCGGAGATAGGGATCGACCTTTTCCTTCATATCGCCGGGCAGGAAGCCGAGCTTCTCCCCCGCCTCCACTGCCGGACGCGACAGGATCAGGCGCTGCACGCTGCCGGTGATAAGCTGCGCAACCGCCTGCGCCACGGCGAGATAGGTCTTGCCCGTCCCCGCCGGACCCAGCGCGAAGATGATGTCGTCGCGCACCAGGCTGCGCATATAGGTCGCCTGCATGGCGCTACGCGGCACGATGGTCTTGCGCCGTGTGCGGATCATGATCGGCGGGCCGCCGCGCTTGTCACCGGGCTTGTCGCTCACGATGCCGTCCAGCGTGGGTTCGTCGGACATGGCAATCAGCGCCTCGATCGCGCCTGCATCCAGATCCTGCCCGATGGCGAGGCGGTCGTACATCGCCTGGATCACATCGCGCGCCCGCGCCACGCTGTCTTCCGGCCCTTCGACCTGCACATGATCGCCGCGTGCGGAGATGAACACGCCCAGCCGGTTTTCCACCTGCACCAGATTGGCGTCGAACTGCCCGAACAGCGGCACGAGCAGGGACTGGTTCTCGAATTCCATATCCACCTTGGCACGGCGGATTTCGCGTTGCGGGACCGGCGGTTTCGAGAGTGCCGGGTCGCCTTTGCGAGCGGGTTTACGGGCCATAGGCTCCTTTCGCGAGTGTGCGAGTCGGAATGTAGGCCTCCCCGCCCCCGGCGCAAGCCATGCCGCAACCAAGCGGTGGAAAGTAACCGAACTGCAACGGCGCAGCTATTGCTTAGGCAGGAACAGTCTCAAGCAAACGCCCGGCCAGCGAATTAGGCCCGGCTTCGACCAGTTCGACTTGCACGAGATCGCCAATCGTTGCTTCACCTTCGAACCACACGCTTTGCAGCCAGGGCGATTTGCCAAGCCATTGGCCAGCGTGCTTGCCCTTGCGTTCGACGAGGACTTCGCAAGTTTCGCCGACCGTGTTCTGGTTGAAAGACAGCTGATCGCGGTTGAGCGCGGCCTGGAGGCGCTGGAGGCGTTCGTCCATGACGTCCTTGGCCACCTGCCCGTCCATTGTGGCGGCGGGAGTGCCGGGGCGCGGGGAGTATTTGAAGCTGAACGCCTGCGCGTATCCCACCGCATCGACCAGCGCGAGGGTTTCGGCAAACTCGGCCTCCGTCTCGTCGGGGAAGCCGACAATGAAGTCGCCCGACAGCGCGAGATCGGGCCGCGCCGCACGGAAGCGGTCGAGCAGCTTCAAATAGCTTTCCGCCGTGTGGCTGCGATTCATGGCTTTCAGCACACGGTCGCTGCCCGCCTGAACCGGCAGATGGAGGAACGGCATCAGCTTTGGCGTATCGCCATGCGCGGCGATCAGATCGTCATCCATGTCGGCCGGGTGGCTGGTGGTGTAGCGGATGCGCGCAAGGCCATCGACCTTGGCAAGGTCGCGGATCAGGCCCGCGAGGCCAACCTTGTGGCCCTTGTCGTCTTCGCCCGACCATGCAGACACGTTCTGGCCCAGCAGCGTAATTTCCTTCGCGCCCGCATCGACCAGTTTCTTCGCTTCGGTCACCAAATCGCTGTAAGGACGGGAGATTTCCGCGCCGCGCGTATAGGGGACAACGCAATAGGTGCAGAACTTGTCGCAGCCTTCCTGCACGGTGAGGAAGCTCGCCGGATTGGTCCGGCGGCGCTCGGGCAGCGCGGCGAATTTGGCAATGGCCGGCATGTCCGTATCGGTCGCCCGCTCGCCCTTCACTGCCTTGTCGAGCATTTCCGGCAGGCGGTGATAGGCCTGCGGGCCAACCACCATGCTGACCGCCGGGGAACGCTTCATGATCTCCTCGCCCTCGGCCTGCGCGACGCAGCCCGCAACTGCGATCAGCGGCTGCTTGCCCGCCTCCGCGCCAGCCTTGGAGATGCGGCCGATATCCGAATAGACCTTCTCTGCGGCCTTCTCGCGGATATGGCAGGTGTTGAGCACGACGAGATCGGCATCCTCGCCCTCTGCCGCAGGCACGATACCCTGCTCGCCCAGCATCTCGGCCATGCGCTCGCCATCATAGACGTTCATCTGGCAGCCGAAGCTCTTGACCCTGTAGGTCTTGGGAGTGGTGGTCGGTTTCATGGGAGGGGGCGCTTTACTCAGATTTGAATTCGGACTCAATGTCCGAACCCCGCCACGACCAACTCAGGCAATCTTCGCCCTTTTCTTTGGCTTCAATCAGCTTGTTACCAACCCATTGTTTGCGCCCGTCACGGAAATCACGGCGATCATTCTGTTGTGAAATGTGATCAGCTAGAGGTTGATCAGGGCTCTTCTTCCATCCTCCAACGCGCTCGACATCGTGCATCAACGAGCTCTCAATCAAGTCGGCGCAGCCCTCGTCGAGGTTCTCATAGCCATCAAGGGCTTGCGCTGCCTTACGTCTGTTTTTGCGATTTTCTCCAGCCTTGCGAGCTGGAATGGCCTTGCGCGCCGCCTTGTCGTTCTCGCCAAAAGAATTGCGCCTATCCTTTGCGTAGGACAGCGCTTTCTTATGAGCGGGAGACAGGCGGCGCTTCTCAGGCATTACCCAACAACCGCCTTCACGATCTTGCCCGGGCTTGCCGGCGGTTCGCCCTTGGGCAGGGCGTGGACGTGTTCCATGCCGCTCTCGACCTGGCCCCAGACGGTGTACTGGCCGTCGAGGAAGTGCGCGTCTTCGAAGCAGATGAAGAACTGGCTGTTGGCGCTGTCGGGGTTCTGCGCGCGGGCCATCGAGCACGTGCCTTCGACATGCGGCTCGCTGTTGAATTCGGCCTTGAGGTCGGGCTTCTCGCTGCCGCCCATGCCGGTTCCGGTCGGGTCGCCGCCCTGTGCCATGAAGCCGGGGATCACGCGGTGGAAGACCACGCCGTCATAGAAGCCTTCGCCTGCCAGTTCGGTAATCCGTTCGACATGGCCCGGTGCGAGGTCGGGGCGCAGCTTGATCACCACGTCCTTGTTTTCGCCGTCGCCGGTGTCGAGAGTAAAGGTCAGTTTGTCGGCCATGCGGCGAATCTCCGTTATGCGGTTTGCGTTACGCGGCCCCACATAGGTCGGCGACCCGCCGCTGGCTAGGTCGCCGACCCGGAGAAGTGCCGGTTTACTCCGCAGCCTTCATCTTTTCGTTGGCCAGCGCGACCCAGTTGCGAACATCTTCGAGCAAGCCGTCGAGCGCCGCGCGATCATGCACCTGGCCGCCCTGGATCACGGCCGCGATCTTCATCGTGTTGGCGATATCGACGGTCGGATCGGCATCGAGCAGGACGAGATCGGCAAGCTTGCCTTGGGAGACACCACCGAAATCCTTCGTCCGACCGAGATATTCGGCGGGCACGCTGGTGGCCGTCTGAAGCGCTTCCATCGGCGTCAGTCCGGCCTGCACCATGAACCCAAGCTCGTCGTGCAGACTGAAACCGGGAAAGATCATCGTATCGTTCGCATCGGTCCCGGCCATGACCTTCACCCCGCCATCATGCGCCATCTTGGTGGTCTTGAGCGTCAGCGCGAAGAAATCGGCGAGGTCCGCTATCGCCTCTGGAGGCGCGCTGGCCGTACGGTCGAGGTCACGATTCCAGTGCTCCTGCTGCATCTGAGTGATGTAGGACAGCCGCGGATCGTCGCGATAGGCTTGCTCGCCCGCGCGGAAGTCCATCTCACGCGTGGGATGCGTGGGCACGTAATAGGTGTGATTTGCCGCCAGCGTTGCGATTTGCGCCTTGCAGGTCGCCTCGTCGAAGGTGTCGCGCGCATTGCCGGGCATGGCCCTGCGATCGGGCCAGGGCACGTCTTCCCCGCTCAGCTTGGCCATGATCTGGCCACGGAACTCTGCACCGAAGGCAGAACAGTCGAGTGGCAGGTCGCGCGCGTGCTCGATCGAGGTCATGCCCATATCCGACACGTCGGCAACGCTGAACATCATCGGGACATGCCCGCCGAATTTCATCCCCCGCTCACGCGCAGCTTCGGCCAGCGCGCGGAAGGCATCGGGCATGAACTGGTCACCGATCTTGAGGATGTCAGGGCCACGTTCGGCCAGCCCGGCTACGGTGGCTCGGCCATCCTCGGCAGTCATCGGAGTATAGAGGATTTGGTATTCTTTCGGGTCCTTCGGGCGTTCACTCTGTATTTTCTTCGTCGACAGTTCGACTATGCGCGGACCGACCATCTCGCCAGCCTCGATCTTCGCCTGGCTTTCGCGCATTTCCCCAAGGCACATGGTGAAACCGCCAGGCTCGTCGCAATCGCTGCCCATCTCGCGGATGCCGGTCACACCGTTGGCGCTCATCAGCTTGAGCGTCGCTGTATGGAGCATGCGATAGTTGGAATGGCTGTGCATATCCATCAGCCCCGGGATCAGGAACTTGCCCGTCCCGTCGATCACATGCTCCGCCTCGGGCGCCGCACCGCTGCTGGCGACCACGGCGAGAATCCGCCCGTCCTCGACAAGGACGTCGCGCCCGGGGCTGGTATTGCCATGTTCCGGGTCGACCACTGTAACGTTGCGGATCGCAAGATCGGCAGGCTCCTTCGCATGCGCAGCCACAGAGCAAAGTGCCGTCGCTGCGACCGTAGACCAGAGCGCGAGATACAGGGGACGCTGAAACATGAACCATCTCTCCGTGCAGTATAATAAGCGAGCGAGGTCTTATCCGTGTTATAGTAGTAATACAATGCATCACGTGGCGAGCCTTGCTTTTCGGTCTGCGCCGCCTAGAGCGAGCCCATGAGCGAGGACATGCCCACTCTGGACGATGAGGCCGTCATGACCGACGCACCCGATGAGGGCGGGCGGCCAGACGATCGCATCGACGATGAGCGGCTGGACGAGGAAAACACGCTCAAGAAGGAATATGTCGAGCAGGTCGCAGAGGCGCTGGATGCGGGCGATGCGGACAGCGTTTACGAACTGGTCGAGCCGCTGCACCCGGCCGACATCGCCGACCTTCTGGAACTGTTCGAGAAGGACGACCGGCGCGATCTCGCCGCCGCGATAACCGATCTGATGAGCTCGGAAGTGATCGCCGAGCTCAACGATTACGTGCGCGAAGACATGATGGAGGCGCTCGATCCGGGCGCGGTCGCCACCATCGTCGAACAGCTGGAAACCGACGACGCGGTCCAGCTGATCGAAGACCTCGACGAAGCGGATCAGCGCGCCATCCTGGCCGAGGTGGAGGCGGAAGACCGCGCCGCCATCGAAAGCGCCCTCGCCTACCCTGAAGAGACCGCCGGACGCCTGATGAACCGCGATTTCGTCGCGGTGCCGGAGCGCTGGACGGTGGGCGACCTGATCGATTTCCTGCGCGATGGCGACGACCTGCCGGAGGAATTCTACGAGGTCTTCGTGGTCGACGAGCGGCATCACCCGGTCGGAACCTGCGCGCTGAGCTGGATCCTGCGCGCGCCGCGCGTGGTGACGCTGGGCGATGTGATGAAGCGCGATCAGACGCTGATCCCGGTCGGCATCGACCAGGAAGAGGTCGCACTGATGTTCCAGAAATACGGCCTCATCAGTGCCGCCGTGGTGGACGAGAACGAGCGGCTGGTCGGCCAGATGACCGCCGACGACGTGGTCCATATCATCGCCGAGGAAGCGGGCGAGGACGCCCTGCTGATGTCGGGCGCGGGCGAAGGCGACATCAACGAGCCGATCCGCGATGCCTATTCCGCGCGCGTGCGCTGGCTGATCGCCAATCTCGGCACGGCCCTGGTGGCGAGCGGGATCATCTGGTTTTTCGGTGCGGCGATCGAACAGCTTGTCGCCCTCGCCGTGCTGATGCCGATCGTTGCGAGCATTGGCGGCAATGCGGGCACGCAGACGATGGCGGTGACCGTGCGCGCCATCGCGATGAACCAGCTCACCCGATCCAACACACGGCGCATATTGTGGCGCGAGATGCGAGTGGCGCTGCTCAACGGGGTGACGGTCGCGGTGCTCATTGGCGCGGCGACGGGCGCGATCTTTGAACCGCTGCTGGGCGCGGTGATCGCGGCGGCGATGGTGGTCAATGTGCTGATCGCCGGGCTGGCGGGCGTGCTTGTCCCGGTCGCCTTCGACCGGCTGGACCAGGACCCTGCGGTGGCCAGCAGTGTCTTTGTGACGATGATCACCGATTCGATGGGCTTTTTCGCCTTTCTCGGCCTTGCCGTGGCGGTGGGGGTCGTCGGCTGATATCCGCAATTCTTGCGCGAGAGCCAGAACACCCTACATCCCCAGCCATGCCGCTTCACATGACCAAGATCGCTTTCGGCGCGAAGAGCCACGCCGATCTCAAGTCCTGGTTCGCCAACAGGAGCGAGATGCGGCTGACCACACGCTATCTACCAAAACGGCATGACGAGATGGCAGGCGGATCGCTTTACTGGATTCATAACCACGCGCTGGTGGGCCGTTCGCCAATCACGGGTTTCGAACAGCGGCCCGATGGCCGTTGGTGGATCGAGCTGGAGCCGGTTCTGATCCCCGTGTACCCCCAACCCAAGCGGGCCCATCAGGGCTGGCGCTACCTCGCCGAAGACAAGGCGCCGCGCGATCTGCAAGAGGGCGAAGACATCGGCGATGTGTTGCCCGGAAAACTCGCAGGAAAATTGCAGAAGCTCGGGCTCATCTGACCCTGCGCACAAGTGCTTGAACAGGCATGCCTTTCACATCGACACAATTCTATATTTCAGTTTTAAGACACTGTTTTATATAGATTTTACATTGATCCGTTAACACCGGGGAAACCGTTATATCCTAGCTGGCGTGCGCACAGCATCTCCAGTCAGCAAAACGGTTTTCCATGGGTGTTCATTCGAAGTTTTCAGAGCAGCTTGCGCCTGCGGATCGGAACGAGGCAGCGCGTGGGGAAACGCGATTGCACGCCGAACGGGCGCGGCTCCCGGGCGCGGGGGCTCTTGGCTGGTTTCGCAGCAGCCGCGCGACCATTGCCGGGCGAGTCTGCATATTTGCCGGGTTCTTCACCTTATTGCTGGTGTTTCTCGGCGCGGTGCTCACCATCCTATTCGCCGAGCTGACGGCGCGCACCGACGAAAGTGAGGTCTTCTCCACCCGCGCATCGGCCGCTTCCAAATCCGCGAAGCTGCTCGCCGAAAGCCGCTATCATGCCTCGCAATTCGCGCGTTCGGGCGAAGAGGCCGACATCACCGCAGCCTTCCACGGCATCGAACAGGCAAAGCGCGATCTGGCCGCCACACTCGACCTGGAAACCGAGGAAGTGGTGAGCCGGGAAAAGGTTGCCTGGCTCGCGGCCCAGATCGAGGGTTTCGAACCCGAACTGCGCGCGTTGGAAACCTCTGTCGCGATCAACGGTCCGGGCGTCGCGAACGACCCGCTGGTCGGCGCGATTGCCATTAGCGGGTCGCTGCTGTCGCAAATCGCTGGCGAGGTGGAAGAGGAACTGTCGGTTGAGGCAAACGAGGCGCGCAAATCGCTCGATCTCCTCCAGCGGTGGGCGGCCCTGCTCGCTGCGCTTACCATCATGGGCTGTATCGCCATGGCGGTGCTGGGCGCGCGCGGCCTGTCGCGCGAGGTCTCAACGTCGCTTGGCGCGATCACCGATGCCATGACCGATCTGGCCGCGGGAGACCGCTCTATCGCTATTCCCGGGGTCGAGCGACGAGACGAAGTCGGCGCGATGTCGCGCGCGATGGTCGTCTTTCGCCGGAGCGCGGAAAAGCTCGCCGACATGCAGGCACGCGCGCGTGCAGACCAGGCGGCATTGATCCGCAACGTGGCGGGGCGTTTCGAGACCGGTATGGGCGATGTGGTAACCAATGTCGCCACGGCCAGCGATCAGTTGCGCGATACGGCATCCTTGCTGTCACACTCCGCCACGCAGACGAGCGATTGCGTGGACGAGGTGTCGCAGACCATGTCCGAAACCTCGCTCGGCGTCACCGCAGCGGCGGCTACTACGGACCAGTTCGCCATGTCGATTGCCGAAATTGGCCGACAATCGGCCAGTTCTGCCGGGCTGGCCCGCGATGCGCGCGCCGTATCCGAAAATGCCGAGGCGCGGCTTGCCGAGCTGACCGATGCGGCCCAGCAGATCGGCTCGATCGTCGAACTGATCGGGTCCATCGCGGACCACACCAATCTTCTGGCGCTCAACGCATCGATCGAGGCGGCGCGTGGCGGCGAGGCCGGACGCGGCTTCGCGGTCGTCGCATCCGAGGTCAAGGCGCTCGCTCGTCAGACCACCGCCGCCACACAGGAGGTGGCAGAGCATATCGCCGGCATGCAGCGTTCGACCAGGCGCAGCGCCGACGCCTTGGGCCAGATTGTCGACCGGGTCCGCAATGTCGAAATGACCGCCACGGCAATCGCCCAAGCAGTGGACGAGCAGACCGTATCGAGCCGCGCGCTCGCCCGCAATCTCGATGTCGCTGCAACAGGCGTCCTCGACATCGGCCAGGGCATCGAGCGCATTCGCGCCATGGCCGGGGACACCGGCACAGCGGCCCATCAAGTTCTGGCCGCTGCGACTGGCCTGCGCCGCGAGGCACGGACCCTCGGCGATGCCTCAAGCGAGTTTACGAACACCGTGCTCGCAGCCTGATCGCAGCAGTCACACCAGCTCTCGCTAGTGCGCGGACTGGCTACAAAGAAGCCCGATCCCAGCTCAGCGCACTCTTTCGGCCGATACTGCTCAGCCGGACGTTTTTTCCGCCACGCGGCGAAGACTGTCAGCGTAGACCTCTGGCGATTGCGCGCCGGGGATCATGAACTTGTTCTCGACGATCATGGCCGGGACGCCGGTGATGTTGAAATCATAGGCTGCACGTTCCTCGGCGCGGACCTTATGGCCGTATTCCTCGCTGGTCAGCGCGGCCTCGGCGGCGGAGCGTTCGAAGCCCTCTTCCTGCGCGATATCGAGCAGAACCGACGCATCGCCGATATTGCGGCGCGCGTTGAAATGGGCGCGAAACAGGGCGAGCTTGAGGGCGGTCTGCCGGTCGGCCCCGTGCATCTCGCCCGCCCAGGTGAGCAGCTTGTGCGCTGCGAAGGTGTTCCACATCATCGCATCGGGTGCAGGCTCAGGCCCTTCATAATCCAGCGACACGCCAGCAGTCTCGGCGGCCTGGCGCATCTGGCCCTGAACGCCCTTCGACTGTTCGATGGTCCGGCCATATTTTCGCGCAATATGCGCGGTGCGCTCTTCGCCCTGTTCCGGCATGTCGGGATTAAGTTCGAAAGCGTGCCAGTGGATCTCGGCCTCGATCTCGCCCTCGAGCGTGGCCAGCGCCTTGGTCAGATTGCCCCAACCGACATAGCACCACGGGCACATCACATCGGACCAGATATCGATCCGCAAGGTGCGCGCGCCGCTCATCGGGCGAGCCACCAGCGCATAAGGTGTGTTGCGATGGCCTCTTCGACCGGCTTGGCAAAGGGCGCTGCGGGATCGCCTCCAAACGCCGCCTCCACCTCGTCGCGCGTGAACCAGCGGATTTCCGCCATCTCGGTTTCGTCCATCGTTACCTCGTCATTGTCGGCATAGGCGTGGCAGCCGATCATCAACTGGCTGGGAAACGGCCAAGGCTGGCTGGCGATGTAAGTAACATCGCGCACTGCCACGCCGCTTTCTTCCAGCACTTCGCGCGCCACGCCTTCCTCGATCGTCTCGCCCGGTTCGACGAACCCGGCGAGTGCCGAAAAACGCCCCTCAGGCCACCCCTTCCCCCGGCCCAGCATCAGCCGGCCATCATGTTCCACCAGTGTGATCGCCACCGGGTCGGTGCGCGGGAAGTGCTGCGCGCCGCACTGGGGGCAATTGCGCTGCCAGCCGCCTTTGGCCAGCGTGGTCTCGCCGCCGCATTGCGCGCAGAAGCGATGGCGCGCATGCCAATCGACAATGCTGCGTGCGCCGCCATAGAGCGCCAGATCGTCCGGCTGGAGCGTCGCCATCAGTGACCACAGGCGCGGGTTGGCCATACGCGGGGCCGCATCGCCCCTTGGCGGCACGACGGCGAAGCACGCCTTCCCCTCATCAAGGCCGAGAAACACCAGCTCTGCATCCTCAGGTGCATCGGCGAGCGTACCCCACGCCAGCCTTCCGCCGTCGTCCATGGCCGGCATCAGCCCGTCGAGCGCGAGCAGACGCGCTTTCCAGTTCATCAGCCCGGCAAGGCGATCCGGGTCGGCGCGCACATGATCGGCACGGTCCAGCCGCGATCCGGTGAATGCCAGCATATCTGCGTTCATACGCCCTGCATCGTCGCAAGGTCGGCAGCCACGGCCGCCGGGAAGGCGGTATGGATGGGATAGGCTTCGGACGGCATGTATTGCGTGAACAGGCTGGCGCGAAGGCCCGCCTCGAAATTGACGAAGGCCACGGTTCCCGCCGCGCCGCCCCAGCCATAGCTGCCATTTGTGACGCGCCCGGCCGCACCGAAATGCTGCCCTTCGATCCAGGTTCCGCGGGTCTGCGCGCCTTCGGGCAGGAGGTTGGACGTGCCAAGGCGCACGGCGGTTTCGCTCATCACGCGAGTCCCGTCGATCAGCCCGTAACCCAGTAACATGCGCAGGAACCGGTCGTAATCGCGCGGACTCGATACCAGGCCAGCACCGCCTGCGGGAATATCGGGCTGGTCGAGATAAACGGATGCACGCGCCGGATCGAGCGGCATCAGCGCGCCATTCACCACACCGTAATTGGTCGTCAGCCGGTCCACCTCGCTCTGCGGCACACGGAACCAGGTGCTGTCCATTCCGCACGGCTCGAAAATACGTTCCCGAAGGAAGCGGTCGAACGGCATTCCGCCTGCGACCTCGATCACCCGGCCAAGCAGGTCGATGCTGACCGAATAACTGAACTTCGCCCCCGGTTGCAGGACCAGCGGCAGTTTGGCGAGTTCATCGGCAAAGGCAGACAGGCTGGTGACCGACTTCACCCGGCCGAACATGTCGCGCAGGAACGGCAGTTTGGTCACCTGCCCCGGAACGACGCCAGCATCTTCATACGCCTTCTTGATCGGTCCTTTCTGGACGATGGTGTAGCCGAAGCCAGCGGTGTGGGTCAGCAAGTGGCGGATGGTGATCGCCTGTTTGGCTGGTTCGATATCGGTCAGCGAACCGTCATAGGTCCGTTGCACCTGCATGTCGGCGAATTGCGGCAGCACCTCGGCCAGCGGTGTGTCGAGGCCCAGCCGTCCCTCGTCGATCAGCATCATCGTCGCCATGCCGGTGATCGGCTTGGTCATGGAATAGATGCGATAGAGGCTGTCGAGATCGACTGGCGCCTTCTGGCCGATGGCAAGGTTGCCCTTGCCGATGCTGATCGGCGCATTCTGGCCCCAGCCCAGCACGGCCATGATGTTCGCCAGCTTGCTCGGCACGCCATATTTGTCGATCAGGGCGGTAACGTTGGTCCATGACGGCCCCGTGCGCGCCAGCAATTCGCGCCCGAAGGGCAGCCCCGCCAGCGCCGCACCCGCGCCAAGCATCGCGCCGCCGCGCAGCAGCGAGCGACGCGAGAACTGCGCGTCATCGAACGTCCGGTATGCCATTCACGATACTCCCCAACCATCAGGATTTGCAGCCGGGGTGTTGGGGGATCGGTGCTGAACGGTCAATTGCCAATCGAAACGCAAATGGATCGCCATCACCCCCGACCAAGGCCGAGCGGGCACAATTCGGCGTCTTGATTCCGCAACGTGCCTTATCCATATAAGACACATGCTGAACTTTCTTTCCATTCTTCTCGGTCTCGTCTCGCTGATAATCGTTATCCCGGCGACCATCCCGCTGCTCGGCTGGGCCAACTGGTTCGCGCTGCCGCTGATCGTCATCGGCGTGGTGGTGGGCCAGATGAGCTCCAGCAATGGCGGGCGCAATTTCTGCCTGATCGTGCTGCTGATCGCCGCCATCAGGCTGTCGCTGGGCGGCGGTATTATCTAAGCCGTGGCAAGACGCGCCGCCTTCGCAAACAGCGTGGGCAGGCCCGCTTCCTCCAGCCGGTCGAGCGGCCACCATTCGCCCGGCCCATCTGGCGTTCTCGTGCCTGCGTAGCGCATCACGCTGAGGTCGAGCGCCGCGTGGGTGAACACGTGTCGGACCGCGCCCAGGCTTTCCCAGATGCCGACCATGGGCGCTTCGCGGCTGCCGTCCACACGCGCGGTCCAGCCATCGTCGGGCAGTGCGCGCATGCCGCCAAGCATGCCCTTGCCCGCTCGCCTCACCAGCCAGACCGCGCCGTCGCGTTCGATCCAGTATGCCGTGCCGACCCGCTGGGGCTTGGGCTTTTTCGCAGGCTTCACTGGAAACCGCCCCGGATCGCCTGACGCGCGCGCGGCGCATGATCCGCTGAGCGGGCACAGCAGACATTTGGGGTCGCGCGGGGTGCACAGGGAGGAGCCAAGATCCATCATCGCCTGGGCGAAATCGCCCGCGCGCTCGTCCGGTGTGATCCCGTCCATTTCGTGCCGGATCAGCTTGCGCGCACCGGGCAATGGCGCGTCGATAGCGAACAGCCGCGCCACCACCCGCTCGACATTCGCATCCACCACCACCGCGCGTTGGCCAAAGGCGATCGCGGCCACCGCCGCCGCGGTGTAGTCGCCCAACCCCGGCAGTTTGCGCAGTTCCTTTTCGGTCTGGGGAAAGGCGCCGCGCTGCGCAATTTCGCGCGCCGCCTTCATCAGGTTGCGCGCGCGCGAATAATATCCCAGCCCCGCCCATGCGGCGAGCACCTCGTCCTCCGGCGCGGCGGCGAGATCGAACACGCTCGGCCAGCGCGCGGTATAGGCTTGGAAATAGGGTTTGACCGCCGCCACCGTTGTTTGCTGCAGCATCACCTCCGACAGCCAGACGTGATAGGGATCGGGGGCAGGCGCACCGGGGCGCGCCCGCCACGGCAGGTCGCGGGCATGGGTTCGATACCAGTCGAGAAGCAGGCGCGATATGCTGGCGGTCACCATCGGGTTATGGCATGGCCTGTCGCGTGATGGAACGGGACACGAAGAAGACACGCAAATCATCTGCGGCCAGGCCCTATACCCGCCCGCGTGGCGGGGCGGCGCGGCAGATCTCCGATCTGATGCCGCAGATCGGCCGGACCGCCTTTCGCCGTTTCGGTTTCGTCCAGACCAGCGTGGTGACGCGCTGGCCCGAGATCGTCGGCCCCACCCATGCCCGCGTGTGCACACCGGAATCGATCCGCTTTCCGCCCGGCGAAAAGTCGGAGGGCATTCTGCAGCTGGTGGTGGCCCCGGCCCATGCACCGTTGATCCAGCATGTAATCCCGGAAATCATCGAGCGGGTGAATCGCTTTTTCGGTTACAAAGCGATCGCACGCGTGAAAATGCGGCAAGGTGCGGTTAAGCCGCCATCGGAGAAGGAAAAGGCCAAATCGCCGCCTTCGCTCAAACCGATTCCCATGGAATTGGGGGACAGCCTGCGCGATATCGGCGACCCGGAGCTGCGCACGGTGCTGGAATCGCTGGCCCGTAGCCTGGGCGACAAGGACGAAGGACAGGGATCCGACTGAGATGGAGATTACGCGTTTGATCGCCGCCGCTCTGGCTGGCTCTGCCCTTGCATTGGGCGCGGGCGTTTCCATCGCCCAACAAGCCGGCAAGACGCCCAAGGGCAATTTCGGCATCATGGTGAGCGAAAACGATGGCGGCCACCTGATCGGCAACCCGGCGGCTGAAACCAAGCTGGTCGAATATGTGAGCTACACCTGTTCCCACTGCGCCACCTTCACCCAGCAGGGCGAAGGCGCGATCAAGCTGGCTTATGTGCCCACCGGAAAGGTCAGCCTGGAGATCCGGCATTTCCTGCGCGATCCCATCGACCTGACTGCCGCCATGCTGACCCATTGCGGGGACGCCAGGAAATTCCCTGCCAACCACACCGCTATCATGCACAAACAGACCGACTGGATGCAGGCGGCGCGCAACACCACACAGGCCCAGCGCGCGCGCTGGCAATTCGGATCGAATGCCTCGCGCAGGCAGGCCATCGCCAGCGATCTCGGGTTCGACGACATCATGGCAAACCGCGGCTATTCACGCGTCGATATCAATCGCTGCCTGGCCGACGATGGCAAGGCACAGGCGCTGGCGCAAACCAGCGTCCGCGACATCGCCGCCTACAAGCTGGAAGGCACACCGACCTTCCTGATCAACGGCAAGGTGCTGGATGGCGTGCACAGCTGGGCGGCGCTTCAACCCGCCCTCGACGCGCGGTTCTGACGCCGGTTTCCTGCCTATTCGCGCAGATCGCGCATCCGCCATTGGATCAGGCCTGTTCAAAAGCCTGACGCCGGTGCTTCACCTATCTTCCGCTCTGGACTACCCTTGGATCGAGGAAACGAGAATGCCTGCAACTTTCATGACCAAAGCCAAGCCCGCTTTCGCCGCAACGTCGGTGGCTCTCGCCCTGGCGCTTTCTGCCTGTTCCGACACTGCCGAAGACGCAACCGAGCTTGAAGGCGAACCGATTGCCGCCATAGCTGCGCCCGATGGCGGCAGCTGGCTCGACACGGCCGTCCAGACCGAAGATGGTGGCTATCGCATCGGCAACCCCGACGCGCCGCTCAAGCTGGTCGAATATGCCAGCCACACTTGCGGCGCATGTGCCGCCTTCTCCGCCCAGGGCGCGCCCGCCCTGGAAGAGGAATATGTCACCAGCGGCGTCGTCAGCTATGAAGTGCGCAACCTCATCCGCGACCCGCTCGACATGACGATCTCGGTCCTCGCGCGCTGCGGCGCGGACGAGGCCTATCACCCCCGCGCCAATGCCGCCTGGGCCGCGCTCGGTGAATTCAGCCAGAACCTGAGCGGTGAGAAGTACCAGGCCGCGATGGCCCAGCCGATCGAACAACGCTTTATCGCGATTGCCGAGGGCGCAGGCCTGATCGAATTCTTCGCCACACGCGGGCTCAGCACCGACCAGGCGCGCCAGTGCCTCGCCGATGTCGACAACATCAACGCAATCGCCGAACGCTCCGAAACATCCGCCAGCGAGGCAAATGTGACGGCCACACCGACCTTCTTCCTCAACGGTGCGCGGATCGATGGGTCGCAGTGGCCCACAGTCGAACCTGCCCTGCAACGGGCCGGAGCGCGGTAAACCGCGCGGGGGCCAGGCGACGGAGATGATCCTCAAGAAGCTCAAGCTCAGCGGCTTCAAGAGTTTCGTCGAACCGGCTGAACTGCGCATCGAACCGGGCCTGACCGGGGTGGTCGGGCCCAATGGGTGCGGAAAATCCAACCTGCTGGAGGCGATCCGCTGGGTGATGGGCGAAAACTCGCCCAAATCCATGCGCTCGGGCGGGATGGAAGATGTCATCTTCGCAGGGACCGCCTCACGACCCCAGCGCGATTTTGCCGAAGTCGTCCTGCAGGGCGAAACCGACAGCAATGACGAGCTGGAGGTGGTCCGCCGGATCGAACGCGGTGCAGGCAGCGCCTATCGCGTCAACGGGCGCGATGTGCGCGCCAAGGATGTCGCCCTGACCTTTGCCGATGCGGCAACCGGCGCGCATTCCCCCGCCCTCGTCAGCCAGGGCAAGATCGCGCAGGTTATTGCCGCCAAGCCGACCGAGCGCCGCCAGATGCTTGAAGAAGCGGCGGGCATCGCCGGCCTGCATGTCCGGCGCAAGGATGCGGAAAGCAAGCTGCGCCAGACCGAGGCGAACCTGGCGCGGCTCGAAGACCTGATGGCCGGGCTCGACAGCCAGATTGCCTCCCTGCGGCGGCAGGCCAAGCAGGCCGAGCGTTATCGCAAGCTGTCCGACCAGATCCGCACCGCCGAAGCGCGGCTGGTCTTCGCGCGCTGGCGCGATGCCGCGTTGGCCGCGGACACGGCGAAGAAAGCCGCGAGCGGGGCCGAAGCGGCTGTCGCCGAAGCTCAGAAGGCAGCGAACGCAGCACAAAAGGCACAACATGCCGCTGCCGCCGACCTGGAAAAGGCGCGCGAGGAACTGGCCGACCGGCGCGACGATTCCAGCGCGCATGGACATCGCATGGCCGCCCTCACCAGCCAGCTCGAAGCGGCGGAACAGCGCCTCGAGGATCTGGACCGTCAGAAGACCCGGCTGGAGGAAGACCGGGTCGAGGCCGACCGGCTGACCAGCGATGCCGCCGCCGCGCTTTCGCGGCTGGAGAAAGAACTGGCCGCAAGCGAGGCCGCGCTGGCCGAGGACGAGGCCCGCCGTCCATCGCTGGTGGCCAAGCTCGAAGACACCGAACGCGCCAGCCGCGCCGCCGAACTGGCCCTCGCCAAGGCGACAGCGGACCATGCCGGGGTGGAGGCGGAATGGCGGGTGGTCGAGGCCGAAGTGGCACAGGCGAAGACCCGGCTCGACCGGCTGGATGCGGAAGCCCGGCGCATCGCCGATCAGCGTGCGGAGCTGTCGCGCAGCGCAGGCCCGTCGGTCGACGACGCGCGCATCACTGCGGAAAAGGCCAGCACGGCATTGGGCGAAAGCCGCGCCAGGATCGAAACTCTTCAGGCCCGTAAGGGCGATCTGCAAACCGCGCGCGACGAAGCGTCGAGCGCACTTGCCAATGCGCGGGCCGAGCTGTCCGGCGTCGAACGCGAAGTCGCCGCGCTCACCCGCGACCGTGAAGCCCGCGCTCGGCAGGCGGCGAAACGCGATGGCCGCAAACAGGCGCTGGACGGATTGCGCGCCGCCCGCGGATATGAGCGCGCACTGGCCGCCGTGCTCGGCCGGGATGCAAAGGCGCTGCTGGGCACGCCCGATGCAGCGGAAGAGGGCCGTTACTGGACCGGCAGTGCCACCCCGCATCGCGTGGAGGAAAGCCTTGCCGACCACATCCTCGCCTGCCCCGAAGAGCTGCAAGCCCGCCTGGCCATGGTCCATGTGGTCGAGAGCGACGATGGCCGCAGCCTTGGCCCCGGCGAATGGCTCGTCACTCAAACGGGCGCGCTGCGGCGGTGGGATGGCTTCATCTCACATGGCGAAGGCGCAGCAGAGGCCGCGCGGCTCGAGGCGGAAAACCGCTTCGCCGAACTGTCCGCGCAAATGCCCGCGCTGCAAGAGGCCACTGGCAAGGCAGACGAGGCGCTTTCCGACATTGCCGGAGAACTGTCCGAATTGCAGCGCGCCATCGTCGCGGCGGACCGCGACGCTGCGCAAGCCGCGCAGGACGAACGCGATGCCCTGCGCGCGCTCGACCGAGCCGAGGCCGAGCGTGAGCGGATCGCCAACCGGCAGGAAGAACTTGCCCGCCGGGAGGAGGAGCAGGCGCAATTGCTCGAAACCGCGCAGGGCGAGCTCGATGCTGCCAAGGCCAAGCATGCCGAACTGCCCGACCCCGAGGCGGGGCGCGCCAGTCTGGAAGCGGCGCGCGCGAAGAACGAGGCCGCCCGCACCGGTATGCAGGCAGCCAGCGCGCAATTGGCCGCGCACGATCAGGCGCTGGCCGTTGCGCGGGAACGCGCGGCGGCGCACCGCACCGATATTGCCGGCTGGGAAGCACGTTCGGGCGATGCCGCCCGCCGCCTGTCGGATATGGCGCTGCGGCTGGAAGAAATCGAACAGGACCGAGCGGTCACCGCCGCAAAGCCCGAAGGGCTGATGCGCGAGATCGAGCAGGGCGATGCCGTGCGCACCCGACTGGGCGAAGAACTGGCCGCAGCCGAGGCTGCGCTGGCCAAGGCGCAGGAGGCCGGACAGGCGGCGGACCGCGACTTTACCACCGCGAACGAAGCGCTGGCCGAGGCGCGCGAAAATCGCGCCACACTCGCCGCGCGCGCCGAAAGCCAGGATACGCGCCGGATCGAGATGTCGCGCATCTCGGGGGAGCGGTTCCAGTGCCCGCCCCCCATGCTGCCCGACCGCTTCGAATTCGACGAAGATGCCATTCGCAGCGCCGAACAGGAATCTGAGGAAATGGATCGCCTGTCGGCCAGCCGCGAGCGGATCGGCCCGGTCAATCTGGTCGCGGCGGACGAACTCGAGCGGATCGAGCAGGAGCATGGCTCCAACGCTGCCGAACAGGAAGAACTTGCCGAAGCCGTCAACCGCCTGCGCGGATCGATCGGCAATCTCAACCGCGAGGGGCGCGAGCGGCTGCGCGAGGCCTTCGAAGAGGTGAACGGGCATTTCAAACAGCTGTTTACCCAACTGTTCGAGGGCGGTCAGGCGCATCTGGCGCTGATCGACAGCGACGATCCGCTGGAGGCCGGCCTGGAAATCTTTGCCCAGCCGCCGGGCAAGCGGCTGCAATCGCTTACCCTGCTATCGGGCGGCGAACAGGCGCTGACCGCCATCGCGCTGATTTTCGGCCTGTTCCTGACCAACCCCGCCCCCATCTGCGTGCTGGACGAGGTGGATGCCCCCCTCGACGATGCAAATATCGATCGTTTTTGCGACCTGCTCGACTGGATGACCCGCGAGACGACGACGCGCTACCTCATCGTCACCCACAACGCAGTGACTATGAGCCGCATGCACCGGCTGTTCGGTGTCACCATGATCGAAAAGGGCGTCAGCCGCCTGGTAAGCGTGGACCTCGGCGCGGCGGAGGAATTGCTGGCGGCGGAGTAGCGGAGCTTTGGGATTGTCTGCTGGGCGGACTGGCAGATCATGCAATCGGTCATGGCCGAAATTGTCGTTTCGCCGCGGCGGCTAAGAAAACCTGGCGATCGCAGCACGAGCGCCTTGGCTTCAGCACCCACAGCGTGAGCTGATTTGGCACATGAGGACGGGCTGTTGCAGGAGCGCTTGTCCGACGCTAGCCCTACGAAACTGGCCAGATCGCTGCTCCCACAAGTGGTATGACCAATACAAGGCGGAGAGAGCCAAGATGAGTGATTGGGAGGACACGTTTGGTGCTGGCTATTCGGCCAAGAGCATGATCGACGGCATCGGCCATGCCAACCGCATGGAAGCTCGAGGCAAGCGCAGGCGCCAGCGGTCGCAACGTCAGTCAGACATGGTGGCCGATGCGCGCAATCCCCATCCGACCTTCGGCGCGCAGGGACGACAGGAATTGCACTTTACCAGTTTCGAGGAGGCGCTGGCGTGGGAGCAGGACAACCCGGGGCTCGTGTTCGTCCGCCGTCGGGACGACCATGGATGGATCTTGCGGACATATCCGGATGGAAAAATCACCGAGTGATGACCCCAGTCTTTGGGATTCGCAGCACGCCGCGCTCTCCTTAGCGTGTCTCGATGGGGTGATCTTGGTCGCAAGCAGACCGGAGCCGGGAGCAACGCGATGCGCGTTCAGGCTGCCACCAGCGCCGCGCGCAATTCGTCTCGGATCGCCTTGAGCCGTGCAACCACATCGCCATCGACGGGCGTTGGGGCTTCCACAGGCTGGGCGGCGGCTTGCGGATCAGGTGCGCCGCGCAGGGCCGCCTTGGCGCCTTTCAGCGTATAGCCTTCGCGGTTCACCAGCCGGTCGATTCGTTCGATCAGCGCAACATCGTCGGGCCGGTAGTAGCGCCGCCCACCAGAGCGGGTCAGCGGCTTGAGCGTGGGAAATTGCTGTTCCCAATATCGCAGCACATGCGGTTTGATCCCGGTGGCGCGCGCCACTTCGCCAATGGTGCGCAGCGCGCCTTCTTCCTTGCCGTCATCGAAATTGGCCATGCGCGTCTCTGTGTCCTGCGATTACTATCCGTTGGCGATGCGATCTTTCAGGAGCTGGCTGGCGCGGAAGGTCAGCACCCGGCGCGAGGTGATCGGAACTTCGACCCCGGTCTTCGGATTGCGGCCGACGCGTTCCTTCTTGTCGCGCAGCACGAAGCTGCCGAAGCCGGAGATCTTCACATTCTCCCCGCGCTGCAACGCTTCGCACATCTTTTCCAGAATCGATTCGACCATGTCGAGCGATTCCGCCCGGCTCAATCCCATCTTCCGATTGATCGTTTCCGCCAAATCGGCACGAGTGAGCGTGCCCACCGAACGCATCGTGTCCATTATACCTTCCCTCAGCAGCGACCCTGAGTTTGGTCATTGCGCAGGCTATCCCACCCCGCCGATTTCCGCAACTTTTCGCGTAATTTAAATTACTTCGCGGCCTAGATCCGCGCGAGCGAGGCGCCCCAGGTGAAGCCGCCGCCCATCGCTTCGAACATCACCAGATCGCCCTGCTTCACCCGCCCATCGCGCACGGCGACATCGAGCGCGAGGGGAACCGAGGCGGCCGATGTGTTGGCGTGCCGATCCACCGTCACAACCACTTTTTCCGCCGGAAGGCCGAGCTTGCGCGCGGTTGCATCCAGGATGCGGGCATTGGCCTGATGGGGCACGACCCAGTCGATATCGGCGGCAGAAATTCCTGCCTTTTCCATCACTTCCTTCAGCACGTCGGCGAGGTTCACCACCGCATGGCGGAACACTTCGCGGCCCTTCATACGCAACTTGCCGACCGTGCCGGTGGTGGACGGACCGCCATCGACATAGAGCATTTCCTTATGCTCGCCATCGGCATGGAGCCGTGTGGCAAGAATGCCGGGGCCATCTTCCGCGACGTCCTGCGCCTCGAGCACGATTGCACCTGCCCCGTCGCCGAACAGCACGCAGGTGGTGCGATCTTCCCAATCGAGGATGCGGCTGAACGTCTCCGCCCCGATCACCAGCGCCCGCTTGGCAAGGCCGGTGCGCAGCATCGAGTCGGCGGTGGCCATCGCGTAAAGGAAGCCGGAACACACCGCCTGCACGTCGAACGCGATACCGCCGCGGCAGCCGAGCGCGCTCTGCACCTGTGTGGCGGTAGCTGGAAAGGTGTGGTCGGGCGTAGCCGTGGCCAGCACGATCAGATCGATGTCCGACGCGTCGATCCCGGCAGTCTCGAGCGCCGCGCGCGCCGCATCCGTCGCAAGGGTAGAGGTCGTCTCACCCTCGCCCGCGATATAACGCTGGCGAATGCCGGTCCGCTCGACAATCCATTCGTCTGTGGTGTCGACTTTTTCAGCCAGTTCCGCATTGCTAACGCCCCTGGCAGGAAGCGCCGAGCCGGTTCCACGAAGGACCGAGCGGATCATTTCGCGCCCCCATCCCCGTTGGCGGCGTCACGCAGCTTTTCTTCGCCCAATTTGCCCAGATCGAGCGCAATACGGTTGGTGATATCGTCCTCCAGCAGGCGAGCGGCGACTTCCACCGCATTGGCAACGCCCTTCGCATTGGCGCTGCCATGGCTTTTCACCACGACGCCATTGAGGCCGAGGAAAACCGCGCCATTGTGATTATTTGGATCGAGATGGTGCTTGAGCAGCTCGGTCGCGGGGCGCGACACGAGAAAGCCGACCTTCGAACGAATGCTGGATGTGAAGGCCATGCGCAACAAATCGGTGACGAAGCGCGCCGTCCCCTCGATCGCCTTCAGCGCGATATTGCCTGAAAAGCCGTCGGTCACCACCACGTCGACATCGCCGCGATTTATCTTGTCGGCCTCGACAAAGCCTTCGAAGTCCATTTCCAGATCGGTCGCATCGCGCAGCATTGCAGCCGCATCGCGCAATTCGTCCGTGCCCTTGGTTTCCTCGCTTCCGATATTCAGCAGGCGGGTTCGCGGGCGTTCGCGGCCGGAAAGGATACGCGAATAGGCCGCGCCCATGATTGCGAACTGGAGGAGGTTGCGCGCATCGCATTCGCGATTGGCGCCCAGGTCCAGCATGATGACATCGTGATCTTCGAGCGTGGGCATCAGCGCGGCCAGTGCCGGCCGGTCGATCCCCGGCATCGTGCGCAGGGCAAGCTTGCTCATCGCCATCAGCGCGCCGGTATTGCCGCCGGACACGGCAGCCCCGGCCTCCCCGCGTTTTACCGCGTCGACCGCCAGACCCATCGAAGTGGTCTTGGCACGGCGCAGGGCCTTGCTCGGCTGCTCATCGCCGCCGACCACATCCTCGCAATGGAGGATTTCGCTCGCCTCGGCCATGCCGGGATGGTCTTCGAGAGCGGAGCGAATCCGCGCCTCGTCGCCAACCAGCAAAAACTGGAACTTGTCGTGACGGCGACGGGCAAGCGCCGCGCCTTCAACCATCACGCGCACGCCTTCATCGCCGCCCATCGCGTCAACGGCGATACGCGGCAGGTTCATGGCGCTCTCCGGTTAAGGACGGTCAGAGACCGACGGCGACGACTTCGCGACCGTTATAATAGCCGCAATGCGGGCAAAGATTGTGCGGGCGCTTCAGTTCGCCACAGTTCGAGCACTCGTGATAAGCCTCGACCTTCAGCGAATCGTGGGCCCGACGGTTGCCGCGACGGTGGGGCGATACTTTTCTCTTGGGGACCGCCATGGTGGCACCTGTTCCTCAAATGATTCAATTCGTTTCGGTGGCCGCCCTAGGGGAAGGTCCGGCAGCGCACAAGAGCGACTGAACCCGAAAATTCCCGACCGTGGCGGTGAAGGCGGGCGCTATAGCCTATTTCGCGCGGGATGCAAGCCACCAACCGCGGGCCAATCGCGTTGCCTTGGCGCACGCTGCGCACTAGCACGCTGGCGGGTCCATAACAAAGGCACAACAAGGAGGGATCGCATGGGTATTTTCCTGCCGGTAACACTGACTGCGGCGGCGGCGGCGGCCATCATCAATCTGTGGCTGAGCATCCGTGTCGGCCAGCTTCGCCAATCGACCAAAACCATCCATGGCGACGATGCGGGCGGCCCGCTCACCCGGCGCATGCGCGCACAGCTCAACTTCGTGGAAAATACAGGCTTCGTGCTGGTCCTGATCGCCGCGATCGAGATTTCGGGACGCGGCGAGCCCTGGCTGGCATGGGTGGCCGCCATCTACATGCTGGGCCGCCTGGCGCATGCCTTCGGCATGGACGCGGAAACCGGGACCAAGCCGCGCATGATCGGCACGCTCATCACCATGCTGACCCTGCTCGGCCTCGCCATTGCGGCGGCGCTTATCGCAATGGGCGTGCTGTAACCTTGTCGTGCGGGTGCGTCAGGCCAGCGCCGCGTCGCTGACAAAGGCGTTGGTCTTGCGCTCCTGCCCGAAAGTGCTGGTCGGGCCGTGGCCAGGGATAAAGGTCACATCGTCGCCCAGCGGCCACAGCTTCCCGGTGATCGCGTCGATCAGATCCTGGTGATTGCCCATGGGGAAATCGGTGCGTCCGATGCTGCCCTGGAACAGCACGTCGCCGACAACCGCAAATTTGCTCGGCCGGTGGAAAAACACGACATGACCGGGCGTGTGGCCGGGGCAATGGATGACCTCCAGCTCCAGCTCGCCCACGGTGACGGTGTCGCCATCGTCCAGCCAGCGGTCGGGTTCGAACACCTGCCCGTTGACGCCGTAACGCGCGCCGTCCTCGTCGAGGCGGCTGATCCAGAAACGGTCGGCCTCATGCGGACCCTCGATCGGCAGGTCCAGCTCCTTCGCCAGCACGCCTGCCTCGCCGCAATGGTCGATGTGGCCGTGGGTGATGAGGATCTTTTCCAGCTCCACCCCGGTCTTCGCCACCGCAGCCTTCAGTTTGTCGAGATCGCCGCCCGGATCGATCAGCGCGCCCTTGTTGGTGGCGGTGCACCAGATCAGCGAGCAGTTCTGCTGGAGCGGAGTCACGGGCACAATGCCCGCTTTCATCGGCGGAGTAGGCGTGGTTTCGGTCATGGCGCGTGAGATGGCGGGCCATTCGGCGCGGAGCAAGAGCAAATCCTGCCTATCGGCTGCGTACCAACACCCATATGGGCGTGTTCGTTCGAATCGTCTCGCCACACGGAGGAAAACTTATAATGAAAGTGCTGCTGCTCGACGGGCATCCCGACAAACGCCGCCTGTCCTCCCACCTGCTCGACCATTATCGCGACAATCTGCCTGCCGATTGCGCAGTCGAGCATGTTGCGGTGCGCGATCTCGCCTTCGATCCCGTCCTGCGGCATGGCTATCGCCAGCGTACGCCGTGGGAGCCGGATGTGGCCGCATTCGCGCAGAAGCTGGATGCGTGCGATCATCTGGTCGTGTCCTTCCCCATGTGGTGGGGCGCGGAACCTGCCGAGTTGAAGGGGCTGCTGGACCGGGTGCTCCTGCCCGGCTTCGCGTTCGCCTATCACACCGACGATCCATGGTGGGACGAGCTGATGGCCGGCCGGTCGGCAGACGTCATCGTCACCATGGACACACCGCCGCTGTTCCTGCGGTTCGTCTATGGCAATGCCCTGATGAAGCGGTGGAAACGCCAGATCCTGGACTTTTGCGGCTTCGCCCCGGTGAGGATGGTCGCCTGCGGCGCGGTCAAGGATGGCGGCGTGGAGAAGGACCTGGGCAAATGGAAGCGCAAGATCGCGCAGATGGCCGCAAGCATTAAGACGAAATCGCCGCACAAGAAGACCGCGCGGCTCGAACGCTTTCTGGCGCCTGCATCGCCAGGCGCGGTGTAGGCGCGAACAGACGGGTCGCTTACACCCGCCCCCCCTTCCACACCACGCGCCCGATCACCTCGACCTCGTCCCGCGCGAGGTCGATGGGGGCGTAGGCGTCATTGGCACTGATGAGCGCAATGCGGCCCGGCGCACTGGCCTGGACCTGCTTGACGTGCAGCGTATCGCCGATGCGCACGACATGGACACCCTCCCCGCTGCGCTTGTTGCGGTCGACGAAAATTTCGTCCCCGCTGCGCAGCATCGGCTCCATGCTGTCGCCCTCCACCCGGATGGCGGACAGGTCTGCCCCTTCCAGCCCCATTTCCCGCAACCATCGGCGGGAAAATCGGTAGGCATCGAAGGAAATTTCCTCTGCCGAGTATGCTCCCGGCCCCGCCGATGCGCCAAGCGCGAGGCGCGGAATACTGATGAAATCGGATAGCGACGGACGTGGGGGTGTGCCTTCGGGTGCACCCAGCTCGCCCTCGCTCACACCGAAGAATTCGGCCAGCCGTGCCCGGTCGCGCTCTTCCAGCCGACGGGGCGAGCCCTTGCGCACGAATTGTTGCAAATAACTGGGGTTGCGCCCGATCATCGCCGAAAGCGAGGCCAGGCTGTGCCGCCCGGACTGCGCCAGTTCCAGCAACCGCGCGCGCTCCGGCGAAGTGTCATCCCGATTGTCAGCCATCGCAGCCTCCATATTCGCGCGGGCCATGCGCCCGGTCATGCCGCCCCGCCGCTGCGCGATCCGCGCCCGAACGATCCGGGCGGCTCCACAGCAGCAATGCGAGAAAATTCCTATAGCATAGGATTTTTCCTAGACAAGTAGGATTTCACATGGAACGAATAGAGAACACCGAACGACTCGCCACCCATCAGAGAGAGGAGCCGCATGCTTATCCGCGCCATCGAACAGTTCCTGCGCCGCCACGACATGGCGGCGACCAAATTCGGGCGGCTCGCCGCGCACGATCCGCGCTTCGTGCTCGACCTGCGCATGGGCCGCGAGCCGCGAACCGCGACCGAGGATCGGGTGCGCCGCTGGATGAACGATTACGAGGAACCGCTGCATGTCTGACGCCGCCACCCTGACCACCTCCGCCCCGCGCCCGCCCGTGCGTCGCAGCGGCCGCAGCGCACGCCGCCGGACGCCCGGCGATCGCCTGCGCGATGCGCTGATGGCGCTTGGCGAGTGCCGCGGACAAATCCTCATGCATGAGGAAAAACCATGGGCCAGCATCACCTTTGCCGGCACGCGCCACCGCCTCGCCATCCTGTTTTCAGGCGAGGAAGCGGTGGAAGCAGGCGAGATTTTCATTGCCGAGCTGCCCGAACACGAATTCGCCATACCCGGCCAGCTCGTGGCGGACGCGACCGTTTCCGGGACACAGCATCGCCTCCTGCCCAGCCCGCGGCTGGTGGTGGAATGCGAATTGCTGCTGCTGGAGGAAAGTTGAGCGCAGGGGGCGCGGCGCGGCCTTATCGGCGGATCACCAGATTGCGGATTTCGGTCATGTCTTCCATGGCGAAACGGATACCCTCGCGCCCCAGCCCGCTGTCCTTCACACCGCCATACGGCATGTTGTCCACCCGGTAGCTGGGCACATCGTTGATGACCACGCCGCCGACATGCAGCCGGTCCCAGGCATCGAACATCTTGAACAGATCGCGTGTAAAGATCCCCGCCTGCAACCCGAAGGTGGAGCGATTTACCTCTGCCAGAGCATCGTCGAAGTGGCTGAATTTCTGCAGGATGGCCAGCGGCCCGAAGGCTTCTTCGTTGAGCGCCCTGGCATCCTTGTGCACGTTTTCCAGCAGCGTCGCCTCCAGCATGTTGCCCTTGCAACCGCCGCCCGTCAGCAATGTCGCCCCGCCATCGACAGCTTCATCGATCCAGCCTTTCAGCCGTGAAGCTTCATCCTCCAAGATCATCGGACCGATAAATGTATCGCGGTCCTTCGGATCGCCTGCGATCAGCGACTTGGTTTTTTCGTTCAGCATTGCGCGGAAAGTGTCGTAGACATCTTCGTGGATGATAATCCGCTGCACCCCGATGCAGCTCTGCCCGCTCTGATAGAATGCGCCGAACACGATCCGTTCGAGCGCGTCGTCCAGATCGGCATCCTTGTCGACGATCACCGCCGCATTCCCACCAAGTTCGAGCACGACCTTCTTTTTGCCGCTGCGCGCCTTGAGCGCCCAGCCCACGGCAGGCGACCCGGTGAAACTGAGCAATTTGAGCCGCTCGTCCTCGGTGAACAGGTCCGCGCCGTCGCGGCTGGCGGGAAGGATCGAGAACGCCCCTTCGGGAAGGTCTGTCTCGGCCAGGATCTCCCCGATAATCAGCGCACCGAGCGGCGTCTTGCTGGCCGGCTTCATCACGAAGGGGCAACCCACCGCAATGGCGGGCGCGATCTTGTGCGCGGCGAGATTGAGTGGGAAATTGAAGGGGGAAATGAAACTGCACGGCCCGATGGGCACACGCTTCCAGATCGATTGATACCCCCTGGCGCGCTCCGAAATGTCGAGCGGCATGACCTCGCCATACATCCGGGTCGATTCTTCCGCCGCGATCTGGAAGGTGTCGATCAGCCGCGTGACCTCGCCCTCGCTGTCCTTGATCGGTTTGCCCGCCTCCACGCACAGTGCATAGGCAAGCTCGTCGAACCGCTCGCGGAACTTGGCGACGCAATGTTCCAGCACGGCCTTGCGTTCATAACTGGCCAGCCGCGCCATCGGCTCGGCCGCATGGACTGCCCCGGCAATCGCCTCGTCAATCACTTCCGGGCTGGCCAGCGCGGTGCGGAACGCCACCTCTCCGGTGAACTTGTCCGTCACCTCGAGATCGGTGTTTGGCTGTTGCGGCTTGTTATTGAGGTAGAGCGGGTAAGTGTCTTTGAGAGTGGACATCCAAAACTCCGTCAGGGCTGAGCTTGTCGAGGCCCCGTCCTTCTCGTCAGGGGCCGTCCTGGAAATGAAAGACGGCCCTTCGACAAGCTCAGGGCGAACGGTTATCCAACTTGGCAGCGGCCGCTACTGTTCCTGAACCGGACATCGTTCCGCTCAATATCCCAGTTCGAGATCCAGGCGCGGCTCCACCGGCTCGCCAGAATGCCAGCGCGCCAGGTTATCGATAAAGCGGTCGGCGCTGCGCTGGAACATCTTCGTCTGCGCGCGGCCCGAAAGGTGCATGGTCACCTGCGCGTTGTCGAGCGCCCATAGCGGGTGATCTTCGGGCAGCGGTTCGGGGTCGGTCACATCGAGCAGCGCTGCCTCGATGCGCTTGTCCCGCAGCGCGGTGACGAGCGCATCCTGTTTCACTACATCGCCGCGCGCGATATTCACCAGCACGGCATTGCCGCGCATCGCAGCCAGTTCGTCCGCGCCGATCATGCCGACCGTCTCCGGGGTGGACGGCACGGCCAGCACCACCCAGTCGAATTCGCCCAGCCGCCCGCGCCATTCATGGGGGCCAAGCGCGTCCTCTCCCGCAGAACGGCGCACCGTAGTAACTTCCATGTCGAAAGCTTCGAGGCGCGGTTTGATGAGCGAGCCGATCGCGCCCATACCCATCAGCAAGACACGCTCGCCCGCCAGTTCGCGCTTGCCGGGGCTGTCGAGCAGCCATTCGCGGCGGTCCATCGCCCGTACCACTTGCGCGTAACCCTTGGCATGGGCGAGCATCAGCATAACGACATATTCGGCAATGGTGAGCGCGTTGATCCCCGCCCCGTTCGTGACAACCACGCCGCGTTCGTCCAGCAGGTCGAGCGGCAGGAAGTCGAGCCCGGCATAGATCGAGTTCAGCCATTTGAGGTTTGTGGCGGCCCGGACGAGTTCCGCCATCGGCTCTTGCTCGTTGAGGTCGAACCAGCCGATCTCAGCCTCCGGGGCCATCTCCAGCGCCTGTTCCTGGCTCATGAACCACAGCGGCTCGACCCAATCGGGCAGGCGCGGCTCCACCAGCGGGCGGATCAGGGCGGACAATACGGCTTTGGTCATCAAGGCTTACCTTCAAAGGCGTTCCCCCAGACCCGTGAGCCGGAACGCCGCTTGCTTCACGTGCGCAATCAAACCGAAGTGGAGCCCCGGATCAAGTCCGGGACGATAGAATGCTACAATGCCCACTCCCAGCCGAGCGGGTCGCCGTCCATCACTTCGACGCCCTTGGCCATGAGTTCGTCGCGGATTGCATCGGATGTCGCAAAATCCTTTGCTGCGCGGGCTTCCTTGCGGCGGAGGAGTTCGGCTTCGATTTCCTCTTCGGTGACTGTCGCGGACGCGGGACGGATGCGCAGATCGGCGCGGGGAAGATCGAGCAGGCCGAGACCGAGAACGGAATCGAACGCAGCGATCAGCGCCAGCTTCCTTGCCGGGTCGACCTTCTTCGTCGCCAGCACGTCTTCGAGCGCGGTGAGCGCGATTGCCGTGTTGAGATCGTCGGACATGGCGGCATCGAATTTTCCGAGCGCCGGGGACAACTTACCCCACTCGTCACCCTGAACCTGCTTCAGGGTCAATGCCTCGGGCGGCGACCACGGTTGGTCATGACGGGCCTTGAGGGCTTCCGCACCCATCACCAGCCGCTTCAGCCGCGTCAGCGCCGCGCCCAGGCCTTCCCACGAAAACTCCAGCTCGCTGCGGTAGTGCGCCTGAAGGCACATCATGCGGTAGGCGAGCGGGTGATAGCCCTTGTCCACCAGCAATTGCAGGCGCAGGAACTCGCCCGAACTCTTGCTCATCTTGCCGCTGCGTTCGACGAGGAAGTTGTTGTGCATCCAGATGCGCGCGCCCGAATTGGCCGCTTCGGACAGGCCTCCGGTGCAGCAAAAAGCCTGATTCTGCGCGATCTCGTTAGGGTGGTGGATCTCGCGATGGTCGATCCCGCCGGTGTGGATATCGAAGGGAAAGCCGAGCAGCGCCTCGCCCATGACCGAGCATTCCAGATGCCAGCCGGGCGCGCCCCGCCCCCACGGGCTATCCCATTCCATCTGCCGCGTTTCGCCCGCAGGCGTCTTGCGCCAGATCGCAAAGTCGGCGGCGTTGCGCTTGCCCTCCACCGTCTCGATACGGCCCTCACCATCCTCGGTCACAGCGCGCGCCAGCCGGCCGTAATCGGCCACGGTCGAAACATCGAAATAGAGCCCGCTATCGAGCTCATAGCAGTGCTTGTCGGCAATGCGTTCGCCCCAGGCAATCATCGCCTCGACATATTCGGTAGCGCGCGGGTGTTGCTTGCCGGTGATGTTGAGCCGGGCGAGGTCGCGCTCGAAATCTTCCTGATAGAATTTGGCGATGTCCCATGCGGATTTGCCTTCGCGCGCCGCCATCTTCTCCATCTTGTCCTCGCCCGCATCCGCATCGGAGGTGAGGTGGCCGACATCGGTGATGTTGATGACGTGGGTAAGGTCGTACCCCTTCCAGCGCAGCACACGGCCCAGCGTGTCGGAAAACACATAGGCGCGCATATTGCCGATATGCTGGTAATTATAGACCGTGGGTCCACAGGAATAGACGCGCGCCTCGCCCTCGTGGACGGGGGTAAATTCCTCCAGCTTGCGAGTGAGGGAATTGAACAGATTGAGCGGGGTATCGGACATGCGGTGTCTGATACAGTCACGCCATCCAAGCGCAAGCCGGGATGACGGTCAGCCCGGCCATCCCTCCCACCTGACGCCCTCTTCGATCGGTGCGCGTTTGACGTCGAAATTGTTCACCGGCGCATCCGCATCGCGATAGCCGATGGCCACGCCGCAGAAGAAGATATGGTCGTCGGGAATATCGACCACTTCGCGGATTTGCAGGCTGTAGACCGCCCAGGCCTCCTGGAAACAGGTGTCGAGCCCCTCTTCGCGGGCCAGCAGTGCGATGGTTTGCAGCCACATGCCGATATCGCTCCACTGCGGCGGGCCCATATATTTGGGCGTGTGGACCAGCATCAGCACCGGCGCCCCGAAGGCGCGGAAGTTCTCGGCGAACCACATCAGGCGCTTGCCCTTCTCCTCGCGGGAGATTTCGAGCGCGCCGTAGAGATCCTCACCCACACCGAAGCGGCGCTGTTCATAGGCGCCGTCGAGTTCGGGCGGATAGATATGGTATTCGGGCTTGTGCGCTTCGCGCCCCTTGGGAAATTCCTGCGCAATCCGTGCGAAGAGCGCCTGCATCGGCGCACCGGTGAGGACGATGCCATGCCACGGCTGGGTGTTCCCGCCCGAGGGGCTGCGCTGTGCCTTTTCGAGAATACGGGTGAGCACCACGCGCTCGACCGGCTGATCGGTAAAGGCACGGACGGAACGGCGGGACTGGACGGCTTGAGATACGTTCAAATTTCTTTCCTTATTAATCAGCCACTTGGCACGCGGGCAAAAAATAAATCTTGTATTTGGTCAACATAAAACCCTATTTTGACCCCGGACGAATTGTGTCCGAAGTCGCGAAAGCGGCTTTTTTTGTGCCTGAAGGATATAGCGACCAGTGGATCAACTCCCCTGGGTGTTGGCTCGCTTCTTGGCGTGGATCATCAACACGATCGTTGCTGCCATCTCGGCAAAGCGTCGAGTGCAATCGAAGAAACGTCTTCGATTGACTTGGGGTAGCTTCGATTTTGAATGGTCTTCGTCCGAGAAGTTTTCTGACACTCGATAGGGCAACCTGAGAAATCGCCCTGATACCGTTGCGATTCTCAGAACGATGAGCCACGCCTATCGAAGGCATATCATTCCACCTCGAACAAGCCTGCCAACTGCTCGATGATCGTCCCACCCAGTTGTTCGACATCCATAATCGTCACCGAACGCCGGTAATAGCGCGTCACATCGTGCCCGATGCCGATGGCTGCCAGTTGCACCGGGGACTGTTTCTCGATCCAGTCGATCACCTTGCGCAGATGGCTTTCGAGATAGCCTGCCGTGTTCACCGACAGCGTGCTGTCATCGACCGGCGCGCCGTCGGAAATCACCATCAGGATACGGCGATCCTCGGAGCGGCGCAACAGGCGGTCATGCGCCCAGAGCAGCGCCTCGCCATCGATGTTTTCCTTCAGCAGGCCTTCGCGCATCATCAGGCCGAGATTGCGGCGTGCGCGGCGCCAGGGCTCGTCGGCCTTCTTGTAAATGATGTGGCGCAGATCGTTGAGGCGGCCGGGCTGCGAGGGCTTGCCATCGGCCAGCCATTTCTCGCGCGCCTGCCCGCCTTTCCACGCGCGCGTGGTGAAGCCGAGGATTTCGGTCTTCACCCCGCAACGCTCCAGCGTGCGGGCGAGGATATCCGCGCTGATCGCGGCAATGGAAATCGGACGTCCGCGCATGCTGCCCGAATTGTCGATCAGCAGGGTGACGATGGTGTCCTTGAACTCGGTATCGCGCTCGATCTTGTAGGACAGGGCATGGCCGGGGCTGACGACCACGCGGGTCAGCCGGGCCGCATCCAGCATACCTTCTTCCTGATCGAAATCCCAGCTGCGGTTCTGCTGCGCCATCAGGCGGCGCTGGAGCCGGTTGGCAAGCCGGGTGACGACGCCCTGAAGGCCCGCCAGCTGGCTGTCGAGATAGGTGCGCAGCCGGTCCAGCTCTTCCATGTCGCACAATTCGGGCGCTTCGATGATCTCGTCGAAGCCTTCGGTATAGGGCTTGTAATCGAAATTGTCGGGCAGGTCGGTCCACGGGCGATTGGGGCGCACGGGCATCATGCCCTCCTCGCCCTCTTCATCGGGGTCGCCATCGGCCATTTCGCCGTCGGCCTCTACCTCGCCGTCGGTTTCGCCATCGCCCTCGCCTTCGGCCATGTCTCCGGCCATTTCGGCGGGATCGGGTTCGTCCGTTCCCTGATCTTCGTCGCCGTCATCGTCTTCGGGGCTCTCGCCTTCCTCGTCCTCGCCATTATCGTCGGCGCTGTCGGGCGCTTCGTCGAGCCGGGTGAGGTCGAGATGGCGCAGCATGTCGAGCGCCAGATCCTGGAACGCGCGCTGGTCGCCCACACGCTCAGCCAGGTCGGCAATGTCGCTGCCGGTGCGCGCTTCGATATGTTCGCGCACCATATCCACCCCGGCGCGGGCGCGTTCGGGCACGGGCGCGCCGGTCAGCGCCTCGCGCAGCATCAGCGACAGGGCGGATGCGAGTGGCACATCGTCGGCGGTTTTCGCGCGCGAAATGCCATCGGAGGCGACACGCAGCTCGGTCGCCGCAGCAAGGTTTTCGCCCACCCCTTCATATCCGCGCGCGCCAATGGCTTCGTAACGCACCTGCTCGATCGCATCGTAGCATGCCCGCGCGATCGGTTCGGGCGGCGCGCCCGCCGCGTGCACCGACTCATTATGATGACGCAGCTTCAGTGCGAAACTGTCGGCAAAGCCGCGCGCCTCGCGTGCCTGTTCGGGCGGCAATTCGCGGCCCGGCAGCGGCACGCGGAAATTCTTGCCCGATTGCGAAGGGCTGTCGGCGGACCAGGCAACCTCGACCTCCGCCTCGCGCGACATTGCGCGCGCCGTGCCGGTCAGCGCCTGCTTGAACAGGTCGAGGGGGGTCTGGTCTGCCATGGGTCGGTTCAGCCGGTGATCGACTGCCCCGTGGCCTGCCAGTCTTTCAGGAAGCCTTCGATGCCCTTGTCGGTCAGGACGTGGTTGAACAGCTGCTTGATGACCTTGGGCGGCGCGGTCATCACATCCGCGCCGATCTTGGCCGCCTGCAAAACATGGGTCGTGTGGCGCACCGAGGCGACGAGAATCTCGGTCGAGAAATGCGGGTAGTTGTCGTAAATCGCCTTGATGTCGGCGATCAGGTCCATCCCGTCGAAGCCGTTATCGTCATGCCGCCCGACGAAGGGCGATACGAATGTTGCGCCCGCCTTTGCCGCGAGCAGCGCCTGATTGGCGGAGAAGCACAGCGTGACATTCACCATCGTGCCATCGTCGGTCAGCTTCTTGCAGGTCTTGAGGCCATCGATGGTAAGCGGAACCTTGATGCAGACATTGTCCGCGATCTTGCGCAGCACCTCTGCCTCTTTCATCATCGTGTCGTGATCGAGCGCGACCACTTCGGCGCTGACCGGGCCATCGACCAAAGCGCAGATTTCCTTCGTCACCTCCAGAAAATCGCGGCCCGATTTGTGGATCAGCGAAGGGTTGGTGGTCACGCCGTCGAGCAGGCCGGTGGCGGCCAGATCCTCGATCTCGGCAATTTCGGCGGTGTCGGCAAAGAATTTCATTCGTCAGGGCTCCAGCGCGTGGGATCGATTCGTATTGTGCCAATCCCATAAAGCCTGAGGCAATGCCAGCAAGGCCGGCCCCTCAGGCACTGGTAGCAATCTCTACGCGCCGTAGCTGGCGTAATAAACCTCGTCGCACAAAAACACGGTTTCCCCGTTCTGTCGCTTGAGGAAGGTCATCACGCCGTCGATATTCCCGTCGCGATCACGCTTGTCGATCTGGTCGCGCGGCCCGCCCTTGGGATTGACCACGAACCCGGCCTTCAAGAGCCTGTCCGCCACAACAGATACGGGTTCGGCAAAGCGGATGCCCATGCCATGTACACCGTGGGATTCTTCGAGGAAGGTGTTGGTAAGGCCGAGCACGGTCAGGCCATTCCACCGCCCCTTGAAGTCGAGATAATACACCACCATCGACGGGACCGACCGATCCGGGCGCGTGATCCGGCTGGTCACCGGCTTCCCCACACCCGGAATGCGGACCGATGCAGGTATGGTCCCATACATCTTGCTCTCATCGAAGCCGGTCGCATTGTCGAAAATGCGCATGGCAGCATCGCTCCATGTGCATCGCCGCGGATTCTCGAAATCCAGCCAGCCCATGGATGGGGGCATGGCGGCGGCGGCCGGACGCGCGGCATTGCTGCCATAGGCATTGCTTGCCGCGAGACGCCTCGCTTCGGTATCGACCTGCACAAGAACGCGTTCCCGCTCTGACGCGGCGAGCCTGACCTCCTCGATCCTGTCGAGGGCGTCTGCGGCAAGGTCGGCATCGTCACCCGACAACCGGTAGGCGAGCTGGGCGAAGTACCATGCGCGGGCAGGATTCTTCTCCCGCGTGCGGGCATAATAGGATGCCTGGTTGAACCCGCGCGGATTGCCCATCGCACCGGCCCGTTCGAAATACTCGATCACCTTGCTCTTACAAGGCGACCCCTCTAGCATGTTGAGGATCTTCGATGGCCCCTTGGGCGGCTCGATCGCACACATCGCGCCCAGCACGAACCAGTCGTCGGCGCTGAACGTCTCGCCCGCTTTCTGGCGCTGGAGCATGGCCTTGCGGATTTTCTTCCAGTCCCCGTATTTGGCCGAATACGGGTCCATGATGTCCTTGAATGTGCGTGCCTCGACCGGCGGGGCGCTCACCATAAGGAGCGCCCCTGCCGCGATACCCAAAAATGCCTTCATCTTGTCCCCTCCTCATCTGCATTAAACAAATGTGGAATGGGGGTGGCAAGCCTCAAATGGGCGCAGAAATGTTAGTAGGCGCTGCCCGCACCGAACACGCCGATAATCAGCGGGTCGCGTGTCGCCTCGGGATTGGCGCGGATGGCGGCCTCTTCCGTGCCGATTTCCCGCCAGATCGTATCGTCGATGCTGGTGGCAAAGCGGCTGGTCGCATTGGCGAGATTGACGCCGGTGAGCGCAGACAGGAGCTGGCCCACCAGCGGCTCCTGCGCCACGCGCATGGCATCGCCCAGTTCGGGGACCATCGCCTCGATCAGCGATCCGCCCAATTCGTTGCGCAGGAAACCCGTCGCCGCAGTCGGCCCGCCGCGCACCAGATCAACCGCATTGCGGATGCCGATCACCCGCACCGCGTCGGTGACGATGGGCGCGGCCCGCTCCGCCCCTTCATAGGCGATATCGGAAAAAGCATCTTCGAGACGGTTCTTGAACAGCGACGAGGTGAGGATACGGCTGAGAATGTCGCCGCGCGTGCCCAGCAGATTGCCAAGGCCGAGCTGGGCAACCTGCCCGTCCCAGAATCCATCGCCCTGCAGCATGCGCGCAAAGGCACGCTCGCTCGACAGGAACAGGATGCGCTGCACCGCATCGACCAGACCGAACCCGCCAAGGCTGGTGCAGGCCGGCAGCGCGAGCAGCGCACCGCCCGCCCCCATCCGGCCGAGAAAGGCACGACGGCCCACAGGTTCCACAAGAATTTCCGACATTGTACGCGACTCCTTACGCTCCACCCTTGCTTCCCTGCGCCAGCGATACCCATATGGGTCCACCGATGAACCGCGTGCGCTGCCTAGTCCTCAATGCCGCCCTCGGCCCGCTCGATTATCGCGTGCCCGACGGCATGAAGGTCGAAACCGGCTCGGTGGTGGTCTGCCCCCTGGGCCCACGAACGGTCACCGGAATCGTCTGGGAGCCTGAACGGCTGCCGGGGGGTGAGGTTCCTGCAGAGAAGCTGCGCCCCTTGCGCGATGTGCTCCCCGTGCCGCCGCTGCGCGCACCATTGCGGCGGCTGATCGAATGGACGGCGGACTATTACTGCGCATCGCTCGCCAGCGTTGCGCGCATGGCGCTGTCATCAGGCGGCGCGCTGGGCGGCCCGGCCACCACGACCGAATACCGGCTGACGGGCGGCATGCCCGAACGCATGACGCCCCAGCGCGAACAGGCGATGGCCGCGCTCGAAGGCGAACAGGCGAATATTCGCGAGCTTGCGGGCATATCCGGCGTTTCCGAAGGCGTATTGCGCGGGCTGGTGAACCAGGGCGTGCTGGAGCCGGTCGAGGTCGATATCGACCGGCCTTACGATCCGGCGCATCCCGGCCACACACAGGTCACGCTCAACACCCAGCAGGAAGAAGCGAGCGCGACTTTCATCGCGGCCATAAAGGCGCGCAAATTCGCGCCCTTCCTGCTCGACGGGGTGACCGGATCGGGCAAGACCGAAACCTATTTCGAACCCATCGCCAGTGCGCTGGAGGATGAGCGGCAAGTGCTCGTCCTGTTGCCGGAAATCGCCCTGACCGAGGCGTTTCTGAGCCGGTTCGAAGCGCGTTTCGGCGCTGCCCCGGTACTGTGGCATTCCTCGCTCAAATCGACCGAGCGCCGTCGCGCATGGCGCGCCATCGCCAGTGGCGAGGCGCAAGTGGTGGTCGGCGCGCGTTCGTCGCTGTTCCTCCCCTATGCCAATCTCGGCCTGATCGTCGTCGACGAGGCGCACGAAATTAGCTTCAAGCAGGACGATGGCGTGCGTTACAACGCCCGCGATGTGGCGGTGATGCGCGGCGCGTTCGAGGAAATCCCGGTCATCCTCGCCAGCGCCACGCCCGCGCTGGAAAGCCTGCATATGGCCGATATCGGAACCTATGCCCGTGTCGACCTGCCCAGCCGGTTCGGCGGGGCCAACCTGCCGCATATCGACACGATCGACCTGACCGAGGAAAAGCCACCGCGCGGCCACTGGCTGGCCCAGCGGCTGGTCGACGGGATCGAGGATCGGCTGGCGAAGGGCGAACAGACGCTGCTGTTCCTGAACCGGCGCGGCTATGCCCCGCTCACGCTGTGCCGCAATTGCGGCTTTCGCTTCCAGTGCCCGAATTGCAGCGCGTGGCTGGTCGAACACCGCTTCAGCCAGCGGCTTGCCTGCCACCATTGCGGGCACGAAACGCCCCCGCCCGCCACCTGCCCCGAATGCGGCGAACCCGATTGCCTCGTCGCCTGCGGCCCCGGGGTGGAACGGATCGCCGACGAGGTGGCCGAACGCCTACCCGATGCGCGTGTATTTGTCGCCACATCGGACACGCTCAACACGCCGGGCCGCGCAGGCGAATTTGTCGCTCAGGTCGAGGCGGGTGCGGTGGACGTCATCGTCGGTACGCAGCTCGTCACCAAGGGGTTTCACTTTCCCGAGCTGACGCTGGTGGGCGTGGTCGATGCCGATCTGGGTCTGGAAGGCGGCGATCTGCGCGCGGCGGAGCGGACCTATCAGCAGGTGGCGCAAGTCGCAGGCCGTGCGGGCCGCGGGGCCAAGCCGGGCGAAGTGCTGCTCCAGACCCGCCACCCCGATGCACCGGTGATCGCCGCGCTCGCCAATGGTGATCGCGACGCCTTCTACGAAGCCGAAACCGAAGCCCGCCGCCACGCCGGCGCCCCGCCCTTCGGGCGCTGGGCAGCCATCATCGTATCGAGCGAGGACGACGCGGAAGCCCGCGCCGCCGCCAACCTGATCGGCGCAACGAAACCCGACACCGACGGCCTCCACATCTTCGGCCCCGCGCCCGCCCCGCTCTCGCTCCTGCGCAACCGCTACCGCCACCGCCTCCTCATCAACGCCCGTCGCAACGTGCCGCTACAGGACATCATCCGACAATGGCTGGGCGGCCTGAACCACCCGCCCGGCGTGAGGGTGGCGGTCGATATCGACCCTTACAATTTCGTTTAATCCTGCTCGCTGTCGAACACAGCACGTGCCGCTTCGACCTTGCCGATATTCGCGATCGCCCAGTTTCCTAGCCGCGCCACGGGGTCGCATAGTGACCGCCCGAGTGCGGTCAGCGCGTAATCCACCCGGGGCGGCACGGTGGGAGTAACGGTGCGATCAACCAGTCCGTCACGCTCCAGCCCGCGCAGTGTCCGCGTCAGCATGCGCTGCGAAATGCCAGGGATGTCACGGCGCAACTCGTTGAAGCGGCGCGATCCGTCGGTAAGAGCCATGACCACGCGAACCGACCATTTGTCGCCAACGCGGGCAAGAATATCGTTCACCGCCGAACACTGGGGCGCATCATGGACCTCGAGGGTTACACCGCTGTCCCTATCGGACAGCAAAGTGCCTTCTTGCGCAGGGTGGATCATAGTTTCCATATAGCCTCCAGGTTATCACTAGTAACTATGGAGTACCGAACGTGCAAATCCTTCGCATCGACAGTTCGACCACCGGCGAGCAATCGATCAGCCGCAAGCTGACCGACGAGCTGGTGCGCCATTTCACCACCAGCCATCCCGACGCGAAAGTCGTAAGCCGCGATCTCGTCGCGGACCCGCTGCCACATATCGACCCGATCACCACCAGCGCGATCCGCACCCCGCCCGAAACGCACGAGGAAGCCGTGGCTGCGGCCTATCCCGAACAGCGCGCAGTGCTCGATGAATTTCTCGCCAGCGACATCGTGATCGTCGGCGCGCCGATGTACAATTTCACCATTCCTAGCCAGCTCAAGGCGTGGATGGACAGGCTGGGCGTGCCGGGCGTGACATTCAAGTATTCCGAGAACGGACCCGAAGGCCTTGCCGGTGGCCGCAAGGTCGTGATCGCTTCGGCGCGTGGCGGGAGCTACTCCACTGACCAGATTGCCGAAAATCAGGAAAGCCTGCTGACCACCTTCTTTGGCTTCATCGGGATCGACGATCTGCATTTCGTGCGGGTGGAAAACGCCGGCTTCGGTCCCGACGCAATCGCGAAGGGTATGGCCGCCGCGAAGGAAAATATCGCAAAACTGTAAGGCACTGTTGCCGGGGTCGGGCGTTGGAATCACCATGCCCGGCCCGATCCTCGTCCCCATCCTCGGCGATCAGCTGACCCGCACCCTCGCCTCCCTCAGAGGCCGGACCAAGGACGACACCATTGTCCTGATGATGGAGGTCTGGGACGAGGCAACCTACGTCAAACATCACCAGCAGAAGATCGCGCTGGTCTTTTCCGCCATGCGTCATTTTGCCCGCGAGATGCGCGATGCCGGGTGGACGGTCGATTATGTGAAGCTGGACGATGACGGCAATTCCGGCAGCTTTACCGGCGAAGTTGCGCGGGCGGTCGAACGGCACGATCCGCGTGGCGTGCATGTGGTTGAGGCGGGCGAATGGCGCGTCCAGCAGGCCATCGAGGAATGGCCGGACAAGTTCGCCTGCGACATCGAAATACTGCCCGACGACCGCTTTATCTGCTCCATCGCCGAATTTCGCGAATGGGCCGAGGATCGCGACCATCTGACGATGGAGCATTTCTATCGCCAGATGCGCCGCAAGACCGGCCTGTTGATGAGCGGTGGGAAAGCCGGTGGAGAAGGTGGTGCACAAGCAGGTGGAAAACCTGTCGGCGGAGAGTGGAATTACGACAAGCAGAACCGCCGTTCCCCCGATGACGCCATGGCCCCGCCCGCACGGCCCGTGTTCGAGCCCGACGCCATCACGCAGGAATGCCTCGATCTGGTAGCGAAGACATTCGGTGACCATTTCGGCTCGCTCGACAATTTCGGCTGGCCGGTGACGCGCGATCAGGCGGAGCAAGCGGCGGACGCCTTCTTCGCCGAGCGGATCGAGAAATTCGGTCCTTACCAGGACGCGATGGTCCACGGTGAGGACGACCTTTATCACTCCATGCTCTCGACCAGCATCAATCTCGGCCTGCTCGACCCGCTGGAACTGTGCGAGCGCGCCGAGAAGGCCTACGAGGATGACACAGCGCCGCTCAATTCGGTGGAAGGCTTCATCCGTCAGATCATCGGCTGGCGCGAATATGTGCGCGGGTTTTACTGGTTCCACATGCCCGATCTGGAAAGCCGCAACGCCCTCAATGCGCAGCGCGCCCTGCCGGAATTCTTCTGGACCGGCGATACCGATATGCGCTGCCTTGCCGATTGCATCCGCTCGACGCGCGACAATGCCCACGCCCACCATATCCAGCGGCTGATGGTGCTGGGCAATTTTTGCCTTTTGGCGGGCGTGAATCCCCGCGAGGTGCAGGATTGGTATCTGGTGGTCTATGCCGATGCCTATGAATGGGTCGAGCTACCCAATGTCGCGGCGATGATCCTCTATGCCGATGGCGGCAAGCTGGCGACCAAACCCTATGCGGCGAGCGGAAATTACATCAACAAGATGTCCGATTACTGCAAGCAATGCCGCTATTCGGTCAGCAAGAAGACCGGCGATGGCGTCTGCCCCTTCAATCCGCTTTACTGGCACTTCATGGATCGTCACCGCGACCTGCTGGAAAGCAACCACCGCGTCGGTCGGGTCTATCAGAACTGGGACCGGATGGGCGAGGACCGCCAGCAGGAATATCTGGAGAGCGCGGAGGCGTTTCTCGACACGCTGACCCCGGCCAAGGACGGCTGGGCACGGCCCGCCTGAACTGTGCCGCGATCCATCGTCCCTGCATCGCAGAAAGGGTTTCAAAGCGGAACGGATTGGTGGCTTCAACCCTTGTCTTCGTGAAAGCAAATGAAAGGGTTTTCCCAAATGTCGAGCATCACCACCGTCAATCCCGCCACCGGCGAAGATATCGAAACTTATGAAAAGCTCTCCCAGGACGCAGCCTTCGCCAAGGTCGATGCCTGCCACAAAGCCTTCACCGAATGGAAGCTGCGCAGCTTGGAAGACCGCGCCCAAGTCATCAAGGGCATCGGCAAGGCGCTGCGCGACAATAAAGAAGACCTCGCCCAGCTTATGACCAAGGAGGTCGGCAAGCTTATCGGCGACAGCCGCGACGAGGTGGAGCTATGCGCCGCCATCTGCGATTACACCGCAAAGATCGGGCCGGAGCAGCTGGCCGATGAACAGCGCGACCCGAACAATGCGGCGCGCGGCATCGTCACCTATTCGCCCATCGGCGTGGTGTATGGCATCCAGCCGTGGAATTTCCCGGCCTATCAGGTGATCCGTTATGCCATCGCCAGCCTGATGGCGGGCAATGGCGTGCTGCTAAAACACTCCTCGCTCTGCACCGGCAGCGGCCTCCTGATCGAAGAGATCTTCAAGAAAGGCGGCCTTCCCGAAAACCTGTTCACCGTGCTGGTGATCGGCCACGACACCTCGGATGAAATCATCGGCCATGACAAGGTGCGCGGCGTGACCCTGACCGGGTCGGACGGTGCGGGCCGCCACGTGGCGGAAAAGGCGGCCAAGGCGATCAAGCCCACCGTCCTCGAGCTGGGATCAAACGATGCCTATATGGTGCTGGAGGATGCCGATCTCGACAAGGCGGCTGAGGTCTGCGCGCAGGCGCGGCTATACAATAACGGGCAGACCTGCATCAACGGCAAGCGCTTCATCGTGACCGAGAAGGTTTATGACGCCTTCCTCGAAAAATTTGTCGCCCGGTTCGAAGGCGTGAAGGTCGGCGATCCGACCGCCGATGACAGCGATATGGGCCCAATGTCGTCCGCCGATCTGCGCGGCGATTTGCAGGAACAGGTGGACAAGTCGGTCGCAAATGGCGCGAAAATCGCCTGCGGCGGCGCGATCCCCGATGGCCCCGGCGCCTATTATCCGGCGACCGTCCTCACCGACGTTGCGCCCGGCCAGCCGGCCTATGACGATGAATTGTTCGGCCCCGTTGCCAGCGTGATCCGCGCGAAGGACGACGAGGACGCGATGCGCCTTGCCAATGACAGCCGCTATGGCCTGGGCGGCGGCATCCTGTGCGGCGATACCGATCGGGCGATCGAGCTCGCATCGAAGCATTTCGACACTGGCATGGTCTATATCAACACCTATGGCGTGGCCGACCCGTCCATGCCCTTCGGCGGGGTCAAGAATTCCGGCTATGGCCGCGAACATGGCGGTTTCGGCATCAAGGAATTCGCTAACGCCAAGTCGATCTTCGTCGGCGCCGACTGACGCTGCGGATTATCGCTCGACACAATGCGGGCGGTGGGCGATGGCCACCGCCCCTTTGGTCGCCCTTGCCCGCACACATTCCCGAACCGGAGAATTCTTATCATGCTGACCGTCCACCACCTGCGCATTTCCCAGTCGGAACGCATTGTCTGGCTGTGCGAGGAGCTGGGGCTTGAATACGACCTCAAGCTCTACAATCGCGATCCCGAAACTCGGCTCGCCCCGCCCGAGTTGAAGGCGCTGCACCCGATGGAAGTCGCCCCGCTTATCGAGGATGGCGAAGGCGATGAGTGTATCCTGCTGGGCGAAAGCGGCGCGATCGTCGAATATATTGTCGGCAAATATGCACCCGACACCGCGCTGGTCCCCGGCCCCGATCATCCCGATTTCGCCGATCACCTTTACTGGTTCCATTTCGCCAACGCGACCTTCATGACCAACGGCATGATGCAGATCGCGGTGAACGCCGTGGGCGCAAAAATGCCGGAATCGCTGGGCAAGCGGGTGACCAATGCCTGGGCCCAGGTCGAACGGCGGCTGGGCGATGCGGACTATTTCGGCGGCAGCCAGCTGACCACGGCGGATATCATGATGGTGTTCCAGCTGACCACCAGCCGCGCCTTCAACGGCATGAGCATCGACCACATGCCCAATCTCAAGGCCTATCTCCAGCGCATCGGCCAGCGCGACGCCTATCGCCGCGCAATGGAAAAAGCCGAACCGGGATTTCCGCCGAAGCTGGATTGAGCCGCACACACGCAGCTTGGACGCGCTTGACCTAGCTGCCCAACGCCTCTCTGGCCGCCTGGGTTAGCAGGGCCATCGCATCGCGCCAGGGGCCAGGCCCATGGCTGATCCGCGCGACGCCGAGACGGCCGAGTTCAGCATTGGTGGGCATTCCATCGCGACGCATGACATTGACCGGCATCCGCACCGTGCTGCAAAGTTCCTCGATCAGCGCGGGCGCGCTCAGCCCGGGTGCGAAGAAGCACCCTGCCCCGGCTTCTCGATAGGCGTGAGCGCGCTCAATCGCCTGGTCGAGCCGGGCCTGGAGGTTCGGATCCTCGCCGGCCATCAGCGGCTTCAGGAACACATCCGTCCGGGCATTGATGAACAGCCCGACGCGAGCCGCCGCTTCTATGCGCGCGGCCTGTTCCGTCGTCGCGCGCAATTCCTCGCTGCCAATCCGCCCATCCTCGATATTGCATCCGATTGCGCCCGCGTCCTGCAACGCCTGCGCATTGCGCGTCAGCCCCGCGAGATCCTCGGCATAGCCAGTCTCGCAATCCACGGTTAGCGGCAGATCGATCGCATCGGCGATCTGGCGGACGGTGACGAGCAGCGCGTCGAAGGGTATCGCTTCGCCATCGGCAAAACCCTGAGCCCCGGCGAGCGACAGGCTGCCCGTGGCGATCGCCTTCGCACCTGCCGCAGCCACCGCGGCCGCGCTGCCCGCATCCCAGATGTTGAACAGAACCAGAGGATCGGCACTGCGATGCAGAGCCGCGAAATCTGTCAAATTCGTCATGTCACTGTCCCTCGCGCTTGAGCAATTCGGCCTTGATTTCCGGCCCATAGGCATAACCGCCCAGCGATCCATCGGCCTGCACCACACGGTGGCAGGGGATCAGCACGGCGATGTTGTTCGCGCCATTGGCCCCGCCCACCGCGCGGCTGGCCTTGGGATTTCCGAGCGCGGCGGCGAGTTCGCCATAGCTACGCGTCTCGCCCGCCGGAATTTCGCGCAACGCCTGCCATACGCGCTGCTGGAAGGCTGTGCCTTTGACGTCGAGCGGGATATCGGCGCCTGTTCCCGGCTGTTCGACTGCCGCCGTCACCTGTTCGAACAGGGCGCGGAAATCCTCCCCGCCCTCGACCAGTTCCGCCGTGGGAAAGCGGGCGCGCAATTCCGCCTCGCCCTCATCGAAGGACAGGCAACAGACGCCCTTCTCCGTCGCCGCCACCAGCATCGCGCCTAGCGTAGTTTGGACTACAACCCAGTGCACCGTGCGGCCCTTCCCGCCATCGCGCCAGTCGCTCGCGCTCATTCCCATCTTCCCTTTCGTATTCTCATAGAAGCGCGAGGCGGAGCCATAGCCCGCCTCGTAGATCGCACCTGTCACGCTCTCCCCGCCGCTCAGCGCGTCGCGCGCCCGCTCCTCGCGCAGGGCGCGGGCATAAGCGGCGGGCGACAGGCCGATGGCGCGCTTGAACACGCGCTGGAAATGGGTTGAGGAATAGCCGGTGAGTTCGGCCAGAGCGGCCAAAGAAGGCGCGTCCTCCGCGCTCCTGATCTCGTCGATCGCGGCGAGCACCGCTGCCTCGTCCCGCGCGACATCGTCGGGTCGGCAGCGTTTGCAAGCGCGCAGCCCCGCCGCCTGCGCCGCCGCGCCATCGGCGAAGAAGCGAACATTGCCGCGCGCCGGATGCCGCGCTGCGCAGCTTGGGCGGCAATAGATGCCGGTGGTCAGCACGCCGGTCACGAAGCGCCCGTCAAAGGCACGGTCGCGCCGTTTGACGGCAGCCCATGCGGCATCGTTGGTGATCGGATCGGTCATAGTCACTCCCATCATAGCGCGTGACACGGGCCGCGAAACAGCCACGCATTATCGCGTCCTGTGGTAACCAACCTGGTAAGCACGCTCGGCTCGGTATCTTGGGTATGGCAGGTCATGCATGCCCCCTTACCATCTCGGACCACCTGAAATTGCCGCCATCTGCCGCACCGCGCATCCCGCGGCTTGCGGTCAAAGCCGATGGCCGTCAAAAGCCCCGACAAGATGGTACGCCTATTCACTATGATCGCTGCGCTGCTCGCGCTTCTTGCACCGCACCTGGCGTCGGCCGACGCTGCGGATATCGATGCCGCCGCACGCGGCGTCGTCCGCGTGGTCATCGTGGGCGACGAAGACGGCGAACTCTATCCTATCAGCCATGGCAGCGGCTTTGCGGTCTCGCCGCAGCGGGTCGTTACCAATGCCCATGTCGTGCGCGATGCGCTGCGCGACGATCGCCTGCGGATCGGCATCGTTCCCTCCGAAGGCGGCGAGGCTGTGTATGCCCGGGTCGTGGCCGTGAACGGTCGCAACGATCTGGCCCTGGTGGAAATCGACGGCGCGCTGCGCCTGCCGCCACTTGCGCTGGCAGGCGGAACGGTCGGCGATAGCGGCGAGAGCTACTCCGTCGGCTATCCGATGAATGTCGACCGCGCACAGGGGCTGGAGATTGGCGATATCTTCCGCGCGCAGCCCCCGGTGAAGAGCCGCGGTTTCCTCGCCGGGACACGGCCCAGCCGACAATTCCATACCGTTCTCCACACCGCGCCCATCGCACGGGGCAATTCGGGCGGGCCATTGCTCGATGGATGCGGGCGTGTGCTGGGCGTTAACAGCTTCGGCGCGGATACGGGCAGTTCCGACGCGGAATTCTTTTTCGCGGTCTCCAACCGCGAGCTGATCCCCTTCCTGCGCGAGAACAAGGTGGAGCCGCGCATCAATGCTGCCGAGTGCCGCAGCCTCGCCGATCTCGACGCCGACGAGCGCGAACGCCAGCAGCGCGAACAGCTCGCCGCGCGCGCCGATCTCGAACAGGCAAGCGAAGCCGCACGGCTAAAGCGCGAGCGCGCCCGCTTCGAGGCCGAAATGTCCGTCCGCGACGAACGCGACGACCGCATGTTCGCCGCCATCGTCCTGTTGCTGCTGGCGGCAGGGGCGATCTGGTGGGGCTTCGAAAAGCGCGCAGGCGCGGGCGCAGAAGCGGGCGTGGACGGGGAGCAGCCTGCCTGGCCCGTCCCCAACCGCATTGCCGTGGCCATCGGGCTGGGTGCAATCCTGGTGGCGTTGCTGCTGCACATCACCCGCCCCGGCATCGACGAGATCGACCGCCGCGTGGCCAATGCCACCGGCGAAGGCGGCGAGGATGGGGGTCTGGCAGCGGGCGACGCGGCGCAGGCGGGCAAGCGCAAATTCTCCTGCACGCTGATCCCCCAACGCAGCCGGGTCACCAGTTCCAAGACCGACGACCTCGCCTTCGAATGGAGCGCGGGAGGATGCGTCAATGAACGCACGCAATACGGCTTTTCGGGCGGGACCTGGTCGCGCGTGTTGGTCCCCAACGAGGAACAGGCCGTCTCGGTCAACAGCTTCGACCCTGACCGGCGAATCTTCCGCACCGAACGCTACCTCCTCTCACGCGGGGCAATGAGCGAGGCACGCAGCGCACGCGGCAAGTACACCGCCCCTGCCTGCACGGTGGAGGATGCCGCGGGCCAGCTCGGCGATTTGCAGAGCGCGGTACTGTCCGCCCTCCCCGCCAGCCCCAACGAACGGCTGGTCTATGAGTGCGAGGCGGTGGAAGGCTGATTGAGAGCAGGCGGTCAGGCCGCCAGCGGTTCCCCGCTCAGGGTAATGCGGTGCATTTCGCGGGCATGGCCCTGATAATCGTTCAGCGCATTGTGCCAGGTGGTGCGGTTGTCCCAGACCGCCACCGTGCCGGGCCGCCACACCACGCGGCACTCATTGTCTGCATCCAAAGCGGCAGCGTATAGCCGGTTGAGCAGCGGCAGGCTTTCCTCCCGCGTGCGGCCGACGATATGGATGGTGAAGGCGCTGTTGACATAGAGCAGCCGACGCCCCGTCTGTGGATGGCGGATCACGATGGGGTGGATCGCCCCGGTCTTCAGTCCCTGCCCGCGCAGGTCGCCGGCCATGTCGGTCTGCGCGTAAAGGCCATCTTCCTTATATACATGGTCGGCAGTGTGGAACGCTTCCAGCCCCTCGATCTCTGCCTTGAGATCGTCGGGCAGGGAATCGTAAGCTGCCCCCATATGCGCGAACAGCGTGTCACCGCCCTTGGGCGGCAGCACGCGCGCGACCAGGATCGATCCCATCGCCGGGACCTGGTCATAAGAATGATCGGTATGCCACGCACCGCCGATATTGGTCTGCTGGTCGGCGCTCTTGCGGACCACTGCGATTTCCGGGTGCGCGTCGGTCAGCGGGAAATAATTGTTGATGTCGATCCCGCCCCAACGCCGGGCAAAGGCGATATGGTCTTCGGGCGAGAACTCCTGATCGCGAAACACGGCCACACCATGTTCGTAGATCGCCTGCCTGATCTCCTCCAGCACCGCGCCATCGGCCTCTGCCAGGCGCAGGCCGGAAATCTCCACCCCGCAATTGGGCGCAATCTTTTCCGTTTGCATTGCCTCTCTCCCTTATAAGGGCGATGTAGCCGATGGCTGGTTGGTTTGCGACTATCGCAAACGCTATTCCGTTAAACGCCATGCAGTCGGGTTGCATCCCTGCCAACCCGGTGCTAGGCGCGCGCCAGCCTTGCCGGGGTGCATTCTTGCAGCCCGGATTCGCAAGGTGAAGTACGCCATTCCCCGTCACCCAAGAGGACGACCTCCGCGTGGATATTTCCGCCGATATTCGGGCTAGCCTGGCAGGACGTTATGCCGCGGCCCTGTTCGATCTTGCCTCCGAGGCCGGGACCGTTACTGCGGTCGAATCGGACCTTGAAAAGGTTGCCGCCGCACTCGCCGAATCGGGCGAGCTGAGGGCGATGACGACCAATCCGAAGGTTTCGCGCAAGGAAGCCGAAAAGGCATTGTGGGGCGTGTCCGCCCTGCTCGGTCTTTCGGAGCTGACGCAGAACTTTCTGGGTACGGTCGCGCAGAACCGTCGCCTGTCGAAGCTGGATGACATCATCCGCGCCTTCAAGGCGATTGCCGCCGCGCAGCGCGGCGAAGTGACCGCCGAAGTGACCAGTGCGCACGCGCTTACCGACGCGCAGCTCGACGCGCTCAAAACCAAGCTGACGCAGCGCGAAGGCCGCACGGTCAAGCTGGAAACCCGGGTCGACCCCGACCTGCTTGGCGGCCTCGTCGTCACCATCGGATCGAAGCGCATCGACGGCTCGATCCGCACCCGTCTCAACTCCCTTGCCCAGGCCATGAAGGCCTGAGACCAGTTCCGTAAGAGGACAAGCATCACATGGATATCCGCGCCGCAGAAATCTCCAAGGTCATTAAGGACCAGATCGCCAATTTCGGCACTGAAGCCGAAGTAAGCGAAGTCGGAACCGTCCTCAGCGTCGGTGACGGTATTGCCCGCATTCACGGCCTCGACAACGTCCAGGCCGGTGAAATGATCGAATTCGCCAACGGCATCCAGGGCATGGCACTCAACCTTGAAGCCGACAATGTCGGCGCGGTGATCTTCGGGTCGGACAACGACATCAAGGAAGGCGACACCGTCAAGCGGACCGCGACCATCGTGGACGTCCCGGTCGGCAAGGGCCTGCTGGGCCGCGTGGTCGACGCGCTGGGCAACCCCATCGACGGCAAGGGCCCGATCGCCACGACCGAGCGCCGCCTCGTCGAACAGAAAGCACCGGGCATCATCCCGCGTGAATCGGTTTCCGAACCCGTGCAGTCGGGCCTCAAGGCCATCGACGCTCTCGTTCCCGTCGGCCGTGGCCAGCGCGAACTGATCATCGGCGACCGCCAGACCGGTAAGTCCGCTGTCGCGATCGACACCTTCATCAACCAGAAGGAAGTCAACCAGTCGGACGATGAGAGCAAGAAGCTCTACTGCATCTACGTCGCCGTCGGCCAGAAGCGTTCGACCGTTGCGCAGATCGTGAAGCAGCTCGAAGAAAACGGTGCGATGGAATATTCCATCGTGGTCGCTGCGACGGCTTCGGAGCCTGCCCCGCTGCAGTATCTCGCACCCTATACTGGCGCTGCGATGGGTGAATTCTTCCGCGACAACGGCATGCACGCCGTGATCGTTTACGACGACCTTTCCAAGCAGGCCGTCGCCTATCGTCAGATGTCGCTGCTGCTGCGCCGCCCGCCGGGCCGTGAAGCCTATCCGGGCGACGTGTTCTACCTCCACAGCCGCCTGCTGGAACGCGCTGCAAAGATGAACGGCGCCAATGGCGGCGGTTCGCTGACCGCGCTGCCGATCATCGAAACGCAGGCCGGCGACGTGTCGGCCTACATCCCGACCAACGTGATTTCGATCACTGACGGCCAGATCTTCCTTGAAACCGACCTGTTCTTCCAGGGCATCCGCCCCGCGATTAACGTCGGCCTGTCGGTCAGCCGTGTGGGCGGTGCTGCCCAGACCAAGGCGATGAAGAAGGTTTCGGGCTCGATGAAGCTGGACCTTGCACAGTACCGCGAAATGGCCGCCTTCGCGCAGTTCGGCTCGGACCTCGACGCCGCGACGCAGAAGTTGCTCAACCGCGGTGCGCGCCTGACCGAGCTGCTCAAGCAGCCGCAGTTCTCGCCCATGCCCTTCGAAGAGCAGACCGTATCGATCTTCGCCGGCACGAATGGCTATCTCGACGCCGTTCCGGTGAACCGCGTGACCGAATACGAAGCTGCGATGCTCTCGCACTTCCGCAGCGAGCATGCCGACATCCTCAACGACATCCGCACCAGCGGCAAGTTCGAGGGCGAGACCGCGGACAAGACGAAGGCCGCACTCGACGCTTTCGGCAAGCAGTTCGCCTGAGACCAACGCTAGACGAGGAGAGCCAGTTTACCTGACACGTCACCCTGAACTTGTTTCAGGGTCCATTTTCCAGCGAGGCACGAAGCCATCAGGCTTCAAACCAAGGTTCGCAGATGGATGCTGAAACAAGTTCAGCATGACGAGATTGGGTGAAGGATAGGACATCATGGCAAGTCTCAAGGAACTCAAGGGCCGGATCAACTCGGTCAAGTCGACGCAGAAGATCACCAAGGCCAAGCAAATGGTCGCGGCGGCGAAGCTGCGCCGTGCGCAGGCCGCGGCGGAAGCTGCGCGTCCCTATGCCGAACGGCTGTCGGGCGTCATGGCGTCGCTGGCCGGCAAGGTGAGCGGCGACAGCGCGCCCAAGCTGCTGGCAGGAACCGGTGCAAACCAGCGCCACCTGCTGGTGGTGGTGAACACCGACAAGGGCCTGTGCGGCGGTCTCAATGCCAACATCGTCAAGGCTGCAAAGCTCAAGGCGAAGGCGTTGATCGCCGAGGGCAAGGACGTGCAGTTCTACCTCGTCGGCCGCAAGGGCCGTGCGCCGATCAAGCGCGACTATGCCGACCGGATCAAAAAGCACTTCGACACTTCCGACGTCCGCACGCCGGGCTTCGAAGAGGCCGAGGCCATTGCCGATGAACTGATCGCGCTGTTCGAAGCGGGACAGTTCGATGTCGCGCATCTCGTCTACCCGGTCTTCCAGAGCGCGCTGGCGCAGGACCCGACCGTCGATCAGCTGATCCCCGTCCCCAGCCCTGAAGGCGAAGGCACGGGCGGCGATGCGGTTGTCGAATACGAGCCGGGCGAGGAAGAAATCCTCGAAGAACTGCTGCCACGCTATGTGAAGACGCAGCTGTTCGGCGCGCTGCTGGAACGTGAGGCTTCCGAACAGGGCGCCTCGATGACCGCGATGGACAACGCCACGCGTAATGCCGGCGACCTCATCAACAAGCTGACCATCCAGTACAACCGCAGCCGCCAGGCCGCGATCACCACCGAACTCATCGAAATTATTGCTGGTGCGGAAGCACTGTAGCAACAACGTAAACGCGGGCGCTGAAGCGCTCTAAGTCAGGCTCAAGGAAACGAACATGGCCACCGCACCTGCCCTTAACCAGACCACCAATGGCACGATCAGCCAGGTCATCGGCGCCGTCGTCGACGTGACTTTCGAAGGCGAACTGCCCCCGATCCTCACCGCGCTGGAAACCAAGAATGGCGACCAGACGCTGGTGCTCGAAGTTGCGCAGCACCTTGGCGAGAACACCGTCCGCACCATCGCGATGGATTCGACCGAAGGCCTCACGCGCGGCGGCGAAGTCGTTAACACCGGCGCGCAGATCTCTGTTCCGGTCGGCCCGAAGACGCTCGGCCGCATCATGAACGTGGTCGGCGAAGCGATTGACGAGCGCGGCCCCATCGGTGCAGAACAGACTGCACCGATCCACGCAGAAGCCCCGCTGTTCGTCGACCAGTCGACCGAAGCGGCCATCCTCGTCACCGGCATCAAGGTCATCGACCTGCTCGCGCCCTACGCAAAGGGCGGCAAGATCGGCCTGTTCGGCGGCGCAGGCGTCGGCAAGACCGTTCTCATTCAGGAACTCATCAACAACATCGCGAAGGGCCACGGCGGCGTGTCTGTCTTCGCCGGTGTGGGTGAGCGTACCCGCGAAGGTAACGATCTCTACCACGAATTCCTCGACGCCGGCGTTATCGCCAAGGACGCCGATGGCAACGCCACCAGCGAAGGCTCCAAGGTTGCGCTCGTCTTCGGCCAGATGAACGAACCGCCGGGCGCACGTGCTCGCGTGGCTCTGTCGGGCCTGACGATGGCGGAATATTTCCGCGACCAGGAAGGCCAGGACGTCCTGTTCTTCGTCGACAACATCTTCCGCTTCACGCAGGCCGGTTCGGAAGTGTCGGCTCTGCTCGGCCGTATTCCTTCGGCCGTGGGCTACCAGCCGACGCTCGCCACCGACATGGGCAATTTGCAGGAACGCATCACCTCGACCACCAAGGGTTCGATCACCTCGGTCCAGGCCATCTACGTTCCCGCCGATGACCTTACCGACCCGGCGCCGGCAACCTCGTTCGCCCACCTGGACGCGACGACCACGCTGAACCGCGCCATTTCGGAGCTGGGCATCTACCCGGCCGTCGACCCGCTCGATTCCACCAGCCGCGTTCTCGAGCCGCGCGTTGTGGGTGAAGAGCACTACAATACGGCGCGCCGCGTTCAGGAAACGCTGCAGAAGTACAAGAGCCTGCAGGACATCATCGCCATTCTCGGCATGGACGAGCTTTCGGAAGAAGATAAGCTGACCGTGGCCCGCGCCCGCAAGATCCAGAAGTTCCTCAGCCAGCCGTTCCACGTGGCCGAGGTCTTCACCAACATCCCGGGCCAGTTCGTCCAGCTGGAAGACACGGTGAAGTCGTTCAAGGCCGTGGTCGACGGCGAATACGATCACCTGCCCGAAGCTGCCTTCTACATGGTCGGCGGTATCGACCAGGTGGTCGAAAAGGCCAAGAAGCTGGCCGAAGACGCCTGATCTATCACCCCTCCCCTTGCGGGAGGGGCCTTCGGGGCCGAACCTTCGCCCCGTGACTGACATTCACCCGACCCCTCCTGCCTGCAGGAGGGGGGAGAGACGAAGATGGCACTGCATTTCGAACTCGTAACCCCCGCCAAGCTGGTGCGCAGCGATGACGTCCACATGGTCGTCGTTCCCGGCACAGAAGGCGAATTCGGCGTGCTCGAAGGCCATGCGCCTTTCATGTCGACCGTCCGCGATGGCGCGATCCAGGTCTTCAAGTCCGAAGGCGGCGCGCCCGAGATGATCGAAGTGCGCGGCGGCTTCGCCGAAGTCAGCGAAAAGGGTCTGACCGTGCTCGCGGAGCATGTCGAGGACTAACGCCCGGCAAGCACATCGCGATCGTTCCTGATCGACAGAAGGGCGGCCGGCGAGCCGCCCTTTTTCGTGAGCGCAACGCTTCACCGCGTTCGCTGCACGGGGCGGATGCCTAATAGAAAATCCACCATTTCCCGCAGTTCCCGCTTAACCCTGCTGGTCCAGTTTCCTTGCGACACGGGGCGACAACCTAACTGAAGCGGGAAACCGGAGTTGAGCCAAATGGCATATGATCGAAACGAAACCATCGCCCAGCGGATCAAACGCGCGGGCTTGCCAGAATCCCACGATGTACATTGGTCGAACCAGAAGAAAGCCGCCGTCGTGCGCGCCGTGCGCAACGATCTGGTGGAATTCAGCGAAGTACGCGAGCGGTACTTGCTCAGTCGGCTGGAGTTCAAGAGCTGGGAACGCCAGGTGGACAAGGCGACATCGCAGCGCCGGAAAACATCCGAACCTGCATGATCGCGATGGTGGGAAGCGTCAAAGCCGCAAGCGACGCTAGCGGCTTTGGCCGACCCGCGCATTGAAGTCTGGCGGTTTGCCTTTCACCCACTCGACAAAGCCCGCCAACACGGCATCCTCGAGCAATGCCGCGCGATCATCGCCAATCCGCCTCAGCTGCGCATTGGTGTAGCGCGCATGGATCGTCTTGTGACAGATCGGGTGGACCGGCACGGTCTCGCGCCCCTTCTTCGATTTCGGAACGGGATGATGTTGCTGCACCTTGCGGCCCAGCGGGCGATGGCAAAGCCAGCAGGTGAGCGGCGCTTCGCTCACTTATCCTTCTTTGCAGCGTCCTTCTTGCGCTTCATCGTGTCGTGGAAGCGATCGGCCCAGCCCGGTTTGACCAGCTGTTCGCCGCGCACCATCCGCATTTCGCCATCGGCCACATCGCGGCTGACCGCGCTGCCAGCGGCCACGATGGCATCGCGGCCGATCCGCACCGGCGCGATCAGCGAGCTGTTCGATCCGATGAACGCGCCCTCGCCGATCTGGGTCTTGTACTTGAAATAGCCATCGTAATTGCAGGTGATCGTGCCCGCGCCGATATTGGCGCGTGGGCCGACCTCGGCATCGCCAAGATAGGTCAGGTGGCTGGCCTTGGCCCCTTCGCCCAGCACGGCCTTCTTCATTTCGACGAAATTGCCGACGAAGCTGTCCTTTTCCATCACCGCGCCGGGGCGCAGGCGGGCGAAGGGGCCGACCTGCGCGCCCTCGCCCACGCTCGCGCCTTCCAGATGGCTGAAGCTTTTGATGTGCGCCCCCTTGGCGACAGTGACACCGGGGCCAAATACAACGTTCGGATCGACGGTAACATCGCTGGCGAGCTGCGTGTCCCAGCTGAAGAAAACCGTGTCCGGCGCGCGCAGGGTAACGCCTTCGCGCATCCAGTGTTCGCGTTGCTCCGTCTGCCACTGGGCCTCGGCGACGGCAAGTTCGCCGCGCGAATTGATGCCCGCAACCTCACGCTCGTCCGCTGCGCTAACCGCGGCGCAGGTCGCGCCATCGGCAATTGCGATGTTGACGATGTCGGGCAAGTAATATTCGCCCTGTGCGTTGTCATTGCCGACCCGGTTGAGCAGCGCGAACAGGTCATCCGCACGCGCCGCCATCAGGCCGGAATTGCATAGGCGGCAACCGCGCTCTTCCTCGCTCGCATCCTTGAATTCGACCATCTTGCTAATCCGCCCGTCGCCATCGGCGATCACCCGGCCATATTGCAGCGCATCCTCCGGCTCGAAGCCCAGCACGACCACCTTGGGCGCATCCTCCGCATGCAGCCGGTCGAGCATGGCCTGCATGGTCTCACCCTTCACGAAAGGCACATCGCCATAGAGGACCAGCACATCGCCCTTGAACCCTTCGAGCGGCTTTTCCGCCTGCTGGACCGCGTGGCCCGTGCCAAGCTGCGGCTCTTGCAGGCAGGTATCCGCACTGTCGCCCAGCGCCTCTTCCAACTGTTCGCGACCAGCACCCACCACCACGACTTTGCGCGCAGGGTTCAGCGTGTCGACGCTCGCCATCAGGTGATCCAGCATGGCGCGCCCGGCAATCGGATGAAGCACCTTGTGCAGGTCGCTCTTCATGCGGGTTCCCTTGCCCGCGGCAAGGACGACGGCGGCAAATTCGCGTTTCTCGATCATGGGTTTGCCCTTGCCACCAATTGCTTGCGGTTTGAAGGCACATAAGCCACGCCGTGGCCCATGGCCGATTTTCCCTTCCACGCCGTCGCCTTCGACCTCGACGGCACTTTGCTCGACACATTTCGCGATCTCGGCGCGGCGGTGAACCACGCGCTCCAACTCGGCGGCTTCGCGCCCGTCCCCGTCGATTCCAGCAAGGATCTGATAGGGGGCGGGGCCAAGATCATGCTGGCCAAGGCGCTGGATGCGCAAGGCGGCATCGACGAGGTGCGCTTTCGAGAGCTCTACAAGGCGATGCTGGCCTATTACGCCGAGAACAACGCCGTCCACACCCGCCCTTATCCGGGCGTGGCGGAATGCCTCGACGCGCTGGATGCGCGCGGGGTCAAGATGGCGGTGGTGACCAACAAGTTCGAGGACTTCGCACGCACGATCCTCGGTGAATTGGGGCTGGCGGACCGCTTTGTCACGATCATCGGCGGCAACAGCCTTGGACGCGGGCCCGACGGCCGCTTTATCGCCAAACCCGCGCCCGAGCCGGTGTTGGCGGCGGCGGATGCGTGCGGGAACGGGCGGATCGCATTTGTCGGCGATTCCAGCTACGATGTGGCGGCAGCTCGCGGGGCGCTCGTCCCGGTGGTGGTTGCTGGTTACGGCTACTGCGACAAGCCACCCCATGAGCTGGGCGGCGATGCCGTGATCGATTCGCTGGACGGGCTGGTCCCGGCGCTCGAAACGCTCTGACCCTACGGCATTGCGCCCTGCCTAAAGCGCGGTTGCATCGCATCTGCTATCGTGCCACCTCCCCCGCAGATTGACCTTAACGTAAACCACTTCGGAGACCTCTCATGACCATCGATTTCAAAGACAAGGTTGCCATCGTCACCGGTGCAGGCGGCGGGCTTGGCCGCGAATATGCGCTGGAACTCGGCCGCCGCGGTGCGAAGGTGGTGGTCAACGATCTGGGCGGTTCGCGCGATGGCACGGGCACGTCCGACATGGCCGCGCAGGTGGTCGAGGAAATCGAAAAGGCAGGCGGCACGGCTATGGCCAATGGCTCCAGCGTGACCGAATACGACCAGATGGAAGAGATGGTCGCCAAGACGAAAGAAAAATTCGGCGGCGTCCATGTCCTCATCAACAATGCCGGTGTGTTGCGCGACAAGACCTTTGCCAAGATGACGCCGGAAGACTTCGAATTCGTCGTGAAGGTCCACCTCACCGGTTCGGCGCTGGCCACCAAGGCATGCTGGGAAACCTTCCGTGAGCAGGCCTATGGCCGCGTGCTGATGACTGCGTCCTCCACCGGCCTGTTCGGCAATTTCGGCCAGGCGAACTACGGCGCGGCCAAGCTCGGCCTTGCTGGCCTGACCAAGACGCTCCAGCTCGAAGGCGCGAAGTACAACATCAAGGTCAACACGCTGAGCCCGGTTGCCGGCACGCGCATGACCGAAGACCTGTTCCCTGAAGAAGCCTTCAAGCTGTTCGATCCGGTGAATGTCGTCCCGGCCGCGCTCTTCCTTGTCAGCGAAGAAGCGCCGACCAACGCCATCGTCGGCGCGGGTGCGGGCGGGTTCCACTCGTCCTGGACGGTGATGAACGATGCCGTGTGGCTGCCCGAAGGCGAACGCACGGTCGAAGGTTTCGCCGCCAACTGGGACAAGATTTCCGACTTCTCCAACCTCAAGGCCCCGCAATCGGGCAGTGAACAGTCGGGCGCCATCCTTACCGCGATGCAGAAAGTGACTGGAACTGGCCCGTCCTCTGCACGCGGCTGATAATTCATGAGCGAGTACTGGACCGCTGCTGCCATAGGTGCTGGCAGCGGCGGCCTGCTCCTCTTGCTTCTATCGCGGCTGCCGATGCGGCAGTTCGCGATGCAGAGCTTCTTCGCCTTTGCGATCATGCTCTGGATCTATGTCGGCGCGCGGTTGGTGAGCGGGTCGATAGAGGTCATCCTCTACGAAACACTCTTTGCGATCATTGCCGGCGGCATAGCGCAGTTGGCCATGGCAAAATGGCCGCCTTCCATCGGGGTCGCGATTTTGCTCCACGGCGGCTACGATGCCTTTTTCGGCCATCATGCGGGCGTCGCCGAATGGTATCCACCCTTGTGCGCCGGGTTCGACCTTGTCTTCGGCCTCGGCGTGTTCCTGCTGCTGCGGCGCGCGGGCAAGCCTCGCACCGCCTAGCTGTATTGACACATCAACACACCTGACCTAGCGTTCGCTCTTCCGTCTTGGGAGAGACAGCCATGTACAGTCAGGAAGACCTGAACTCTGCCGTATCCGCCGGCGCGATATCAGCCGATGCCGCCGATGCCCTGCGCGCCCATGTCGCCGCGCAGCGCGGTGCAGTACCTGCCGATGCGGAGCATTTCCGCCTCATTACGGGCTTCAACGATATTTTCGTATCGATTGGCGTGGTCATCATGCTGGTCGCGATGGCGGCCATCGGGGACGCGATCTGGAGCAATGAAAACGGCCCCTCGCCTGTCAGCGGATTGCTGGTGGCGGTGACTGCGTGGATCCTGGCCGAATTCTTCACTGCCAAGCGCCGCATGGCGTTGCCCAGCATCCTGTTGCTGCTCGGCTATGTCGGGGGGATTTTTATCGGCCTGATGGGCCTTGCCGTCGCACTGGTCGAGGGCGGACCGGATGGAGAAAACGCGACGCTGGCCGTGCTGCTGATCGCAGCGGCCGGGCTGATCACGGCAGGCGCTGCGTGGTTCCACTGGCGCCGCTTCATGGTCCCGATCACCATCGCGGCGGGCGCTGCGGCGCTTTCCGCCACTGCCATCGCTCTGATCATGGCGGCCATCGGCCCCAATGCCGCCAGTGCCGAAACGATCATTCTCGCACTGGTCTTCGTGGTCGGCCTCGTGATCTTTGCCTTCGCGATGCGCTGGGACATGAGCGACCTGCCGCGCGAAACCCGGCGCAGCGATGTCGCTTTCTGGCTTCACCTGCTGGCCGCACCGATGATCGCGCACCCGGTGTTCGCGCTGATCGGCGTGACCGATGGCGACAATATCGGCGCAGGCGCGGCCCTGGCCGTTCTCGCGGTCTATGTCGTGTTCGGGCTGGTCGCGCTGGCGGTGGATCGGCGGGCGCTGCTCGTCTCCGCGCTTGCCTATGTCCTGATCGCACTGACCTATCTGTTCCGCGAATTTGGCGCGGTGGAGCTCAATTTCGCGCTGACAGCGCTGGTGATCGGATCGGCCCTGCTGACGCTCAGCGCACTGTGGACCCCCATCCGCAAGGCCATCGTCGCCGCGCTTCCAGGCGATGTAAGGGGGCGCTTGCCAGCAACGATCTGAAAACACAGATTTGACGGGAGGGCGGGCTCGCACGGATGTGCGGGCCCGTTTTCTGTGCGTTATCCGTCCACGCTCTTGAGCAGGCGGCGCTCCATCGGGGCGAGCACCCCGGGCAGTTCGTGGCCGCGTTTCAGCACCTGGCCGTGCTCGCCGATCAGCGTCCACATGCCTTGGCGGCTGCGTAGCGCGGGGCGTTTCTCGATCCGCGCCTGCGGCCGCTCGGCGGCGCGGCGGAAAGCGGCGAACACCGCGCAATCCCTCGAAAAATCCATCGCATAATCGCGCCACTGGCCAGCTGCGACCATGCGGCCATAAAGGTCGAGGATGCGCTGCAATTCTTCGCGGGTGAAGCCGACCTGCGGCGCACCCCTGGCGCGAAACGGAACGACCGCGCCGAGGGGCGTGGTGGGATCGCTACCCCGCATCAGGAGGCAGTGCCACTCCGCTTGGATGATTTGATCGATGTGGTGGCCGCGCCCTCACCAGCCTCGTCCGCTGCCGCGCGTATCCGTTCCAGTTCGGCGCGCATTTCGGACAATTGCTGCTCCAGCGTTTCGAGACGACCGGTATCGGGTTCGCACGGTTCGTTGCATGGTGTGCCATAGGGCATGAATTCGCGGATATAGGTTTCGACCGGAACCAACGTGCTGCGGGCCTTGAACCCGATCATCGTCGCGCCTTCGGCGACATCGTCCGTCACCACCGCGTTCGCCCCGATCCGCGCGCGTTCCCCCACCGTGATCGGCCCGATGACCTGTGCGCCCGAACCGATAATGACATTGTTCGAAATGGTGGGGTGGCGCTTGCCACCTTCGCCATTGGTGGGGTTTGTTCCGCCCAGCGTGACATTCTGGTAGATGGTCACGTTGTGGCCGATTTCCGCCGTTTCCCCGATAACGGTAAAGCCGTGATCTATGAACAGGTTGCGCCCGATCTTCGCGCCGGGATGGATGTCGATCGCGGTGACCATCCGGCTGAAGTGATTGACCAGGCGGGCCAGCAAGAACAGCTCGGCCTCGAACAACCAGTGGGCGATACGGTGGTAAAACAGCGCCCACACGCCGGGGTAAGTTAGCACTTCCCAGCGGCTGCGGGGCGCGGGATCGCGCGCTTTCACACTGTCGAGATAGCCAGTCAACCTGCCGAACATAGCGCAAGTTACTCCCACCAAATGCCGTTCAAAGCAAGCGCGCCTGCTCCGGCCCCTGCACTGCCTCGAGTGCGTCGCGCCACACAGACATGGTGGGCGCGACCTTGCGTTCAAGGGAGATACGGTCGATCGCGGCAACCAAATCTTCTATCACGGCAAAGCTTCGTTCCACCCGCGGCGCGAGATAGCTGCGCGCCCCTTCGGCCAGCATCAGACCGCGCTGCGCCGCATGCGCTTCGATCAGATCGCCCACCATGTCATCGTCCGGCACACCGATTTCGAGCTGCAAGGACCCGCCCAGCCGCGATGCGAGATCGGGCAGCGCGATATCCCACCCCGCCCCATCGGCAATCAGCAGCAACGCCCGGCCATCTTCCTGCGCCCGGTTCCAGCGGTGGAACAGCCGGGTTTCGTCCCATGCATCGGCGCCGTCGATGGTTTCGCCGTGCCCAGCAGCGTCGAACCACTTGCCCAGCAAGGTCTTGCCCGAGCGCGGCGGCCCCATCAGCAAGGCGGTGCGAAACGGCCAGCCTTGCGGCGCGCCAAGCGCCTCTGCGACAGCGCGATTGGCATTGCCCACCACGATACGGACAGCCTGGCCGTCACTGGCCGATTGGAGCGGGAGCGCGATCTGCGACATGGGGCGCGAACCTTGCCCGCCTCAGCGCGAGATGGCGAGTGCGCCGTTGCCCTGCCGCACCGTGTATCCGCGGGCGCGCAGCGCGGCCGCCAACTGATCGATAGACCCGCCATAGGTCACGCTGAGGACCGACGTACCGCCAATTGCGGTGCTGCGCGTGGCCGCGCCGCGCACGCCCGGCGCGCCGCGCACCGCGGCGATGGTCTGGTCGAATGTCTGCGCATCGGGGCTGGCGAACTGCACCACGACGGTGGTGTTCGCCACGGGCGCAGGCGGGGCGGCAGGCGTTTCACCAGCATCGCCGGGCGAAGGCTCCTGCTCGGCCGCGCGTGCGGCGTCGGCGGCGGCGCGTTCCTGCGCCTGCACCGCACGGCCGATATCGGCCAGCCGCCGCAGCGAGGGGTCGATCTCCGGCGTTCCGAGATTGAGCGTCGGGTTCGGGCGCAATTTCCCGTCCTCGACCGCCTGTTCATAGATATCGTCGAAGCGCTGCACCGCCTTTGCCAGCATGTCCGGCAAGGCATCGGGCGTTTGCGCCGTCATCTCGAAACTGTCGAGATAGGTGTTGTCCGGGCCATAGCGCGCGGTGAAAGTGCCTTCGACCGGGCCACCGGGATAGGTGTGCCGCAGCCGCGCAATCGGCACGATTACATCCGCCGCTTCGAACTGGTCGAGGACATTGCGCCACCAGGTGCGGCTGCGCCTGCCGGTCTGGCCGTAATTCACCAAGAGCGATTCGCCGCCCGCACCCGAAGGGCGAACATAGGACACACGGCTCGCGCCCGGCTGGAACTCCGCCCAGGCACGCTGCCAGGGATTGCGCGTTTCATACACCAGCTGGCCACCAGCCGAAAATGTGACCGGGATCAGCAACATGGGTGCAGACGCGCGCGCCTGCGCTTCCCCGCCCATATATCGGCTTGCCCTGCGACGATCGAAAATCACGCCGAGCCGCGCAACATAGCGTTTGGGGCCGATCTGTTCGCGCTCGATCACGATGGACGACACCATCTGGCGCAATTGCGAATCGGGCAGCTTCGGCCCGTCGATCTTTTCCCATGCCAGGCGGGTCGCCTCTTCCCAGCCCTTGGCGCGCGCATCGTCGGCATTGTCGCCCGTCACGTTGACCTCGATCCCGCCGACATCGATATCCGTCGATGCGGCAACGGGCGCGATGCCGCGTTCCCCATCGACCTGCGCCCACGCCGCCAGGCCCAGCGCCGCAGCGAGGGTCAGGGCGAGCGCGCTCAGCGCCTTGGGGTTTTGGGTCGAGAGAATAGGATTGGCCTCAATGGGGAAAACAGCGGGCCTTTTGCCCAAAGCATCGTGCGATTCCAAGCGCTATCGACTAGGGCGGTGGCGTGAACGACAAGAACGAACCCTATACCTACGCCCAGGCGGGCGTTTCGATCGATGCCGGCAACGCCCTCGTGAAGGCGATCGGGCCGCTGGTGAAGGCAACCCTGCGTCCGGGCGCGGATGGCGAAATCGGCGGCTTTGGCGGCTTTTTCGACCCCAAGGCGGCGGGATACAAAGACCCGCTGCTGGTCGCGGGCAATGACGGGGTCGGAACCAAGCTCAAGCTTGCGATCGACCATGACCGGCACGACACGGTCGGCATCGATCTGGTGGCCATGTGCGTGAACGACCTGATCGTTCAGGGCGCAGAGCCGCTGTTTTTCCTCGATTATTTCGCCACCGGCAAGCTGGAAAACGGCGTTGCCGAACGGGTCATCGCGGGCATTGCCGATGGCTGCAAACAGGCCGGATGCGCGCTGATCGGGGGCGAAACCGCCGAAATGCCGGGCATGTATGCGCCCGGCGACTATGACCTTGCAGGCTTCTGTGTCGGTGCGGTGGAGCGCGGCGAGCAGTTGACGGGCGAACGCGTTGCGCCCGGCATGGCGCTGATCGGCGTTGCCAGTTCGGGCGTGCACTCCAACGGGTTTTCGCTGGTACGCAGGCTGGCGGAAGACAAGGGCTGGCAGCTCGACGCCCCCGCGCCGTTCGATTCGTCGCGCAGCTTGCTCGATGCGCTGATCGAACCGACGCGGATCTATGTCAGGAGCCTGCTGCCGATCATCCGCAGCGGGCGGATCGCGGCGCTGGCGCACATCACCGGTGGCGGCTTGCTGGAGAATATCCCGCGCGTGCTGCCCAAGGGTGCGCATGCCCGCGTCGATGCCGACGCATGGGCTCAACCGGGTCTGATGGGCTTCCTCCAGTCCGAGGGCGCGATTGAAACGGCAGAAATGGCGCGCACGTTCAACTGTGGTCTCGGCATGGTACTGGCCGTGGAAAAATCCGATGTGGCAGGCGTGATCGGCGATCTGGAAGAGGCGGGCGAAAGCGCCGTCGCAATCGGCGAGATCGTGTCTGGCGATCGCGGCTGCACCGTCGCGGGGTCAGCCGGGAGCTGGGGCAGCGATGCGGCGTGGGAAGCCAGCCACCTTGCCTGAACCTGCCAAGATTGCCGTATTCCTGTCCGGCACGGGCACGAATATGGCAGCATTGCTCTATGCCAGCCAACAGCCGGACGCCGGTTACGAGATCGTGCTGGTGGCATCGAACGATCCCGATGCGGGCGGCCTGAAGCTGGCCGAGGCGGAAGGCATCGCCACCTTCGCGCTTTCGCACAAGGAAATGAGCCGGGCAGACCACGACGCAGCGATGAGCAAGGCCGCGCGCGATGCCGGGGCGCAATTTGTCGTTCTCGCGGGCTATATGCGCATCCTGGGCGATGCGATGGTGCGCGAATGGGCAGGCCGGATGCTGAACATCCACCCTTCCCTGCTGCCCAAATATCCCGGCCTCGACACCCATGCCAAAGCGATTGCCGCTGGTGACAGTCATGCAGGCGCAACCGTGCATCTGGTGACCGAGGAACTCGACGCAGGCGAGGCGCTTGGCCAAGCGAAGGTCGCCATCCAGCAAGGCGACACGCCCGATGTTCTTGCGGGCCGGGTGCGGATTGCCGAACACCAGCTTTATCCGCGAGTCCTGTCCGAATATGTCACGCGGCCTTACGATGCGGGCTGGCTGCTGGGTGAGGTGCGCCGCCGTGCGCTCGACCTGCCTGAGGCCGAGGAACGCGAAAGCCATGGCGCACCAGGCTGGCGCACAGGCGGGAAGAGCGGCAAGTACTTCGCCTATTTCTCCGACCGCCATCACGGCGAGGATGCGATTGCCCTGCTGGTGAAGACCAGCGGGACGGATGAGATGGCGGAACTGATCGCGCGAGACCCGGATACGTTTTACCGCCCCGCCTATTACGGGGCGAGCGGCTGGGTGGGTCTGGTGCTGAACCGCCCGAATGCCAATTGGGAGCAGGTGGAATACTGGCTTTCGCGCAGCTGGCGCTCCGTCGCGCCCAAACGGCTGACTAAGCTGCTCGACGCGGCCGACGCGTTCTAGGCCAGCTTGCAGATGCGCCGTGAAACCATCTTCTTCGCCATCGCGGCCATCGGGCTGGCGCTGGTCGCATTTTCCGCATGGCGCGGCGATACCGGCATGCGCGATGCAAGCGGCGCGGAATTGTTCCAGACGCTGCTGATCTGCGCAGGCGTGCTCATCGCGGCGCATCTGGTCCGCAAGCTCATCGGCAGGCATCGCGGCGACGGAGAACAATGACCCGCCCCCGCCCGCACCCCTTGGCCGTATCGCGACTTGCCCGGATATCGGACAGCGCCATCGAGACGCTGTGGCATCGCAATATCACGCCGCAACCGCCGCTCGATCCGGACTATCTGTGGCGGGTCGGGGCGAGGGCATACGACCGTGAAGACGAATTCGGCGGACGCAGCGAAGAAGATGCCGCCGATTTCCGACAGCGCCTGGAACGACTGTGCCAGTCGCTGTGTGGTGAAGCCGACCTCAACGCGCTCGGCCACACGCTCGCCTATGGGCAGATCACTGCCGCGATCCGCAAGCGCCACGCGCTGGGCCGGATGTGGCGCAACGAGCCAGACCTGGCCCAAACGCCGATTGCGCCGCCCATCGTGGTGGTCGGGCAAATGCGTTCGGGCACGACCCGCGTGCACCGCCTTCTTGCGGCCGATCCGGCGCATTGCGCGACGCGGTTCTGCGACAGTTTCGATCCGGTTCCGAAATCGCCCGACTGGCGGCCGGTCAAGGCAGGCTTTGCGCTGGCGCTGGCGCGGCAGGTCAATCCCTGGCTCGACACCTTGCACCCCTTCGGGACGATGCGTGCGGACGAGGAGATCGGGTGGCTTACCGCCGCGCTCAACCCCTGCGCGCTCGAAGCGCAGTGGCGGATCCCCACCTATATCGCATGGAGCGAGACGCGCGATGCAGGGCCGGTCTATCGCGAGTTTGCCCGCATCCTGCGCACCGACGCCGCGCATCACGGCAACAGCCACCTGCCACGTGTCCTTAAATGTCCGCAATTCACCGAGGATTTGCCCGCCCTGCTCAAACAGCTTGCCGATGCGAGACTGGTGGTTTCACGGCGAGAGGATGAGGATACGCTGCGCAGTTCGGTGTCGCTGGTCGCCAACCAGATGGCGATCCAGTCCGATGGCATTGCCCTGCCCGATATCGAGCGCGAATGGCAGCGCAAGATCGCTCTGCGCCACGAACGCCTGGACGAGGCGCTATCCACGGCATGCAATCCGATTGCCGAAATCGATTTCGAACGGCTGAACCGCGACTGGGCCGCGGAAATGCGGGCGCTGTATCGCGCGCTGGCGCTGGAACTGAGCCCGGAAGCGATAGGGGCGATGGCAGCCGAACAGTCCCGCGCGGCGAACTCGCCCCATAACGGCCATGCCGCGCATATCAGGGAATTTTCCGCGTCCTGACCGTTCAGGCCGGTTCGAAATCGCCCAGCAGCATTGTCACCATCGCTGGCGGATGGTTGGCTCGAAAGCTCTGGAAGGAAACGATCTTGCCGTCTTCCACGCGGACCTTCCACAGGACGCGGCCCGACAAGTCCGGAGCGCTGGAGACGACCTCGCCGCTGACAAGCACGTCCGCCCCATCGTATGACATGGATTCGATCACGTGGCGGTAATCGGGATCGGCAGCGAAGAGCTTCTCGATCAATTCGCCGCAGCGCGATTTTCCGTTGATGCGGTTGCCGCAGCTGTCGATGTAATGCGCGTCATCCGCGACCATGGCGATCGCGCGGTCCGGCCGGGACCGGTTGAGGGCGTTGAAGAATGCCCGCGTGACCGATTTTGCGCTGCGCCACATCATCCAGGGCGACATAACACGGCCCGGCGAGTCGCGCCGAATCCGGCCCGCCATGCGACACTGGCCGCGCCTTCAGAGCCCCGGCAGGTTCAGCGCGCAAACGACAGCGGCGCGACAGGCGGTCGTTGACCGTCCATCGCGCCGCCGCCCGTTTTCGCAGTCGTCAGATCAGCCGACGATCTCGTCTTCATTGAAGAAGAAATCGATTTCGATCTTGGCGTTTTCGTCGCTGTCCGAACCGTGGACCGAATTGGCTTCGATCGATTCCGCATAGGTCTTGCGGATCGTGCCTTCATCGGCATCGGCCGGGTTGGTCGCGCCCATCACGTCGCGATTGGCCTTCACGGCGTTCTCGCCTTCGAGAACCTGGACCACGACCGGGCCGGAGATCATGAAGTCGACCAGTTCACCGAAGAAGGGGCGTTCCTTGTGGACCGCATAAAAGCCTTCGGCCTGTTCGCGGCTCATGTGGATGCGCTTGGAAGCAACGACGCGCAGGCCGGCATCTTCCAGCATCTTGGTGACGGCGCCGGTCAGGTTGCGGCGCGTGGCATCGGGCTTGATGATCGAAAAGGTGCGGGTGACCGCCATGACAGTATCCTTAGCAAAGTTTACGGGGAGATATCGCGCGCGCCCGATAGCCGTGCGGCGGTCAACTCGCAAGCACTCTCCGCAAGGATGCCGGGCCGTTTATCGCCCGATGGTAAGCTGGCCGTTGGTCTGTTCGTCACCCGTGGTCGCGGTGAAGGCAAAACTGTCACCATCAGCCGACTTGCCGCCGATCATCGACATGTCGCCCGCGGTCATTTCCATTTCGATCTTCACCCCGGCGGCCTCTGCCTGTTTGCGATAGAAGCTGACCAGATCGGCGGCGCTGTCCTGCGAAGTGAACATGACCATCGTCCCCCCGCCATCGGAACTCGATACCTTGGTGTTGCTGGTGACCGTGGCGTCGGGATAGAGCGAGAAGCCATCGGGCAGTTCGACAGCGACGTTTTTGCCCGATCGCATGGTCGCAACAGTGCCATCATCCTGCGTGACGCTGGCGTTGATTTCGCCCGTTCCCGCATCGACGTCGTAGCTGCCGATGGCATCGCCTTCGTCATTTTCGATGTCACCCGATGTGCCAGAGCCGCATCCGGCAAGACCAAGCGCGAAACCTGCGGCCACGATCGCGATACGCATGTAATTGTTCCCCCTGCTGAACGTCGCCGCAAGGTAGCTTTCAGCGCCCCTCTCGCCAAGCGCCGTCTTCGCGCTGCTTGAAAATCCGCAAGGCAAAGCCCTCGCGCGCGCCCAGCGCCTTCCACAATTCGCGGGCATTCTGGGTCTGTTCGGGGCCGAAAAGCAGCTTCACGCCGTCCATCGCGGCGAGCCCCTCGCGCCAGCGGCCATCGGCGACGAGCGCCATGCGCGCCTCGTTCGCCGGTTCGCTGCTTTCCGACAGCAGGATGGGCTGGCGCGCGGCATGCGGGCCGCTCGCATCGCCATGGGCGAGGAAAGCCGGCCCGCTTTCCGCCCACAGGGCCTCGGAAATAGCGGCCCGCTGGTCTTCCATCGCGCTCACCACGATCAGCCGCAGGCCGCGCGCCATCGCGGTGCGCGACAGCTCTGCCACGACCCGTTCCACCGGATCGCGGCTGAGTTGGTAGAAATCGACGCGGGTCATGCGCTGGCCCCTGCCTGCTTGTTGCGGCGGCAACGTTCGGAGCAGTAGCGCACACTGTCCCAGTCCCGCGCCCATTTCTTGCGCCAGGCGAAGTCGAGGCCGCAGGCAGCGCAAACCTTGGTCGGAAGGTCTGCCTTGCGCCGCATCTTCGCCATGGCGCGCGTACCGATCAGTTTTCGATGGTCGTGCGGACCAGTTCGTCCATCAACCGCACGCCATATCCGGTTGCACCCTTGTCCCAGGTCGCGCCGGGCTTTTCCGCCCAGACTGTTCCGGCAATGTCGCAATGCGCCCACGGCGTATCGTCGAGGATGAAGCGGTGGAGGAACTGTGCCGCAGTGATCGAACCGGCGGCGCGCCCGCCGATATTCTTCATATCGGCAATCGGCGAGTTGATGAGCTTGTCGTATGCCGGGCCGATGGGCATCCGCCACACGGCATCGCCGCTGGCCTTGCCTGCCGTCAGCAGATCGTCCGCCAGCGCATCGTCATTGCTGAAGATCCCTGCGTGATCGTTGCCCAGCGCGATGATCATCGCACCCGTCAGCGTGGCGAAATCGACGATCCGCGACGGGGCGTATTCTTTCTGCGTCCAGTGCAGCGCATCGCACAGCACCAACCGCCCTTCGGCATCGGTGTTGAGCACTTCGATGGTCTGCCCCGACATCGAGGTGACCACGTCGCCCGGCCGCTGCGCATTGGCATCGGGCATGTTTTCCACCAGCCCCATGACGCCCACGACATTGGCCTTCGCCTTGCGTTTCGCCAGCGTCAGCATCGCGCCTGCGACCGCGCCTGCGCCGCCCATGTCGAATTTCATCTCTTCCATGCCGGGCCCCGGCTTGAGCGAGATGCCGCCGGTATCGAAGGTCACGCCCTTGCCGACGAAGGCGAGCAGTTTGTCGCCGTCTGCCCCGCCCTTCCAGTGGATGGCGAGCAGGCGCGATTCGCGCACCGAGCCCTGCCCGACACCGAGCAACGCGCCCATGCCGAGCTTTTCCATCGCGTCTTCATCCAGCACGACGATTTCCGCGCCCGTGCCTTCGAAACGCGCCTTGCAGCGTTCCACGAAGCTTTCGGGATAGATGATATTGGCCGGTTCGGTGACCAGTTCGCGGGTGAACTCGATCCCCTCTGCAACATGGGACATGGCGTTCCACGACGCTTCGGCGTCGTCGGGCGCGCCCACCACCGTCACGCTTTCCAGCGAGATTTTCTGCTCATCCTTCAACTTGGTGCGATAGCTGTCCCAGCGCCAGTTGCGCAGGCGCAGGCCCAGCAGCACCGATGCGATTTCATCCGCCGACAGGCCATCCGCCATCAAGGCAAGCGATGTCGCACCCGACATCTGGAACTTTGCGGCCAGCGCACCGCCCGCCTTTTCCAGATTGTGCGCACGCTTGTCGGAACCAGCCTCGCCAGCACCAGCCAGCGCCATGCGCACCACCGCGCCATCGCGTTCGACAAAACCTTCGAACAGCTGGCCCGGCTTGCCGGCAAAGCGCGAACCTTCTGCGCCTTCGCGCAAAGTGGCTTCGATCGCATCGGGGTACTTGCCCTTGTCGACGATGTGGGCAATGAGCCGCTCCCCACCGGCGAGGGATTGAGTGAATTCGATCTTCATGGGAACTCCCGGAAAATTAATCATGCCGTCTTTGCCGCTCATATGCGGTTCGGCATCGGTGTGTGATGGCGATTGCGATTAGGCGGACGGGGTGCGATAGGCAAGGCATGGACGGCACGCGCAGGCTAACCCTTGAGATGCGAGGATTTCGCGCTGCGCTGGCGGCGGGGACGGCGCTCGCCCTGTCATCGGCAGCATTCCCGACACTCGCCCTGGCGCAGGAAGGCGCTGCGCCCGGCATGGCGACGGCACAGGAGCCTGTCGATGTGCCCGATCCCGCCAGCCCGGAATATTCCGGCGAGCAGAAAGAGGGAATGCCGCAGGCTAGCCTGCCGACCCCCGGCGATGAAACGGCTGGCAGCGCACCGCTCGATGCCCCGCTGGATCGTGAAATCGCTTTCGAGGCCGATACGCTCGGCTATGACGAGAACAGCGACACCGTAACCGCCAGCGGCAATGTCGTGCTGCGCAGCGGTGACCGCTCGCTGCGCGCCGACCGTGTCCGCTGGGAACGGACGACAGGGCAGATCCTCGCCGATGGCCGGGTTCGCTTCGTGGATGAAAACGGCAACCAGCTTTATTCCGACAGCATCACGCTGACTGACGAGTTCGAAGCCGGAGCGATGGAGGACCTGCTTCTGGCGCTGCGCACCGGCGGCAGGCTGGCCGCGCGTGAGGGCGTGCGCGGGGCGGACGGCTCGATAGAGCTGAGCCAGGCGGCCTATTCCGGTTGTGCGGTAACGACGCCGGACGGCTGCGACCGCGATCCCAGCTGGCGGATCACCGCCGAACGCGTGACCTACGATCCGGGCGCGAGACGCATCCGTTTCCGCGGCGCCTATCTGGAATTGTTCGGAGCGCGCATCCTGCCGATGCCGGGCCTGTCGATCCGCACCGATGGCGGTGCGGTTACCGGCTTCCTCATTCCCGACATCCGCGTGTCGAAGAATAACGGCGTCGAATTGTCAGGCACATATTACTGGCGTCTGGCCGACAATATGGACCTGTCCACCGGGCTGACGGTTTATACCGAAACGACGCCGATGCTCAGCGCCCAGTTCCGCCATCTGACCGACAAGGGCGCGTATCAGATCACCGGCTATGCCACGCATAGCCGCCGCATTTCCTCTTTCACCGGTGTCCCGACGAGCGAGCGCGACTTTCGCGGTTATGTGTTTGCCAATGGCCGGTTCCAGTTCGACCCGAACTGGAGCCTGACATCCTCGATCCGGGTGGCCAGCGACCGCACCTTCCTGCGCCGCTACGATATCAGCCGCGACGACCGCTTGCGCTCCATGGTCGATCTGGAGCGGATCGACGACAATTCCTACCTCTCCATCGCCGGGTGGGCGACGCAATCCCTCCAGCTGACGACGGATCAGGGCCAGGTTCCCATTGCCCTGCCTGCGATCGATTACCGTCTGCGGCTGGACGAGCCGGTGCTGGGCGGCAAGGTCGAATTGCAGGCCAACAGCCTCTCGATCCTGCGCACAGACGGGCAGGATACGCAGCGCGCGTTTGCCCGGGCGCGGTGGGATTTGCGCCGCATCACCGACCTTGGCCAGGTGGTCCAGTTCACCGGCCTCTTGCGCGGCGACGTTTATCATTCGGACCAGAACCTGCTGACGCCCGAGCCATTTTATCGCGGCAATTCGGGCTGGGAAGGCCGCGCGATCGCCTTGGGTGCGGTGGACGTCAAATGGCCCTTCGTCGGCATGATCGGCGCGGGCGATCTCGTCTTCACGCCGCGCGTGCAACTTGTCGCCACGCCGCCGATCCGCAACCTCTCCGTGCCGAACGAAGATGCGCGCGCCATCGATCTGGAGGATTCCAACCTCTTCGCGCTCAACCGCTTCCCCGGATATGACCGGATCGAGGACGGTGCGCGGGTCACCTACGGTTTCGACTGGCAGCTTCGCCTGCCCGATTGGGAAATCAAGACCACTTTCGGCCAGTCCTACCGCCTCGACAGCGAGCCGCTGATCCTGCCCGATGGCACGGGCCTGTCGGAAAAGGTCAGCGATTTCGTCGGCCGCACAGAGGTACGTTACACCGACTTCCTGCGCTTCACGCACCGCTTCCGGCTCGACAAGGACAATCTTGCCGTGCGCCGCAACGAAATCGACGCCGCCGTGGGGACCAGCCGGACGTACGCCGAAATCGGCTACCTGCGGCTCAACCGCGACATCGCGCTGGTGGAAGACCTTCAGGACCGCGAGGAATTGCGCGCCGCCGTCCGCATTGCCTTTGCCGATTACTGGTCGGTGTTCGGTTCAGGCGTGTTCAACCTGACCGACCGGAACGAAGACCCCACCCTGACATCCGACGGGTTCGAGCCGATCCGCACGCGGTTGGGAATTGCCTATCAGGATGATTGCCTGGAACTGGGCGTTACCTGGCGGCGGGATTATGTCACCAGCGGCGATGCCCAGCGTGGCGACACATTCCAGTTCTATTTCTCGCTACGCAATCTGGGTTTCCGATAGTCCCCGACACTTCGGGGCAAGGGCGTTGGCACACCTTGCAAAACGCGCTATCCGCCCAGCGAATAATCATGTTGCGTTAAGCCAGCGATGGGCAGTGTCACGCCTATCCCGGCAACACGCAGATTGCCCTAATTGGACGATTATACCGTGAAATCGAACAAGTTTGCATTTTCTTCCGTCGCAGCGTGCGCCATCGCCATGCTGGCCGCGCCCCAGGCTGCGAATTCGCAGGCCTCGCCCGCTGCGGCCAACCCGCTGAACCTTCCCGCAGACATCAACCTTATGGGCCAGGCCGACCCGAACAACCGTTCGGCAACGGCAGTCGTCAACGGCTATGTCATTACCGGAACCGACGTCGATCATCGCGTTGCCCTGCTTGTTGCGGCCAACAACCAAGAAATTCCCGAAGCGGCGATGCAGCAGGCCCGGATGCAGGTGCTGCGCAACCTGATCGACGAGACCCTTCAGATCCAGGCGGCGGAAATGCAGGAAATTGCCGTCGATCCTGCCGAGGTCGAGCAGACTTACGGCCGTCTGGCTCAGCAGAACTTTGGCCAGTCACAGGATGCGATGGACACCTATCTCAGGTCCATCGGCTCCTCGCCAGCCTCGCTCAAGCGGCAGATTCACGGCGAGCTGGCCTGGCAGCGCCTGCTGCGCCGCAACGTATCGCCCTTCGTCAATGTGTCCGAAGAAGAGGTCAACGAGCTGATCGAACGGCTCGAAGCGTCGCGCGGCACGAACGAATACCGGATCAGCGAAATCTACCTCGCCGCAACGCCGGAGAGCGAAGCCAGCGTCGAACAAAATGCGCGGCAGATCGTGGAGCAACTGCGCCAGGGCGGCGCCTTTGCCGCATATGCCCGCCAGTTTTCGCAGGCATCGACCGCTGCCGTGGGCGGTGAACTGGGCTGGGTGCGGCTCGGCCAGCTTCCCGAAGCGCTGGGCACGGTCGCGCGCGAAATGCAGCCCGGGCAGCTCGTCGGGCCGGTGCGCATTCCCGGTGGCTTTTCGATCCTCTATCTGATTGATCGGCGTCAGGTGCTGATGGCCGACCCCCGCAACGCAGTTCTCTCGCTCAAGCAGATCTCGATCGCTTTCGAACCGAACACGACCGAGGCACAGGCCGAGGCGCGGATCGTCGAATTCAATAACGCCATCCAGTCGATGCGCGGGTGCGGCGATGCCGAATCCGTTGCCGCGTCGATCGGCGCGCAGGTCGTGACCAACGACCAGATGGCCGCGCGCCAGCTGCCCGAAGCGTTGCAGGGTGCGGTCCTCAACCTGCAAATCGGCCAGACCACCCCGCCCTTCGGCTCCATCGAAGACGGTGTGCGCGTGCTGATGCTGTGCGGTCGCGACGATCCCCAGCAGGAATCGGGTCCGGATTTTAACCGGATCATGTCCCAGCTGGAAGACGAGCGGATCAACAAGCGGGCCCAGCGCTATCTCCGCGACCTGCGCAACGACGCCTATATCGAGTATAATTGAGCCAAGCCGAACGCCCGATTGCACTGTCTCTGGGCGATCCCGCCGGGATCGGCCCTGAGCTGATCTGCGAGATTTGGGCGCAGCGTCGCTCGCTGGGCCTGCCCGAATTCTGTGTGTCGGGAGGGAGCGGCGTGCTGAGCGCGGCGGCGAAGCGGCGCGGCTTGGACGTGCCGGTTGCGGCAATCGGATCTGCCGAAGAAGCGGGCAGTGTCTTTGAGGATGCGTTGCCTGTCGTCGGCGATTTCGATGGTGTCTATTCCGCGGGTCATCCGACAAAGGACGGTGCGCGGCTGGCACTGCAATCACTCGATCATGCCATCGCGCTGGTCCAGGCGGGCGATGCCGCTGCGCTGACCACTCTGCCGGTCGCCAAGTCGGAGCTGGCGCAGGTCGGCTTCGGCCATCCCGGCCAGACCGAATATCTTGCCCATAAATGCGGCGTGCCCTCGCGCGATGCGGTGATGATGCTGGCCGGACCGAGCTTGCGAGCAGTCCCGCTGACCGTGCACTGCGCGTTGTCGGAAGTGCCGCGGATGATCACGGTCGAGCTGATCCGCCATCGTGGGCGCATTCTGGCAGACGCGCTGCGGCGCGATTTCGGCATTGCCGCGCCGCGCATCGCAGTGTGCGGCCTCAACCCGCATGCAGGCGAAAATGGCCGCATGGGTAGCGAGGAAACCCGCACCATCGCCCCTGCCATCGCCGCGCTGCGTGAAGAAGGGATCGAGGCGACCGGCCCCCATCCCGCCGATGCCATCTTCACCCACCGGGCGCGCGAAACCTACGACGCGGCGCTCGCCATGTATCACGATCAGGCGCTTATCCCGCTGAAAGCGCTGGACTTCGACGAAGGGGTCAATGTGACGCTGGGCCTGCCCATCGTGCGCACCAGCCCCGATCACGGCACGGCATTTGCTATTGCGGGCGAAGGGCTGGCCGATCCCGGCGCCACCATCGTCGCCATCCGCATGGCAGGTGAAATGGCCGCACGGCGAGCCGCCCATGACTGACCTGCCCCCCTTGCGCGAAGTGATCGCGCGCCACGGCCTTTCGGCAAGCAAGGCGCTGGGCCAGAATTTCCTGTTCGATGAGCAATTACTGGCCCGTATCGCGGCCATTCCCGGCGATCTGGCGGGCAAGCCGGTGCTCGAAGTCGGACCGGGCCCCGGCGGCCTGACGCGCGCCTTGCTGCGTGCCGGTGCGCAGGTCACCGCTATCGAGATGGACCGGCGTTGCCTGCCGGCGCTTGCCGAACTGGGCGAGGCGTTTCCCGGCCAGCTCCGCGTGATCGAGGGCGATGCTCTGAAACTGGACCACGCCAAGGTGATGAGAGGTGAGCCCTTCGCCGTCCTGTCCAACCTGCCGTACAATGTCGGCACGGCGCTGTTCGTGCGCTGGCTGAGTGGCCAGAAGGGACAGGAGGATACGTGGCCCCCGCTGTGGACCAGCCTGACGCTGATGTTCCAGCAGGAGGTCGCCCAGCGCATCGTCGCGCAGCCCGGCGGTTCTGCCTACGGCCGGCTTGCCGTGCTGGCGCAGTGGCGGGCGCAGGCAAAAATGGCGATGAAGGTCCACCGCAGCGCCTTTACCCCGCCGCCAAAGGTTATGAGCGCCATCGTCCACGTCGAACCGGGCACGATGCCCGATGGCGTGCCGGCCCGCACGCTCGAACGCCTGACCGAAGCCGCCTTCGGCCAGCGCCGCAAGATGCTGCGTCAGAGCCTGAAAGGCGTGCCCGGCGCGGTGGAAGCGCTGGAGGCCATCGGCATCGATCCCCAGCGCCGCGCCGAAACCGTCACCGTGGATGAATTCGTCGCGCTGGCGCGAACCCTCGGCTGACTTTCACCGAAGCGATGCGACCGTCAGCCGCATCAGCGTGCTGCCATCGCCGTATTTTTCCGCATCCTCATTGGCCACCGGTTCGAAGCCGAGCTTGCTCCAATAGCTGTCCGCACCGTTCACGGCGACCAGTTCGATAGCGGGCAGCCCCTTTTGCGCCGCGCGCGCCAAACATAGCTCGAAGCCCACACGCCCCGCCCCGCCCGAACGGGCGGCCGGCAGGATCGCGATGTCATGCAGATAATAGCATTCGGGCCGATCCGGCAGCGCGGGCAACATCGCGCCCAGCGTGGGCGGGCTGTCGGACAGCCAGGGATGCGCGATGAGATAGCCGACCACTTCTCCGCCGCGCGTAAGGACGCGGCAGCCCGCCGGATAAAGCGCGAGCCGGTTGGCATAGACGCCGTGCGGTTCGTGCAGGCCCACATGCACCCTGTCGGCAATCGCGCCGACCAGCGGCACATCGGCTGGCGTCATCGCGCGCCAGCCGGATGCGCCGCCCGAAGCGCTGTCGGGTGCATGCAGGCTCAAAGGTTCAGGCCTTCTTCTTCAGACGCCACGCATGCAGCAGCGGCTCGGTGTAACCGCTCGGCTGTTCGACACCCTTGAAGATCAGATCCTTCGCCGCGCTGAATGCCTCGCCGTCTTCGTTTTCGAGCAGCGGCTCGTAGGACGGATCGGCGGCATTCTGCTGGTCCACCTTGGCTGCCATGCGGCGCAGGCTGTCCATCACCTGATCTTGCGAGATGACGCCATGCAGCAGCCAGTTGGCGATATGCTGGCTGGAAATGCGCAGCGTCGCGCGGTCTTCCATCAGGCCGACATCGTTGATGTCCGGGACCTTGGAACAGCCCACGCCCTGATCGACCCAGCGCACGACATAGCCGAGCAGGCCCTGGCAATTATTGTCCAGCTCCTCGCGGATTTCGTCGTCCGACCAGTTCACACCATCGGCCAGCGGAATGGCGAGCAGCTCATCCAGCTTTGCCGCATCGCCCAGACCCTTCTGGATTTCGAACACGTCCTCGCGGTGATAATGGATCGCGTGCAGCGTCGCCGCTGTCGGGCTGGGAACCCAGGCGGTGTTCGCCCCGGCGCGCAGATGGCCGATCTTCTCGATCATCATCTGGCCCATCAGATCGGGCGCGGCCCACATGCCCTTGCCGATCTGCGCCCGGCCAGACAGGCCATGCGCAAGGCCGATGCCAACATTGCGCGCCTCATACGCCTTGAGCCAGGCGGAGTTCTTCATCTCACCCTTGCGCATCATCGGCCCGGCACGCATCGAGGTGTGGATTTCGTCACCCGTCCGGTCGAGGAAGCCGGTGTTGATGAAGACGATCCGGTCCCTCACCGCGTGGATGCAGGCGGCGAGATTGGCCGAAGTGCGGCGTTCCTCGTCCATCACGCCGACCTTGATCGTGTGGCGCGGCAGGCCGAGCAGTTCTTCCACCGCATCGAACAGGTCGTTGGTGAAGGCGCATTCTTCCGGCCCGTGCATTTTGGGCTTCACGATGTAGATCGAACCACAGCGCGAATTGCCGTGCCTGCCCAGCCCCGCAACGTCCTGCGCGCCAATGGCGCTGGTGACGACCGCGTCGAGAATGCCTTCGGGAATATCGGCCCCGTCCCAGCGCATCGCCGGATTGGTCATCAGATGGCCGACATTGCGCACGAACATCAGGCTGCGACCGGGCAGCGTGTGCTGTGTGCCATCGGCATCGGTGTAGCTCTTGTCGCCCGCCAGCTTGCGCGTCAGCGTCTTACCGCCCTTGTCGAAGCTTTCTTCCAGATCGCCGCGGATCACACCCAGCCAGTTGGCGTAGGCGAGCAGCTTGTCCTCTGCATCGACCGCCGCGACCGAATCCTCGCAATCGGCAATGGTCGTCAGCGCCGCTTCGAAATTGATATCGGCCAGACCCAACCGATCGGTCTTGCCGACCTGGCTATCGGGATCGACGACGAGTTCGATATGCAGGCCGTTATGCCGGAAAAGCGGCCCCTTGTCGGTTGTGCCGACCTGTTGCGAAGGATCGGCGAGGGTCGCGCTTTCCAGGCTGTCGAGCTCTTCCCAGCTGCCCGATGCCAGCGGCACGATCTCGTCGAGCAGCTTACGCCCTTCGGCGATCACCGCCGAGCCGCGATCCTCGTCGTAGCCACCCGGCCGCGCGGGCGGCGCGTCGAGCGCATCCGTACCATAGAGCGCGTCATACAGGCTGCCCCAGCGCGCATTGGCGGCATTGAGCAGGAACCGCGCATTGAGGATCGGCACGACCAGCTGCGGCCCGGCCATGGTGGCGATTTCGGGATCGACATTCTCGGTCCCGATGGTGAAATCGCCCGGTTCGGGAACGAGATAACCGATGTCCTGGAGGAAACTGCGATAGGCGGCCGCATCGTGCGGCTGGCCCGCACGTTCTGCATGCCAGGCATCGATCTTCGCCTGGAGGTCTTCGCGCTTGGCCAGCAGGTCGCGGTTGCGCGGGGCGAAACGGCCCAGCAATTGCGCAAAACCCTGCCAGAATTCATCGGCATTGCGGCCAAGCGGGCCAAGCACTTCGGTTTCGATGAACTGGGCAAGCTGCGGATCGGCTTCGATCCCGGCGCGCGTAACGTATTCGGTCATGGAACTCCTCTGGGCATACAGATGCATGTGTGTGAATCCCGGGGAGGAGCGGCACGGACTATGACGCCAGCGGTTGATCAATGCAAGGCGCGGGGTGGACTCATACCCGCGCGTCATTAAGGACGTTGCACATGAAACCGGACACCGCACCACAGGCCCTGCTCGACGCGATCGATGGCGACACGATGCTGCGCGAGGTGCTGGACTGGGCGGCGATCAACACCGGCACTGCCAATATCGAAGGCCTTGGCCGCATGGCAGGCGTGCTCGCCGATGCGTTCAGCGCGCTGCCGGGCGAGGTCGAACTGGTGGAACCGGCCACAGTCACTGCGATCAGCGCCGATGGGCGTGAGTTCGAAAAACCGCATGGCCGCCACATGGTGCTGCGCGTGCGGCCACAGGCGCAGCGGCGTTTTGTCCTGACCGGCCATATGGACACTGTATTTCCCGCCGATCACCCGTTTCAAGACACGGTGTGGCTGGACGATGACACGATCAACGGCCCCGGCACGGCGGATATGAAGGGCGGCCTCAACGTCATCCTTCACACCCTCAAGGCCTTCGAGACGATGCAAGGGGCAGACCGCGTCGGTTACGACGTGATGATCAATTCGGACGAGGAAACCGGCAGCCTCGCCAGCCGCGGCCTGATCGAAGAGCTGGCGCGCGGCAAATATGCCGCCCTCACCTATGAACCCAGCGCCTTGCCCGACGGCACGCTCGCCCATGCGCGCGGTGGCACGGGCAATTACTCGATCACCATCACCGGCAAATCCGCCCATGCCGGGCGCAACCCGCATGACGGGCGCAACGCCATTGTCGCGGCATCGGATCTGGTCCTCAGGATCAAGGCGCTGGAGGCCGACGACATCACCGTCAACCCGGCCAAGATCGAAGGCGGGGCCGCCAACAATGTCGTGCCCGACCTTGCCGTGTTGCGCTTCAATATCCGGCCAAAATCGACCGACGCGATGAATCGCTTCGATGGCCAGCTGGACGCGATCCTGCGCCTGATCGAAGCTGAGCACGAGGTCGGCATTCACCGTCATGGCGGCGTCACCCGCCCGCCCAAGCCGGTGGACGAGCGCGCACAGCGTCTGTTCGATCTGGTCAAGGCATGCGGGGCCGAGCTGGGCCAGCAGATCGGCTGGAAGAGCACGGGCGGTGTGTGCGACGGCAACAATATCGCTGCCACTGGCGTCCCCGTGGTCGACACTATGGGCGTGCGCGGCGGGGCCATCCATTCGCCGGACGAATTCATGATCGTACCTTCGCTGAGGGAACGCGCGGCCTTGTCCGCCCTGGTCCTGGCGAAACTTTCCACCGGAGACCATTTGTGACCTTCCGCCTGCGCGCCGCGCATCTTTCCGATCTCGAACACCTGTATGAAATGGCCAAGCTGACCGGGGGCGGGTTCACCAACCTGCCTGCCGACCGCGATGCGCTGACCCGCAAGCTGAAACGTGCTGACGAGGCCTTTTCGCGCACGGATGACGAGTTGGGCGACGACCAGTTCGTGCTCGTCCTCGAGAACACCGAAACCGGGCAAATTCGCGGCACGTGCCAGCTGTTCAGCCAGGTCGGGCAGCAATGGCCCTTCTACAGCTATCGCCTCAACACGCTGACGCAGCACAGCCAGGAACTCGGCCGCACGGTGCGCGCCGAATTGCTGAGCCTTGTCACCGATCTTGAAGGTTCGTCGGAAGTCGGCGGGCTGTTCCTCCATCCGGGCGAACGTGCCGGCGGGCTCGGCCTGCTCCTGGCGCGCAGCCGCTATCTGTTCGTCGCCATGCACCGCCAGCGCTTTTCCAGCCGTATCCTGGCCGAACTGCGCGGCGTGATCGACGATCGCGGCGGCTCGCCCTTCTGGGATGGCGTTGCCGGGCGTTTCTTCGGCATGAGCTTCCAGGAAGCGGACTATTTCAACGCCACCAATGGCAACCAGTTCATCGCCGACCTGATGCCCAAACACCCGGTTTATGTCGCCATGCTGGACGAGGAAGCGCGCAAGGTCATCGGCGTGCCCCACCCCAGCGGCCGCGCGGCCATGCGTATGCTGGAAAACGAAGGTTTCGCCGCCGAAGGCTATGTCGACATCTTCGATGGCGGCCCGACCATGACCGCGCGCACCAGCCAGGTGAAGAGCATCAAGGATTCGGCCCCCGGTACGGTATCGTCCACCCAGCTCGACATCGGCGAACGTGCGCTGATCGCCACCGGCACGCTCGACACGTTCAAATGCGCCTATGGCATGCGCGAAATCGGCGAAGACGGCGCCGTTGCGATCGACGAGAAATGCGCCGCCGCGCTCGAAGTGGGCGAAGGCGACGAAGTATGGAGTGTGGCGCGATGAGCGAACTGGTCGAGATCAATTTCGACGGGATCGTCGGCCCATCGCACAATTATGCTGGCCTCAGCCTCGGCAACATCGCCAGCGCCAGCCATAAGGGCGACCCGTCTTTCCCACGCGCCGCGGCGCTGCAAGGCATCGCCAAGATGCGGGGCAACATCGAACGTGGGCTCACCCAGGGCTTCCTCCTGCCGCTCCCCCGCCCGAATTTCGGCCTGCTCCGCGATCTTGGCGCGGATGAACATACCGAGCGCGCTCTGATCGCCGCAGCATGGTCGGCATCGTCCATGTGGACCGCAAATGCCGCCACCGTCAGCCCTGCGCCGGACACCGCCGATGGGCGCTGCCACCTGACGCCCGCCAACCTCGTCACCATGCTTCACCGCGGTCAGGAATGGCGCGACACGCAGGCCCAGCTCAAGATTGCTTTTGGCGACGAACGCCATTTTGCCGTGCATGATGCCGTGCCGTCCAGCTTCGGCGACGAGGGCGCGGCCAACCACATGCGGTTTTGCGACAGCCACGATGCACCCGGCGTCGAGGTGTTCGTTTATGGCCGGCAGGGTGGACGATTCCCCGCACGCCAGCACGAACAGGCCAGCCGTGCGGTCGCGCGCCTTCACGGGCTGGACACGGCGCGCTGCGTGTTTATCGAACAGAACCCCGAAGCGATCGCAGCGGGGGCGTTCCACAACGATGTCGTCGCCGTGGCCAATGGCCGGGTGCTGTTCACCCATGCGCGCGCTTTTGCCGACCAGCAGGCCGCCTATGCCGCGATCCGCGAGGCGTTCCCCGCGCTAGAGGTCGTCGAAGTGCCGGAAGATGCGGTGAGCCTAGAGGAAGCGATCAAAAGCTATCTCTTCAACGCCCAGCTCCTCACCCTGCCCGATGGCGAGATGGCTCTCGTCGTGCCGGGCGAATGCCAGGAAAGCGCGAGTGTGTGGGCTTGGTGCGAACGCATGCTCGCGTCGAACGGGCCGATCCGCAAGGTCATCCCCGTCGATGTGCGCCAGTCCATGGCCAACGGCGGCGGTCCGGCCTGTTTGCGCCTGCGCGTGGTGGCCGATCCGGCGACGGTCGATGCGCGATTCCTGCTCGACGATGCGAAGGCGCAGCGGATCGAAGCGGTCATCGCCGAAATCTGGCCCGAACGGATCGACCCGTCCGAAATAGGTTCGGGCGCACTGGCCAAGAAGGTGATCGAAGCACGCGAGGCGCTGCTCAGTGTCCTCGCGCTGGACGAACTTGCCTGACCATCCCGAAACGGGACACACCCTCATTCACCTGCCGCTGACGGGGTTAACGCTCTGGACCGTCTAGGCGCGCAACCTTACCTCCCTTGGTGCATTAACCTATTAAGGCCCCGCGAATCCTGCGTTTTCACGCCGGTTTGCGTTGGGGCCGTTAACCAAGGGAAACGACACGTGCTGCGAAAGATCGGTCGCCTCTTCGTCATCAAGACGCGGTTCGAGGCGTATCTGATCATCTTCGCGCTGGCGCTCGGCGCGATGACGCGGGGCGTGAATTACACGCTCGAATATCCCGGCATGGGCGGATACCTGCTGTGGGCAGCCACCGCTGGCGCAGTGTTCCTAGGCGGCGCGAAAATCCTCGACGCGCTAAGGTACGAGCGGGAGGCGTCGTGCCAAGATGCCGTTCCCCACGAAGTTTCCTGACAATCAACCGCCAAGAAAACGCTGGGTCTGGGCAATCGAATTGGCCAGACCGTGCGCCAGCGCCAGAGGCACAATGCTCTGCCGTCCGGCCTTGAGGTATATCAGACCGAAGACCAAGCCGATGCCACCGGTCACAAGAGCACCGTGGATCCCCTGATAGTAATAATGGCGATAGCCGAAGAAGATCGCAGCCGCGACGACGGCCAGCAACCCGGCGGTTTTGCCTCCGCCGAAAACCTCGCTCGATTTCGTGATGATGAAGGCTCTGAACAGCAGTTCCTCGAAGAACGAGCCGTGCGTCCAGACCAAGGCCATGACCATGAGATAGCCGGGCAGGCTGCCTTTGACGAAATCGAACCTCCCGCTCGCGCCGATATCATCGAAGAAGATGTCGGCGATGAAGGAAAACCCGACCGCAGATGCGACGAATGCGATAAATATCAGCGCTGTCTCGCCCCAGCGTACGCCACCAGCTTTCCGGCCACTTCAAGCCCAGATCGCCCCATGATTGGCCATGGCGGCGCAAAAGCAGCGTGGCAACAATCATTGCGCAGAATGTCGATGCAGGCCCGCCCCACAGCGTGGAATACAGCAAGACGGTCTGCTTCACCCCCACCAGCACGGCGACGACGATCAGCAGATCGATCAAAGCGGATTGGCGGTTGGGGCGGGTGCTGATCGGCAAAGCTGCTCTCCGGGAAGAATGATCCTCCCGGTGCGATACATGCCACACCCTGCCCGGACACGGTGTTCGGTCAAACGCATGATATTGACAGACAAAGGCAGTGCGGTTGACGCCGATCCTCGACCAACGACGAATGCGGTTATGCCGGCGCGGCGTGAAATGTCGCCGACTTGGAAAAAAGGTGGGGGGTTCTGTTGCTAGCTACCCGGAGTCGTTGTTTTTCCGGAGGAGGACCGCGGCGCCATAGGCAAACTCGGTTCTCTCAAACTGGCGAAGGTGGGGGTTTCTGTTGCTAGCTACCCCCGGAGCCCCGGAATCCGCTTCTGTTGCCCGGTGGGTCCAACCGCGCTTTAGCTTTGTAAGATCAGGGCGTTAGCCCGTCAGATTACGCTGCGAGAGCGAGTGCTTCGTTATCGTTGGCACTTGTGTGTTGTGAACAGTTTTACGGGGTACTCAGCCCGAACGAAAACACCGTCTTTCAGCACACGTCGATCCTAGTTCGGCCCCGTCATAAGCCCCGGAAAAACCGGGATTTGTGGTGGAGCCGCCGGGTACTGCCCCCGGGTCCGTTGTACCTATTGCACGGCGCAATTTATCGCCATAGCCGGCCGAAACCGGCAGCCCCTATATAGCGACGCGTCGCTTAATGTGAAGTGAGCGGAAAAATCAGCCCATAGGCCCCTTTTCCGGCGCGTAGTCGGGGGCGCTACCAGGCGTGTCCGTATTGCCCGCTTTGAGTTGCGCGAGGATTTTCTTCAGCACGTCGAGCTGGGGGTCGGTGGGCACGTCGGGGCTGTTCGCGGTGTCCTCCGTCTGGCCGGCCAGTTCCTGCATCTCATCCATCGCCCGGTTCGCGCCCTTAACCAGCATGAACACGGCGAAGGCGATCAGCAGGAAGTTGATAACCTGCGTGATGAGATCGCCGTAACCGATCATTTGCACGCCCGCTTCCTTCAACTCGGCATAGTTGGTGAGCGAGCCTTCATAGCCTTCGGGAATGGCGCCGAGGCGGATGAACCTGTTGGAAAAATCGATATCGCCAAACAGCCAGCCGACCAATGGCATGATGATCCCTTCGGCCAGCGAAGTCGTGATCTTGCCGAATGCCGCGCCGATCACCACACCCACGGCGAGATCGATCACATTGCCGCGCGCGATGAATTTCTTGAATTCCTTACCCAGGCTCATGCCGAAAATTCCCTTGCTGTCCCTTCGCGCCTCGCGCGCCAGAAGGCGCCGATTGCCATGGTGTTGCCCACGTCACAAGCGCGGGGAATATCTTGAAAGCGCGGCTAACCGTGCTATCTTGATAAGACAGTCAATTTTCCAGGGGTCCGAGCACCATGAAACGCATCGCCGCCATCCGCACCGCATTCGCCGCCGCAGCCGCGCTGGCGCTGACGGCCTGCGGTATAAACTCCGTCCCGACCAAGGAAGAAGCGGCCAAGTCGCAATGGGGCAATGTCGAATCGGCGATGCAGCGCCGCCATGACCTCATCCCCAACCTCGTCAGCGTGGCGGAAGCCGCCGCCGTGTCGGAACGCGATATCCTGACCGGTGTGATCGAGGCACGGTCCAAGGCTATGGGCGTCAACATCACCACCGAGGATCTGTCCGACCCTGACGAATTCCAGAAGATCCAACAGGCCGAAAACCAGCTGACCCAGGCTATCGGCCAGTTCCGCACGGTGGTGGAGCAGTATCCGGACCTGAAGAGCAACCAGAACTTCCAGGATCTGATGGTGTCGCTCGACGAGAGTGAGAACCTCATCAACACGGAACGCGTGCGCTACAACGAAGCGGCGCAGGATTATAACACCACCATCCGCACCTTCCCCGACACGATCGGCGCGAACATCATCCACGGTGCAGAGCCGCTGGAATACTTCAAGGCCGAGAAGGGCGCAGAAAAGGCGGTCGATGTGAAGTTCGACAACATCACCGGCGGTGACAACGCGAGCAATTGATCGGCCTGAGCCGGTTCGAGCACGCGATGACCTTGTCCATGCCCTTCCGCATCCCCGCCCTGTGGCTGATGCTGCTGGCCGTGGCGGTGCTGGGCCTGCCCCAGCCCGCCCTGGCGCAGGCACAGCTGCCGCCGCGCCCCGACGGGCCGGTTTATGACGGCGGGGACATGCTGTCCGCCGCGACCGAAGCGGAACTCACCCAGCGCCTGACCGAATATAATCGGCAGACCGGACACGCCATCGTGGTCGCGACGATCCCGTCGCTGGAGGGTGAGACGATCGAACCCTATGCCACGCGCCTGTTCGGCACATGGGGCATTGGCGGAGAAAAGCGCGACACGGGCCTGCTGCTGCTGGTGGCGCGCGATGATCGCAAGATGCGGATCGAGGTCGGCTATGGCCTCCACCCCTATTTCGGCGGGATCATGGCCGGGCGCGTCATTCGCGACACGATCACGCCCGCCTTCAAACAGGGCGATTTCGATGGCGGAGTGACGCGAGGGGTCGATGCGATCCTGGAACATCTGGCCAAGAGCCCGGAAGACGCGGTCGCCATCGAAGAAGCCGCGCAGGCGGCGGAGGAACAGCGCCGGTCGAGCGATGGCGGGTTCCCCATCGGAACGCTGGTCTGGATCGGATTCCTGTTCTTCTTCTTCATCCTGCCCATGCTGCGCGGACGCGGACGGCGGCGGCGCTATCGCAAGTCCAGCCCGTGGGGCGACACAGCGCGCGACATCGTCATCTGGGAAGCGGGCAAGGCGATTGCACGCGGCCTGTCCGATGGCGATGACTGGGGCGGCGGTGGCGGCTTTGGCGGTGGTGGAGGCGGCGGTTTCGGCGGCTTCGGTGGCGGTATGTCGGGTGGCGGTGGCGCCTCGGGAGGCTGGTGATGGGTTATCTCGACGAAGCCGGACACGAGATCGTCAGCAATGCAGTGCGCGAAGCGGAACTGACCACCAGCGGTGAGATCGTCACCGTGCTGGCCGACCGCAGCGACGGCTATACCGATGTTATCCTGGTCTGGGCCGCGGCGGTGGCCTTTACCGCGATGAGCGTGTTTGCAGCCCTGCCCCAGCCTTTCCTCGATCTGTGGGACGAATTGTTCGCCGATTGGGGCCATGAATGGACCGTTGGCGAACTCGCCAGCATGACCATTGCATTGGGCCTCATCGCCTTCATCGCGACATGGGCGCTGCTGAGCTGGAACCCCTTGCGCTTTGCCGCCGTACCCAAGCCGGTCAAGGCGGCGCGGGTGCGCGAACGTGCGGTCAAGCATTTCAAGGTCGGCGCGGAGCGGCGCACGCATGGCCGCACCGGCGTGCTGATCTATCTCTCCATGCGCGAACACCGCGCCGAAATCGTTGCCGACGAACCGATTGCCGAAAAGGTTTCGGCTGAGGTCTGGGGCGATGCGATGGCGGACATGCTGGCCGAGATCAAACAAGGCCACATTGCCCAAGGCCTCGCCGCCGGCATCCGGGATGTCGGCCAGGTTCTGTCCGAACATTTCCCGCGTGCGGAGGATGACGAAAACGAACTGCCCGACCGCCTGATCGAGGTCTGATCATGCCCGTTCCCGACCACGACGCAGACGAGACCATCGTCTGGCAGGGCGACTACATCGTGGCCAAGAAGCGCGGCCGCTGGGAATATGTCGGCCGACCGCGCAATATCCGCGCCGCCGTCATCCTCGCGGTCGACGAAGACGACCACGTCCTGCTGGTCGAACAATACCGCGTGCCGCTGGGGCGCAACTGCATCGAACTGCCCGCCGGGCTGATTGGGGACGAGGACGGGGCCGAAGGTGAAGACCCGCTGGCAGCCGCCGGGCGCGAGCTGGAGGAAGAGACCGGATATCGTGCGGCGCGTCTGGAAGATCTCGGCACATATTGGTCATCCCCCGGCATGGTCAGCGAAAGTTTCACGCTGGTGCGCGCACGCGGCCTCAGCAAGGTTTCCGCAGGCGGCGGTGTCGGGGACGAGAACATCGTGGTTCACCGCGTAAGGCTGGCCGACATCGGTAATTTTGTTGCCGAAAAGCGCCGCGAAGGTTGCGGGATCGATGTGCGCATGCTCATGCTGCTGGGACAGGATTTTCTGGCAGGAGAGTAAAATATGGCAGGCAGGTGTGCAGGCAAGCTGGCACTGATCACGGGCGCCGCGCAGGGTTTGGGCCGCGCGCATGCGACACGGTTGGCCGAAGAAGGAGCGCGTGTCCTGTGCACCGATATCAACGGGGATGGCGCGGCTGAAACCGCATCGCTGATCAATGAAAAGCTGGGCAGTGGCACGGCCTTTGCCGCTGCGCACGATGTCACCGACCCGGCGGATTGGGAAAAGGCGGTCGATATCGCGCGCGAACAGCTCGGCGGGCTCAACGTGCTGGTCAACAATGCCGGCATCGGTGTCGCGGGCAATATCGAAACCTGCGATTTCGACGACTGGAAGCGCTGCTTCGCGATCAATGTCGATTCGATCTTTCACGGCTGCCAGAAGGCTCTGCCGCTGATGCGCGAACACGCGCCGGGGTCCATCGTAAACATTTCGAGCATTGCCGGGCTGATCGCTAGCGACACCATGCCCGCCTACAATGCCAGCAAGGCGTCGGTGTGGATGCTGTCGAAATCCATCGCGCTGCACTGTGCGAAGAACAACATGCAGATCCGCTGCAATTCGATCCATCCGACTTTTGTCGATACGCCGATCCTGGATGGAACGGCCAAGCACCACCGGATCGAAAAGGACGTGCTGATGGAGAAGCTGGCGCGGCAAATCCCGCTGAAATTCGTCGGCGAACCGAACGATATTGCCAATGCGGTGGTCTATCTGGCCAGCGATGAGAGCCGTTTCATGACCGGTGCGGAGCTGAAGCTCGACGGCGGTATTTCGGCCATGTGACCCGGCTGGGACGGGTTATCTGAGGAAACGTAAAAGAGGGCGGGAAATCACCCGCCCTCTTCAATCCGCGATCAGGCCGATCGCGAGGTAGATCAGGATGAAGCTGCCGAAACCGAGCAGGGTCCCGAGGACGAAGCCGACGCGCACCAGCGTGGTGTCGATCCCGAAATAGCGGCCGATCCCGGCGCACACGCCCATCAGCTTGCCGTTGCTGCGGTCGAGCCGGAAATCCTTCGAGGGCGGGCCGCTGCGGTTGGTGTTGCTCAGCTGGCTCATGCGAGAACTCCGGCGGGCGATCCGGGGATGATGGCCGTGGCTAAGAATGCCGCCGAAAGGACCAGCGAGAAGGCAGCGGCGTAGAGCTTGCTGCTGTCGATGTTGGACATGTGTTGTTTCCTTTTATGAAATTGAGTTGGATGAAACCGTCGGCGTTCAGGCGATGAATGCGGTCGGCGAAGCGGGGACGATGGCGAAGGCCATAACCATTGCCGTGATGGCGAATGCGGAAACGGCGGCGAAGGCGCGGCTGCTGTCGAAATCGAAGGTCATTGTCTGTTTTTCCCTTTACCTTGGTGTGTCCGTCGAACCGTTCGAATGGACACCGGAAGTATTGCAACGGGTGTGCCAAACTCGAAAAACCGCTCGATTGAGCCATTCTTAACCAACAGCACTGCACCGGCATTGTTCAGGAAAGCGAAAGGTTGGGATTTTTCACCAACTATTAGATTGCCCCTATTCGACTGGCGGTTGGCGGCATCCATGGCTAACCCCACAGGCAAGCCATGACGCTCGATCGCATATCCTTGTCGACCTTCCGCAACCACGCGGCGAGCGAGCTTTCGGGCACGGCTCAATTCAATCTGCTGGTTGGCCCCAATGGTGCGGGCAAGACCAATATTCTCGAGGCACTGTCGCTGCTGGCTCCGGGCCGGGGTATGCGCCGCGCCGCATTGCCGGATATGGCAGGCAGTGATGGCATTGGCGGGTTTGCCATCGGAGCCAGCCTGACCCCGGCCGATGACGGCGATCCCGTCCGGCTTGGAACCTGGATCGAGCCGGAGCCGCCGATGCGCCGCAAGGTGCGCGTCAATTCGGTCAACACATCGGCGATGGCGCTGGGCGAATGGCTGGCCATCGGTTGGCTGACCCCGGCGATGGACGGGCTGTTCATGGACAGCGGATCGGCGCGGCGGCGCTATATGGACCGGCTGGCGCTCGCGCTCGATCCCGCCCATGCCCGCCATGCCAGCCGCTACGAAAATGCGCTGCGCGAACGCAACCGGCTGCTATCGGACGACCGCGAACCCGACAGCGCCTGGCTCGATGCGATCGAGGCGCAGATGGTCGAGGCAGGTGCGGCGCTCGCAAAGGGGCGTTCGGCGCTGGTCGATGCCCTGATGACAGAGATCGTGCGCCACGGCGAAGAGCCCTTCCCGCGCCCGGCGCTCATCTATGCCCCCGGCGGTGCAGTCGATGAAGAGGGCCTGTCGCAAGAATGGCATGACGGGCGCACGAAAGACCGACGTGCCGGACGCACGCTGCGCGGGCCCCATCGCGACGAGCTGGAGGTGCTCTACGCCGCCAAGCGCACGCCGGCCGCGCAATGTTCGACCGGCGAACAAAAGGCGCTGCTGCTGGCCGTCACCCTCGCCCATGCGCAATTGTCGGCACGCGGGCGCGCGTCGATCCTGCTACTGGACGAGGTGGCGGCGCATCTCGACCCGGCGCGGCGCATCGCATTGTTCGAACGGCTGCGCAGCGGCGGCGCGCAGGTCTGGATCACCGGAACCGAACGCGCACCTTTCCAGGCTGTCGCGGACGAGGCCGCGATGTGGGAAGTGCATGGCGGGACGGTGCGGCGCCTCTAGAGGCCTGCGTCTCAGGGCCTCTCCTTATTCCTTCGGCAGGGCATCTTCCACCTGGTCGATGGTTGCTATGACCAGCTTTGCCAGCCCTTCTTCGGTCGGGTGAATGCGGTCGGACTGGAAGAGGTTGGGCTGCTGGTAAATCGTCTCCAGCCAGAACGGCACGAGATCGGCCCCGTACTGCTCGGCCAGCTCGCCATACAACGCATCGAAATCGCGCTGATATTCTGCGCCATAATTGGGCGGCGCGCGCATGCCCATCAACAGGACCGGGATTTCGCGGCGCTTCAGTTCATCCAACATCGCTTCGAAATTCGCGCGTGTTTCGGTCGGGGAGATGTTTCGCAGAAGATCGTTTCCGCCCAGTTCGAGGATGAACAGGTCAGGCTTTTCCTCCTGCGCATCCAATGTGAAAGCCAGCCGCTGTCGCCCCGCGGCGGTGGTGTCACCCGAAACGCCGGCATTCACGACCACCGCGTTCAAACCGCGCTCGCGCAGTGCCGCCTGAAGCTTGGCGGGATAGCTCTTGTCCACTCCCACGCCGTAACCTGCAAACAGGCTGTTGCCGAAAGCAAGGATGCGTCGCTCAGGTCCGGCAACTGGGGCTGCCTCACCTTCGTTGGCATTGGCCGTAGCCGCTTCGCGCGGGGTCGCCTCCTCATCGCCAGCAACGCCACATGCGCCCAGCGCCAGGGCCAGTGCCACGCCGACAACGGGTCTCGATAAACTGCGCATATGCCTCCACCAGATTTCTTGTGCCGATTGCGCCCCTATGCCATCGAAGACCCTGTGACCAAGCCCGAACACGCGATTTCCGCACGCAACCTGACCCTCACCCTCGGAACGCCCAGCGCTCCGGTCGAAATCCTGCGCGGGATCGACCTCGACATCGCGCGCGGATCGACCGTAGCCCTGCTTGGCCCATCGGGATCGGGCAAAAGCTCCCTGATGGCTGTCCTATCCGGGCTGGAACGCGCGACATCCGGCACGCTGAGCGTTGCCGGGCGCGATTTTTCCGCGATGGACGAGGATGCACTCGCCCATGCCCGGCGCGGCGCCATCGGTATCGTGTTGCAAGCGTTCCACCTGCTGCCGACCATGACCGCGCTGGAAAACGTCGCCACGCCGATGGAACTGGCCGGCGAGGACGGCGCACAGGATCGCGCGCGGGTGGAGCTGGAAGCGGTCGGCCTCGGCCATCGGCTGGGCCACTATCCGCAACAGCTTTCGGGCGGCGAACAGCAACGCACCGCCATCGCCCGCGCCATCGCGCCGCGCCCCGACCTGATATTCGCCGACGAACCGACCGGCAATCTCGATGCGGCAACAGGCGACGGCATCGTCGAGCTGCTGTTTGCGCGGCGCGCGGAAACGGGTGCGACCCTCCTTGTCATTACGCATGACCCCGAACTGGCCGAGCATTGCGAGCGGGTCATCACGCTGGCCGATGGCCGGATCGCGAGCGACACCGGTGCGTGAAACCGCTGCAATGAGCTGGGGGCAGGCATGGCAAATCGCCCGGCGTGATCTTCATGCCCGGTTTCGCGGGCTGCGCCTGCTGCTTGTCTGCCTGTTCCTTGGCACGGGTGCGCTGGCGGCCATTGGCACGCTGACCGCTGCGATCGAAGGCGAGCTGGAAAATCGCGGGCAGATCTTGCTCGGCGGCGATCTGGAGGTCGAGGTCTGGCAGCGCGCCCTGTCCGAACAAGAGCGCGCGGCGCTGGCCGAATACGGCCGGTTGTCCTCGGGCTATCGCTTGCAGGCGATGGCCCGCAAAGGGGACCTCGCCGCCCCGATCGGCCTTAAGGCGGTGGACGATTCCTACCCGCTCTACGGCGAACTCACGTTGAAGGACGGGCGAAAAGTGGGCGCGCCGGTTGCTGGCGAAGCCTATCTCGACAGGGGCGCAGCAGACCGGCTGGGGGTGGCGGTTGGCGAAACAATCCTCGTCGGGACGCAGAATTTGAACGTCGGCGGGATCATCGAAACCGAGCCGGACAAGCTGTCAGAGGGTTTCCAGCTTGGCCCGACCGTCATCGTGCGCGAGGATTTCCCCGCCAGCGCGGGGCTGATCGCGCCTGGCTCCATGTTCCAGTCAAAGACGCGGATCGCATTCGACACAGCCGCGGAGCCGGAAACTGTGGAGGAGGCGCTGGAAGAACGGTTTCCGGAGGCCGGCTTCGATTTCCGCAATCGCGACCGTGCCAGCCCCGGTGCGGATCGTTTCGTGACGCGGATGGGCGAATTCCTGACGCTGGTCGGCCTTGCTGCCCTTGTCATTGCCGGGATCGGCATTGGCGGCGGCGTCACAAGCTATCTCGACGCGCGGCGACAGAGCATTGCGACACTCAAGATCCTCGGCGCATCGAGCGTCGATATCGCGCGCATCTATGGCCTGCAAATCGCCGCTGCCGCCTTGGCCGCCAGCCTTGCGGGCCTAGCTGTCGGGGTGGCGATCACCCCGCTGCTGGGCATGGCGTTGCAAGGCCTGCTGCCGGTCGAAGGGGGCGTGGTGATCGATCCTGTCGCGCTGTTCGTTGCGCTTGCTTACGGGATGCTGGTGGCGCTGGTCTTCGCTGCGCCCCCCTTGACCCGCGCACGGCATTTCCCGGCGATGGCGCTGATGCGCGCGCGCGTCGCCCCTCTGGCGCGCGACCGCAAGGCGCTGGCCGTCGTTGCCGCGGGCCTCGCCGCCATCGTTGCGCTGGCGCTGATCACTGCAAGCCAGCCCTTGCTGTCCGCTGGGTTCCTGGCCGGGGCGGCGGTGGTGTTCGGTCTGCTCGCGCTGTTGGGTCTTGGCATTCGCAAACTGACCGCCAGACTGCCGCGACCTGCCAGCCCCATCGCGCGCAACGCCATCGCCAATTTGCACCGGCCCGGCTCGGCCACCGGCGCGCTTGTCACCGCGCTGGGGTTCGGCCTGTCCGCCTTCGTCCTGCTCGCCGCGATCCAGACCGCGATCGATGGCAATATCGAACGCAGCGTGCCCCAGCAGGCGCCCGATTACTTCGTGCTCGACCTGCCGCGCGACGGGTTGGCGCGGTTCGATGAGGTGGTCCGCGCGGTCGATCCCGATGCGTCCGCCCGGGCCGTCCCGGCGCTGCGCGGTGCAGTGTTGGCCTATGGGCCGGAGGGCGACATGCAGCGCGTGTCGGAGCTGGAGGAGATCCCTGACAACGCTTGGGCGCTGCGCGGCGAACGCGGCTTGACCTATTCCGACGCCGTTCCCGACGGCAACGTCGTGACCGAGGGGCAATGGTGGGGTCCCTTCTACGACGGCGAGCCGCTCGTTTCGCTCGACGAGGATTTCGCCAAAGCGGTCGGGCTCGAAATCGGCGACATGATCACCGTCGGTATTCTGGGGGTGGAACGCAGTGCGCGGATTGCAAACCTGCGCCGCCTCGATTGGGAAAACATGGGCTTCAACTATGTTTTCGTGTTCAGCCCGAACGCCATATCCGATGCACCGCATAATTATGCAGCGACCGTGGAGCTGGCCGACGATATCGACACCGCTCCGCTGCTCCAGTCCCTGGTACGCGAATTTCCCTCAAGCTCGGTGATCGAGGTCGGCGGAATATTGAGCCAGGCACGCACGATCCTCGAGCAGGTGGGCCTCGCGACGCTTGCCGCTGCGAGCGTTGCCGTGCTGGCCGGGCTGGCGGTGCTGCTGGGGGCCATTGCCGCAGCGCGCGCTTCGCGCACTTACGACACGGTCGTCCTACGTGTTCTGGGCGCGGACCGGCGGCAGATCCTGCTGATGCAGATGGTGGAATATCTCGCGCTGGCCGCCGCGCTGGCGGTGGTTGCGCTGGCGCTGGGCAGCGGGCTTGCCTGGCTGGTGGTCACGCAGCTGTTCGAGTTCGACTGGCTACCCGACTGGGGCACGATCCTGGCCGTGCTGGGCCTCGGCATCGCGGTGGTTCTGGCCTTCGCCATCGGCGGGTCGCTGCCGCTGCTGCGAGCCAAGCCAGCGCAAGCGCTGCGAGCTCTCTGACGACGCGCATAGAAAAGGGGGCCCGAAAGCCCCCTTCCCTGTTTCAATCTGTACCTGTGGCGATCAGAAGCGATACTTCGCCGTGACGCCATAGGTGCGCGGCTGGTTCGGATAGCCATAGATCGCCTTACCCTGGCCACCGACACCGGGGAAAATCGTCGTAATGATACGATCGTCCAGCAGGTTGCGACCCCAAACGGTGAGATCCAGCCCCATTTCAAAGGCGTAGGTGAGCGAAGCATTCACGTTGTTCACTTCACGGGTGAAGCGACGTGCCTCGTTCTGCGCGGCTGCAAAGTCGGCAGCCGCGTTGCCGGTCGTACCGATATAATTCGTCAGGCCGTCGAGAACCGGGACCTCGGATTCATACTGGTAATCGCCGCGAAGGATGATCCGGTCGAAATTCGCCAGTTCCTTCTCCCAAGTCGCACCGAAGGATGCGCTGATCGGGTGGACGCCGGCCCGCTGCTTGCCTGACAGATCGCCAACCGGAGAACCTACGAAGCTGTTATACTTCGCGTCGAGATAGGTCATTGCGAGCGACAAGGTCAGTTCGTCGGTCGGACGAACGAAGCCGTCGAACTCGATGCCGAATGTCTCCTGCTCACCCGCGTTGGCGAGAACGAAGAAGTCACCGACGAACGTATTCGACTGGAAGTCTTCGATGGTTTGCAGGAAGACCGTCAGGTTCGCAGCAGCGCGATCCCAATTGCCCTTGATACCCAGCTCGTAAACCGTCGATTGCTCGGGCAGCGCATACCGCGTGCCGGGACGCAGGTTCGCCACGCCGGGGTTCGCAGCGGCAACCGCGGCAAAATCAGACGGGAAAGGACGGCTGTCACGCGAGAGGTTCCAGGACGTGGCCTTGAACCCCGTGGCGTAGCTCGCATAGACGTTGAGCGTGTCGCTCACCTCGTAATTCGCACGGGCGATGTAGGACACGTCCTCGTCACGCGAACGACCATCCTCGACGATATTCGGGATGTTTGCGATCTGCGGCAGGAACTGGAACGCGCGCAGGCCTGCGAACGGATTGGCATCCGCCAATCCGATAACCGAAATAGGGGTCACGCCATCGGGCAGGGTCGTCGTCGTCGGATTGGCTGCAAGGAAGGCCGCCAATCCAGCCGGCACACCTGCGCTTTGCAGCAGGAATTGACGCGAACCGGCATATTGCGGCGCGTTGAGATCGATCGCCGAGAACGCATCGGTGCTGGTGCCGTTCGACGTAACGTTCTTGGCATCATTGGTGTAGTTAGCACCCAGCGTCAGGGTCAGCCTGTCGGTGACTTCAAGATCGATCTGGCCGAAGATCGAGAACGCCTCGTTATCCTGCGAGAACCGGTTGAAGAAGCCCTGCCCCTCCTGGAAGAACGTGTTCGGAGCCACACCAAGCAGCGCCTCGACGGAGTTGACGTTCAACGCGCCGCCCGACGCACCCTGGATAAGGCCATTGGCAAAACCACGGAATGCCGAACCGTAAACGATCTGGTCGGCCGTATCGAGCTTCTCATTGAAATAGTAGCCGCCAAGAAGGAAATTGAACGGCCCGTCGAAATCCGAAGTCACGCGCAATTCCTGCGTGAAGGTGCGGATGTCGGCCTGTCCGATCACAGCCCCGCTCGCGAGCGGCGCGGCAGTGAAATCGACATCCTGATCGGCTCTGATCGAAGTGTCGCGATAGCCCGTGATCGAGGTCAGCGTCAGCGCGCCCGTCTCGTATTCGGCCTGTCCGGAAATGCCCCAGTTCTTCACCCGGTTGAACGGGACGACGTCGCTATAGACCACATCGTCCAGCTCGGTCCCGGGAGGGTTGATGTCGAGATCCGTCGGATCGCCATCGAGGATGCCGATAAGGCCGGTTTCGACCGAAGGCTCGATATTGACGACACCGCAGCAGACCTCGTCGAGCTCGTCATAATCGCCGATTAGGCGGAAGGTGAAATTGTCGCCATTGTCATACAGGAGCTGACCGCGAGTGAACCAGCGGTCACGATTGTTGACGTCTACGCCGGTTGTCGGATTGCTGAGGAAGCCGTCGCGCTTGTTCAGACCCGCGGCGAAGCTTGCCGCAATCGTGTCGGTGATCGGGCCGGTAACGTATCCCTTCAGCACCATTGCATCGTAATTGCCGTAAGAGGCTTCGATGCTGCCTTCGAGATCGAAGGACGGCGGCGTGCTCACGATGGAAATAACGCCGGCGCTCGCATTCTTGCCGAACAGGGTCGACTGCGGCCCGCGGAGAACCTCCACCCGCTGAAGGTTGGGAAGGTCGGAAATCTGCGAAATCGACCGGCTGCGATAAATGCCGTCGACAAACACAGCGACAGACGGTTCGAGACCGAGGTTGTTACCGTCGGTTCCGAAACCACGTACGGAGAACGTCGTCGCAAAGGCGCTCTGCAACGTCGATGCGCGCAGCGAAGGAACGACAGACTGGAGATCGGCGATGTCGCGGATTTGCGCGCGCTCGATCGTCTCGGCGCTGGTGACGCTGACCGCAATCGGAACTTCCTGCAGGGTCTGCTCGCGCTTGGCGGCGGTCACCACGATGAGGTTGCCTGTCCCGACATCGGCCTGATTTTCAATGCCGTCATCGTCCGCATTGGCCTCGCCCGGCTGGACTTCGGCCTGCGCATACGCAGCTGCAGGAAGGGTTGCGGCAGCAACGCCGGCAAGTAGTGTTGCACGGCTGATGCCGCTCAAGGCGAAACGCATGTCTCTCTCCAAAAAAACAGGTTTTATCAGTCGGCAGGCCCCGCAAACGGTGACGCCAGGGGGATCGGAGCCAGTACGACAAATGCCCGATAGCAAGTTCGCACGGCATTCCAACTATCACTTCTCTCTTTACAGCAGTGTAAGTATGGGTGTGCCATTAGCGCCACATGCCATCGGGCAGGACTCATCTTGCCGCAATGCAGCATCTAAGCTAGGGGCGCGCGCGAATTGGCAGGGCATTTTGCGCCCGCCCCAACCGAAAGCACACATCCATGTCCCGCGACCTCCGCAACGTGGCGATCATCGCCCACGTCGACCACGGCAAGACCACGCTTGTCGACCAGCTCTTCCGCCAGTCCGGCACGTTCCGCGAAAATCAGCGCGTGGACGAGCGCGCGATGGATTCCGGCGACCTGGAAAAGGAACGTGGGATCACCATCCTTGCGAAATGCACCAGCGTGGAATGGGAACACGGCGATACCACCACCCGGATCAACATCGTCGATACGCCGGGCCACGCCGACTTCGGCGCCGAGGTCGAGCGTATCCTGTCGATGGTCGACGGGGTGATCCTACTGGTCGATGCTGCCGAAGGCCCGATGCCGCAGACGAAATTCGTTACCGGCAAGGCGCTGGCGCTGGGCCTCAAGCCGATCGTCGTCGTCAACAAGATCGACCGCGGCGATGCGCGTCCCGATGCGGTTCTGGACGAATGCTTCGAACTGTTCCTCAGCCTCGATGCGAATGACGAACAGCTCGACTTTCCCTCGCTGTGGGCCAGCGGGCGCGATGGTTATGCCAGCGCCGACAAGGATGCGCGCTCGGGCGACCTGACGCCGCTGTTCGACCTTATCGTCAACCACGTGCCGGCCCCCGGCCTCGACGTGGATGCGCCCTTTACCTTCCTTGCGACCCTGCTTGACCGTGACAATTTCATGGGCCGCGTGCTGACCGGCCGGGTTCAGTCGGGCCAGGTCAAGGTGAACGACCCGATCCGCGCGCTCGACGCCAGCGGCAAGGTGGTCGAAGTCGGCCGTGCGACCAAGCTGCTCGCGTTCGACGGCCTCGACCGCGTGCCGGTCGACAGCGCGCAGGCAGGCGACATCATCGCACTGGCCGGCCTTGAAAACGCCACCGTTGCCAACACCATCGCCGAACCCAGCGTGACCGAACCGATCGAGGCACAGCCCATCGATCCGCCGACGCTGGCCATGCGCTTTGCCGTCAATGACAGCCCGCTGGCGGGCCGTGAAGGCGACAAGGTCACCAGCCGCCTGATCCGCGACCGCCTGTTGCGCGAAGCGGAAAGCAACGTCGCGATCCGCGTGACCGAGGCCGACGACAAGGACAGTTTCGAAGTTGCCGGGCGCGGCGAATTGCAGCTGGGCGTGCTCATTGAAACCATGCGCCGCGAAGGCTTCGAGCTGGGCATTTCGCGCCCGCGCGTGCTGCTGCGCGAAGAAAATGGTGAGCGGCAGGAGCCGTTCGAAACCGTCGTGATCGACGTCGATGACGAATTTTCCGGCACGGTCGTTGAGAAGATGCAGAAGCGCAAGGCCGAGCTGGTCGACATGCGCCCCAGCGGCTCGGGCAAGACCCGCGTCACCTTCTCCGCCCCCAGCCGCGGCCTGATCGGCTATCACGGCGAATTCCTGTCCGACACGCGCGGTACGGGCATCATGAACCGCCTGTTCGAGAAGTATGACACCTACAAGGGCCCCATCGATGGCCGCCAGAACGGCGTGCTGATCTCGATGGTCCCGGGCGAAGCGGTCGGCTACGCGCTCAACGCGCTGGAAGACCGCGGCGAGCTGTTCATTCGCCCGCAGGCCAAGATCTACGAAGGCATGATCATTGGCGAGAACGCCAAACCCGACGATCTCGAAGTCAACCCGATGAAGTCGAAGCAGCTGACCAACTTCCGCTCTACCGGCAAGGACGACGCCATCCGCCTCACCCCGCCGCGCGTGATGACGCTGGAACAGGCCATCGCCTATATCGACGACGATGAAATGGTCGAGGTGACGCCTTCGACCATCCGCCTGCGCAAGGCGATCCTCGATCCGCATGAGCGCAAGCGCGCCAAGCGTTCGGCCGGAGCGTAAGCCAGATTATTGGGACGCGGGGCCCAGCGCCGCTGCGACCGCGTCCCAATTCTTCCGCACCACGAAGCGTCCCAGCTCGAAAGCGGAATTGAAGAAGTACTCATCATAGGCGTAGGTCGTCTTGTAGAGATAGCCGACCCGCGCGAAATTGTTCGCCGCACAGTCTTCTCCTCTGGCGCGCAGGACGGCGATCGAATCGGCGATCGGTGGCAGGCCGCCACTGGGCTTCGAGGCCTTCCCCGGCGCTTTGCGCAACTCGTCGTTGTCATCGAAGCAATCGACTGCGCGCGCTGCGTAGTCGGCCAGATAAGGCAACTCTTTAAGATCTTCCTTGAGCTTCGCGGGATTCACATCGCCAGCGGCGTTGAAATCGAGCGTCACCTGATGACCCGCCGGAATACCGGAGGATTCGAACATTTTCGTCTTCAGCCGGCCATAGGTAGCATCCTGCGTGGCGAAGCTGCCCGAGGTGAGGATCGCGACGCTGTGCGAGGAACTGCGCTTCGACCGTTTGATCGAATGATACCGCAAATCGGTGGATGAATTGACGAAGATCAGCCCCCGATGCGACGCGGGCTGGTCGCGGAACTGGAACGCCAGCTCGAACGCGGTCTTGTACCCCAGATTGTCATACAGTCCGCCATCGACCAGTTGCAGATAGTTCAGGCGGTTTTTCATCCTGCGCTTGCCATCGCGCTTCCCGCAAAAACTCGCCCCGATCGCCACATCGTCGCAGATCGCCGTGGTGGCATAGCTATAGGCGAAATTCGGCACGCTGCCGCTGGTCGCCGCAGCGAAGCCGATCGGCAGATCGGCGATACCGCGTGTGATTGGATGACCCGCCTCTGCCCCGTCCTCGCAGGCGGCATGGAAAGACTGGATGGCGTAGGAATCAACCTGTGCTTCGGTAAAGATGAAGCCCGTCTGCGACGGCACGAGAGACGCGTTGAAATAAGCGAACGGAGCCTTGGGCGGGCCGTCCTCCGGATAGACATCGGCAAATGTCACATCGTCCAGAATCTCACTTTTCAGCGATTTTTCGAAGCATTTCACCTTGCCGTGGTTGAACGCGTCGAACAACGGCCCGGCTGTCTTGACCCGGTCCAGAAGCTCCTGCTCTGCAAATCGCGTGCGCTGATGCAGCAGCACCGCGACGGCCCACGACCCGCCACTGTTCGATGAAATGAAATCGATGCCATCGAACGCGCCGGGACGCTTATCCTCGATCTCCGCCAGGACGCCGAGGGTAAAGGCATTGGCGCGCATCCCCCCGCCTGAAATCGCCATCCCCACGAACGCCCCGTCGGCAAGGAATTGAGGGTCAGCCAACCCTTGCCCCAAATCAGGTGTAACTGGCCTTTGCGCGGTCAGGAACGCAGTCGCGCTGGAATTGTGCACCGGCACGCTGGTCGGCCAGGGCAAGGATCGCATATTGCAGCCCGCCAGACTGAAAGAACACAGTGCGAGCGCGAAAATAGAATATCGCATGAAATCGATCCCCCCGTCATTTATCCCATTCCATTGAAACCGGGTACACGTGAAGAATCAAGTCCGCTCCGGACGTATTGGCCGCTGTTCAATTGAAATCGAATAGGGATGAGGCCCCGGAAGGCAGGACCGATTAGCGCTCAGGCCCACACCTGTTCGGCCACGACAAGCGCGGAATAAAGCGCCGCACCGGCTAGAAACGGGAGAAAGGCACTCTCGCGTTCTTCGGGCAGCTCCTCCTTCAATGCGATCAGCACCATGCCGCCGCCAACAAAGGCAAACAGGAAACCGACGACGAGTTCGGGCAGTTCGACCCACACGCCCAGCGCCCATCCGGTCAACGTCGCGAGCACCAGCAGCCATCGCCCGGCCCGGTCATATATTTCGCGGTGATGCGCCCTGCTGGCAAAGTCAGCTGTCACGAAATGCAGCAGCAAGGCCCCGAAGAAGAGCACCAGTCCCAGTGCCCCGTTATCCTCGCGATGATTAAGCAGATACGCGACGACCACGACCAATGCCGAACTGGCGGCGATATGGACCCAGAAAATGCCGTTTCCGGGACGCCTGCCATGTCCGCGCACATCGCGGCCGGCCCCTTCGCCGGATCGGTCAGCGCGCGAGGCGACGATGGCGCGTTCGATCCCGTAAAACAGGACCAGCCCCGTCAGCGCGAGCGTGTACACCGCCGTTTCCGCGAGCCCGACATCCAGCCCGATCTCCCGCTCGAAGACGGGGCCGTGCGCGGCAAGTTCGGGCATGATGTGCATGAACACATAGGCCACCGCCACGCCGCCGGACAGGCTGAGCCAGCGGCTGCGCGGTTTCACATCGAGAAAGCGCAGCTTGCCGACGAAGATATGCACCGCGCAAAAGGCAAGGGCCATCGCCAGGGTAGCGGTGAAGGTGGGCATGGCGATGGCGATTAGGGCGTGGCCGCGGACCGGTCAAATCCAGCAGGGAATGCGGAGGCTTGCCCGTCCTTGCGGTCTAGAAGTGGACCGAAACCACCAGCGTGTCCCGGTACTCGCCCGCTTGCAGGTCTTCGCCCGCTGCGCGTTCCACCTGCCCATAGGCATGCAGCGTCGCGCGTCCCGCGTCGCCCGTCAGGCGCGACACCGTGCCGGTTCTCCCATCGTCCCAGCGCGCGGTACGGGCGGGATCGGAGTAGACATCGTAAGCCACCGATGCGCCGCTTGCCTGATCGACCATTCGTCGCTGTCCGGCACGTTCATTGCGGCCGTGATCGATGGCGATTTCCACCGCGGCCCCGGGCGTGCAGTCCAGATCGATCGTGCTTTGCCCGGTGGCATTGCGCGTGTCGGCCGTCGTCATGGCGAAACGCAGTGGCTGCGCCTCGACCCGGCAGTGTTCCTCCACCGTCAGGCTGACATCCATCTGCCCGCTCGCGGTCCCTGCGCTGGCTGGAACGGCGCATCCGAGCCCCGCAATGCCGGCCACGACCCATAGCGCGGCGAAGCGCGACGATATGCCTTGGGGGGCAAGAAAGATCCGCTCGCCCAGCTTCATGCCGGTGCGGCAGACCTCTGCGATATACGATCGACAATGGCCGAGAATGCCGGGATCGACAGCGAGCTGGACATCGACATGCCCTGGCGGTGGTCGTCGCTCCAGCGCATCGAGAGGCTTTGCAGGTCAAGGCCGGAGGAATTCAGGCTCGCCAGCGAACCTTCGGCGATGTCCACATCGCTCGCCACACCAAGGCCATGCTGCGAAAGATTGACGATTTCGCAATCATGCTCCTGACCGCGGACATACAGGCTGGCGGGAATCTTTAACGGCACACGAACCGGCCGCAGGCTGAGCGAAGCGATATCGACCTGGTCTTCGAACTCCAGTCCGATCCGATCGTCCCGCGCCCATTTGACCGTGCCAGCGACCGGATGACTGCCCCAGTCGAGCGTAATGTCCTGCCCCGCCAGCAGGGGGGAACTGCGCCCGACCACCTTGAGCCCGGCGCCGGCAGTCGACAGATCGCGCAGGATAACGACCGACCGGAGACCTTCCGCTTCGATCATCGCAGGACGGAAAACCTTCCGCGCCTGCCGGTCCCAACTGCGCCGTTCCATCTCTGTGACCTCCTTCAAAAAATAGTGCGGAAAGATCCGCCATTCTTCATGAGGTAAATGCGCCAAGGCGGTGGCTGGTTTCAGTACCAAACCGTCGATGTAACGTTACAGGAAAGAATTCCTGCCTGATTTCAGTTTGTTGATGCAGGGATTGTGGCATCTACCAGTCGCTCGAAAGGCTATCTGAAACTTCTGGTAAGGTTAACACCGAGTTGCAATTGTCCTGCTTTGCCGGGTTCGCAGCCTTGGGTGTGCCGCACATCCGCTCCCGTCCGCTACGAATGTACGCCCGATGCACGATGATGCGCGGATGCGCAGATGCCGACAATTGCCACCCGCGCTCCACTTGCTTATCCCACCTTGCGACGTCGCAAAGGAGAGTGCGCATGCGCTGGATAGTAACGGTTTTGGGTTCGCTCGCAGCGCTGGCAACGCCGGTTGGCGCGCAGGACACCACCGCAAGACCGGCAGTTGAGGGCCAGATCGGCGGCGGCGGGCGACCCATCGGCGCGAACTGGTCGCGCAGTCCCGTCATCGCGCAGCATGGCATGGCCGCCACGGCGCACCCGCTCGCCACGCAGATTGCGCTCGACGTACTCAAGGACGGGGGCAGCGCGGTCGATGCAGCGATTGCCGCCAATGCCGCGCTGGGCCTGATGGAACCGACCGGTAACGGGATCGGCGGCGATCTGTTCGCGATTATCTATGACCCCAAGACCGGCAAGCTGCACGGTATCAATGGCTCGGGCCGCAGCCCCAAGGGCCAGACGCTGGCCCAGCTTGTCGAGAAGCTCGACGGGGCCGACGCCTTGCCACCCTATGGTGCGCTGCCGATTACCATACCGGGGACGGTCGATGCATGGTTCGCCATGCACGCGAAGTTCGGCAAGCGCAGCATGGCCGACATCCTCGCACCTACAGTGCGCTATGCGCGTGAAGGGCATCCGGTCGCCCCGGTCATCGCGATGTATCTCGAACGCAGCCTGCGCGCGTACTCGGCGCGCGCCGACAAGTTCGATTTCGCCAATGCCCGCGAGGTCTGGTTCGCCGATGGCAGCGCCCCGCAAGCCGGAGAGATTTTCAAAAATCCCGATCTCGCCAACACGCTGGAGACAATCGGACGCGATGGGCGCGATGCCTATTACGATGGCGCGCTGACCGATGTGATGGTCGATTACCTGCGAGCGCAGGGCAGCGCCTTCACGCGGGAGGATTTCGCCAGCCACCGCAGCGAATGGGTCGAACCTGCCTGCGCGCACTACAAGAACGGCTACGAGCTGTGCGAACTCCCGCCGAACGGCCAGGGCTTTGCCGCGCTGCAAATGGTCAACATCCTGAACAATGTGGACTTGTCGCGATGGGATCGCGGCAGTGCAGAGGCGCTGCACTACATGGTCGAGGCCAAGCGGCTCGCCTATGCCGATGTCGCACGCTTTTACGCCGACCCCGATTTCGCGCGCTTCCCCGAGGAGCTGCTGAGCGAAGAATATGGCGTCGAACGGTTCAAGCTGATCGACCCGGCCCGCGCCACGCCCGAATTCGGCCCGGGCGAACCGAAACTGGAGGGCGAAGGCGACACCACCTATCTCACCGTGGTCGATGGCGAGGGGATGATGGTCAGTCTGATCCAGTCGAATTATCGCGGCATGGGCGGCGGGCTGGTCGCGCCGGGCACGGGCTTCATGTTCCAAGACCGGGGCGAACTGTTCAGCCTCGATCCCGCCCATCCCAATGCCTATGCGCCGGGCAAGCGGCCCTTCCACACGATCATTCCCGCCTTCGTGAAGAAAGACGGTAAGCCGTTCATGACACTCGGCCTGATGGGCGGCGGTATGCAGCCGCAAGGCCATGTGCAGGTGCTGGTCAACATCGTCGATTATGGGATGAACCTGCAGGAAGCGGGCGATGCGGCGCGCTTCAACCACGATGGCGGCCCGCAGCCGACCGAAGCGCTGAACGGCCCCTTCGCCGATCCGCTGGGTACATTGAATGTCGAACCGGGCATTCCGGCGGCGACCATCGAGCGCCTGCGCGAAATGGGCCACAAGGTCGAAGTGGTCGATAACGGGATCATGTTCGGCGGCTATCAGGCGATTGCGCGCGACCCGGAAACCGGTGTGCTGACCGGCGCGACGGAGATGCGCAAGGACGGGCAGGCGAGCGGATACTGACGCAGGTATCCCGCATGGTTCCGGCAGCGCCCGGGTAGCACGGGTGGCCAACTGGCGAACAGTTTGTTAGCTCCGCGCGCCATGGAAACAGGGACACTTATTTCGCTCGCGCTGTATTTTGCGCTGATGCTCGCCATCGGGCTCTATGCCTTTCGCAAAAGCACCGACACGTCCGAAGGTTATCTGCTGGGCGGGCGCAATCTGCACCCGGCCGTGGCCGCCTTGTCGGCCGGGGCCTCCGACATGTCGGGCTGGCTGCTGCTCGGCCTGCCGGGCGCGCTGTATGCCACTGGGCTGGTGGAAGCATGGATCGGCATCGGCCTGTTCGTTGGCGCATTGGTCAACTGGATCGTGGTCGCCCCGCGCCTGCGCAAGCAGAGCGAGGAGCGCGGAAATGCGCTGACCATCCCGCAATTCCTCGCCAACCGCTTCCCCGACCAGGCGACCGCGCTGCGCACCATTTCCGCGCTGGTGATCGTGGTGTTCTTCGCGGTCTACACCGCCAGCGGGCTGGTCGCGGGCGGCAAGCTGTTCGAAACCGCCTTCCCCGCCCTGCTGCCCGATGTGGCGCTATCGGATTACATGCTCGGCATCTGGATCACGGCGGGCGTGGTGCTGGCCTACACCATGATCGGCGGCTTCCTGGCGGTGAGCCTGACCGATTTCGTGCAGGGCATCATCATGCTGGTGGCGCTGGTGCTGATGCCGCTGGTGGTGATGTTCGGTGAAGGCGGCAGCGCGGGCGGATCGCTTGCCGATGTGCCGGTGGACGGTTTCCTCAGCCTCACACAGGGCCTGACATTGCTCGGCTTCGTCAGCGCGGTGGCATGGGGGCTCGGTTATTTCGGCCAGCCGCATATCATCGTGCGTTTCATGGCAGTGCGCAGCGTCAAGGCAGTGGCGACCGCGCGCAATATCGGCATGAGCTGGATGGCTGTGTGCGTGCTGGGCGCAGTGGGCCTGGGCATTGCCGGCCGCGCCTATGTGGAGCGCAACGGGCTGGCGGTCGAAGACCCGGAAACGATCTTCATCGTGCTGGCCGACCTGCTGTTCCACCCGCTCATCACCGGCTTCCTGCTGGCAGCCCTGCTGGCGGCGATCATGTCGACCATCAGTTCGCAGCTGCTGGTCGCGTCGTCCTCGCTCACCGAGGATTTCTACCGCCTGTTCCTGCGCAAGGAAGCGAGCGAGCGCGAGACGGTCAATATCGGGCGTCTGTCGGTGCTGCTGGTGGCGCTGGCGGCGATTGTCGTGGCGCGCGATCCCGATAGCCAGGTGCTCGGCCTCGTCTCTAACGCCTGGGCAGGCTTCGGCGCAGCGTTCGGACCGCTCATCATTCTGGCGCTGACATGGAAACGGATGAACGGCGCGGGCGCAGTAGCGGGCCTGGTGGTCGGGACAGGGACAGTTGCGGCGTGGATCGCGCTGGGCTGGTCATCCTGGCTGTACGAAATCGTGCCCGGCTTTATCGCCGCATCGCTCGCCATCTGGCTGGTGAGCCTTGCGACGCGGCCCGGTACACAGCCTGAAACGGCGTAGCAGCGGGGACGCCCATGGTCGGTTGAGCGATCAGCCGACGGTGCGCCTTTGATGCCACAGCCACCAGCTATAAGCGACCGGAACCAGGCCTGAGATCGCTATCGCAGCAATGAGCGAAGCAGCACGAAGGCCGGGTGACATCGGCGCAAGGCCCGCCACAATCATCAGCACCCCGCCCGCCATGAAGGATTTTCCTCCCAGGCGGTGCGTGGCGATCCAGTTGTCGGTGTCGGTGATCGTCCATGGGGTGCGGATACCCACGAAAAATCCGGGCCGCGACTTGGGCAGCATGTTGCCCAGGATCAGGAACAACCCGCCGACTGCCACGAGGATGAGCTCGCTACGCGGCTCGATCCCAAACACAGGGGCGGCCATGAAGCCCTGCAGGAAGATCGCAAGGCCGATCATCGTCCACCAGCTCGCCGCCAAAAGTGGCGCGGACGCCTCCAGCCTGTCCTGAAGCGGATCGAGACGCGGGATCAGCGCAAACAGCGCGGTTACGAAAAGCAAGACGGCCGGGGCGACCATAAGCGCCTGCAAGGCGGGCATCCAGTCATCGGCCTCGCCCGCCATGTTCCAGTGCGTCGGCAACTGCGATCCCGGTGGCAACTGCCCGGCAGCCCACCATCCGAACGCCGCGAGCGCGGCAGTTACTAACAGGCTGGCAAGGATGAGCGGGCGCGTATTCATGCAGGTTCTCCGTTGTCGGGTGCGGGGTCGCGATATGCAGCGGGATCGATCCCCATTCGCTCGATAAAGCCGAGCAGCGCCTCCTCCAGTGTGGACATGTTGAGCGTGTAGACGATGCTGCCGCCATGCGCTTCGCCCCGGATCAGGCAAGCTGCCTTCAGTTTGGCGAAGTGGCCTGACATGGTGGGCTTGCTGACATCGAAACAATCGGCCAGCGCGCCCGCACTCATCCCCCCACCCTTCAGCAGTTCCAAGACCTCGCGCCGGGTCGGGTGGGAAAGAGCATCGAATACAGATGACATAGGGATTTAGTTAAATGCCTAAATCAACCATGTCAAATGCCGCTCGTGACCGCTGGCCGCGCGTTGACGCTGCGTTAACCGTGTCCGCTAAGGCTGAATTCAGTGTGTTCGCGCCATAGGATCGCCATGCGCAACGCTTTTGCCCTTGCCCTGTCTACCATGCTGCTGTCGTCCTGCGGGGCGATCCCGGAGGCGCGCGAGCCGGCTGCGCCGCGCACTGCGAGTGCACCGCACACGGTCGTCACGCAGCGGCCTGAGATGCGCAGTTGCGTTGCCGAACTGGGCCAGACCGGATCGCGTTTCTCACCTCTGCCGGACAAGTTTTATGGCGCAGGCTGTTCCACCACCAACAGCGTGAAGCTGGAAAGCCTGCGCGGCGATGCGGGCGAATTTCAGGCGACCAACCTGACGGCGGTTGCTTGCCCGCTGGCCAATACCTTTGCTGGCTGGGCACGCTTCGGCGTCGACCGTGCGGCGCGCCAGATGCTTGGCAGCCCGCTGGCGCGGATCGAGACAATGGGCAGTTATTCCTGTCGCAATGTCGCCGGGACCGGTCGCCGCTCGGCCCATTCCCGGGGCGAGGCGATCGATGTCGCCGCGTTCGTGCTGGCCGATGGACGGCGCATTTCGGTCAAGGGTGGCTGGGATGCGCGCGACCGGCGCGAACAGGAATTCCTGCGTGTCGTCCATCGCAGCGCGTGCAAGCGGTTCGGCACAGTGCTTGGCCCGGAATACAATGCGGCCCATGCCGATCACTTCCACCTTGAACACGGCAATGGAAGCTTCTGCCGCTAGGCGAAGCGTGAACGGCCCTTTCCCTCTTTCGTACCGATAAGCTCAAGCGCTTCGGTGGCGGGGGAGCTACGCTGGACGATCGCGGCTGGCTCATGGCCTTCGATCGGGCGGATCGAAGCTTGTGCCGCCAGCGACCTCTCCGGTGCGATGGTGTCATCCAGCTGCGCCTCCAGCCGGATACGCACAGCTGCGGCCGCATGTCGCGCGCCAATCTTGGTCATCATATTGGCCCGGTGGATTTCTACCGTGCGCGGACTGATGCCAAGTTCGCGCGCGATCATCTTGTTGCTCATACCCTGTGCAAGCAGATCGAGCGCCTCGCGCTCACGCCTGGTCAGGCCGGCTATACGGCAACGTGCCTGCGTTTTGCGGCGACGCCATTCGCCCTGTTCGATCAGCTGCGTTTCGATCCGGTCGAGCGACTGCGCCAGCCGTTCAGGCCGGAGGGGCAGCGACACATAATCGAGCGCGCCCTGCCGGATCGCCTCCACCACCCGGCCGGGACGGGGGGATTTGCCGGTCGCAATCACTGGCAACCACAAACCCTTGCGAGCCAGCCGTCGCACCACGCGTCCGGCCCCGCCGCAACCGGGGTCGTCGCGCGCCACCACCACGCCGCTTTCGGGCGGGCGGGCCATCAGTTCGTTAACGTCGGCATAGACTTCTGCATGACAGCCGATTTCGAACCCGGCCCTCGCCTGTTCGGCGCGCGCCCGCACCGACGCATCGACAATGTGCAAAACCTGGCTTCTCGGCATCACCCAACTCCTTGTTCCGAATGCCTTGGCCAACGGGCAAGTATGGGTTTGGAACCGGAATGAAATGACAGGATTGGAGGGAAATCCTTACGGTTAAGTGCCTACGTATCTCATAAGTAGACCGAAGATTCGGTCCTAAATGGACGTAGATTTGTCCGAATTGATTCAAATCGGTTGAAGTTGGACGTCTCGTATCGGAGGCATGAACCGCCTGGCGCCATCAGCTTGGGCCACGCCGTGGCCACCCGCAACACCGCTTTTGTGAGAAATGCGGAGGATACCTCAGCCCGCGTCGAGTTCACCGGCAACCGCGGCGACCGCTTCTGGCGTGAGGACAAAACCCATGTGCGAACAGCGCAGAGCCACCGCCCGGTCGCGTTCGCCCGGCTTGCCGCAGGCCGACCGGGGATGGACGATCCCGTCACGCGGGCTCCACAACGCAACCGTTTCCACCGGCGGCTTTTCGGTCAGGTCGGCCTCGATCTCCGGCTCGTCGACGCGGTGGCCGGCGATCGCCTGGTAAGCGCGCCAGCCATTGTTTGCGCGCGGACTGCCGGAAAAAGGCGAACCCATGGTCACGACCTTGGCGACCTTGTCGGGATGCAGCTTGGCCAGTTCGCGCGCCATCACGCCGCCAAGGCTCCAACCGACCAGCACGATCTTGTCCTGCGTGCGGTCATGCAGGTCGAGCAGGCGTTTCTCGACCTTCGCAAAGCGGGTCTTCGTCGCGCCGAAATTGACGCCGAGGCCCCAGCGCTTGACCGTGTGGCCCGCCTTTTCCAGCTCCCGCGCCATATACTTCATACGGATCGGATGCGCGCCGAAACCGGGCAGCAACATCACCGTGCGCGGATTTTCCGCCCGCGCAAGCTCCGCTGGCTTGCCGAGCCAGCGCTTGACCGGCTCGATCGGCCAGAGCAGCTCCCTCGCCATCAGGACGGCGCGCGGTCCGCGGGCATCATCCGGGCTGGGTTCGCGCGCCAGCGCCCAGCGCCGGGCAAGCTCTGCACGGTTGAAAATTTCCGGGTCGAGATAGGGACGCGATGCCATAATTCTGCAATAATGCAGCCACGGCCTTGCGCGTTCCTGAATTTAAAGGTGTGCCTATCCCGGACAGTCGCCGATGCGCGTATGGGTCGTCTTCATCTTCATGTTGAGCTTGCCCATTTGCGGGACGGTTCCGTCCATCGTCATAGTCATTTCCGACGATGTCGCCCCACCCGTCCCATCGAGCGTGATGGTCATTTCCTGGCCATCCGCATTGCAGGTCATCCTGGCGTCGATATTGCCGCCATCGGCCTCGAAGGAATCGAATTTGCAATCGCCGCTCTGGGATTGACGCGCCATCTCCTCGAAGCCCTTGTCGACATCTTCCTGGCTCAGGCAATATTCGCTCGAATTGCCTGCCATCGAGTTTTTCATCATGTCGACAACGCCCGCCGGTGCGCCCGGTATATCGATGGAAATCACTTCCATATCCGCGCGGTACTGACCCGGCTCGGGCTTGATCGCGCCCGATGCGGCCTCTGCTGCGACTTCTTCCATCGACAGCTCACCATCATTGTCCGCATCGGCCGATCCCGCATCGCCGCAGGCCGACACCATTGCCGCCCCCAGGACTGCCACCGCAGCCATGCTTGCCATCCTACGCATTGCTATTCCTCCCTCGTGAACGGATTCGTCGGGAAGCAGGCTACCACCGCACAGGGATGGTGCAAGCCGGGCGTTGCCACCGGCATCCCCGTTCCCCATATGACCCGGCATGGCCGAACTGATCATTCGCAGAGGGTTGGAAGAACCGGACACCACCGGGGAATTCACGCCGCACAAACCCGCACGCCCGGAAAAGAGCATGGGCGGGCGCAGGTTCGAACTTGTCTCGGACTATGAGCCGGCGGGCGACCAGCCGACCGCTATCGCTGAACTGACTGGAGCTGCAAAAGAAGGGGACCAGACACAGGTTCTGCTGGGTGTCACCGGGTCGGGCAAGACCTTCACCATGGCCAAGGTGATCGAGGAATTGCAGCGACCCGCCCTGATCCTGGCCCCCAACAAGATCCTCGCCGCGCAGCTTTACGGGGAGTTCAAGAGCTTCTTCCCCAACAATGCGGTCGAGTATTTCGTCAGCTATTACGACTATTATCAGCCCGAAGCCTACGTCCCGCGCAGCGACACCTATATCGAGAAGGAATCGAGCGTAAACGAGGCGATCGATCGGATGCGCCATTCGGCCACCCGCGCCCTGCTCGAACGCGACGACGTCATCATCGTCGCCTCGGTATCCTGCCTCTATGGTATCGGCTCGGTCGAAACCTATTCGGCGATGATCTTCGACATCAAGAAGGACACCAGCGTCGACCAGCGCGAGCTGATCCGCAAGCTCGTCGCCCTCCAGTACAAACGCAACGATGCCGCCTTTGCGCGCGGCAATTTCCGTGTGCGCGGCGACAATCTGGAGATCTTCCCCAGCCACTATGAGGACATGGCCTGGCGGATCAGTTTCTTCGGGGACGAGATCGAGGAGATCAGCGAATTCGACCCGCTGACCGGCAAGAAGGGCGCGAGTCTGGAAACAGTGCGCGTCTACGCCAATTCGCACTACGTCACCCCCGGCCCGACGATGAAACAGGCGAGCGAGGCGATCAAGTTCGAGCTGCAGGAGCGGCTCAAGGAACTGCATGAGGAAGGCCGGTTGCTCGAAGCGCAGCGGCTGGAGCAGCGGACCAATTTCGACCTCGAAATGATCGCCGCCACCGGCAGTTGTGCCGGGATCGAGAATTACAGCCGCTTCCTCACGGGACGTCTGCCCGGCGAACCGCCGCCAACGCTGTTCGAGTACCTCCCCGAAAACGCGCTGCTCTTCGTCGATGAAAGCCACCAGACCGTGCCGCAGATCGGCGCGATGGCGCGCGGGGACCATCGCCGCAAGATCACGCTGGCGGAATACGGCTTTCGTCTGCCGTCATGCATCGACAACCGCCCGCTTCGCTTCAACGAATGGGACGCGATGCGCCCGCAGACCTTCTGCGTTTCCGCCACCCCCGGTGGGTGGGAGATGGAACAGACCGGCGGCGTGTTCGCGGAACAGGTCATCCGCCCTACTGGCCTGATCGATCCGCCGGTCGATATCCGCCCGGTCGAGGATCAGGTTCAGGACTGTATCGAGGAGTGCAAGAAAACCGCCGCCAAGGGCTATCGCACGCTCGTCACCACGCTGACCAAGCGGATGGCCGAAGACCTGACCGAATTCATGCACGAGGCAGGCGTGAAGGTCCGCTATATGCACTCAGACGTCGAGACGCTGGAGCGTATCGAGCTGATCCGCGATCTGCGCCTCGGTGTCTACGATGTGCTCGTCGGCATCAACCTGCTGCGCGAGGGGCTGGATATTCCCGAATGCGGGCTGGTGTGCATTCTCGATGCCGACAAGGAAGGCTTCCTGCGCTCCGAAACCTCTCTGATCCAGACCATCGGCCGCGCCGCCCGCAACGTGGACGGCCGCGTGATCCTCTATGCCGACCGCATCACCGGCAGCATGGAACGCGCGATGGCGGAAACCGAACGGCGCCGCGAGAAACAGCGCGCCTATAACGAAGAACACGGCATCACGCCGCAGACGATCAAGCGCCAGATCGCCGATATCGTCGCCCACACGGCGGCACAGGACGGCGTCACCGTCGACACAGGCGACGACGAGCGCAACAACCTCGTCGGCCACAACCTGCGCGCATACATCGAAGACCTGGAAAAACGCATGCGCGCCGCCGCCGCCGATCTCGAATTCGAGGAAGCCGGTCGCCTCCGCGACGAAATCCGCCGGCTGGAGAACGACGAACTCGGTTTAGGCGAAGAGGAGAAGAAGGCGCCGCGCGTAGGCCGCAGCGATGCCGGCCGGCCCGGCACGCGCAAGACGCGGTACGGGAAGACGCAGCGGAAGTGGATGGGGGGCAAGCCGTAACGAATGTATGTATTGCACGCGTTGAACGGGGAACTCGACCGCATCCAGCCGCGCGCCGCCTGAATTACCTCGCCCAATCGACAGACATCGGCCATCGCTCGACCGGCGTCGGCCAGCCCTCTTCCCCTTCGCTGTCGCCCTGTGCACCCTGTGCGGCACTGTCTGTGGGAGGATGAATTATGAAATTTCCGATGATCTGCACCGCCGCGATGGCGCTGGCTCTGGCGGCTTGCGGCGAGGCTCCGCAAGCCGAGGCGGACGCCGAAGCCGTTGCGGCGCAGCCCGTGTCGAGCGAGGCGCTCGCCGCCGCTGTCGCCAATGATGCGCGGCCCGAACAGGCCCGCGCGCTCGATGACAGCCGCAAGCCTGCTGAGGTGCTCGCCTTTCTGGGGCTGGAGGAAGGCGATGCTGCCGCCGATGTGATCTCCGGCGGTGGATATTGGGCGGAAATCCTGGCCCGCGCCGTGGGTGAGAATGGCAGCGTGACAGCGCTGGAGCCAGAGCAGTTTTATAATGAGCAGGCGTGGGCCGGCCTGAGCACACGGGAACCGGGCATCGCGCTGGAGCAATACCGCTTCGAAAAGCTCGATGCCGGGCCGGAGCGGTTCGATTTCGCAGTGATGAACCTTGTATATCACGACCTTTATTGGGATTCGGATGAATATGACGTGCCACGTTCCGAACCCGCCGATTTCCTCGCCGCGCTCTATGCGCAGATGAAGCCGGGTGGGATCGTCGGCGTGATCGACCATGTCGGCAAGGATGGTGACGTCCGCACCATCGTGGAGGATCTTCACCGGATCGATCCGGCCGTCGTCCGGGCCGATTTCGAGAAGGCCGGTTTCGTCCTCGAAAAGTCGAGCGACATGCTGGCCAATGCCGATGACGGGCACGAAATCAGCGTCTTCGATCCCTCTATCCGGGGCAAGACCGACCGGTTCGTGATGAAATTCGTGAAACCCGCCACTTGAGGCAGCGGACAGGTTCGCTGAGCGGGGGCAGGTGCATCCACGCCTGCCCCCAAGGCGCAACCGACACGGAACGATCCCCCGGACGAACTGGCCTGTGCGGTTCATGCGCGCCTGCGTTGACGCCTGCCATCGCTCTGGCATAGCTGCGCGCATGTTTCGCCCGGTCGCGCTTGGCGCGCTTCTTTTCATCGCTGCCTGCAAGCCGCCTGCGGCCGACGAATATGTCGCCCGCACGCAAATCACCACGCGCGAGGCGCCTTCCGAACCGCTCGACAGCCCGGACACCGAAGGGGCAGTCTGGGCGGAAAGTCGCGGCGCGCTGCGGCTGATCTATGGCAAGCCTGGCGAGCGGCCCTTATTGGCGCTGGAATGCACCGGCAGCGAAGCCGCGCCGACCATCGCCTACACCCGGTTCGTCCATGCCGACCCGCATGCCAAGGCCATCCTCGCCCTGATCGGCAACAGCCATGTCGCGCGGCTCAAGATCGATGCGACCCGCAGCGACGAGGCGTGGTTGTGGCAGGGCGAAATCGCCGCCGACAGCCCCGATCTGGAGGCGCTGACCGGCCCGCGTCAGGTGGAGGCGACCGTGCCCGGTGCGGGCAGCGTGATCCTCAATCCCAGTAGTGCGCCGGGCGCGCTTATTGCGCGGTGTCGCTCGCGCTCGGAAGGGCTGACGCCCGCTCTGCCAGAAGAGCAGGAGTGAGCACCTGCGGCAGCTGCTCGGCCTCTTCGCCGGGCGCATACCACAGATAGAGCGGGACGCCCGCTGCGCCCTGCCGGGTGAGGAAGCTGGTGATTGCCTCGTCCCGCCGGGTCCAGTCGGCACGCATGGTCTGGACACCCGCGCGCTCGAACGCGTCGCGCACTTCGGCCTGCTCGATCGCGACCTTCTCGTTCACCTTGCAGGTCAGACACCAATCGGCGGTGAACCAGACGAAGACCGGGCGGCCCGATGCTTTCGCCTGTGCCAGCGCCTCTTCGCTGAAGGGCGCAGGACCGTGGATGCTCTCGGCCGATTCAGGCGCACGCGGGCTGAAGCTGTATTCGACGCCCATCGCCATGCCGATCAGCGTGAAGGTTGCGACACCTGCCGCGAGCCAGCGCGCATTCGACCCCTTCAACCCGCCGAGTATCCCGGCAAGCAGCAGCGTGATCGCGACCGCCAGCGTGGTCGCCGCCATCGCAAAGCCCAGCCCGCCCATCCGCCAGAGCAGCCAGATCAACGCCAGCGCAGTCAGCCCCATCGGCACGGCCATCCATCTGCGGAAGGTTTCCATCCACGGCCCCGGCCTCGGCAGGCTGCGCCGCAATGCGGGCACGAAGCCCAGCAGCAGGAAAGGCAGCGCAAGGCCAAGGCCCAGCGCGGCGAACAGCGCCATCGCCTGCGCGGTGGGGAGCAGCAGCGCCGCCCCCATCGCCGCTGCCATGAACGGCCCGGTGCAAGGCGTTGCGACGAAGGCCGCAAGCAGGCCGGTGGCAAAACTGCTGCCCCCACCCGTCCCGCCGCGCACGACCAGGCCGGGCAGCGTGAAAGCGCCTGCGAAATTGGCGGTGATCGCCATCGCCAGCACGAGCAGCGCGACCACCACCATCGGTTCCTGCAACTGGAACGCCCAGCCGATATTCTCCCCCGCCGCACGCAGCGCCAGCAGCAGTCCGCCGAGCGCCAGGCAGGCGAGGACGACACCCGCCGTGTATCCCAGCGCATCGCGCCGCGCCGCGCGCTCGTCCCCGCCTGCCTTGGCCAGCGTCAGCGCCTTGAGGCTGAGGATCGGGAAGACGCAGGGCATGATGTTGAGCAGCAAGCCCCCCGCCAGCGCGCCCAGCAGCGCAAGCCACACCGATGGCAGGGTCTCGGCAGCGCTTGCCAGCGGCGTGCCCCCTTGCGGCACATCGCCTGCCTGCGCGACGAAGCGCACCCCCTCCCCCTCGCCGAAGCGGACAATACCGCGCACCTCGTCCGCGCTGGCGCCGTCGGCCAATGGTATCTGCGCGACCAACATGTCGCCATCGCGCGTGAAGGTTTGCGGCGCGGCGTAATCGACCAGGTCGAGATTTTCGATAAACACATGCGGCGCGCCCACATCCAGTGTGGCGGGCAGCGGGATCGCAATCCTCAGCGCGCCACGCGCCAGCGCAAACCGGGCCGGGCTGTCGAGCAGAGGCGCGATGGCTGCGCGCCAGCCTGTAAAAGCCGCCCCATCGCCGGGATTCGCCGGATCGAGCCGCATGCGCGCCTGCTGCGGCACGCACAGGCGATCGGTGCAGGCGAGATAATCGGCGGTCAGGCCAATCGGCGCCGGATTGGCCACCGCGGCACTTTGCGGCACGCGGATCGGGACCAGAACCGCATATTCGCCCTTATAGATGTGGTTCATCAGCCCGGCGATGGTCAGCCGTTCGGGTACGGGATAGCGCGGTTCGCCCGCTTCCCAGCCCTCGGGCAGTTCCCATATCAGCGTCATGCCGAGGCCCGCATCGCCCGGATTGGCCCAGTATCCATGCCATTCCGGCGTGCGCGGGGTGAAGCGGATCGCCAACATCCATTCCTCGCCCGGAGGCGGCGGCCCCTCGGCGAACAGTTCGGCCGTGATGTTGTTGCCATTGGCCGATTGCGCCTGCGCAGAAAGCGGCGACGAGCACAGCAATATGAGTGCCGCCAGAAGCAGCGCGGCCACACCGCGCAACCCGTCTATTTGCCTTGCACCGATCACGCCGGAGCCTCTAGAACGCAGCACCATGCAGCGCAATGAACGAGCGAATGAAACAGACGCCGCCGAAACGCCCGGCAGCCCCCCGCAGACGCCCGGCAATCGCCGCGATCTGCTGATCCTTGGTGGCGGGCTGGTGGGCATGACCCTCGCCCTTGCCGCAGCGCGCAAGGGCATTTCCAGCCATGTGGTGGATCGCGCCGATCCCGCCGCGCTAACGGCGGAAGGGTTCGATGGCCGCGCCTCCGCCATTTCGACGGCGAGCTGGAACCTGTTCCGCAATATCGGCGTCGCCGATGCGCTGGAACAGCATGCCTGCCCCATAGCCTCCATCGCGGTGAGCGACCAGATGAAACCGGGCCGCCTCGATTTCACGCCGGAACCGCATGAAGGCACCTTGGGCCGTATGTTCGCCAATCGCCAGCTGCGCATCGCCCTGTTCGAGGCCGCGCGCGACGAACCGCTGATCGCCTGGCACACCAGAGCCGAGGTGGTCGAGCGCCAGCGCAGCGAATTCGGTGTGCGCGCCACGCTGGCGAGCGGAGAGGAACTGGCCGCATCGCTGCTGGTCGGGGCAGAAGGGCGCGGTTCGCCCACGCGCCTGGATGCAGGCATTTCGGTGGCGAAATGGGAATACAATCACCGCGCGATCATCACCGGCATCACCCACGAAAAGCCGCACGACAATGTCGCCTGGGAGATCTTCTATCCCGCAGGGCCGTTCGCCCTGTTGCCGATGCTGGACGATACCGATGGCACACACCGCAGCGCGCTGGTGTGGACGGTGGACGAAAGCGATGCCGCGGGCACGCTGAAGCTGGGCGACCGGGCCTTCCTGGCCGAGGTCGAGAAACGCATGGGCGATATCTTCGGCGCAGTCACCGGGGTGGGCGCACGCTCGTCCTATCCGCTTGGCTTTCACCACACCGCCAAGATCACCGACCAGCGCCTCGCTCTGGTCGGGGATGCGGCGCATGGCATCCATCCCATAGCCGGGCAGGGCCTCAATCTCGGCCTGCGCGATGCAGGCGCGCTGGTCGAAGTGCTCGATGACGGCCTGCGGCTCGGCCTCGACCTCGGCGATGCGCAATTGCTGACGCGTTACGAGCGCTGGCGCGGGCTCGACAGTTTCATGGTCGCGCTGGCAACCGATGGCCTCACGCGGCTGTTCGGCCTGCCGGGCAATGCCAGTTCCGCCATCCGCCGCTTCGGCATGGCCGGGGTGCAACGCGCACCCATGCTCAAGACCTGGTTCATGAACGAAGCGCGCGGGATGAGCGGCGACCTGCCCGAATTGCTCCGGGCCTAGACGCACCGCCCTGCCCGCTTATTCGTCTGCCGTGCCGGTTTCCTCAGCCGGGCTGGGCTGTTCGATCCGGCTTCCGGTTCCGTCACGCAGCAGGCGCGGCTCGAGCACGGCCGATGTCTCGATCAGGTCGAGCGCTTCGTAAGCGGCAGCATAACGCTCCGCATCGCGAATCCACCCTGCTGCGTTTTCCGCGCCGGGAAGGTTGCGCACCTCCTCGATAGCGGCAGCCACACGGCCGCTTTCCAGAAACAGGCGCGCGCGTTCCAGCCGCTTTTCAGGCTGGGGCGATGGCGTGCTTTCGCGCCGTATGACGAAAAGCTGCGACAATTCGTTGCGCAGCAAGTTCCACGAGAACTCCCGGTTGCTGCCCGAAAGTGTGGGGGCAAGGCCGTTCATGCGCGCCACGAGCTGGTCCATTGTCACCGGATCGCGGCTGAAATTGACGATGGTGCGCACCGCATTGGGCAGGGCATCGCCGAACCGCAGCCGCAACTGATCGGCCAAAAAGCCAAGCTCGGCCCCACGCTCCAGCGCGCGTCGCGTGGCAAAGGCAATCAGCAACCCTTCGGCGCGCGCGGCATTGCCTGCTGCGGCCTGCGATTGCAGATCGAGCCGGGCGAGGCGCTGTTCGGCAGCCGCCAGCCGCTGATCCAGCCCGCCCTGCTGCTGGGCGACACGGTCAACCGCCTGCTGCGCCGCGGATGTCTGCGTTGCGCTGGGGGTCGGTGTCGGCTCGGCCGCGCCATCGGCGGCAATCTGCTGGACCGGTTCGTTCTCGGCCGGCTGCCCGCTCTGGCTCTGGTTTTCAGCGTAGCGGTAGACCGCGTATCCGGCGATCCCGCCACCGGCGAGGAATGCAGCCACCACGGCTGCCACAATCGGTTTGACCGACGCGCTCTTGCGCCGCGAACTCATATAATCGTCCATCGCGTTCCGTTCTGCGATCCCATTTTTAACGGCCCATTTCACAAAGGCCTGGTTTCAGACGGGCTGCCCCCAACCCGGTTACGTCGTATTCTGGCACAAGGGTGCGGCCAAGGCCAGCAAGGCTTCATCGCCCGATGTCGGGGCAATGTGGATGGACTGCCAACCACCGCCCGCCATTTCGGCAATCCGCGGCCCCAGGGCGAGGATTGCGATGGCAGACAAATCGATGCCGTGTCGCGCGCATTCGTCCCGGAAATGGGCCGCTGCCGCGCCTGAATGCAAGGCCACGACCCCGCCCTTCGCCAACGCCGCTGCAAGTTCGCCGTCCATCGGCAATGCGCGCGTTCGGTAGAGCGTTCTTTCCACGATTTCGACACCGCTCGGCAATGCCAGTTCGACCCGCTCTTCCCCGCTCAAGCGCAACATGCGCTGCTTGCCCGCGCCAAGTCGGTCGACCACGACCTGCAACCCGCCCTTGCCCATATCGGCAACGGTGAAGCCGGTGGCGCGCGCCGCGTCGGCAGTTGCCATGCCCACTGCATGAACCGGAAGCTTCCTCAGCGCTTCGAGCTGCGCGCCGCCATGGCGGAATGCGTTGGCGCTGCCTGCAAGAATGCCGTCGAAAGCGCTTGCATCGGGCGCCGCCCAATCCACCGCCTCCACAGCGAACATGGGATGGCCCGCGATGGCGATATCCATCGTGCTGGCAGTAGCGGCAGTGATATTCCAGCCCGGTCGCGGCCTGATGATGGTCAGCGGCGGCTTCACCCCTCGCCGCCGAACAGGCGGGTGATGGTGACGGGCGCGCAATCGAGCAATTCGTGCGCCAGTGCCCTGGGCGCGTCAATGTCGCCCACCGCAAACGCCGCGCTTGCGCTGCGATGCTGCGCACCATCTTCGCTATAGATTGCCGCGCGCATGGTCAGGCGGCCTTCTTCCAGCGTGGTGAGCGCGGCGATGGGGCTGTGGCAGGTCCCGCCAAGCGCGGCCAGCAGCGCACGCTCGGCCAGCACCTCCGCCCGGCTGGGCGCATGATCGATAGCGGCGAGCAGAGTTTTCACCCGGTCATCGTCGGCGCGGCACTCGATCCCGATAGCCCCCTGCGCCGGGGCGGGCAGCCAGTCTTTTGGGTCGAGCCGTGTGCCCACCCCGCTTTCGCCCAGCCGCTGCAACCCGGCAGCGGCAAGGAAGGTGGCATCCGCTTCCCCGCCCGACAGGCGCGAGAGGCGCGTTGCGACATTTCCGCGAAACAGCACGACCGAGCAATCGGGGCGGGCATGGAGCAATTGCGCGGCCCGGCGCGGCGCGCTCGTCCCGACGACCGCCCCCGGTTTGAGCTGAGCGATGGACGCCGCGCCCACCAGCACATCGGCCTTGTCCGCGCGCGGCAGGATCGCGCCGATATGGAGGAAATCCGGCCGCAGCGTCTCGACATCCTTCATCGAATGCACCGCCGCGTCGATCCGCCCATCGGCAAGCCAGCCGTCGAGTTCTTTCGTCCACAGGGCCTTGCCGCCGATTTCGGCGAGCGCGCGGTCCTGCACCTTGTCGCCGCTGGCGCGCACGGGCACGAGTTCAACGGCATCTTCGGCCCAGTCATGCGCATCGCACAGCCGCCGCCGCGTCTCCTCCGCCTGCGCCATGGCGAGCGGGGATTGGCGGGTTCCCAGTCGGATTGTCACACTGTCGGTCATCTGCTGGCGCTTGCTCTAGCCATGCAATTTGTTCAGGGGAAGCGCGATGGCGGTCATTCTCGGCATAGAATCGAGCTGCGACGAAACGGCAGCGGCACTCGTAACCGGCGAACGGCAGATTCTCGCTCAGCGGATCGCCTCGCAGGACGAAGAGCATGCGCCGTTTGGCGGGGTCGTACCCGAAATCGCCGCGCGCGCGCATGCCGAACGGCTTGCCCCGATGATCGAAGGCGTGCTGGCCGATGCCGGGCTGAGCTTGCGGGATTGCGACGCGATTGCCGCAACCGCCGGGCCGGGGCTGATCGGCGGCGTCATGGTCGGCCTCGTCAGCGCAAAGGCGCTCGCCATGGCAGGCGACGTGCCTCTGATCGCGGTGAACCATCTGGAAGGCCACGCCTTGTCCCCGCGGCTGGCGGACGCGAGCCTCGAATTTCCCTATGCGCTGTTGCTGGTGTCGGGCGGGCATTGCCAGATCCTGCGGGTCGAGGGTGTGGGCCGATATTCGCGCATCGCGACCACGATCGACGATGCACTGGGCGAGGCGTTCGACAAAACCGCCAAGATCCTCGGCCTCGGCTTTCCCGGCGGCCCGGCGGTGGAAAAGCTGGCACGCGAGGGCGATCCCGCCGCTGTCCCCTTGCCCCGCCCGATGGTCGGCAGCGGGGAACCGCATTTCTCCTTCGCCGGGCTGAAAAGCGCGGTGCTGCGCGCGCATGACAGCGGCCAGTATCAGGCCGCCGATATCGCCGCCAGTTTCCAGCAGGCGGCGATGGATTGCGTAACCGACAGGTTGCGTATCGCGCTGGACGCGATGGAGCCGGTGGCAACGCTGGTGGTGGCAGGCGGCGTCGCAGCCAACCGCGCCATCCGCGCAGCGCTGGAAGGTCTCGCTGCAGAACACGGCCTGCGATTTGTCGCGCCGCCGCCTGCGCTGTGCACTGACAATGCGGCAATGATCGCCTGGGCCGGGTGCGAGCGCATGGCCCTGCCCGATTTCGCCGCCGATCCTCTGGATATCGCCGCGCGGCCGCGCTGGCCGCTCGACCCCGATGCAGCACCCGTGCGCGGTGCGGGAGTGAAAGCATGAGCAAGGAAACCATCGGCGTTCTGGGTGCGGGTGCATGGGGTACGGCGCTGGCGCAGATGCTGGCGAGCGACGGGCGCGAAGTGCTGTTGTGGGCGCGCGAGGCGGAACTGGTTGCCGAGGTCAACGAACAGCGCAGCAATTCGCTGTTCCTGCCATCGGCAGAGCTTTCACCCGGCATCCGGGCGACGAACGACCTGACGGAGATGGCGGAGCTTGCCATCCTCCTCGTCGTCACCCCGGCCCAGCATATGGGCGCGGTGCTGGGCGATATGCCCGCCCATCCGCGCGATCTGGTGCTGTGTTCCAAGGGGATCGAGGCATCCTCGGGCCGGATGATGAACCATGTCGCAGCCGAAATCGCGCCCGACAGCGCCATTGCGGTGCTGTCCGGCCCCACTTTCGCGCATGAGGTCGCCGCCGGGCTGCCCACCGCCGTGACGCTCGCCTGCGGAGGCAGCGAGGCGCAGTGGCAGCGGCTCGCTCCGGCCATCGCGCGCCCGGCCTTCCGCCCCTATTTCTCCAAGGACATCGTCGGCGCAGAAGTCGGCGGGTCGATCAAGAACGTGCTCGCCATTGCCTGCGGCGTGGTCGAGGGGCTGGGCCTTGGCCAGAACGCCCGCGCCGCATTGATCGCGCGCGGATATGCCGAGATGCTGCGTTTTGGCGAGGTGCTGGGCGCGGAGGCGGAGACGCTGGCGGGCCTGTGCGGGCTGGGCGATCTGGTGCTGACCTGCACCTCGACCTCCAGCCGCAATTTCTCGCTCGGCAAGGCGCTGGGCGAAGGGCAGAGCGCAGAGGCGCTGATGAAGGACCGCCGCACCGTTGCCGAAGGCGCGCACACCGCGCCCGTGCTCGACCGGCTGGCCCATGAACACGGGATCGCCATGCCGATTGTCGCAGCGGTCAACCGCCTGCTCGATGGCGACGATGCGCAAAGCGTCGTGTCCGCCCTGCTTGCCCGCCCGTTGAAAGCCGAACTCGCAGGCTGACATGAGCGATACGGCAAACGCACCTTCCAATCCGGCAAACGGCAAACCCGGCAGCGGTGACGATGGCGACATCGCGGCGCTGGCCAAGGGCGGTCGCACCAATTTCCTCGGCTTTCTGCTGCGCCTTGCCGCGCGCCTGCCCTTCCTGTTTATCGCCGGGCGTCTTTACGGCGCGGACGCGGTCGGCCGGTTCGCCTCCGCGCTGGTGGTGGTCGAACTCGTCGCGCTGATCTGTGCACTGGGGGAAAAGCGCGGCCTGGCCCAGCGCCTGACCGAGGATGAAGACGCGCATCCGGCCAACCTCGTCTTCGACGGGATGCTGCTGGCGCTGATCTTCTCTTCCATCGCAGCGGCGATCTTCTGGTTTTATCCCGCCCCGCTGTTCCCGTCGGGCCAGTTCACCCCGCTCGACAAGCTCGTGGTGCTGGCCATTCCTGCCTATGCGCTGACCGAGATCGTCCTCGCCGCACAGGCCTATCGCTACGACATCGCGACCACTGTGCGTGCGCGTGCGGTGGTGGAGCCGTGGACGATCTCGATCATGGCGGGCGTGCTCTATTTCATCCCCGTCACCAGCGAGGCCGGGCTGTCGCTCGCCTATCTCATCTCGATCTATGCCGGGCTGCTGACCGGCCTTATCTATTTTTTCCGCACTTATGGCCTGCCCAAAGGCTGGCGTCCGCACCCGACCTATATGGGCAGGATGACCATGCGCGCGCTGCCACTGGCCACCGCCGACGCCATCGAATGGGGCACGCGGCGCGTCGATATCTTCATCCTCGGCTTCTTCGCCGCGCCCGCCGCCGTCGGCGTCTATTACATGGCGCAGCAGATCGCGAGCCTGCCGCAAAAGCTCAAGACCAGTTTCGAGCCGATCCTGGGCCCGGTCATCACCAAGAACCTGAAGGTGAAGAACTACGCCGCGATTGCGCAGCAGGTGTGCCAGGTGGGCTTCTGGATCATCGCCGCACAGGCGGGCATCGCGCTGGCGCTGGGCGTTCCGGGCGAGGCGGTGATGGGCCTGATCGGTCCGGCCTTCGTCGGCGGGACGGGTGCGCTCGCCTTGCTGCTCGCGGCGGAGGTGGTGGCAGCCACGGCGGTCGTATCGGAAGCGGCGCTGATCTATATGGCGCGGGTCCGCAATCTGTGGATCTCGGTCGGGACCATCGCGCTCCAAGCGGCGCTCACTGTCGCGCTTATTCTGCTGGTGGAGCGGCTGGGCTATGGCGAACCGTTCAAGGCCGCTGCCGCCGCACTTGCCTTGGCGCTGGCGCTGGGTGTCGCAAGCCTAGTGAAGGCAGTGTTCCTGTCGAAACTGCTCGGCCACCCGGTCAACAACTGGCGCTGGGCGCTGGTATGGGCCACCGCGCCCGCCGTTCTGGTGGGCTATGGCGCGACATTCCTGCCCGAATGGGCCGAACTGATCTTCGGCATACCCGCCATTTTGCTGACCTATGGCTGGGTCATCTGGCATCGCGGCTTCGGCCCGGAGGACCGCGTGCTGTTCCGCCGCAATGTTGGCGCGGAGGCGGCCGACCAGACGATAGCCGTTGCCGAAGAAACACGGCGTTCAGAAGAGGTTCAACGGCCAGAGCGAGGTTAGGCCCCGGTTCGATAATCAGGGGAGCATCGTTCGATGCATATCGCGAAACTGGCGCTGGGCTGCGCTGCCATTTCCATTCTCGCAGGGTGTACGACAACCGGTGGCAGCATGGATGCCGACCGCGGCGCACCGCAACAGGGCGCGGGTGACGTATCGCCACCACCTCCTCCGCCGCCACTGCCACCGCCGCCTCCTCCTCCGCCCCCATCGCGCAGCCACACGCCAGCGCCCAACAATATTGTGGTGACCGGCTCCAAGATCGGCGCGGTTTCACAGGCGATGGCGGAAGATGCCGCGGCGGTGGACCCGACGGTCGTGGAAATGACGAAGCCGAGCTATCGCTATTTCCCGCCCATCTTTGTCCCCACACCGCCCGACCGCGACAAGTATGAGGGCGAGGAAGTCTCCCCGGTCAAGCTGGTCACGGCGGAACCGGTTTCCACATTCTCGGTCGATGTCGATACCGGGTCTTACACCAATGCGCGCCGCTTCCTGACCGATGGGATGGAAGTGCCCAAGGCCGCCGTGCGCACGGAAGAGTTCATCAATTATTTCCGTTACGACTACCCGCTGCCGCAAACGACGGATCGGCCCTTTGCGGTGCACACCGATGTCGCGGCCAGCCCGTGGAACGATCAGGCGCGCATCGTGCGGATCGGGCTTGCCGGATACACCATGCCCAAAGCGGAGCGCCCGCCTGCAAATCTCGTCTTCCTGCTCGACGTATCGGGTTCGATGGGCAGCCCCGACAAGCTGCCGCTGGTCCAGACCGCGATGCGCGGCCTCGCCAACCAGCTGACGGAAAAGGACAAGGTTTCCATCGTCGTCTACGCAGGCGCGGCGGGCCTCGTGCTGGAGCCGACCAGCGACCCGGTCAAGATCCGCACTGCGCTGGACGAACTTCAGGCGGGCGGATCGACCGCCGGTGGCGCGGGGATCGAACTTGCTTATCGCATTGCCGAGGCCAACCGCATCGAGGGCGGCGTCAACCGCGTGATCCTGGCGACCGATGGCGATTTCAATGTCGGCACGTCCAGCCGGGAGGCGCTGGTCGAACTGATCGAGAAAAAACGCGAAAGCGGCACGACGCTGACCGTGCTGGGCTTCGGTCGTGGCAATCTGAACGATGCAATGATGGAACAGATCGCCAATAACGGGAACGGCAATTACGCCTATATCGACAGCGCGCTGGAGGCCCGCAAGGTGCTGGGCGATGAAATGGGCGCGACCATCTTCACCATCGCCAAGGACGTGAAGATCCAGGTCGAGTTCAACCCCGCCGTGGTCAGCCAGTATCGCCTGATCGGTTACGAGAACCGTATCCTGCGCGAAGAGGATTTCGATAACGACGCGGTCGATGCGGGCGATATCGGCGCGGGCCATCAGGTCACCGCGCTGTACGAGGTCGTGCCGGTTGGCAACAAAGGCTGGATCGGTCAGCGCCGCTATGAAAGCGCACCCGACAGCCGCGCACGCCAGCTGGCGGCGGAGGCGGCGCATATCAAGCTGCGTTATAAACTGCCGGATGGCGATACGTCCAAGCTGATCGAATACACGCTGCCTGCGCCCGCGCTTAACACCACCCGCGCGCCGACCGGCGATTTTGCTTTCGCCACCGCCGTCGCAGGCTTCGGTCAGAAACTGCGCGGCGATACCATGCTGGGCAAATTCACCTATGCCCAGATCGCCGCGCTGGCGGGCAATCCACGCGATTACTGGCGGCAGGAATTCATCCAACTGGTGAAGACCGCGGACGCACAAGACTGACGTCCTGAAAGCAACAAAGCGACGCGCCCCCTTCCGCAAGGCGCACTCCCTCGCTAGGTGGCGGGGCGATGACTCTTCGCCCCGCCATTGCCATGATCGCCGGAGCTGCCCTGGTGGCGCTGATCGGCTATGTCGCGGGCTCGGCCTATGCGACGCGTTTCGTGGACGAGACAACACCGCTTGCGCAGCAGGCGATTGCAGAGGCTGGCGGGGAGCCGGTGTCGGCACGCTTTGCCAACCGGCTGGGCTCGGCCACACGCCATCCCGTGCTCGAAAATGGTGAGGGCCTGAACGAACAAACCCGCGCCCAGGTCGCCCGGGCAGTGGCCGCGATACCGGGCATCGGCGGCGTCTTCTGGTCGGATGGCACGGCGGTTGCGGAAAGCAGCGAACCGGTGTTCACGCCCCTCCATTGCCAGGAAGATGTCGAAGGGCTGCTGCAGACCCGCACGATCCGCTTCGAAGAGGGATCGTCGGATCTCACCGAAGCGAGCGACATACTGATCGACGAGGTGGCCGAAGCGCTGCGTCCATGCCTCGGCTCGCTGATCGCCGTCACCGGGCACACCGACAATTCCGGCGCGGAGCCGGCCAACCTGGCGCTCAGCCTCGAACGTGCGCAGGCGGTGCGCAAGGCATTGGTCGAGCGCGGCATTCCGAGCGTCGGCCTGCGCGCGCGCGGCGTCGGGGCGAGCGAGCCGGTCCCCGGCCTCCAGCCAGAAGACCCGGCGAACCGCCGGATCGAGTTTTCCGTGCTGATGACGGAACCCCTCCTGCCCACACCTGTCGACACGCCGGGGCCACGCTGACATGCCGATCTGGTTTGAAATCATTGTCCTCATGCTGGTCGCTTACGCGCTGGGGCTGGCCATTGGCTGGCTGGCCTGGGGCACTGCGCCGCAAGAGCATGCGGATGGCGATACGAAGAAGGAAACCGACGAATGATGGAAATGATCGAGGCGAACTGGTGGCTGATCGTGCTGGCCCTGTTCATCGGGCTGGCGACCGCATGGTTCATCTTTCGCGCAAATCGCACCACGCGGGTGAGCCGCGAAAGCGGCGATGTGCTGGATGAAGGTGCTTCGCCCGCCGCGCGCAACCAGGCGCTGATCGATTCCAACCCATCCGCGACGGCAGACGGCGCGGCCCGCGTCGCCGATAAATCTACGGCGGACACACAGCGGGCCGAAACCCATCCCGGCGCGATCTCCGCAGCCGCCGACAGCGACGAAGTGGCCGCAGCGCCCGCCGTGGCAGATGCCGAGGCGGGGGATGCCGTGCCTGCGCGTGAAGCGATCAAGGCTGCCCCCCCAGCGCCTGCCGCAGCCGCCGGGAATTCCGGCGACGATCTGACGCGCCTCAAGGGCGTCGGGCCGAAACTCGCCGCGATGTTGGGCGATATGGGGGTAACGACGCTCGCCCAGATTGCCGGGTGGAGCGATGCCGATATCGACCGCATCGATGCGCAGCTCGGCCGGTTTCAGGGCCGCATCCGGCGCGACGACTGGGTGACGCAGGCGAGGCTGCTCGCCGCAGACGATACCGCCGGTTACGAAGCGAAATTCGGTCGTCTGGACTAACCTCGGCTGCCACCTTTCTCGCGGCCGGGAACCCATCGCCGCAAGCCCCGTTGAGTTCCTTCAGGGTCGTGCAGAAACAGCGGTGGGAGAGGCAGCCATGACGCAGCCCATAGTACTGGTGGCAGAAGACGAACGTATTATCGCCCTCGATTTGTGCCATACGATCGAGGAAGCCGGTTACGAGATCAACGGGCCCTTTGCCGATATCTCGTCGGCCATGCTCGCTTATCAAAAAGCCAAGCCCGATCTTGCCATCCTCGATGTGCAGCTTGGCGATGGCAATGTGTTCCCGCTCGCCGAACAGTTGATGGCCGAAGACATCCCGGTCATCTTCCATTCCGGCAATTATGCGCCGGGCGAAGTCGACGATCGGTTTCCGGGCGCACCCGCGCTGGCCAAGCCCTGTCCGCCGGCCCATGTGATCGCCACGGTCCAGCAGGCGCTCGCCAACGCCTGACAAAGCACTGGCCTGCGCATCGTGCTTTGCCTATCCCCGGCCAAAAGAGGTCGAGGAGAAATACATTGAGCGAAGCGCGCACCCATCCCGTTCCGCAAGACTGGGCCGAAAATGCCCTGATCTCTGCCGATAGTTATGAAGAACGCTATCGCCTCTCGATCGACGATCCCGACGGTTTCTGGCGCGAGGAAGCGCAGCGGATCGACTGGATGCGCCCGTTCGGCACGGTGAAGAACACATCCTTCGACAGGGACGATTTCCACATCGCCTGGTTCGAAGGTGGCACGCTCAACATCTGCGCCAACGCGCTCGACCGGCATCTGGCAACACGCGGCGACCAGGTGGCGATCTATTGGGAGCCCGACAGCCCCGACGCCGCCGCCCGCACCCTCACCTATCGCGACCTCCATGCCGAAGTCTGCCGCTTTGCCAATGCGCTGAAGGCCAAGGGCGTCGAAAAAGGCGACCGGGTGACGATCTACCTCCCGATGGTCCCGGAAGCGGCCATCGCTATGCTCGCCTGCGCGCGGATCGGGGCGGTGCATTCGGTCGTGTTCGGCGGTTTCTCTCCCGACGCGCTGGCAGGCCGGATCGAGGATTGCCAGTCCAGCATCGTCATCACCGCCGATGAGGGGCTACGCGGCGGGAAGACCGTGCCGCTCAAGGCCAATGTCGATGCAGCATGCGAGAAGGTGGCGGTCGAAACCGTCATCATGCTCGAACACACCGGCGCCAATGTGCCGATGACGGAAGGCCGCGATGTGACCTGGAAACAGGCCGTCGAAGGGCAGAACGATACCTGCCCGCCGGAGGAAATGGACGCGGAAGACCCGCTGTTCATCCTCTACACCAGCGGATCGACCGGCAAACCCAAGGGCGTGCTGCACACCACCGGCGGCTATGCCGTTTGGACCAGCATGACGCATCAATATGTTTTCGATTACCAGCCCCGCACGGACGGCAACATGCCCGTCTATTGGTGCGCCGCCGATGTCGGCTGGGTCACCGGGCACAGCTATGTCGTTTACGGCCCGCTGCTCAACGGCGCGACACAGGTCATGTTCGAAGGTGTGCCGAACTTCCCCGATCATTCGCGCTTCTGGCAGGTGATCGACAAATACGAGGTCGAGATCTTCTACGCAGCCCCCACGGCCTTGCGTGCGCTGATGCGCGAGGGCGACGACTACGTGACACGCACCAGCCGCAAATCGCTGCGGCTGCTGGGATCGGTGGGCGAACCGATCAACCCGGAGGCGTGGAACTGGTATCACAGCGTGGTCGGCGATGGCCGCTGCCCCATCGTCGATACCTGGTGGCAGACCGAAACCGGCGGGGCGATGATCACCCCCCTGCCCGGCGCGACCCCGCTCAAACCCGGCAGTGCAAGCAAGCCAATGTTCGGCGTACAGCCCGCCCTGCTCGATGCGGCAGACGGCCACATGCTCGACGGCGCGACCGAAGGCGCACTGGTCATCACCGATAGCTGGCCCGGCCAGATGCGCACTGTCTATGGTGATCATCAGCGCTTCTTCGACACCTATTTCAGCCAGTATCCCGGATATTACTTCACCGGCGACGGCGCGCGCCGGGACGAGGATGGCTATTACTGGATCACCGGGCGGATCGACGATGTCATCAACGTGTCGGGCCACCGCATGGGCACAGCCGAGGTCGAAAGCGCGCTGGTCGCGCATGAAACCGTGGCCGAAGCCGCCGTGGTCGGCATGCCGCACGATGTGAAGGGACAGGGCATCTATGCCTATGTCACCCCCGTCGCCGGGGTGGAAGGCGATGCGGCGCTGCGCGACACGCTGGTCAAATGGGTGCGCAAGGAAATCGGCCCCATCGCCACGCCCGATGTGGTCCAGTTCGCCCCCGCTCTGCCCAAGACGCGCAGCGGCAAGATCATGCGCCGCATCCTGCGCAAGATCGCGGCGAACGAGACGGACAGCCTGGGCGACACATCCACCCTTGCAGAACCGGCAGTGGTGGACGATCTGGTGGCCAACCGCCCGCAAGATTAGCTGCGGCATACGCTGGCTCTTGCAGCGGGCCTGCAAGCCTGCCATCGGCGAGATAGTAACAAAGGAGACAACATGGCCGGAATGGTTCCGTTCGCTTGGGACGATCCCTTCAACCTCGACGATCAGCTGACCGAGGATGAGCGGATGATCCGCGACGCTGCGCATGCCTTTGCCCAAGGTGAGCTGCAGCCGCGCGTGATCGAAAACTTCTCCAACGAAGTGGACGACCCGGACCTGTTCCCGATGATGGGCGAAGCAGGCCTTTTGGGCGCGACCGTGCCGGAAGAACATGGCGGCGCGGGCGCAAGCTATGTCGCCTATGGCCTGATCGCGCGCGAGATCGAGCGCGTGGACAGCGGCTATCGCTCGATGGCCTCGGTCCAGTCGAGCCTCGTGATGTATCCGATCCACGCCTATGGTTCGGAAGAACAGCGCAAGAAATACCTCCCCGGCCTCGCCAGCGGCAAGCTGATCGGCTGTTTCGGCCTGACCGAACCCGATGCGGGCAGCGATCCCGGAGGGATGAAGACCACCGCCAAGAAGGTCGATGGTGGCTATGTCATCTCCGGCTCCAAGACGTGGATTTCCAACGCGCCCTTCGCCGATGTGTTCATCGTCTGGGCAAAGAGCGAAGCGCATGGCGGCGGCATTCGCGGCTTCGTGCTGGAAAAGGGAATGAAGGGGCTGTCCGCCCCCAAGATCGAAGGCAAGCTGTCCCTGCGCGCATCGACCACCGGCATGATCGTGATGGACGAGGTCGAGGTCGGCGAGGACGCACTGCTGCCCGATGTGCAGGGGCTGAAGGGCCCGTTCGGCTGCCTAAACCGCGCGCGTTACGGCATCAGCTGGGGCGCGATGGGCGCGGCGGAATTCTGCCTTCACGCCGCGAGGCAATACGGGCTCGACCGGCATCAGTTCGGCGTCCCGCTCGCATCGAAACAGCTTTACCAGCTGAAGCTGGCCGACATGATCACCGAGATTTCGCTCGGCCTGCAATCCTCGCTGCGCGTCGGGCGGTTGATGGATGAGGGCAAATTCGCGCCCGAAATGATCTCCATCGTCAAGCGCAACAATGTCGGCAAGGCGTTGGATATCGCGCGCAAATCGCGTGACATGCATGGCGGCAACGGCATTTCGGAAGAATACCAGGTGATCCGCCACATGGTGAACCTGGAGACGGTCAACACCTATGAAGGCACGCATGATGTCCATGCGCTGATCCTGGGCCGGGCCATCACGGGGATCGCGGCGTTCTGATGCCCTTTCCTACTGCCCTCAGCGCTGCCATCACCGGCGCATGACCTTACGCCGACCCGCACGATTCCGCCGTTTTTCGATATCGTGCGCGCCGGGAATATTGTGCGCCAGGACAGTGTTCCATGTGTTCCATCCTGTAGGAGACGCCGCATGATCCGCCTGCACGGCTATTATCGCAGCTCGACCAGCTACCGCCTGCGCATCGCGCTGGAACTGAAGGGGCTGGACTATGAAAATGTGCCGGTGAACCTCCTCGAATCCGAGCAGAAGGGCGCGGCCTATACCGGGCGCAATCCCTTCGGCAGCGTGCCGATGCTGGAGGTCGACGGGGTCGACCGGGTGCAGTCGATGGCGCTGCTCGAATGGCTGGACGAAGCCTATGCCGATCGGCCCCTGCTGCCGCGCGACACGCAGGATCGCTATATCGCACGCGAGCTGGCCTATGCCATCGCGACGGAACTGCACGCGCCACTCAACCTGCCGGTGCTGAAATACCTGAAGAGCGAATACGGCAAGTCGCAGGACGAGGTCGAGACCTGGTATCGCCACTGGCTGGCGCGCACGCTCGACCCGCTGGAGGCGCGGCTGGCGCAGCTCGATACGGGCGACTTCCTGTTCGACCGGCCCGGCTTCTTCGAGACCGTGTTGCTGCCGCAAATCTACAACGCGCGGCGCTTCGGCTTCGACTTCTCCGACAAGCCGCACACGCAGCGGATCGAAGCTGCCTGCCTTGCGTTGGATGAATTCAAGCGCGCCTACCCCGACAACCAGGCCGACGCCCCCGACAATTCCTGACTTGGAGAAAACCCAATGAAACTCGCCACGCTCAACGATGGAACCCGCGACGGCAAGCTGGTCGTCGTCTCCAAAGACCTCACCCGCTATTGCGCGGCAGACAATATCGCGCCGACCATGCAGGCCGCGCTCGACAATTGGGACGAGATCGCGCCGAAGCTCGAAGCGCTCTACACCGATGTCGAGCACGAGGCCGTGCCGTGTGAGCGGTTCCACGAGCGGGAGGCGCATTCGCCCCTGCCCCGCGCCTATCAGTGGGCGGACGGATCGGCTTACATCAATCACGTCGAACTGGTGCGCAAGGCGCGCAATGCCGAAGTGCCGGAGAGCTTCTATCACGATCCGCTGATGTATCAGGGCGGATCGGACAAGTTCCTTCCCCCGCGCGCCGACATCCCGCTGAAAGACACCAAGTGGGGCTGCGACATGGAAGGCGAGATCGCGGTCGTCACCGACGATGTGCCGATGGGCGTCAGCGCCGAGGACGCGGCGGATCACATCAAGCTGGTGATGCTGGTCAACGATGTGTCCTTGCGCGGCCTCATTCCCGGCGAACTGGCCAAGGGGTTCGGCTTCTTTCAGTCCAAGCCTTCCAGCGCGTTCAGCCCCGTGGCGGTCACTCCGGACGAGCTGGGCGATGCGTGGAAGGACAGCGTCATCCATCTGCCGCTGATGGTCGACTATAATGGCGAGCCCTTTGGCCGGGCTAATGCCGGGGTGGACGCGACGTTCAGCCTCGCCGATCTGGTTGCCCATGCCGCCAAGACCCGCGATCTGGGGGCGGGCACGATCATCGGTTCGGGCACGGTTTCGAATCAGGGGCCGGAAGGCGATCCGGGCAAGCCGGTGGCCGAAGGCGGCCTGGGCTATTCCTGCATCGCCGAAATCCGCATGATCGAAACCATCGCCGACGGCGAAGCCAAGACCCGCTTCATGGCCCCCGGCGACACGGTGCGTGTCGAAATGCGCGATGCGGACGGCCATTCGATCTTCGGCGCCATCGAACAGAAGGTCGTCGAAGCCTGATATGAAAAGGGCGGCCTCGCCGGGCCGACCTTTCCATTTGGTGCAGGTGGCTGCACGATTACATCGAGCGGGCGATCACCATCTTCATCACCTCGTTCGAGCCGCCGAAGATGCGGGTGACGCGGCTGTCGCGGTACATGCGGGCGATGGGATAATCGTTGATGAAGCCCGCACCGCCGTGGAATTGCAGGCACTTGTCGACCACTTCGCCCTGGAGTTCGGTGACCCAGTATTTGGCCATGCAGGCGGTATCGACGCTGAGTTCGCGCTTAAGATGCTTGGCGATACAATCGTTGACGAACACTCGCGCCGCGGTGGCCCGCGCCTTAAGGTCGGCCATCACGAATTGCGTGTTCTGGAAATCCCAGATTGTCTGGCCGAATGCCTTGCGGCTCTTGACGAATTCCATCGTCGTCTCGAGCGCCTTTTCGATCCCCGTCATCGCGCCCATCGCGATGATGAGGCGTTCCTGCGGCAACTCGCCCATCAACTGATAGAAGCCCTTGCCCTCTTCCCCGCCAAGGACATTCTCCGCCGGCACGAAGACATCGTCGAAGAACAGCTCCGAAGTGTCCGCCGCATCCATCCCGATCTTGTCGAGCTTCTTGCCGCGCTGGAAGCCCTCTGCCCCGTCCGTTTCGAGCAGCAGGAGCGAGATCCCCTTAGCCCGCTCGTTCGGGTCGGTCTTGGCGACGACGATGATGAAATCCGCCGTCTGGCCGTTGGAGATATAGGTCTTGGCCCCGTTGATCCGGTAGCCATTCCCATCCTTCAAGGCCGTGGTGGTGATGCTCTGGAGATCGGATCCCACGCCCGGCTCGGTCATGGCGATGGCGCTGACCAGTTCGCCGGTCACCAGCTTGGGCAGGTATTTCTTCTTCTGCTCTTCGGTGCCGTGCCGGACGAGGTATGGCAGGATAACCGTGTTGTGGAGAGAAGCGGCAAAGCCTTCCACCCCATGTTTGGCCTGCTGGTCGATCACCACCATGTCGTGGCGGAAATCGCCGCCGTGGCCGCCATATTCTTCGGGTACGGACACGCCGAGCAGGCCCGCTTCGCCCGCCTCGTTCCAGAATTCGCGTTCCACCTGACCGTCTTCGCGCCATTTATTGACGCGTTTTTCCGGCGCGTGCTGTTGGTAGAACTTGCCCACCGCATCGGCGAAGATCGCAATCTCCTCGTCATCCATGAACTCGGGCTGGGGTACGTCGATCACACTCATGTTACTTCCCCTGCCAGTTGGGCTTGCGTTTTTCAGCGAAAGCGGCAGCGCCTTCGCGTGCATCATGGCTCATGAAAACCTGCGGGAGCAGCTTGGCCTGTTCGTCCCAGCGGTTTTCCAGCGTCCAGCCGCGCGAATCCTCGATAATCTGCTTGGACACGCGCACGGCCAGCGGCCCGTTTTCGTTGATCTTGGCGGCCAGTTCCTTCGCCGCGTCGAGCGCGCTGCCTTCGACAACGCGGTTGAGCAAGCCAAGGTCATAGGCCCGCTGCGCGTCGATAAAATCGCCGGTCAGGGCAAGTTCCATCGCGATCTTCGGCGGGATGAGGTCGGGCAGTTTCATCAGCCCGCCAGCTGCAGCGGCCAGCCCGCGCTTGGCTTCCGGAATGCCGAATTTCGCATCCTTGTTGGCGACGATGAGGTCGCAGGAGATCATCAGCTCCATCCCGCCTGCAAGCGCATAGCCCTCCACTGCCGCGATCAAAGGCTTCTTTGGGCCTTTCTGGGTGATACCGCCAAAGCCGCGCCCTTCGATGCTGGGCGACTCGCCACGCAGGAACCCCTTTAGGTCCATCCCGGAACAGAACGTACCGCCCGCGCCGGTCAGGATGGCGACGCGCAGGTCGTCGTCCTCGTCCAGCCGGTCCATCGCCGCCGCAATGCCTTCGGCAGCCGCCTTGTTCATTGCATTCTTGGCCTCGGGCCGATTGATAGTGACGACCAGCACGCCATTATCGACTTCGGTCAGGACTTCTTCGCTCACTCTCGTACTCCCAATTTCGCTAGATGCAGCATTCTTGCGCCTTTGCTGAGCTGGGTTTACGCAAACGTCAATCGAGAGACGACTATTCATTTTCCGTAAGGAGCAAAAGCAATGCCCGAAGCCTATATTATCGACGCCGTCCGCACCCCTCGCGGGATCGGCAAGCAGGGCAAGGGCGCGCTGGCTGAACAGCATCCGCAGCATCTCGCCGCAGCCGTGCTGAAGGCGATTGCCGAACGCAACGGCCTCGACACGAGCACGGTGGACGACGTGATCTGGTCGGTCAGCACGCAGGACGGCAAGCAGGCCGGCGATCTTGGCCGCATGGCCGCGCTCGATGCGGGCTATGACGTGACCTCGAGCGGAACCACGCTCGACCGGTTCTGCGGTGGCGGCATAACTTCGGTGAACCTTGCTGCGGCGCAGATCATGTCCGGCATGGAAGACTGCATCGTCGCCGGCGGAACGGAGATGATGAGCCTGACTGCCGCCATGACCAAGGAAAAGATGGCCGCCGGTATCCAGCCGCCGATGATGGGCAGCGGCAATGCGCGCCTGCAGAAGGTCCACCCGCAGAGCCATCAGGGCGTGTGCGGCGATGCCATCGCCACCATCGAAGGCTTCACGCGCGAGGAACTGGACGAAGTCGGCTATCGCAGCCAGCAGCGCGCTGCCGAAGCGATGGCGCAGGGCCGGTTCGACAAGTCGGTGATTGCGGTCAAGGACGACGATGGCAATGTCGTCCTCGACAAGGACGAATACCCCCGGCCCCAAACCACGCGCGAAGGGCTGGCCGAGCTGGAACCGGCCTTCACCAAGATTGCCGACGTTCCGCTCGACAAAAACGGTACGACCTTTCGCAAGCTGGTGAACCAGAAATATCCCGATGTCGAAATCCAGCATTTCCACCATGCGGGCAATTCGTCCGGCGTGGTCGACGGTGCGGCTGCCGTTCTGGTGGTGAGCAAGGATTACGCGCAGAAACACGGCCTGAAGCCGCGCGCGCGGATCGTACAAACGGCCAATATGGGCGACGATCCCACGCTGATGCTCAACGCGCCCGTCCCGGCGGCAAAGAAAGTGCTGGAAAAGGCGGGCCTGACCACGGACGATATCGACCTGTGGGAAATCAACGAGGCGTTTGCCGTGGTGGCCGCCAAGTTCGTGCGCGACCTGGGGCTCGACTGGGACAAGGTCAATGTGAATGGCGGCTCGATCGCGCTCGGCCACCCCATCGGCGCGACCGGATCCATCCTGATAGGCACGGTGCTCGACGAGCTTGAGCGGCAGGACAAGAAACGCGGCCTCGTCACCATGTGTGCGGCGGGCGGCATGGCCCCTGCCATCATCATCGAACGGGTCGACGATTTCGTCGACTGACCCATTGCCCCGATGGCGGCGGACCCTATGGTTCGCCGCCATATGGCAGACAATTCCAGCCTAACAGGCGCATGGCGCTTTGCCGTCGATCGCGGCGGCACATTCACCGATGTCGTGGCGGTGACGCCGCAGGGCGAACTCGTCACCGACAAGCTGCTGTCAGAAAACCCCGACCATTATGCCGACGCGGCGAGCGAGGCGGTGCGCCGGTTGATGGCGCGCCACGGCGACGCGCCCATTGCCGAAATGCGCGTCGGCACGACTGTCGCGACCAATGCCCTGCTCGAACGCAAGGGCGAGCGCCTGACTCTCGCCATCACGCAAGGCTTCGGCGATGCGCTGCGGATCGGCACGCAGGCGCGGCCCGATATCTTCGCGCGGCATATCGTCCTGCCCGAACAGCTGCCCGCGCGCGTCATCGAAATCCCCGAACGGGTGAGCGCGAATGGCGATGTCCTGCTGCCGCTCGACGAGGATCATGCGCGCGCAATGTTGGCGCAAGAGCGGGCGCAGGGTGTCGACGCGCTGGCCATCGTGTTGATGCATGGCTGGACATACACCGCCCACGAAGCGCGGCTGGCGGAGCTTGCACGGGAAGCCGGGTTTGCCCAGATCAGCGTCAGCCACGAAGTCTCCCCGCTTATCAAGCTGATCCCGCGCGGCGACACCACCGTGGTCGACGCCTATCTCTCGCCCGTGCTGCGCCGCTATGTCGACGGGCTTGAGGCGGAGCTGCCACAGACCGGCCGCCTGCGCTTCATGCAGTCCAATGGCGGGCTGGCCGATGCGCGCAGCTTTCGCGGCAAGGATGCGATCCTGTCCGGCCCGGCAGGCGGCGTGGTCGGCATGGCCGCGGCGAGCGAGCCGCTCGGCCACCATCGCCTGATCGGCTTCGACATGGGCGGGACCAGCACCGATGTTTCGCACTATTCGGGCGCATACGAACTGACAGGGGACAGCGTGGTTGCAGGCGTACGCGTGGCCGCGCCGATGATGCACATCCACACGGTCGCAGCCGGTGGCGGTTCGGTCTGCAGCTATGACGGCGCGCGCTTCCGCGTCGGCCCCGACAGCGCCGGCGCCGATCCCGGCCCCGCCTGCTATCGCAAGGGCGGCCCGCTGACGGTCACCGATTGCAACCTGTTCCTGGGGCGGATCGACCCGGCTTTCTTCCCCCATGTCTTCGGCCCGGATGGAAACGCACCGCTCGACAAAGAGGCTGCGCGCAGCCGCCTGCAGGAGGTGGCCGACGCGATGGATGCGCCCCCACCGCTCGAAGAGATTGCCGAAGGTTTCCTCGCCATCGCCATCGACAGCATGGCCAACGCCATCCGCAAGATCAGCGTGGCACGGGGCCATGACGTCACCCGTTATGCGCTCGCCTGCTTCGGCGGAGCGGGCGGCCAGCATGCCTGCCGCGTGGCCGATGCGCTGGGCATGGAAACCGTGCTGGTCCACCCGCTCGCCGGAATGCTGTCCGCTTTTGGCATCGGCATCGCGCCGGTGAAGGCGATGCGCGAGCGGAGCATCGTGCGCCCACTGAGCGAGAGTTTCACCGCCGATCTCGCCGCGCTTGAGGACGAGGCCCGGCAGGATCTGCGCGAACAGGGAATTGGCGAGGATGCGATTGCCGTCACCGCACGCGCGCGTTTGCGTTTCGCGGGGAGCGATAGCCTGATCGCCTTGTCCGTTGGCGAGCCTGAGGACATGGCCGAGCGCTTCCGCACCGCCCATCGCAGCCAGTTCGGTTATTCCGACGACGGTGCCGATATTGTGGTCGAGGCGCTGAGCGTCGAGGCGAGCGGGGCCGGTGGCAACCTCGCCGATGCCAGCCTTGCTCCGGTGGAAATGACCGCCACGCCAACGGGCAATTGGGCCGTCTTCCGGCGCGCGGATATCGGCGCGGCAGACCCGGTTCGCGGCCCCGCGCTCATCATCGATCCCGGTTCCACCACCGTGGTGGAAGCAGGGTGGCAGGCGGCCTTGGCAAGCGACGGGACATTGGAACTGACCCGCCATGAAAGCCTCGTGCGCGAACAACCTGCCGGAACGCGGGTCGATCCCGTGCGGCTGGAGATCTTCAACAATCTCTTCATGGCCATTGCAGAGGAGATGGGAGTCGTCCTGCGCTCCACCGCGACATCGGTGAACATCAAGGAACGGCTCGATTTCTCCTGCGCGCTGTTCGATGCAACCGGCGCGCTGATCGCCAATGCGCCGCATATCCCGGTGCATCTCGGCTCGATGGGCAACAGCGTGAAGCGGATCATCGCAGCGCGCGGAGGCATGGCCGATGGCCGCGGCATCCGGCGCGGCGATGCCTATGCGCTCAACGATCCCTTCAATGGCGGCACACACCTGCCCGATGTGACCGTGATCGTCCCGGTGTTCTTTGGCGATGACGACGAAGGCCCGGACGCCTTCGTCGCCGCGCGCGGCCACCATGCCGATATCGGCGGGATCGCGCCCGGATCGATGCCGCCTGACAGCACCACCATCGCGGAAGAAGGCGTGCTGCTCGACAATGTGCTGCTGGTCGATGAAGGCCGCTTCCTGGAAGCCGCGATCCGCGATGCGCTGGCCGATGCGCCCCATCCGGCGCGAGACCCGGACCGCAACATCGCCGATCTGCGCGCCCAGCTCGCCGCCTGCACACGGGGCAGCGAGCTGCTGCGCGGCGCGGCGGCGGAACATGGCGCGCCGGTTGTCGCCGCCTATATGGACCACGTCCTCGCCAATGCGGAGGAGGAGGTCAGGCGGCTGCTGGGCCGGCTGGAGGATGGCGAATTCACCTACGCAATGGACAATGGCGCGACGATTTCGGCGGCGCTGCGCATCGACCGCGAGGTGCGGGGCGCGACCATCGATTTTTCCGGGACGAGCGCGCAACTGGCTGGCAATTTCAATGCCCCGCGATCCATCACGCGCGCCGCCGCGCTCTATGTCCTGCGCACGTTGATCGACGAGCCGATCCCGATGAACGATGGCTGCCTGCGCCCGGTCGAGCTGATCGTTCCCGAAGGCTCCATGCTCGATCCCCGGTCCGGCGCGGCAGTGGTGGCGGGCAATGTCGAGACGAGCCAGGTCATCACCGATACTCTGTTCGCCGCCACCGGCAGGCTTGCGCCGTCGCAGGGGACGATGAACAACCTCACCTTCGGCAATGCGCGCCACCAATATTACGAAACCATCGCTGGCGGGTCGGGTGCGGGGCCGGACCATGACGGGACGAGCGCGGTGCAGACCCACATGACCAATTCGCACCTGACCGACCCGGAAATCTTGGAAACGCGGCTGCCGGTGCGGCTGGACCGGTTCGCCATTCGCCCCGAATCGGGCGGCGGTGGGGCGCATAAGGGCGGCGACGGGGTGGAGCGGCGGATCACCTTCCTCGAACCGATGCGGGCCAATATCCTTGCCAACCGGCGGACCATTGCCCCCAGCGGCCTTGCAGGCGGCGGCGATGCCATGCCGGGCGCCAACTGGGTCGAGCGGGCCGATGGAGCGCGGGAAGAGCTGACCGCGACCGACGCCGCCGACATGCAGACGGGCGATGCGCTGACCATCCTGACCCCCGGCGGCGGGGGTTACGGAAAGCCCTAGGCTTCCAGAATCCAGTCGGCCGCCGCCTGGCAATGGATATCCGTGCTGTCGAACACAGGCAGCACATTGGCGTCGGTATCCACCACCAGTTCCAGTTCGGTGCAGGCGAGCACGATCGCATCGGCGCCTGCCTGTTCCTTGCGGGTGATGATGGTCTTCAATGCGCGTTCGGCATCGCGCGTCACCTTGCCCAGCATCAGTTCCTTGGAGATGATCCCGTCGACCATTGCCACATCGTCCGGATCGGGCGGCAACAGGTCGACGCCATGCGCGACGAGCCGCTGGCGATAGAAACTCTCGGTCATCACCTCGCGCGTGCCGAGCAGGGCGGCGCTTTTCACCTCGCTCGCGCCCATCTTCTCCGCCACGCAATCGGCGATGTGGATGACCGGCACGGACACACGCTCGACCAGCCGGTCATAGACGCGGTGCTTGGCATTGGAGCACATGAGCAGCCCCTGCGCACCCGCACCTTCCAAACGCTGTGCGGCGTCGGAGATGAGATCGGCGGCGCGGTCCCACCCGGCCTCATCCGCAATCGCATAAAGCGGCGCGTAATCGAGGCTTTCGATCAGGAGCGGCGCGCTCGACGATGGCGCGGCGCGTTTCTGCACCAGCTTGTTGATCCGTTCGTAATAGGCGCGGGTGGAAACCCAGCTCATTCCGCCGATTAGGCCGAGTTTACGCAATGTCGGTGTGCCCCTTCCAGATGTTCGCAGCCGCGCCCCCGGATAGAGCGCCCCCATTCATGGGTTGTGAACGGCTATGGTTTCACCCGGTTCCATCATTGCGCACAGTATCGCGTTCCAACGTGTCTTCGAGCCACCGACGAAGGTCCGCCAGCGACTTTGCCGGGGCCTCCTCCATCGGCAGGTGGCCGACCCCCGGATAGTTGGCGAGCGTCGCCTCGGGCAGATGCTCCATATACCAGCCCGCCGCAGCATACGGCGCGAGCGTGTCTTCCTCGCCCCACATCACCAGTGTCGGCACTTCGACACGCGCCACCTCTTCGGCGGCAAAGGAGACGCGCGGCCGGGCCATACGCTCCATCGTGGCCGCGCGATTGCCGGGATAACGTGCCATTTCCCAATAACGGTCCACTGCTTCCGGGGTGACGATGTCCTGATTCGATACCGATTGCCTGAGGCTGCGCTCAACCAGCGAGCGCGGCGTCACCGTGCTCAGAACTGCATTGACGCCGGGGATCGCAGCCAGAGTGAACAGCAGATTGCCCCCGCCCTCGCGCCGGATCGGCGCACCTGCAGAGCCGACAAGCACCAGCCCGTCGAGCTTTTCGGGATGCGCCATCGCATAGGCCATCGCGATACCGCCACCCATCGAACTGCCCGCCAGCACGAAGCGATCGAGGCCGAGTTTGTTCGCCAGCTCGTCCACATCGGCAACGAAGGCATCGCGCGCATAATCGCCGCTTTTTGCGGGGCCGGTCAGCCCGTGCCCGATCTGGTCGAACCGCACGACGCGGTGATCGGCCTTTAGCCCATCCACCCACGACTGCCAGGTGTGAATATCCGAGCTGGAGCCATGCAGCAGGACGATGACCGGAGCATCGGCATCGCCATCATCCGGCCCTTCGTCGCGGTAATGAACGTTGAGACCATCATCGAGCTGGACGAAGCGCGATGGCGCGCCGCCATATTTGGCGCGCATTTCCGCCGGATCGGTATCGGGCACACGCATGAGTATCAGCGCCCCGACCAGCGCGACGAAGACCAGCGCCAAACCGCGCAACACCCATTTCATTTCCGCTTCCTCCGTTCAGTTTCAAGCGCCCCAGGCTGAAGGATGGAACACATGGAACACAGTCCTTTGGGCCAAAAAGCACTGGCGCCGATCCATCGCCCCAACGGCTATCAATCGCATCGAACCACAGCCCCGATCTCTGGCCAATTGCGGCGCAGGATACCCCGGATAGGCCGCCGTAGGAAAGCCAGCCGGGCGGCAGGTCAGGCTGGCGGCATGGCGGCGATCCACTTGCGCACCGCCTCAGCCCCTTCCTCGTCGATTGTCGATTTGCCCAGTTCGGGCATGGCAACGCCGGGATCGTTGGTGAGCATGCGGTGGAGCAGGATGGATTCGCCCGGCTTGCCCGGCACGATATCGTAAAGGTGCGATCCTGCGCCGCGCCCGGCGGCCACGGGCCGTTTCATCACCCCGATTGCATGCGCATCGCCCTGCTCCCAGCGCAGGTCCAGCCCGCTGTTCGAGGCGGTTGCCCCGGGCCGGTGGCAATGCGCGCAGTTCACATCGAGATAGGCGCGCGCCGCCGCGTCCAGCGGGGCGGCATCCCGGTCTTCCCACACGGGCAGCTGGTTTGCACCCTTGGGCATGGCGTCGAGATCGCCCATCGCCACCATATCCTGCAGCCAGTCCGCCGACAGGTTGCGCGCCTTGGGGCCGATGGGGACCACTTCGCCATCCAGCCCGTGGCATTCCTTGCACTGGTTCTTGTTCGGCACGCGGTAACTGATCGCCTCACCCTTTGGCGTCGTCACATCCACCCGCGCGCCCGCCACTGCCAGCCTGGCGTCGGTCTGCTCCGCATTCCAGACATAGGGCAAGGCCAGCCAGCCATCGGCGCGGTGCAGCAGCACGCGCGTTTCGATCAGGCGGCGCTTGCCGCCTTCCTCGAACGCGAACGTCTTGATGAGAGCGGAGCCGACCGGCAGGTCCAGTAACCCCTCGCCCTGTGCGGCAATCTGCGTGCCCGCCGCGCGATAGACGAAGCGCAATTTCTCCGCCCCGTCGGAAAACAGCGGCGTGTTGAGGCGATAGGGGACGACATCCCCCACCGGCACTTGCGCCCCGCCATCGGCGAAGAAGCCGAAATCCGACAGCATGCGCGGCAGGCCATCGGCGGTGATCGCCCGGTCGTTGACGTCCTGTTCGCTCGGCGGTGTCCCGCGCGCGATGACCGCGCCGGTCAGCGCGAGGCATGCTGCGGAGAGCAAAAGAAGCTGCTGCTTCATCCGCCGATCCGCGCGTCCAGTTCGGCAGGCGCGCCGATGACGCTGTCATCCCAGGCGCGGCCGTCGGGTTCGCCCACATCGAGCGGACCAGGCTGCGCTTCGCTTTCCTGCTGGCCGGGAGTCGACAGGCCGAGCGTCCAGCCCGCCGTGCGCGGGGCGACCCGCAGCGCATTGTCATCCGCCGCGATGCCATCCCACATCACAGGGGGCAGCGCCCCGCCGAATGCAGCGAGCAGCATATCTGCCCCCTCGATCTGGGGTTCGTAACCATTGCGGCCATAGATGTTGCTGCCGACCACCACGCCGCGCGGATAGGGGTTGTAGCTGTCATCGTCGTATGGCTGGGGATAGGCGACGACCATCACCGCCGATGTCGGATTGCCATCGATCACATTGCCTTCGACCAGCACATTGTCGTTCGCCATCACCAGCACGCCCGTGCCGCGCCGTACGCCCGCGACGATATTGCCCGGAGGCGCGAAATTGGGGGTGTCGTTGGCGACCACGAGGTTTCGCCGCACGATCACATCGCCCCCACCCATCACCGGCAGGTTGGGCAGGTCGAACACCAGAATGCCGCCGGTGTTGCGTGTGGCCAGATTGTTTTCCACCCGCGCATTGCGGCTGTTCTCGATCTCGATCCCCGCAACATTCGCCTCGGCGATGGAATTGCGCACGGTGATCGCCTTGCTCTGGCCGACATAGATGCCTGCATCGGACGCACCCGACACCTGCACCCCATCGACCAGCACATTGCTGCTTTCGACCGGATATATGCCGTAAGCCCCGTTTTCAGGGTGCGGCCCGCGCGTCCAGGTGACGCGGACGCGGTGATAAACGATATTGTCCGCGCCTTTGGATTTGACTCCGTCGCCCTTCGGGTTCTCCATCGCGAAATCGCGCAGGGTCACATTGTCGGATGTGACCAGCAGGCCCTCGCCCGCGCCCTGCTGGCCGGTGTAATCGAGGATCGTGCCATCCATCCCCGCACCGCGCAGCGTCACCCCGTCGACATCGAGGCTGAGCCCGTCGGTCATGGCATAACGGCCTGCACCCAGCACGATCTCGTCGCCCGGTGCGGCCAGGATCAGCGCCTCTTGCAAACGTTCCTGCGCGCCATCGCCCGCCTCGACAGTATGCGTTTCGGCCCATGCGGGCGCGGCAAGGACAAGCGATAATGCAACAATGCTCGAACGGATCATATGAGTCTCTCCCTTGCAACCTATTGTGCCGCAAGGGTGGGAGAATGCAAGATCAGATGGGCAGTCCGAAAGAACAGGCGGCAGCGGCGCGCACGGTGACTTCGACCGCTTCGGGGTCTTCCACCCGGCGCACCCGGTTCAGCAGTTCGGCGGTGGAGCGGGGAATGGCGGTTTCCCCGTCCTGCGCGCGCAAATTCTGCAATTCGCGCAGTTGGGCGATGGACAGGCGCTCCACCATGCGCCCGGCCATGCAGGCGGCGAGGTCGGGCGGTGCGCCGCTTTCGATCAGCGCGGCTTCCACGCTCTTCTCGGTCACGGTGTCGAGGCCGCCGAAATAGCTCCACGCGCCGAGACCGGCGAGCGCGAGGAGCAACATAAGGATCAGAGCTTTGCGCATGGCGATCCGTCCGAGGCTCCTAGTCGAGCGCCTTCACGATTTCCTCGACCATCTTCTTGGCATCGGACAACAGCATCATGGTCTGGTCCATGTAGAAGACATCGTTGTCGACACCCGCATAGCCCACGCCGCCCATGCTGCGCTTGATGAAGAAAACCTGTTTGGCCTTGTCCACATCGAACACGGGCATGCCGTAAATGGGCGATGACTTGTCGGTCTTGGCGGCCGGGTTCACCACGTCGTTCGCGCCGATGATGAAGGCGACATCGGCCTGCGCGAATTCGCTGTTGATGTCTTCCAGCTCGAAGACCTTGTCGTAATCGACGCTGGCTTCGGCGAGCAGCACGTTCATATGCCCCGGCATGCGGCCTGCGACGGGGTGGATGGCGAATTTCACCTCCACGCCCTTTTCTTCGAGGGTATCGGCCATTTCGCGCAAGGCATGCTGCGCCTGCGCCACCGCCATGCCGTATCCGGGGATGATGATGACCTTCTCCGCCTGTTCCAGCATGAAGGCGGCATCGTCGGCGCTGCCCTGCTTGTAGGGGCGCTGCTCCTTCGCCTCGCCCCCGCCTGCGCTGTCATCCGCACCGAAGCCGCCCGCGATTACCGAGAGGAAGCTGCGGTTCATCGCGCGACACATGATGTAGCTGAGGATCGCGCCCGAAGAGCCGACCAGCGCGCCGGTGATGATCATCGCGGTGTTGCCCAGCGTAAAGCCCATCGCCGCCGCCGCCCAGCCCGAATAGCTATTCAGCATCGAGACCACGACCGGCATGTCCGCCCCGCCGATGGGGATGATCAGCAGGAAGCCGATGAGGAAGGCGAGCACCGTCAGGGCGACGATCAGCGGCATGGTCTCGGAAGGCCCCGCCATCGCGAACAGCGCAGTCAGCACGATGATCGCGGCGAGTGTGCCGAGATTGATGACATGCCGCGCAGGCAACAGGATCGGCGATCCGCTCATCCGCCCCGACAGCTTGGCAAAGGCTATGACCGAGCCGGAGAAAGTGATCGCCCCGATAGCGATGCCGAGACCCATCTCGACCTTGGACACCGCGCCGATGCCGGTGTCGGTGAGCAGGCCGAAAGCGCCCGGATTGAGATAGGCCGCCCAGCCCACCAGCACTGCGGCTAGACCGACGAGCGAGTGGAACGCCGCGACCAGTTCCGGCATCGCGGTCATGGCAATGCGGCGCGCAATGGTGATGCCGATGACGGCGCCGATGGCTATGGCGGTAGCGATTTCGATCATCGTTAGCTGAATGCCAAGCTCGCTCGAAAGAAAGCCGAAACCTTCCTTTGTAAATTCCCGTGCCGGCGCGCTGGGAACATGCGTCACCAGCGTCGTCAACACCGCGATCAGCATCCCGATCATGCCGAAGCGGTTGCCCGTTCGGCTCGTCGCGGGAGAGGACAGGCCGCGCAGCGCGAGGATGAAGAACACGCCCGACACGAGATAGGCGAGCGCCACCCACGGGTTCACCGCCTCGCCGGTGGCGGCATGGGCGGGTGTGGCAACCAATCCAGCCAACAAACCAAACGTCACCCCGGACTTGATCCGGGGTCCGGCTATCTTGAGCGCAGCGCCGGAAGGTAGCGGGACCCCGGCTCGAAGGCCGGGGAGACGGCTGGTGGAGAGGAAGCGCAACATCACTTCTTCTCCTTCTTCTTGTACATGGCTAGCATTCGCGCCGTCACCGCGAACCCACCGAAGATGTTCACGCTCGCTAGCACGATGCCGAGCAGCCCCAGCCACTTCGCCCCCGGCACATCCGCCGCCGCCGCCGCGATCAGCGCACCGACAATGATGACGGAGGAAATCGCATTGGTCACCGCCATCAGCGGCGTGTGCAGCGCGGGCGTGACCGACCAGACCACGTAATAGCCGACGAAACACGCCAGCACGAAGATCGACAGGATCGAAATGAAATCCATGCGTGGCCCCTCCCCGGGCCGGTTTATTGCGCGGTAAGCCTCTCGTGCACGACCTTGCCGCCCTGAGTCAGGCGCACGGCGTCGCCGATTTCCTCGTCGAGGACGGGCTTGCCCGCCTCCTTGTCCCAGAAGGCGGACAGGAAATTATAATGGTTGCGCGCGAACAGGGCGCTGGCATCGGCGGCAAGGTGGCCTGCGGTGTTGGTGTAGCCGACAATCTTCACCCCGTGCTTTTCCACCACCTCGTCAGGCGCGGAGCCTTCGACATTACCGCCTTGCGCCACGGCAAGGTCGAAAATCACGCTGCCGGGCTTCATGCTGGCGATCTGCGCGTCGGAAATCAGGCGCGGCGCGGGCTTGCCCGGGATCAGCGCGGTGGTGATGACGATATCCTGCTTGGCGATGTGGCCGGATACCAGCTCGGCCTGTGCCTTCTGGTATTCCTCGCTCATTTCGGTGGCATAGCCGCCCGAACCCTCGCCCTCGATCCCGGCGACATTCTCGACGAAGATCGGCTTTGCGCCCAATGACTGGATCTGCTCCTTCGTCGCACTGCGCACGTCGGTGGCCGATACCTGCGCGCCGAGACGCTTGGCCGTGGCAATCGCCTGAAGGCCCGCCACACCTACGCCCATCACGAAGACCTTGGCCGCCTGCACCGTGCCGGCGGCCGTCATCATCATCGGGAAAGCGCGGCCATAAATGTTCGCCGCGGTCAGCACCGCCTTGTAACCGGCCAGGTTCGACTGGCTGGAGAGCACGTCCATGCTCTGTGCGCGGGTAATGCGCGGCATGAATTCCATGCTCAGCGCCTCAAGCCCGGCCTTGGCATAGGCATCGACCAGCGCGCCATTGCGGAACGGGTCGAACATCGCCGCGACCCATGCGCCCGGCTTCGCGCCCGCCAGCGCCGCGACATCGGGCGCCTGCACGCCCAGCACGATATCCGCGCCATCCACAGCCTTGGCCGCCGGGACCACTTCGGCCCCTGCTTCGGCATAGGCGGCATCGGGGATGGAGGCCCCGGCCCCCGCGCCCTCTTCCACCGCCACGCTTGCGCCTAGCGCGATGAATTTCTTGGCCGTTTCCGGCGTACCAGCAACGCGGCTTTCGCCAGCCGCGCGCTCTTTCAGGATCGCAATCCGCACCCGGACGCCGCGATCAGTCGGCGATCAGCAGAACGATGACGAACACCAGCAATGCAAGCACCGGTACGGACCACTTCACCAGGCCGATGAAGCTGCCATAGGTCTGCTGCGCCTTTTTCATATCGTGTGTCGAAGACATCGTATTTCCCGGTTCAACTGTTGCTTTGGCGCAAGGTCTTATCGACAAGCATCGCCGCGCTCAAGCCTGCAAGCCATCGCACGCGCTTCCACCGCCGGATTGCACCGGGAAATGTCGCCCCGAAATGCCGCTGCGATCAGGCTTAATATGGTCTTTACCCCTTTTCGCTACAGCATCCCCATGCGCCATATCGGCGCGATGACGGGAACAGGGCGGATATGCCGATGGCCGAGAGCGAGACGCGCCTCGTAATGCTGATCGACAACGAGCCGGCGCAGAGTCGGCTGCTGACCGCGCTTGTCGCCCGCGAAGGATTTCGTACGCTCGCCGTGGAATCGTCCGAGGCAGCGCTTGCAGCACTCGAAACCGCAGAAGGTCGCCAGGTCTGCGCCATCCTGCTCGATCAGTGGGTCCCGGGTGAGGATGCCTGTGACCTGATCCGCGCATTGAAGGCCAAATCGCCCGCCGTCCCGGTGCTGATGCTCACCGCCAGCACCTCGCCGCTGCTAGCGGTGGAAGCGATGCGCGCAGGCGCGAACGATTACCTCATCAAACCCGTGGCCCCGCAGCGCCTGCTTCAGGCCCTGCGCAGCGCAACCCATCGCGAAGCGGCCAAGGACGAATTGCAGCCGCTGACCGAGAAAATGGACGCCGCGCTCGATTTCGATGCGATGGTGGGCACGGCCCCGCCGTTCCGCACCGCGCTGGCCAAGGCGGCCACGGCGGCGCGCGGCCATGGCAATGTGGTGGTGGTGGGTGAAACCGGCACGGGCAAGGAGATGATCCTGCGCGCCATGCACACCGGCAGCCCACGCGCGAAAGAGGCCCTGCGCACGGTCAATATCGGTGGCGTCTCGGCAAGTTCGATTGAATCGCTGCTGTTCGGGCATGAAAAGGGCGCCTTTGCGGGCGCGTTCGACAGCCAGGTCGGCAGCGTCCAGCTATGCGATGGCGGCACGCTGATCCTCGACGAGATCGACCGGCTGGAAATGTCCTTGCAGGAACGATTGGCCGATTGCCTTGAAAGCGGCATCGTGCGGCCGACCGGCGCCGCACACGGCTTCAAGGTCGATGTGCGCGTGATGGCCGCCAGCGACCTGCCGCTGGACGTGCTGGTGGAGGCCGGCGAATTTTCCGCACGCCTGTTCGATCTTTTGTCTGGCACGCGCATTCATCTGCCGCCGCTGCGCGAGCGTGCAGGCGATATCCCCGCCCTCACCCGTTATTTCCTGTCACGAATCGGCGAGCAACCCGGCCTCAAGCACCATTCCATCGCCGATAGCGGGCTGACCCTGCTCGAAGCATATGACTGGCCGGGCAATGTCCGCCAATTGCACGCCGTCTTGTTCCGTGCCGCAGTGTTCAGCGAGGAAGAGGCGCTGACCGCCGCCAGCTTCCCGCAGCTGTCCGAACTGCTCGGCGAACATCCCGACCGCGCCGAAAGCCGCGCCCGGGGGCTTGGCGTGCTATTGTATCAGGACGACGGCAATCTGCGCCCGCTCGAAGAAATCGAGGCCGATGTCATCCGTCTCGCCATCGGCCACTATCGCGGCAAGATGACCGAGGTGGCCCGCCGCCTGGGCATCGGTCGCTCGACACTCTATCGCAAGCTCAGCGATCTGGGCATCGACAACGCGGCTTGATCGCGGCGGGGCATTGCGCGTCCGCGACGTGGCCCTAGCCGGCCCAGTCCACCGTGCGCTCGGCGCGCATTTCGCCGCTGTCGCCCTTCAGGCGCAAGGTCATGGTCTTGCGCTTCCAGTCGATATCGAGCGTGCCGTAATTCTCTTCCGAGATGAAGTCGGTGAGGCGGCGCGGATCGGGTTCGCGTGCCGTGTTGCGTTCCGTCGTGCTGAAGGAATAATTGAGCGAGGAACTGGTCAGCTCCCAGATCCGCTCGCCGCCCGCGGCTTCGGGCGTATCGGAATAGATCCCGCCCGCATGCCGATCCCCGGAAAGGATGACCAGCCCGCTATCCTCGCGCGCGGCGAGCGTGCGGTAGAGCTTCTCGCGCTCCAGCGGCAGGGTCGCCCACGCTTCGTAGTTGTGCGCATCGGTCACCACCTGGATCGAGGACACGATCACGCGGAAGTCGGCCGGCTTGGCCAGTTCCTGCGCCAGCCAGCGCCACTGCTCCTCACCCAGCATGGTGCGCGCCGGATCGGTGCTCGGCTTGTACCCGCCCAGCGGCGGGCGCTCCATCGTATAGGGCGCGGTTTCGAGATCGGAGCGGAAGAAGCGCGTGTCGAGCGTGACGACCTGCGTCATCTTGCCGGGCGTGCCGAACATGCGGCTTTCATAGACGCCGGGGCGCGAACGGACGGCGTCGCTCGATCCCCAGAATGTCTCGAACAGGGTTTCCGACCATTCGCGGAAGGCGAAGCTCGCCCCGCCATCGTTGAAGCCGTAATCGTGATCGTCCCAGGTCACCATCATCGGCACTTGCGCACGGAAGGCGGACAGTTCGGGCGACGCGGCCTGCACTGCGTAGGCTTCGCGCAAGGAGGTCAGCGCGGCGTCTCCGCTCCAGCCCTGATCGCCGTAATTGTTGTCGCCGATCAGCAGGAACAGCTGCGGATCGCCCGCCGCGATTCCTGCCCAGATTTCCTGCGGGCGCAGCTGGTGGTTGCAACTGCCGAAGGCGATCCGCGACAGCGTGGTGTCGGCTACGATTTCGGCGTTGGGCGCGGCCACTGGCAGGCGCACCTCCTCGGCCAGTTTCGCATAATAGGGCGCGAGCAGATCCTGCACCGACAGTTCGACCGCAGGGCCGGCAGTGGCGGGAGCGGCAAGGCCGGCAATGGCGGTGGCGGCAAGCAGGGTGCGGATCATCGAAAGGCTCCGTTTTGGCTGAACGCCCCGGGCCATGCGGCGGGCGCGTTGCAAGATCAAGTCACTGCGGCAGGTCGGCAAAGTCGGTCAGCGCCGCATCGCGCAGGCCCCGCCAGACATTGCGCGCCTGGACGGTTTCGGGAACGTCGTGCACGCGGTGGAGCTGCACGCCTGCATCCATGCCCTTCACCGCCAGCGTCACGCTTCCGCCCAGCCGGTCGGACGCTGCCGCCTCGTTCGACAATGCGCCGATCATCCGTTTGCGGCTCGCGCCCAGCAGCAGCGGATGGCCCAGCGCATGGAACATCGGCAGCGCATTGATGAGCACGAGATTGTCGGCCAGCGACTTGCCGAAACCGATGCCGGGATCGAGCAGGATATTGCACGCCTCCACCCCCGCCGCCAGCGCGGCATCGCGGCGGTGGCGCAGTTCGTCGAACACGTCGAACACCACGTTACCGTAGTCCCCGCCGTCATGCAGATCCTCGCCGCTGCCGGGCGCGTGCATCAGCACCACCGGGCAAGCCGCGCGCGCCACCACTTCGGCGCTGCGCGGATCGTGCGTGAGGCCCGACACATCGTTGACCAGATGCGCCCCCGCTTCCAGCGCGGCTTCCATCACCGCCGCCTTGCGCGTGTCGATACTGACCGCCGCGCCCATGCCTGCGCAAGCCTCTATCGCGGGGACGACGCGCGCGATCTCGTCGCCTTCCCACAGCGGCTTGGCGCCGGGCCGCGTGCTTTCCCCGCCCACGTCGATGATCGCAGCCCCCGCCTCCACCATCGCGGCTGCGTGTTCGCGCGCGGCATCAGGGCTGTCATGCGCGCCACCATCGCTGAAGCTGTCGGGCGTGACGTTGAGGATGCCCATCACCTGCGGCTGGTCGAGCCGTACGGTCCGCGCCCCCAGCTCCAGCGGCGGATGGGCGAGCGTCAGGTTCGCCCACTGCGCCTCGGCCTCCGCCCCCACCGCATCGGGCAATTGGCCCAGCACCTCGGCCATCGTGTCGGGTGCAGCGAGCCAGCGTTCGGCCACCTCGCCGTCCCGCCGCAGGATCACGGCAAAGCGGCTCGCATAGACCATCCCGCCTGCAAGGCGGATGGCATTGCCATGTTCGGATTGTGGGCCGGGGACGAAGCCGATGGGGCGGATGTAAATGCTGTCGGTCATGGCATCCTCAGCGCTCCACGCCCGCTGCATGGGCATCTCGCGACAGGGCATAGATCGCCACGTCGCACACCCCCTTATGCGTTTCTTCGTAAGCGAGATGCAGCGCCTCGCGCGTGAAGCCAAGCCTTTCGAGCAAGCGGATCGACGGGGTATTTTCTACATCGACCTCCGCCGTCAGGCGCTTGGCCGGGATTTCGCCGTCGAACAGGTGGGCAATCAGGGCTGCGGTGCATTCGCGCGCGATCCCCTCGCCCTGCCGGTCGGCGCAGGTAATGTAGCCGATTTCTTCAACCCCGGCCTCGTCCTGCGGCACGGCGACGAACCGCCCGACGACCTGGCCGCCGGCATCTTCGGCAATCCAGGTGCGGCCGGTCCAGCTCGGCTCGGCAAGCCACCCCCACAACTCTTCTTCGGAAGCAAATGCGGGGCGCGAGAGATAGCGGCACTGCCCTTCATCCCCCAACGTCAGCAGCAGGGCCGCCGCATCGCTGCGCTGCAATCCGCGCATCGTGAAACGCGGCGTTTGAAGGGTGGTGACGGGCTGGATCATCGTGTGGTCTGAACTGGCCGTTGCTCGACCGGAACGCCCCTCAATCCTCCACCGCCAGCAGATAGAGCTGCCGCGCGGCGTCGATGGGCTTCACGTCTTTGCCGTTCGCGCCATCCACTTCGTAGTGCCAGAAGGTCCAGCCATTGCAGCTTGGTGCGCCCTGCAGTTCCTTGCCCAGGCCGTGGATGCTGCCGGTCTGTTTGCCGCAAGCCAATGACCCATCCGCCCGCACTGTTGCGACCCAGCGGCGCTTCTTGTCGAACAGCTCGGTCCCCGGCTTGATATAGCCGTTTTCGACCAGCGCGCCAAAGGCCACCTTGGGCGCGCTGCGGCCCGCCTGCATGGTGGTGAGCGCGCTTTCGTCGAGCGGGAGCTCCTTTTCGATCCGCTTCAGCGCGGCCTCGCGGTAATTGCCCTGACGCTCGCAGCCGATCCATTCGCGCCCCAGGCGCTTGGCCACCGCGCCGGTCGTGCCCGTGCCGAAGAACGGGTCAAGCACCACGTCCCCGCGTTCGGTGGTGGAGAGCAGCACGCGGTAGAGCAGGCTTTCGGGCTTCTGCGTGGGGTGGACCTTGTGGCCACCCTCCTTCAGCCGCTCCGCCCCGTTGCAGATCGGCAGGACCCAGTCGCTGCGCATCTGAAGCTCGTCGTTGAGCGTCTTCATCGCGCGATAGTTGAAGTGGTATTTCGCCTTCTCGCCCTGGCTGCACCACAGCAGGGTTTCATGCGCGTTGGTGAAGCGCGTACCGCGGAAATTGGGCATCGGGTTCGATTTGCGCCAGACGATGTCGTTCAGGATCCAGAAGCCCAGATCCTGCAGGATCGCGCCCACGCGGTAGATATTGTGATAGCTGCCGATCACCCACAGCCCGCCATCGGGCTTGAGCACGCGCTTCGCTTCGGTCAGCCACTCGCGGGTGAACCGATCATACAGGGCGAAGCTGTCGAACTGGTCCCAATGGTCGGTGACGGCATCGACATGGCTGCCATCGGGCCGGTTCAGATCGCCGCCAAGCTGGAGGTTGTAGGGCGGATCGGCAAAGACGAGATCGACCGACGCATCGGGGAGCGAGCGCATCGCCTCCACGCAGTCGCCATCGAGAATGCGGCCCAGCGGCAGCAGTTCTTTCGGCGTTTCCGCTTTTTTAACAGCCGCTTTGGCGCGACTCTTCGTGGTCGTAATGACCCCCATCCATTTTCCCCTGTATGCAGTTATCCACAGGGTGAGTCCAAACGGACTCCCGGTCAAGCGCCTTGTTTAACCGGGCGGCGTAAAGATCGGATTAACCATGAGAGAACGAAAAGAGTCCGCCACTAGATGTTGAGTCCAAAGACGTTTTGCGGACTCAAGATTGTGGGGTGTTGCCCCAAGGACTCGCTCAGGCCGCCTTTTTACACGATCAGAAAAACCGTGTTGGCGGCAAAGGCGGCCACCAGCACCCCGCCCAGAACCCGGCCGATACGCGGGGTGAAGGCGAGCAGCGCCCACAGCCCCAGCGCACTGAGTACGACGACGGGCAGTTCGAACCCCAGCAGGTCGGCCGGGACGGGATAAGGCGCGATGGCCATGGTCGCCCCGCCGATAAGCAGGATGTTGAAAATGTTGGAGCCGACGACATTGCCCACCGCCAGCCCCGGCTTGCCGCGATAGGCAGCAGCGAGCGAGGCAGCCAGTTCGGGCAGCGATGTGCCCACCGCCACAATGGTCAGGCCAATAACCGTTTCGCTAAGGCCGAGGAAGGTGGCGATGTCGATCGCGCCGGTGACCAGCGAATGCCCGCCCAGGATCAGCGCGCCGATCCCGCCCGCACCCAGCACCAGCGCAAGCGGCAGGTTGGGCGCGCTGTCGTCCTCTTCCTCGTCCGCCGGGCGCGGGTGATTGTAACGCCACCAGATATAGATCCCCAGCAGCAGGATCAGGATCACGCCGAGAAAGGGCGAGCCGATCTGCGTTGCCGCGACCAGCCACAATAGCAGCGACGCGCCCAGCCCCACCGCTGCATCGCGCTTGCCAAGGCCGGTCAGCGCGATCGGCGCGATCAGCGCGGTCGCGCCCAGGATCAGCAGCGTGTTGGCGATGTTGGACCCGGCGATATTGCCCCAGGCGATTTCGGGCGAGCCCATAGTGGCCGCTTCCACGCTGGCGACCATTTCGGGCATCGATGTCGCCGCGCCCACGATCACCAGGCCGGTCACAAGGCTGGACAGGCCAAGCGCCCGGGACACCCCGACCGCGCCGCGCACCAGCAATTCCCCGCCAATGGCGAGACCGACAAGCCCGAAGACGATAGCAAATATGGCTGGAATCATGGGCGTTGCCCTTGGCGCAGCGCGGGCGCCTTGTCACCTGCCAATGCGCGTCACAGCATCTGTAACTGGGCCACGGGTGCAAAGCTGCGGCGGTGCAGCGGCGTCGGGCCATAGAGGCGCAGCGCGTCGCGGTGTTCGGCCGTGCCGTAACCCATATTGCGTTCCCACCCGTAATGCGGATGAGCCTTTGCCGCATCGCGCATCAACCGGTCGCGGTGTTCCTTGGCAATGATGGAGGCAGCGGAAATGCACGGCTCCAGCCCGTCCCCACCGACAATCGCGCGTGCAGGCCAGCGCCACCGCTCGCAGCGGCCATCGGGCGTCATATTGCCGTCGATCAACGCCTCATCCGGCTCGCGCCCCAGCGCCTGTGCCAACCGCTCCACCGCCAGCGTCATCGCCAGCATGGTCGCGGCGAAGATGTTGAGTCGGTCGATGTCGTCCGGTTCGACCACGCCGATGCCCCATGCACAGTTTTGGCGGATCAGCGGCTCCAGCGCGGCGCGTTTCTTTGCCGAGAGCTTCTTGCTGTCATCGAGGCCGGTCGGCGCAGACTTGCACAGCACGACGGCGGCGGCCACAACGGGTCCAGCCAATGGCCCCCGCCCCGCTTCATCCACACCGGCGATAAGCGGCACGGGCCCAAGACCATGTTCGGGAGTTGCAGACAGCATGAGAACCTTCGCCAAAACGGCCGCCATCCTACCCGCCGCCCTGCTTGCCGCAAGCTGCGGCTACAGCTCCGCCGGGGAAAGCGAGCCGGGGACGGCCCCCACCACGGGGCAAGCGGATGCGCAGGACATCGATTTCGCCATCACCGAGCATGGCAGTTATGACCGCCCGTGGGCAGCGACCTTCGTACCCGGCACGGATGTGCTGGTGATGACGTTGAAGGCGGGCAAAATGCAAGGCTTCGACACCCGCAACGAGCGCGCGATTTTCTTCACCGGCCCGCCCCAGGTGGATTTCGGCGGCCAGGGCGGGCTTGGCGACGTCGCCTTTCTGACGAGCGAAGCGGACAGCACACTGGACAATCGCACGATCTATCTGAGCTGGGTCGAGGCCGGAAGCGGCGACACACGCGGCGCGGTTGTCGGGCGCGGGACGATGGTGTGCGAGGAGCATCAGACCTGCGACATCCGCGATCTGAAGGTCATCTGGCGGCAAGCCCCCAAGGTGAGCGGGCGCGGCCATTATTCGCATCGCATCACCTTTAGCCCGGACGAGAAATATCTCTTCATCGCCAGCGGCGACCGGCAGAAACTGGACCCGGCGCAGGACACGTCCAACACGCTCGGCAGCATTGTCCGGCTGAATCTCGATGGCACGCCAGCAGAGGGCAATCCGCTTGCCTCCCAATCGGGCGCTTCGGGCGAAATCTGGAGCTGGGGCCATCGCAACATCCTGGGCATGGACTGGGATACACAAGGACGCCTTTGGGAAGTCGAGCATGGCCCGGCGGGCGGCGACGAACTCAACCTGGTCAAACGCGGCGCGAACTATGGCTGGCCGGTGCGCAGCTATGGCGACCATTACGACGGCGAAAAAATCCCCGACCACACGGCGGATGACGGATTCGCCAAACCCGCGACCTGGTGGACGCCGGTGATCGCGCCGGGCGACATGCTGATCTATCGCGGCAAGCTGTTCCCCGGCATGACGGGCGATGCCATCATCGCGGGGCTTTCCAGCAATGCGCTGGTGCGCGTCGCCATCGATGGGGACAATGCGCGCGAGGTCGCCCGTTATCCGCTGGACAACCGTATCCGCACGCTGGCCGAAGCGCCCGACGGCGCGCTGTGGGTGCTGGAGGATGGCGAGGAAGGCCGGTTGCTGCGCCTCGCACCGCAATAGCGCCGGCCTGCCTGCCAACCGGGCATGATGCGGGGTAAAGCGGAATTGCGTCGACACTGCACGAAACCGCGCTTAAGTGGCGCGGCCTTATGGCGACCATCGTTCCCCTGTCCGCAATCGAGCCTGCGCTTGTCGACACCCTTCTCGACGCGGCGTTCGGGTCGGATCGTCATGCACGCACCGCCTATCGCATCCGCGCCGGAATGGAATGGCTCGAACCGCTGAGTTTCGCCGCGCTGGACGATGACGACTATCTCGCCGGGACGATCCAGCTCTGGCCGGTCGCGCTGACCGACCCGCAGGGGCGGCCGCACCCGATGCTGATGGTCGGCCCGGTCGCCGTGGTCCCGACGCGCCAGGGCGAAGGCTATGGCAAGGCATTGATGGCGGCGGCGCTGGGCGCGATCGACCCGCAAGCCGCATTGCCGCAAGTGCTGATCGGGGACGAGGATTACTACGCCGTGTGGGACTTCTCCGCCACGCACACATCGGGCTGGCGCTGTCCCGGCCCGTGGGAGCCGGAGCGCCTGCTGGTGCGCACCGCCCATCCGGCGATCCTCCCGCGCGAGGGTATGCTCGGCCCCTGGCCGGAGTGAGCTTCTAAGATGCGCCAGAGGATTGTCGCACGGCGATCCATCTGCCATCGCCGCATCCATGCCTTATACGCCCCCACCCGAACTCGCCGGGCTGTCGCTCGCCCAGATTGCCGAGCAGGTTGCGGCCCGCAAACTGCCCCCGGTCGAGGACTGGGCGCCCGAAAATATCGATGACAGCCATATGCGGATCGCGGCGGACGGGACGTGGTATCACGATGGTTCGCCGGTCACGCGCCCAGCAATGGTCCGCGCCTTTTCCGGCCTGCTGAACCGTGAGGAGGATGGCAGTTACTGGCTGGTCGTGCCCTATCAAAAGCTGTCGATCGAGGTCGAGGATGCCTGCTTCATCGCCACCGATGTGAGCGAAGCGGATGGCGATCTGGCATTTCGCCTCAACACCGACGAACTGGTCGTGGCCGGGCCCGACAACCGCTTGCGCGCGGAAGGCGATCCCGATGCGCCCGCGCTGTACCTGCATGTCCGGCGCGGCTGCGAGGCGCGGCTCAACCGTTCGACCTACGAACAACTGGCCCAGATCGCGCTGGAACGAGGCGAGGACTGGACGGTGTCCAGCGGCGGCACACGCTTCTCCCTCATCCCGGAATGAGCGTACAGTTCGAAAAACTGAAGCGGCTGTTCGATGAAGGGCATGCCCGCGATGTCGGCGAGCTGATGTCGGATGTACGCTTTGCCGATCTCGACCGGACGGCGGATGCGGCGGTGCTGATCGCGGTGACCGAGCGCGAGGAGCCGCACGTCATCCTGACCCAGCGGCCCACCACTATGCGCGACCATCCCGGCCAGGTCGCCTTTCCCGGCGGCAAGCTGGAAGAGGGCGAAAGCGCGACCGAAGCTGCCTTGCGCGAAGCATGGGAAGAACTCGCCATCGCACCCGAACAGGTGCGGGTGATCGGCACGTCGGACCGATACCAGACCGGAACCGGCTTCGACATCACCCCGGTGCTCGCCACCATCCCCGCCGACCTCGACATCCGCCCCGATCCACGCGAGGTGGAAAGCTGGTTCGAATGCCCGCTCGACCTGCTGATGGACAGCGCGCGGTGGAGACGCAATTCGGTGTTCTGGAAGGGGGCGGAACGCGAATATCTCGAAATGGATTATGACGGCTACCGCATATGGGGCGTGACTGCGGCGATCTGCTGGAACCTGTCGCGCCGGCTTGCCTGGCTGCCCTAGCAGCGCTGGATTGCGCGGATAGCCGCTTGCGATCATGCGCACCCTTCTTATTGCCCGCCCATCGCACTAGAAGGGCGCACTTTCCTACCTGACCGGGCCCGAATGCCGACCATGACCACGCACCTTACCCCTGCCGACTGGACCACGCGCGAAAGCCTCGCCCGGCTGGCGGCTGCGCTGGGGCCGGATACGATCCGCTGGGTCGGCGGCTGTGTGCGCGACACGCTGCTGGGCTTTCCCGTCAACGACATCGATTGTGCGACCACGCACCATCCGGGCAAGGTGATCGACCTGTGCCGCGAGGCGGGCATCCGCGCTGTGCCGACCGGGATCGATCACGGCACGGTCACCGCCGTGCTGGAAGATGGCCCGGTGGAAATCACCACGCTGCGCCGCGATGTCTCGACCGATGGCCGCCGCGCCACGGTCGCCTTCGCGAGCGACTGGCGCGAGGATGCCGCACGGCGCGATTTCACCATCAACGCGCTCTACGCCCATCCCGAAACGCTCGAAATCGACGACTATTTCGGCGGGCTGGCCGATCTTCAGGCGCGGCGGGTGCGTTTTATCGGCGATGCACATGAACGCATCCGCGAAGACCATCTGCGTATCCTGCGCTATTTCCGGTTTCAGGCGCGCTTCGGCGCGGATCTCGATGCAGAGGCCACTGCGGCCTGCGAAAAACTGGCGCAGACGCTCAAAGGGATCAGCCGCGAACGCGTGGCGATGGAGCTGCTCGGCATTCTCGCCCTGCCCGATCCGGCGGCAACGGTGCAGCTGATGGCACAGCTCGGTGTGCTGGCAGTCATCCTGCCCGAAGCCCACGCCGCCGAAATCGCCGCATTGGAACGGCTTGTCGCGGCCGAAAACAGCCAACAGACCGAGGGCCATCCCATCCGCCGCCTCGCCGCGCTGATCCCACCCGTACCCACCGTGGCGGAAGCGCTGGCGGCGCGGCTGCGCCTGTCGCGTGCCCAGCGCAACCGCCTCGTCTGCGCGGCAGAACGAAAACCGGGAGATGCCGATGCGCCCTTCGCCCTCGCCTGGCGCGAAGGGGTGGATTGCGCGCGCGACCGGCTGCTCCTGGCGGGGGCGAATATTGCTGCGCTTGGCGAATGGACGCCGCCGCTGTTCCCGATGAAGGGCGGCGAGATCGTGCAACGCGGGGTTGCCGCAGGCCCGCGTGTCGCGCAGATCATGCAGACTGCGCAAAACCGCTGGATCGACGAGGGCTTTCCCGATCGCGACCGGGTGAGCCAGATCGTGGACGAGCTGATCGCGGAGCTTTGAAAGTCAGCTTACCTTAATCGACAGTCCTCTATTACGGGCCTGTCGGTTGCGTTTGCGCGCAGCCTTTGGAATAGAGCGTCTGCTTTCCCTTTCGGGAAACACGAGCAGCGCGGGGCCGGACGGGCTCGCCAGCTCTTTTACAATTCATGTGGTCCTGTTGCGCGCTCGGCGTGAGGGGGCCATTCGCGTCGAAACAATCTTGGAGAGACTGTATGAAATTCGCCAAACTGGCCATCGCCGCCATCGCCTTGTCGGCCACTCCGGCCCTTGCCAACGAGCAGGTCGTCGCCGGCGCTAAGGTAACCGGCCCCGAAGGCAACCCGGTTGGAACCATTGTCACCGTCGATAACGGCCAGGCCGTGCTCGATACCGGCAAGCACAAGGTTCCGCTGGCAGTGAACATGTATGGCGAAGGCGAAAACGGCCCGACCATCACGGTCACCAAGGCGCAGCTCGACGGCATGATCGACGCGCAGCTCGCAGAAGCCGCCGCCAAGCGCGATGCCGCGCTGGTCACAGGCGCAGAAGCGCTCGCTGCGGACGATGCGCCGCTCGGCACGGTTCTGGAAATCAATGGCGACAACGTCGTGATCGCCCGTAATGGCGATGAAACCGACAAGGTCACGCTGCTGCGTACGCATTTCGATGCGACCGATGCCGGCCTCAAGGCCCGCCTCACCAACGCGCAGATCGATGCCGCGATGGAAGCCCAGGGCGGCCAGTAAGGTCGGCCAGTAAGCCACCTTTTTTCCGAAACCTTTCGGGATCGAGAAAGGCCGGGAGCGCAGGCGCGCTTCCGGCCTTTTCTTTGCGCCAGACCCGGCGCTTCAGCCGAATTTGTTGTCGCGCGGGAAGCCCTGCGGCGGCAGACGCCCGGCCCCGCCGCGCGCGACTTTCCATTGCCACATATCGGTTTCGGTCCGCGTGCGCCCGCTGTCGCCGCCCATCGGCCATGACAGCCCTTCGGCCAGCGTGAAGGTCGTCGCGTCGGACAGGCCGCCATCGCGATAGCCCTGCAATTTGACGCCCTGCCCGCGCGAAAGCTCTTTCAATTCGTCGAGGTTGAAAACCACCAGCTTGCGGTTGTCCCCGACCACGGCGACGTGATCGTGTGCCTCCTCGATCCGGCGGACCACCACCAGCTTGCCGCCCTTACCGACATTGACGACCTGGCGACCTTTACGCGTTTCGGACAGCAGATCGCCCATCGGCGCCTGGAAACCCTTGCCAGAAGTGGAGGCGAGCAGCAGCCGCCCCTTCGGCTCGCTCACCAGCAGCGCCGCGATCTGTGCGCTGGCTTCGATATCGAGCGTGTTGCGCACCGGCTCGCCAAAGCCGCGCGCACCGGGCAGCTTGTCCGCGCCCAGGGTGAAGAAGCGCCCATCGTCGCTCGCGATCAGCAGCTTGTCGGTGGTCTGCGCGTGGATAACGAAGGCAGGCCCGTCGCCTTCCTTGTACTTGAAGTCCTGATCCAGCGGCAGATGGCCCTTGGCCCCGCGTATCCAGCCCTTTTGCGACAGGATCACTGTGACCGGCTCCTTCTCGATCATCGCATCCATGCTGAATTCGACCGCCGGGGCCGCTTCCTCGATCCGCGTGCGGCGTTTGCCGAGATCGGTGTCCGGGCCGTACTCCTTGCGCAGTTGGTTGAGGTCGCGCTTCAGCCGGGTGCGCTGGCGAGCAGGGCTGCCGAGCAGCTTTTCCAGCTCGTCCTGTTCCTTGAACAGCGCATCCTTTTCATTGCGCAACTGCATTTCCTCCAGCTTGCGCAAGCTCCTCAGTCGCATGTTGAGGATCGCTTCGACCTGCCGGTCGGTGAGCTTGAATTCCGCCATCATCACCGGCTTGGGCTCGTCCTCGGTGCGGATTATCTCGATCACCCGGTCGAGGTTGAGGAAGGCGATGATATAGCCTTCGACCAGCTCCAGCCGCCGCGCGATCTGGTCGAGCCGGTGCTGGCTGCGGCGCTGGAGGATGTCGATCTGGCTGGCGATCCAGTTGTCGAGCAGCTCCTTCAGGCCCATCACCATCGGCGTGCGCTTGTGATCGAGCACGTTCAGATTGAGGCCGAAGCGCGTTTCCATGTCGGTGAGCTTGTAGATGCTCTCCTTCAGCAGCTCCGGGTCGACATTGCGGCTGCGCGGCACGAGCACGATGCGGATCTGCTCGTCGCTCTCGTCGCGCACGTCTTCCAGGATGGGCAGCTTCTTGTCGGCAATCGCGGCGGCGATCTGCTCGATCAGCTTGCCCTTCTGCACCTGATAGGGGATTTCGGAGATGACCAGCTGCCACTGCCCGCCGCCCAGCCGCTCGATCCCCGCATCGCGATCCTCGGCCTTGTCGGCCTCGGCCGCGTGGAAACGGCCGCGCAGGCGGAAGCTGCCGCGACCGGTCGCGTAAGCAGCAGAGATCGCCTCGGCACTGTCCACCACCAGCCCGCCCGTGGCGAAATCCGGCCCCTTGAACAGCTCCATCAGCCGGGCATGTTCGACATGCGGATTGTCGATCACCTCCAGCGTCGCATCGACGATCTCGGCGACATTGTGGCTGGGGATATTGGTCGCCATGCCCACCGCGATGCCGCTGGCGCCATTGGCAAGCAGGTTGGGGAACAGGCCTGGGAAAATCTCCGGCTCCTGTTCCTCGCCATTATAGGTCGGGATGAAATCGACCGTGCCCTCGTCCAGCCCCTCCATCAACCGCAGCGCGGTCTTGGTCAGGCGCGCTTCGGTGTAACGGTAGGCGGCGGCATTATCGCCATCGATATTGCCGAAATTGCCCTGACCCTCGACCAGCGGATAACGCAGCGAGAAATCCTGCGCGAGGCGGACCATCGCGTCGTACACGCTGGCATCGCCATGCGGGTGATACTTGCCGATCACGTCGCCAACCACGCGCGCGCTCTTCTTGAACGCGCTGCTGGGATCGAGCTTCAATTGCCGCATTGCCCACAGGAGGCGGCGGTGGACCGGCTTCAGCCCATCGCGCAGATCCGGCAGCGAACGCGCCGTGATCGTTGAGAGCGCGTAGACCAGATAGCGTTCCGACAGGGCGGAATCGAACGGGGCATCGACAATCGCGTCGAAGGGATCGGGCTCGGCATCGGCGACATCGGAGGCGGACATGCGCCCTGCCCTACCACCGGCTCGGCTCGCCTGACAGCATGGAACGGTTCGATTTCCCCATGCGTTGCAACAGCATATTCAATTCAAGGAGTTACCTGATGACAAAACGCGTAATGATCCTCGCCACCGACGGTTTCGAACAGTCGGAACTGATGAAGCCTAAGGCCAATCTCGAAGATGCCGGTATGGAAACCGAAGTGGTCAGCCTGGAAAGCGGCTCGATCACCGGCTGGAATGACAAGGACTGGGGCGACAGCGTCAAGGTCGACAAGACCGTCGACGAAATCGCCAGCTGTGAAGGCTATGAAGCGCTTCTGCTGCCGGGCGGTCAGATGAACCCGGATATCCTGCGGATGAACGACAAGGCGATCGAGATCGTCAAGATGTTCGGCGCATCGGGTAAGCCCATCGCCGCGATCTGTCACGCGCCGTGGCTGCTCGCCGAAGCCGGCCTTATCGATGGCAAAACCGTGACCGGCTGGCCCTCGGTCCGTACCGACCTCAAGAATGCAGGCGCGAATGTGGTCGATCAGGAAGTCGCAACGGATGGCAATCTCATTACCAGCCGCAACCCGGACGACATCCCTGCTTTCAGCGATGCGCTGATCGAACAGGTCAATGCGCGCGTGCCCGAAAACGCATAAACCACCACCAAATCGACAAAAATGGCATGGCCTCGCCGCAGAAATGCGGCGGGGCTTTTTCTTTTTTTAGAGCGCCTTAGCCAAAAAGACGACGCTCCCGAACCCAATAAAGGCAAAATTGTGTTTCAAATAAGGCCAAATTGAGGCACATTGCGTATCGGATGGGGAAGAGGAGAGCATTCCATGCGTAAACCACTGATTCTGTGTGCTGCGTCCGCGCTGGCCCTGTCGGCTTGCAGCGAGGCCCCCAATGGCGAGCACATGACCGAGGCCAGCGCCGATTACGAAGCCGCATCGATGGAGGCCGAGGCGTCGGCAGAGGCGATGGCGGACAGTGCCGGGGAGAGCGCACTGCCCGATCTCGGATCGCTGGAAGTCAGCCTGCCCAAGCTCGCTTATGTCTACGACTTCGTCTTCCGCATGGCGGGTGAGGATATCGGCAAGCTCCAGCGTCGCCACGCCGATCTGTGCGAGCAGCAAGGCCCGACATCGTGCCAGATCGTCGGCATGAGCAAGAGCGGCGAAGAAGCGGACCATGTGACGGGCGAGCTGCAACTGGCGGTCGCCACGCGCCACGCCCGCGCATTCGGCGCGCTGTTGGAAAAAGAGGCGAGCGATATCGGCGCAGAGCAGCTTTCGGCGGAAATTTCGGCAGAGGAAATGTCGAAACAGATCGTCGATACCGAAGCGCATCTGCGCGCGCGCACCGAATTGCGCGACCGGCTGATGCAGGTCCTGCGCACCCGCAAGGGCGATGTGCGCGAACTGGTCGAGGCCGAACGCAGCGTGGCGCAGGTCAATCAGGAAATCGATCAGGCGCGCAGCTGGCTGAAGGAAATGCGCGGCCGCGTGGCCTTCAGCCGCATGACGGTGCGCTACGAAACCGGCCAGCCCGGCAGCACCGCCTTCCTCCGCCCGATCGAAAGCGTGTTCGGATCGCTGGGCTCCATCCTCGGCTACGTCATCGCCGCGCTGCTCGCGCTGGCCGCCATCGTCTTGCCGATTGGCGCAGTGGTGCTGCTCGGCCGCGCGATCAACCGTCGCTTCGCGCGGCCCGCTGCCGAGGAGGCTGGCTGATACCGCGCGCCTTGATGCCCCGCCGTATCAATGTGCGGCGGGGTATTGGACAATTTACCGGCTCATATCGTGACTCTCGTCGGGGATGGCCACCGCCAGCCCGTCGAGCGTTTCGTCGAGCAATATCTGGCAGGACAGGCGGCTGGTGCGTTGTACCTGGGCGGCGAGGTCGAGCATGTCTTCTTCCTCCTCGCTTGCCTCGGGCAGGCGGGCGAACCATTCGGCATCGACAATGACATGGCAGGTGGAACAGGCCATCTGCCCCTCGCACGTCCCCTCCAGCGGCATTCCGGCGGCCTGGGCCACCCGCAACAGACTGTCGCCGGCCTGCCCTTGGGCATCGACCCTGTTCCCCTTGGGGTCAATAAAGGTCACGCGCACGCCCATCAGCGTTGCGCACCTGCGGCGGCGTTGATGGTCCTGGCGGCGATTTCGATATCCTCCATCGTGGTGTAGCGCCCGAAGCCCAGGCGGATCGAGCTTTTGGCCTGTTTGTCGGAGAGGCCGATGGCGCGCAGCACGTGGCTGGTGCGGCCCGATCCGCTGGCGCAAGCCGATCCGGCGCTGAACATCACATCGCGGCAATCGCTCATCAGCCGGGCCACATCCAGCCCCTTCTGACGGATGTTGAGATTGCCGTGCCAGCGCGCATCCTCGCTGCCATTGAGCGCCCAGTTGCCGAACAGTTCGCGCGCGCGATGCCACAGTTTTTCGACATGCTCTGCATCCTGTTCGCGCCGGTCCATTGCCTCTTTCGCCGCCGCACCCATTCCGGCGATGAGCGCGGGCGACAGTGTGCCGGAGCGCAGGCCATGTTCCTGACCGCCACCCGTCTGCACTTCGGTCAGGTCGACACCGTCGCGCACCCACAGCGCGCCGATGCCCTTGGGGCCGTGGAACTTGTGCGCGCTGATCGCGATCATATCCGCACCCGTCACCTCGATCCGGCCATAGGCTTGCACTGCATCGCAGAAATAGAGCGCGTTGTTCTCTTTCGCCTTGCGATGCCATTCGACCGTGGGCTGGATCGTGCCGATCTCGTTATTGACCTGCATCAGGCAGACCAGCCGCGTGTCGTTCGGCAGATCCTGCTTGGTGTTGCACTGCCCATTCGCCGCGACGTTGAGTTCGTGGCAGTGGCCCAGAGCACGGGCGGTATCGAGCACGGCAGCGTGTTCGATGGCCGACACCGAAATCGCGCCCTTCCCCGGTGCGCCGCGCAGCGCGAGGTTGATCGCCTCGGTCGCGCCGGAGGTGAAGATGACCTTGCCGCCCGCCGGAAACAATGCGGCGACCTGATCGCGCGCCAGCTCTATCGCCGCGGCGGCCTGGCGGCCCATGCGGTGCGGGGAATGCGGGTTGCCGAAGCCGGTCCCTTCCGGCCCGTCAAGCCAGCGCAGCATCGCGTCGCGCGCTTCCGGGGCAAGCGGGGTTGTGGCCTGGTAATCGAGGTAGATCATGTAAGCGTTGCAGCCTCTATCCGTTCGTGCTGAGCTTGTCGAAGCACTGTCCTGTTTCTTTTCAAGCGCAGCGCCCAAAGCAAGTACAGCCCTTCGACAAGCTCAGGGCGAACGGGGTTACTGCTGCGCCAGTTCAAGCCATAGCTCGCAGAAGCGTTCCACTTCTGCGCGCGTGGTGTTCCAGCCAGCGCTGACCCGGATCGTGTTCGCGGCGACTTCCGGTTCGACCTGCATCGCTTCGAGTACGCGGCTGGTCTTCATCGTGCCGCTGGAACAGGCCGAACCTTGCGAGACGGCGATGCCCGCCATGTCGAAACGCATCACCTGCGCCGTGGCGCTCATATCCGGCATGGCGATGGCGCGGATATAGGGGGTGGGATCGGCGAGCGGGAGCATCCCCTCCAACTGGGCGAGCGGCTCGAGCACGAAGGGGTCGAGATAGGGTTCGCTCGCCACCTCCAGCGCCGCCGCCATGCCCAGCGCGCCCGGCAGGTTCTCCGTTCCGCGCCGATATCCGCGTTCATGCCCGCCGCGCGCCTCCAGCAAGGCGAAATCGGTGACGAGCAAGGCGCCGATGCCGATCGGCCCGCCGAATTTGTGCGCGGAAACGATGGCTATATCGCATGGGGGCAGAGCGAACTTGCCCGCACTCTGCGCGCAGTCGGACAGCAGCAATCCGCCTGCCTCATGCACGATCCCGGCAATGGCGGCCATGTCCTGCCGATTGCCGGTTTCCGAATTCAGTTGCTGGACCGCCACCAGCGGCCTCTCGCGCCGCACCGCTTTGCTCAGGTTTTCAAGATCGAGCGCGCCTTTCGTGCCGACACGCAAGCGCTCCGCATCCGGCGCGGCCTGCAGGATGCAATCGTGTTCCACCGCACAAACCAGCCGCGCCCCGGCCTTGGCCTCGCGCAGTGCCAGCGCCGCTGCCTCACTCGCGCCGCTTGTGAAGATCACCTCGCCATCCCAGCCGAGCGCCGCCTTGATCCGTTCGCGCGCATCCTCCAGCGCGGCTCGCGCCTTGCGCCCCGCGGCATGCGGACTGGATGGGTTGGCCCACAGATCGAAGCCCTCCTCCATCGCGGCGCGCGCCTCTGGGCGGAGCGGCGATGTGGCGGCGTGGTCGAGATAGATGCGGTCGGGAATGATAGCGCTCGAAATGATTGCGATTTGGCGACGAATTCCTATATAGCGCGCCAGCCCCGGCGCAACACCGCCGCCCGCGCAGCACATTTCCGGCAGGTATCCCGCACAATGCCCACAGTCATTTTTCCCGGCCCCGAAGGCCGTCTCGAAGGTCGTTTCTCTCCCGCACCGCGCCCGCGCGCGCCGGTCGCCATGATCCTGCACCCGCACCCACAGGGCGGCGGGACCATGAACGAGCAGATGACGCAGAGGCTCTACAAGACCTTCGTCGATCGCGGCTTTGCCACACTGCGCTTCAATTTTCGCGGCGTCGGCCGCAGCCAGGGCAGCTTCGACAACGGTATCGGCGAACTGTCCGATGCGGCCAGCGCATTGGACTGGGTGCAGTCGATCCACCCCGAAGCGCAGGTCACCTGGGTCGCCGGCGTCAGCTTCGGCGCGCTGATCGGCATGCAGTTGCTGATGCGCCGCCCCGAAGTGCGCGGCTTCATCTCCATCGCGCCGCCTGCGAACATGTATGATTTCTCCTTCCTCGCGCCCTGCCCGGCCAGCGGCATCTTCATCCAGGGTGCGGCGGACACGGTGGTGCAACCTGCGGCGGTGCAGAAGCTGGTCGACAAGCTGCGCACGCAGAAGCACATCACCATCCATCACGAGGAAATCCCGCGTGCCAACCATTTCTTCGAAAACGAGCAGAAGGAATTGATGGCGGCGGTCGACAACTATCTCGATTTCCGGCTGGACCCGGCCTGTCCGATCAAGTGATCGCACGCGCGGGGCTGTTGATCGCAACGCTTTTCAGGCCTTCAGAAACGCCCTCGGCAGCAATGCCGGGGGCGTCTTCGCATCAAGTTGCTGAAAAAAATGATTTGACTCATGTTGTGATGATGTAACATTCTCTTCTTCCGAAGGGTCGCAGCTTCGCCTCGGCTCTTCTCGGAGAGGAGAACGACATATGGCTTATCTCGACACCAACCAGCAGGCATCGCCCGGCAGCGTGGCCGGGGTTATCATCGTCCATGCAGCCATCGGCGGACTGCTGCTCGCCGGGCTCAATATCGATGCGATCATCGAGGCCGAGAGCGGCCCGTTCATCGCGCTCGACTTCAAGGATGAGACGCCACCGCCCCCGCCTCCCCCACCGCCGACCGAAACGGTGACACCGGACGTGACCCCCCTTACCCCGCCGATCACCGTGCCCAAGCCCTTGATCGACATCCCGGTTCCGCGCCCCCCGATCGAAGGCACGGACCTGATCCCGCCGCCGCCGCCCACGCCTCAGCCCGGTCCGCGCATCGATCCGGTGATCCCTTCGCCGGTTCCGTCGGTGGAGCCGGTATCGGCCAAGCCCCGCAACGATCCGGCGCGTTGGGTCACAACAGATGATTATCGCTCCAGCTGGCTGCGCCGCGAAATTGCCGGACGGGCAAGTTTCCGCCTCGACATCGCTGCGAGCGGGCAGGTGACGGGCTGCACCATCACCGCCTCCACCGGCCATCGCGAGCTGGACGAGGCGACCTGTTCCCTTGTGCAGCGCAGGGCCAAATTCCAGCCCGCCCGCGGGCGCGACGGCGAGCCGATGGCTACCACCTATTCGCAGTCGATCGTCTGGCAAATTCCAGACTGAGGAGGGATCAGCGGCCCTGCTCGATCCGGTCGAGCGGGGCCTTGCCCTCCCCATCGGGGACCGTCCAGATCGCCACATTGGCCATCGCTACAAGGGCAAGGATGACCATCAGCAAAGGCTGCTTGGCCTGCCCAGTCCGCTTGTAAAGCAGCCATGCGCCGCCCAGCAGAGCGAGCGCGGCAAGCACCAGGACAGACAGCACGATATCGGTCATCGCCGGGCGGCATAGTCCATCCGCGCCGGCGATGGAATGCCAATCCTCGGAACCGGAGTACCCTTTCAGGGCTTGATTGGGTACAAGCGTCGGGGCCCTCTCGCCGCCCACAATTCCCCGGAGGCATCATGGGTATTTTCAGTTCGATCAAGGAAGCAATCTTCGGCAAGGAAGCCAAGGCAAACGAAGCACCGGAAAAGACCGGGAATGCGTGGGCCGATGCGCCGGTCGTTGAACAAAAATCCACCAGCGTGGTGAACGTCGAAAACAGCCTCGATTCCATGCCCGGCGCGGATCGTCTCAACTGGCGCACCTCGATCGTCGATCTGATGAAGCTTATCGGCGTCGATTCGAGTTACGAGAACCGTAAGGCACTTGCCACGGAATTGGGCCGTGACGATTACTCTGGCAGCGCGGAAGACAATATCTGGCTGCACAAGCGCACCATGCGCGAACTGGCGGCCAATGGCGGTGAAGTCCCGCCTGAATATCTCGACTGAATTGACGAGCGGCTGAATTGACACGGGGCCATGTGCGGCGCACACCGCCGCGCATGGCTCAGAACTCATTTGAAATCACCCGTCGCCAGGCCCTCGCCGGGCTTGGCGCGACCACTGCGCTCACGCTTGGTGGATGCGCTGCGACCCCGCGCCCCGAAGGCATCGTACAGGCCGGGCAGATCGGTGCGGAACGCCTGCTCGAAGTCGTGGCGTACAATCTGCTCGACCACGAACCGGAACGCGCCACCGGCCTTGGTGTGGACACCGGACGCCACGCTGGCATGCGTGCGCGGCTCGAAAACCAGTCGCAGGAAGGGCAGGACCTGCTGGCCGCAACCATGCGCCGCGACCTTGACCGCATCCGCGCATTCCCGCGCGCCGGGATCGACCCGATCACCGTCACCAATCTCGATGTGGTGGAAAGCGGCTATGCCCTGGCGCTCGACGGACTGGCGCTGCCCTATGGCGACATCCCGGTGGGGAGCTGGCGCACCGCACCTTATGTCGTGATCCAGAATGTCGGCAGCTATCTCGACCTGCCGCGCTTCATGGATGCAACCCACCCCATTGAAAATGGCGAGGATGCCGACGCCTATATCGAACGGATGGAGCAGATGCCCGCCGTGTTCGCGGGCGAACTGGGCCGGATGCAGGCGGCGCGCGGCATGGGCATGGTCCCGCCCGATTTCCTGATCGACAAAGCCATCGCCCAGATGGAGCGGACCATCGAAAGCGCCGGCAAGGGCGAGCTGTTTGCCGAACCGCTGCGCGCACGTTTGGTCGCCAAGGGCATGCCCGAAAGCCACGCCAACCGCGCCGTTACACTGGAAAAAGGGGCGATTGCGCAGGCCATGGCGCGGCAGCTGGAGGAATTGCGGGCCGAACGGGCCGCCGCCAATTCCGACCCCGGCATGTGGAGCCAGCCGCGCGGCGATGAATGGTATGCCTGGGCCTTGCGCTCCAGCACCACCACCCGCCTGACGCCCGACGAAATCCACCAGCAGGGCCTGGAAGAACTGGAGTCGCTGCATGCGCGCATGGACCCGATCCTGCGCGAAATCGGTTACACCAAGGGCAGCGTGGGCGAACGGATGCAAGGCCTTTCGGAAGACCCGCGTTACAAGTTTGCCGAGGGCGATCCGGGCCGCAAGGAAATCATGGACTTCATCCATGACCGGATCGACTGGATCACCGCGCAGATGCCGCGCGCCTTCAACACGCTGGTCGATCCCAATCTGGAGGTGCGCCGCCTGCCGCTGGCGGAGGAACCCGGTGCGCCGGGCGCCTATGGCGGCGCGGGCAGCAAGGACGGGACGATACCGGGGCGCATGTGGATCAACCTGCGCACCACCGATCTGCATCGCAAATACGATCTGGCCGACCTGACCTATCACGAAACCATCCCCGGCCATGTGTGGGAGGGCGAATATTCCAACCGCCTGCCGCTGATCCGCTCGATCCTCGCCTTCAACCCGTTCAGCGAAGGATGGGCGCTGTATGGAGAGCAGCTGGCGGACGAGCTGGGCGCATACAATGAATTCAAGGTCGGCCGCCTCGGCTATCTGCAAAGCCTCGCCTTTCGGGCCTGCCGCATGGTGGTGGACACCGGCCTGCACCACAAACGCTGGAGCCGCGAACAGGCGCGCCAGTTCTTCGTCCAGCGCAATGGCAGCAAGTATGAAGAAGTGGCGAGCGAGGTCGACCGTTATTGCAGCTGGCCCGGCCAGGCGACGGGATACAAGCTCGGCCACAGCCGCATTGTCGGCCTGCGCGAACGTGCGAACCACGAACTGGGATCCGCCTTCGATGGCAAGGCGTTCAACGACGCTATCGTCCTCGGCGGCAATGCGCCGATGGATGTTCTGGAAAAGAACATCGAACGCTACATCGCGGGCGCACGCCCGGGATAGCTTTGCCGGGCCGCGCATTGGGCGGATGAACCACCGGCGCAGGGGACAGGACCATGGAGCAGCTCGGCGAAGATCTGGAGACGATGAAGCGCGTTCCGCTGGCGGACGCGCATGTCGATGCCATTCGCGCCATCGCCAGCGAATGCAGCTATGACAAAGGCGACATGGTGGTCGAGGCGGGCGACCCGATGGACACCTTCGTCTATGTCCTTGAGGGCGAAATCGAGGTCGTCGATCCGTTCTCGCGCGAACGAATGCTCGATGCCTCGCTCGGCCCGTCGCAATTCATGGGCGAGATCGGTTTCCTCAACGGCTCGAGCCATTTCCTCCCGATGCGGGCAGCCAGGCCCACGCGAACCTTGCAGGTCCCGCGCGAGGATATGCTGGCGCTGATGGCGCGCATTCCCGAACTGTCGGACCACATCATCACTGTCTTTGCGGCGCGGCGACGGCGTCAGTTCGAAATGCAGAACAGCGCGATCAAGATCATCGGTGCTGACAAGGATGCTGCCGTCCAGAGTGTCGAGCGCTTCCTCAGCCGCAACCGCGTGCCGTTCCAGAGCTACGATCTGGATGGAAGCGACGAAGAGACGGTCAGAACATGCGAGCTGACCGACCACACGCCCTCTGTCATCCTCGGGCGGGACGAGATATTGGAAGCCCCCAGCCCGCGCGCAATGGCGCAATATCTGGGGCTGGACCTCGATATCTGCACGCGCGACATGGTCGATGTGCTGATCGTTGGCGGCGGCCCGGCCGGGGTGGCGGCGGCGGTCTATTGCGGGGCGGAAGGCCTCGATGCGCTGGTGATCGAAGATACCGCCATCGGCGGCCAGGCGGGGACCAGCAGCCGAATCGAAAACTATATGGGATTTCCCACCGGCATCAGCGGAGCGGATCTGGTCTATCGCGGGCAGATCCAGGCGATGAAGTTCGGCACGCGCTTCGCCATGCCGCGGCGCGCCGAAAAGCTTGTGCGCGCCGACGGCGGCACGTTCTGCATCAAGCTCGATCATGGCGACGAGGTCTGTGCAAGGACCGTGCTGGTCGCCACCGGCGTGCAATATCGCCGCCTGCCCATCGAACGCCTGGCGGAACTCGAAGGCGTCGGCATATTCTACGCCGCGACCGATATGGAGGCGCGTTTCTGCCGCAACACCGAAGCGGTCGTGATCGGAGGCGGCAATTCCGCCGGGCAGGCCGCCATGTATCTCAGCCGCACGGCGAGCCACGTGCACCTCATCGTGCGCGGCGACAGCCTGGCGGCGTCCATGTCGAACTACCTCACCAGCAGGCTGGAGGCGGACGAACGGATCACCATTCACTACGATACGCAGGTCGCCGCACTGCATGGAGAAGAACGGCTGGAGGCGGTGACGCTGGCCGGGCCGGATGGCGAGAGGCGGCTCGACACCACCGCGCTCTTCGTGATGATCGGTGCGGCCCCCAACACGGACTGGCTGGCTAATCTGGTCGAAACGGATGAACGCGGCTTCGTCCTGACCGGCGCGGCGGTCGGCCGCGAAACTCCGTTCGAGACATCGTGCGACGGGATTTACGCCGTGGGCGATGTGCGCGCCGGCTCGGTCAAGCGCGTCGCCAGTGCGGTGGGCGAAGGTTCGGTCGTGGTCAGCCGCATCTGGACCCATGTCGATGCGGTCCGGGAAGGCGCGGAGAACGCATCCTGAGCGCGGTCAGCGGGGACCCAGCCCGCCGACGATAGAGCCGAGAATACCGCCCAGAGCGCCGCCCGCACCGCCGCCAGCCGCAGCGCCTTGGCCGCCGCTTGCCTGCTTGGCCATATATCCAGCCACCGCCATGGCCAGGATCGGCAGCATCTTCTTGAGCAGGCCCTCGTCGATCCCGGTCATCGCGGACACTTCGCCTGCGATAGAGCGGCTGACATCCTTGCTGCCGAAGATATTGCCGAGAATGTCGTTGCCACGGCTGGTCGGCGTGGCTTGCGGCGCGAGCACGCTTTCGAGCAGGCCGCCGCCACCCCCACCCAGGATCGCCCCGGCCAGACCGCCAAGCCCGCCAAGTGGATCGCCGCCCCCGCCACCCGTGGCGCTGCGCCCCATCCCGGCAACGATTGCAGGAAGCAGCGCCCCGGCAGCGCTCTGCGCGGTCCGCTGGTCCACGCCCAGTTCGTTCGCCATGCTGGCAATGGCGCCGCTGTCGTTCAGGAATTTTGCAATGCTCATCGGGACGGTCCTTTCGCGCGAAGGGGTGAAATCGCTCATGCGAAGGTGGACCAGCACTGGCCAAAAGAAAACCCCCGCGCCGGTTGCCCGGGCGGGGGTTTCGCATGTTTTACAATTCGGGTGAGGGAGTTCAGGCGGTCTCGCTCGTGCTCGGTGCGGCATCGCGCACGCCCTGATCGACATGGTCGGCAAAGGGTTTGAAATTGTCGACGAAGAGCTGGACCAGCTTCTGCGCGGCGCGGTCGTATTCGTCGCCATCGGCCCAGGTCGAACGCGGATCGAGGATGGCGCTGTCGACACCGGGAACGGACACCGGCACGTCGAAACCGAAATTCTCGTCCTTGCGGAATTCGGCATCGTTCAGCGATCCGTCGAGCGCGGCGTTGAGCAGCGCGCGAGTCGCCTTGATCGGCATACGCGAACCGGTGCCGTATTTGCCGCCGGTCCAGCCGGTATTGACCAGCCAGCACTGCGCCCCGCCTTCGGCAATCCGCTTCTTAAGGAGGTTGCCGTAAACACTCGGATGGCGCGGCATGAAGGGTGCGCCGAAACAGGTGCTGAAGGTCGCTTCGGGTTCGGTCACGCCGATTTCCGTGCCCGCGACCTTGGCGGTGTAGCCCGAGAGGAAGTGATACATCGCCTGATCGGGCGTCAGCCGCGCAATCGGAGGCAGCACGCCGAAGGCATCCGCGGTCAACATGATGACGTTGCTGGGCGGCGGGCCGAGATTGTCGTCGCTGGTGTTGGGGATCGAGCTGAGCGGGTAGGCGCCGCGGGTGTTTTCCGCCAGCGTGTTATCGTCGAGATCGATCTCGCCTTCGTCGTTCATCACGACGTTTTCCAGCACCGTGCCTTCCATGCGCGTGGTGGCGTAGATTTCCGGCTCCGCTTCGGGGTTCAGGCGGATCATCTTGGCGTAGCAGCCGCCTTCGAAGTTGAAGACAGCGGTGTCCGACCAGCCATGTTCGTCATCGCCGATCAGCGTGCGGCTGGCATCGGCGCTGAGCGTGGTCTTGCCCGTGCCCGACAGGCCGAAGAAAACCGCGCTCTTGCCGTCCTGGCCGATATTGGCGGAGCAGTGCATCGGCATCACGCCCTTGGGCGGCAGCAGGTAGTTGAGCACGCCGAAGACGCTCTTCTTCATCTCGCCAGCATAGCGCGTGCCGCCGATCAGGATGAGCTTTTCTTCCAGGTTGACCGCGATCACCGTTTCGCTGCGGCAGCCATGACGGGCCGGATCGGCCGTGAAGCTGGGCAGGTCGATGATAGTGTATTCCGGGACGAAGCCTTCGAGCTCTTCAGCCGTCGGGCGCACAAGCAGCGTGCGGATGAACTGGTTGTGCCACGCCAGTTCGTTGATCACCCGCACATTGACGCGGTGTTCCGGCTGCGAGCCGCCGAACAGATCGGCCACATACAGCGTGTCCTTGTCGGCCACCGCAGCCATGAAGTCTTCCTTCAGCGCCGCAAAATGCTCCGGCGTCATCGAGGCATTGTTGTCCCACCACACCGTGTCTTCGGTTTCGGCGTTGCGGACGATAAACTTGTCTTTCGCACTGCGACCGGTGTGCTTGCCGGTTTCGACGACCAGCGGCCCGTGCTTGGCCTTGCGCCCTTCGCCATTTTCGAGGGCGGCCTGCGTCAACGCGGCGCTGTCGAGATTGGCGTGAATGGTGGCCGAGGTGGTAATTCCCTGATCCGAGAGGGAATGGGAAAGCGTTGCAGTCACGGAAAATCTCCTGACGAAAAGGCGACACGGGTTTGCGAAAGCGTTTCGCGATGCGCGGCACATGGCCGCTGCGCTCTGGCTAGGGCGCATAATGTCCTGTCACCGTTCCGTCAATTTCACAGGTTGTGGACGGCTGTAAAGTGCAGCCGGGAACACCTGCGCCCGCGTTGTATTGCCACAAGAAAGCCGATAGACGACACGATCAGATGGAACATGCGATGCAAGACGGTCCGCCCAACGGTTCGGCCCCCAGCGAAACGGTGATCGCGCTGGTCGATGACGATCGCAATATCCTGACCACGGTTTCGATTGCGCTGCAGGCAGAAGGCTTTGCCACGCGGGTCTATTCGGACGGCGAAACCGCGCTCAAGGCCCTGCTCGAAAATCCGCCCGACCTGGCCGTGTTCGACATCAAGATGCCGCGCATGGACGGAATGGAACTGCTGCGCCGCCTGCGCGAAAACAGCGCGCTGCCGGTCATCTTCCTGACCAGCAAGGATGACGAGCAGGACGAGGAAGCCGGCCTCGAAATGGGCGCGGACGATTATATCGCCAAACCGTTCAGCCTGCGCCTGCTGATGGCCCGCATCCGCGCGATCCTGCGCCGGGGCGATACAGTCCTGCCGAGCGCCGCCAACGATGCCATGCCGGACCGCGTGCCCGCCATCATCGAGCGTGGCCGGTTGCGCATGGACCCGGCCCGCCACCACGTGACCTGGGACGGCCGGCCCGTGACACTGACCGTCACCGAATTCCTCATCCTGGAAGCGCTGGCCGTGCGCCCCGGCGTAATCAAGAGCCGCAATCAGTTGATGGATGCCGCCTATCCCGACGATGTCTTCGTCGACGATCGCACGGTGGACAGTCATATCAAGCGCATGCGCCGCAAGTTCCGCGTCGTCGATGGCACGTTCTCGGCCATCGATACGCTTTACGGGGCAGGTTACAGTTTCAACGATGGCTGACCGCGCGGCGGGAGGGCGCGGCAACGTCCTGAGGGGCGATCCGCGCCTGGAAAAATTGCGCTGGTCGCGGCGGCTGTCGCTCACCAGCCGCATCCTGTTCGTGAACATCCTGCCGCTGGTTCTGCTGGGTGGCGGGGTCATCTATCTCGACACCTATCGCAAGCAATTGCTCGACGAACGCTTCAAGCTGGCTCTGGTCGAGGCGCAGATCACCGCCGAAGCGCTCGCCGGGGCAACGCAGCAACGCCAGGAAGCACTGCTGATCCAGATCGGCAAGGAACAGCGCCTGCGCATCCGGGTCTACGATGCAGAAGGCAAGCTGGAATCGGACAGCTGGGCGCTCGCCCCGCCCACCTTCGTCATCGGCGGCACACCCGAAGCGCAAAGAGACTTCGCTCTGACGCTGGATCGCTGGTTCGACCGTGTGGTGGGGGCGCCGCCCATCCCCGATTATGTCGAACCGGAAAGCGACCGGGCAGAGGCCTGGCCCGAACTTGCCCGTGCGCGCGAGGAAAGCCTGACCCAGATCGTGCTGCGCGATGCGCGCGATGGCAGCCATGTGATCACCGCTGCCGCCCCGGTCGGCCTCGACGGGGAGACGCTGCTGATCACCCGCAACCCGGTCGATATCACCGAACGCGTGCGCGCCGCGCGGACCACGGTGGCGCTGGTCGCTATGCTTGCCCTGTTGGTTTCCACCGCACTGTCGCTGTTCCTTGCCCAGACCATCGTGCGTCCCTTGCGCGAGCTGGTGCAGGCCGCCGTGCGCGTGCGGCAGGGCCGCGACCGTCAGGTCGAGGTTCCGCGCCTGCCCGACCGGCGCGACGAGATCGGCATGCTGGCCCGCGCGATTTCGGACATGAGCGGGGCGCTGCGCATGCGGATCGACGCGGTGGAGAGCTTCGCCGCCGATGTCGCGCATGAGATCAAGAACCCGCTCGCCAGCCTGCGCAGCGCGACCGAATCGCTCGCCAAGGTCGACGATGCCGATCTGCGCGCGCAACTGCTCGACATCGCGGTGCACGATGTGCGGCGGATCGACCGGCTGGTGACCGAGATTTCCGATGCCAGCCGCATCGATGCCGAATTGAGCCGGGCGACCTTCGCCCCGGTCGACCTGGTCCAGCTGATCAAGAACATCATCGGCTCACGCGAGGACCGGGCACAGAACGAAGGCCACGCGCTCACCTTCGACCGACCGCCCCATCCCACGCTGGTGCTGGGTGAACCGTCCCGGCTGGAACGGATCATCGTCAACCTGCTCGACAATGCGATCTCCTTCTCTCCGCCCGATGGTGTCATCGAAATCGCCCTCACCCAGCGCGATGGCTGGACCACATTGACGGTGTGCGACGATGGCCCCGGCATTCCCGAGGGGCAACGCGAGAAAGTGTTCCAGCGGTTTCATTCCGAACGCCCGCATGAAGAGGAATACGGCAATCATTCCGGCCTCGGGCTGGCCATCGCGCGCAGCATTGCCGAGGCGCATGACGGCACGCTGGTCGCGGGCGAGCGGCCCGATGGGCGCAGCGGCGCCTGCCTCGCCCTCGGCCTGCCGAGCGCGCCGCGAAAAGGCTGACCGCAATGCTGCTCGCCAATGTGACCTGTGTGAGCGTGGGCGGGCGCTGCCTCCTTGTCGAAGGGCCGCCGGGGAGCGGCAAGTCCACCCTCGCCCTCGCGCTGATCGATCGCGGCGGGGTGCTGGTGGGCGATGACGGGGTGACGCTGGAAGTGCGCGAGGGCCGGCTCTGGGCCAGCCCCCCGCCCAACATTGCAGGCAAGCTGGAGGTGCGCGGCGTGGGCATTGTCGAAATGGACACGGCGGAAGCACCGCTTGCGCTCATCCTCACGCTCGACCCGGATGCGCCGCGCATGCCCGAACCGTCTTCGCGCAAGCTGCTCGACCACGAGATACCCGCAATCCCGTTTCGGCCGGGCGATGCCGCCCAGGCGATGCGGGCAGAACTGGCGCTGGAGCATTTCGAACTGCTCTGATCTGTGTCGGTTGCGGACAGGCACGGCATTTTCGACCAACGCCCCTTTTCTTTCCCCACCAAGCCGACAAGGGTTGCTGCATGGCCGCCGAATCGCCCGCACCCAAGCAACAGCGCCTCCTCCTCGTCACCGGCATGTCCGGCGCGGGCAAGAGCACCGTGCTCCAGGTCCTGGAAGACCTTGGGTGGGAGGCAATCGACAACTTCCCGGTCCGCCTTATCAAGCGCCTTGTTTCGCCCGACGAAGACCAGGCCATGCCGCTCGCCATCGGGGTCGATTCGCGCACACGCGGCTTCGTCCCGGGCGAACTGATCGCCATGATCGAGAAGCTCGACCGGCGTGACGGGATCTGTATCGACACGCTGTTCCTCGACTGCTCCGCCGCAGAGATCGAACGGCGTTACAACGAGACGCGCCGCCGCCATCCCATGGCGCGTGGCCGCCCGGTGATCGAAGGGGTCAAGGCCGAGCGCGAACTGCTGGAGCCGCTGCGCAGCTGGGCGCAAATGGTGATCGACACCACCGCCTATTCCAGCGACCAGGTCCAGCAGGTGGTGCGCGAACGGTTTGCCGATGTCGCCTCGCAGGAACTGACCGTCACCGTTACCAGCTTCGGCTTTGCGCGCGGTATGCCGCCGATCGCCGATCTCGTCTTCGACATGCGGTTTCTCGACAATCCGCACTGGGTCGAAAGCCTGCGCGAGCAGACCGGGCTGGACGGGCCGGTTGGCGAACATATCGAGCGCGATCCCGCTTTTGCGCCCGAATTCGCCCGAATTTCGGAACTCGTGCAATCGCTCCTGCCCCGATACGAAGCGCAGGGGCGCGCCTATCTGACCATCGCTTTCGGCTGCACCGGGGGCAAGCATCGCTCCGTCTACAGCGCTGAAAAGCTGGGCCAAATACTGCGCGATGCAGGATACACCCCCACCATCATCCACCGCAATCTGGAGGCACGTGCCGCCGATACGGTGGAACAGCGCTGATCGAGCGACTGTTGACACAGGCCCGCGCCGCGCACACACGCTGCCCCCTTCACGCCCGATACAGCAAGAACAGGCCATACCGGACTCACGCATGATTGGCATGATCCTCGTCACCCACGGGAAGCTCGCCGAGCACTTCATCGACGCGATGGAGCACGTCGTCGGCAAGCAGGAGGCCGTTGCAGCGATTTGCATCGGCCCTAACGACGATATGGAACAACGGCGGCAGGACATTGCCGACGCCATCGCCGAGGTCGATACCGGCGCAGGCGCGATCATCCTGACCGACCTGTTCGGCGGGACGCCCTCCAACCTTGCCATCAGCCTGCTCGATGCGGGCCGGGTAGAAGTGATCGCCGGGATCAACCTGCCGATGCTGATCCGCCTCGCCGGTGCGCGCAAGGCGATGCCGGTGACAGAGGCAGTCGGCGCCGCACAGCATGCGGGCCGCAACTACATTACGGTCGCATCCGAATTTCTCGGCCAGAATGAGGCTCCGCCTCAGAAGAAGGCGTCCTGACCATGCTGCGCCGCACGCTGACCGTGGTGAACCAGCGCGGTCTGCATGCGCGCGCCAGCGCCAAATTCGTCGGCGCGGTGACCGAACTGCCCGACACGACCCAGGTCCGCGTCGCCAAAGGCAGCAACGAGGCCGCAGGTGGCTCTATCTTGGGCCTCATGATGCTGGGCGCGGCCAAGGGCGATGAGATCGAACTGGTCGTTTCGGGCGACAATGCCGAAGCCGTGATGGCCGAACTCGCCGCAATGATCGAAGACGGCTTTGGCGAACCGTGAGGGCCCGCATAGCGTGACCCGCCGCCAGATCACCGGATTTTCCAACCCCACCGTCAAGGCGCTGCGAGCCTTGCGCGAGAAGAAACATCGCAAGCGCGAACGTCGCTTCCTCGCCGAGGGGCTGCGCCTGCTGACCGATGCGCGCGAATGCGGCCATATCCCGCAGGTGCTGGTCCTCGCAGATCAGCGCGATCCGCACCCGCTGCTGAGCGCACTTGAACAGGCAGTGGCGGATGCGGGCGGCGAGATTATCGAGACCACGCCCGACATCCTCTCAAAGATCACCGGCAAGGACAATCCGCAGGCTGTAGCGGGCGTGTTCGAGGAATTCGACACCTCGCTCGCAGCGCTCGACCGGGGCAGCGCCGACATCTGGCTGGTGGCGCAGGCGCTGCGCGATCCGGGCAATCTCGGCACGATGCTGCGCACGGGCGATGCCATCGGCGCGGGCGGGCTGATCCTGATCGACGATTGCGCAGATCCCTTCAGCGTGGAGGCGGTGCGCGCCAGCATGGGCGCGGTGTTTACGCAAGCCATCGCCCGCGCCGACTGGGACGAGTTTGAAAGCTGGCTGCGCAGCGTGGCAGGGCAACAGGGCGGCCAGCTTGTCGCCGCCTCCCTGCGCGATGCCCAGCCCTATCGCGGCGCGCCTTACACCGCGCCCTGCTTCGTGATGGTCGGCAATGAAAGCCGCGGTTTGCCCGAAGCCTACGAAATAGCCTGCGACCTGCGCGTCACCATGCCGATGAAAGGCCGCGCTGACAGCCTCAACGCGGCAGTAGCGGCAGCGGTGCTGGGGTATGAGGTTCTGGCGGCGTTCGAAGGATAAGCAGCGCCCAACTCTCTCGGCCCAGCCATCGCGCGCGGCATTGATCGCCCCGCACTCGCCGCACGCCGACATCCGATAATATAAGACAAATAGCGGCTAGCTGTGATGCTCCACCGCTTCACCCTCAATGGTGATCCAGGAACGTTTCGCGCGCTCGTAAATCGAATAGGCCGGGTCCGGGAAGTCCTGGTCCGCAAACGCGCCAAGGGGGATGGCGACGACATCGGGCCAGGCATCGATCTGATAGGCGATGTTCGATCCGCAGGACGGACAAAACCGATATGTCACGGTGTTCCCGCTATCGGCGGTTCGCTCGAATGTCTGGCAAGGGCCGATGACCTTGACCGCATCGGAAGGATAGCGGGCCTGGGCGGAAAAGGCGCTGCCGGTTCGGCGCTGGCATTCTTCACAATGGCACACCGACACGCGCACCGGCTCGCCTGTGCATTCGGCCCGAAGCTGCGAGCAGCGGCAGGATGCGATTTTCACTGCGCACCTCCCTTCCGATCGATCTCGACGCCCAGCAACCCGCGGATGTAGTCACCAAAATCGGACGGCCAGAGATCCACAATGCTGAGAAGATCATCGTTCCGGCCCGCGTAAAGCGCGCGCAGAGCCTCTTCATAATTCGCGAAGTCGCCACACGCGGCCTGCATCACGCGGTAAGCCGCATCGCGTCGTTCACGATCGGACTGGTCCGTCCTGCGCGCGTTTTCGACGAGGCGGCGCAACGCTGCCGACGCTCCACCAGCCTGACTGGAAAGCCAGTCCCAATGGCGAGGTAGCAGCGTCACCTCCCGAGCCTGGACGCCCAGTTTCGGACGACCGGCACGTGGTTGGCCGACTTCACGATAATCGAGATCGGTGATCCGCCCCGTCTCATCCTCGAACACAAGGATCGAGCCGTCATTTGCCGATAGCTGCTGAGCGAGGCTTCGAGCCACCTCGTCACGCTCCCCCGAAGCGATCCTTTTTCCGTCCGCGAAAGCGGTAACGCGCGATGCCATAATACTTACCCTTAGCAATGAAGTGACCGAGGATTAAACCCGGGTAAAATCATTGTCAATATTGTCCGGGTAAAATAAGCGAGCCTTGTATGGCGCGCAGCACGGCAAGCCACGGCTAGGTCGGCCACGATCTTTGAGATACTATCCAACAGAATTGCAGTGGTTGCGGCGGGCCGGCCCCAGTTGCCGCCCCGGCCCGTGGAACTACTCTGCCACCTCACCGCGCTCCGCTGTGGCATCCTCTATCTGCGCCGCGTCCTCGGCGTTGTAGCGCGGCGTCGCCTCGACCTTGGGCACTTCCTCGATCTCGCGCTTGCCGATTTCGATGCCCTTTTCGTGCAGGCGGCGCCCGGCGGAGAGCACATTGCGTTCGAAGCTGCCGACGAATTTGTTGTAATTGTTGACGGCAGTTTCCAGCCCGCCACCTACACGCTTCATATGTTCCGCCGCCACAGCCAGGCGGTCGTACAGCTCAGCCCCGGCCTTGCCGATTTCTACCGCCTCGCGCGCGATGGTGTCCTGCCGCCAGACCTGCGCCACGGTGCGCGCGATGGCGACCAGGTTGGTCGGCGTCGCCAACAGCACCTTGTTGCGGAACGCGAAGTCCCACAATTCGGGATCGTGTTCGAGCGCGGCGGCAACGAAATGTTCGCCCGGCACGAACATCACCACATAATCGGGCGTGTCGTCGAACTGGCTCTGATAGCTCTTGCTGCCGAGCGTCTGCACATGGTTCCGCATGCTCTTGGCGTGCAGGTCCAGATGACGGCGGCGTTCATCGTCGTCATCCGCCTCGAACGCGGCCTGATAGGCGTTCAGCGAAACCTTGGCGTCGATCACCAGCCGTTTCTGGCCCGGCACATGCACCACGGCGTCGGGGCGCAGGCGGCCTTCCTCGGTGTCGATCGAATGTTCCAGACTGAAATCGGTGTGTTCCGACAGCCCGCATTGTTCGAGCACGTTTTGCAGCGCCCGTTCGCCCCAGCGCCCGCGCGCCTTGGGGGCATTGGTCAGGCTGTTGCCGAGCCGCTGCGCCTCGCGCCGGACCTCTTCCTGCCCGCGCTGCATTTCGGTGATCTGCTGGTAGAGCCGCCCAAAGGCATCGGTGCGCTTTTCCTCCAGCGCGGCGACCTGTTTCTCGTAAGCCTCCAGCCGCTTGCCCACCGGATCGAGCAAGGCCTTCAATTTTTCCTCGCTGGTCTTTTCCGAATGGCCGAAGCGCTCGTTCGCGCGGGCGAGGAAGGCTTCCTGCGCCTTGCCCAGCACGGCAGAGCCGGTGTTCTGGAATTCTTTCAGCAGTTCCTCGCGCGCCTCGACCAACAGGCGCTTCTGCTCGTCGAAATTGGCGGTCTTTTCCTTCAGCGTCGCCAGCTGCGCACCCAATGCGGTGTTGTCCCGCCGCAGCGCGTCCATCGCCGCCTCGTGGCTCTCACGCGTGTCGCGCAGCTCGGCATCGAGCGCATCCGCCCGCCCTGCCCGCACAGTGGCGTTTTCCAGCTCGACAATCGCACGGCGGAATTTCTCATCCAGCTCCTTCGCCTCCCCATCGCGCTCCGCATGACGGGCCTTCCAGTCGGCCACCGGGCGCGACCCGGCAAACCAGCCGAGCGCCACGCCGAGCAGGAGGGCGATCACGGCGACGATAAGAACGGTCATATCCATACGCGGAACATAATCGGAACGAAGGCCCGCGCCAACCCTCCATTGGAACAATCCCCAGCCCCGCCCGCTCCCTTACCGAAAGGAGAATTCACAATGTCGATCAAGGAAATGATTTCGGAGCACCCGCAGGTGGGCGGGGATTACAATGACGAGCTGGGCGAGGCGGTGAAGCACACCATGTATGGCGCGGCGATCATGAACAGCTGTGCCGATGCCTGCCTGGCCGAGGGCAATGTGGCAGAGCGCGCCGAATGCATCCGCCGCTGCCTCGACGCATCGGATGCCTGCACCGCCTTCTATCGCATGGCCAGCCGCCGCACGGGCGGCAATGTCGCTGCGATCAAGGCGATGGGAGAAGCGGTGGTCGTGGCGGTCGAGGCGTGCCACGAGCATTGCTCGATGCACGACGATGCCCATTGCAAGCGCTGCACGCGCATGTGCGAAGAGGTGCTGCGCGATGTGAAAGCAGCCCTCGACGTGATGGACCGCAACGGATGACCCGATGCGACGTGCGGGGTCGGCCTATCGGTCGGCCCCGCGCCGTTTGATCACGAGATTATAGAGCCACCAGAAACCCAGCGTGAAAATGCTGAAATAGATCGCGAACCGGATCTCCAGATCGTCGAGATCGCGATAGCCGTCGTAATACCGCCACGCCGACATCAGCACCGCATAGATCAGCCCGGCCAAGGCCGCCCGCCTCAGGCTGAGCGGGCGCGCGGCTGGCGGCTGGTCGGTCAAGCTGCCTCGCGCAGCTTCTTCAGCTTCTTCAGCGCCATATTGCGCTTGAGGCGGCTCAGGTGGTCGATGAAGAGAATGCCTTCGAGATGGTCCATCTCGTGCTGGAGGCAGGTGGCCATCAGGCCTTCCATATCCTCTTCATGCGTTTCGCCTTCCAGATCCTGGTAGCGCACGCGGCAGGTGGCCGGGCGGTCCACATCGGCGAAGATGTCGGGGACCGAAAGGCAGCCTTCCTGATAGCTCGCCAATTCTTCCGCCGGGTCGAGGATAACCGGGTTGATGAAGACGCGCGGCTCCTTCTTCGTCGGATAATGGACGTGTTCGTGCCCGTCATGATTGCACGGCTCGGGCTCGGCATCCTCGTCCTCGGGCTGGAGGTCGATCACCAGCACACGTTTGGGCACGCCCACCTGGATCGCCGCAAGGCCGATGCCGGGCGCGGCATACATGGTTTCGAACATGTCCGAGACGAGGGCGCGCAACTCGTCATCGAACTCCGTCACGGGTTCGGACACGGTTTTGAGCCGGGGGTCCGGCACTTCAAGGATTTCACGGATAGCCATAGAGGCTCAGATAGGCTTGGGACGGGCTATTCGCAAGGCTTGCACAGCGCACCTTCCGTGACTTTTGAGAGGATTATCAGGCTGATTTTTTCACAATGAGGACACCGCACCAGCCCTTGATCGATGCGGTCTACGTCTTTCCAGATGATCGCTCCGGCATCCCAAGCGCTGAATTGCTCACCACAATTCTTGCAGCGCCCCTGCCATCTGTCGGAGTGCTGACGGATGGTCGAGAGACGTTGCGGCGATAGAAATTTCGCGGCGATGATTTGCAGGAGCTTCATCTCACCCCACCGGCCTTCGCGCCCGCAACGCCTGCGCCAGCGTGCCCTCGTCGAGATAATCCAGTTCCCCGCCTACCGGCAGGCCATGGGCGAGCTGGGTGATGCGCAGCGGGAAATCTTCCAGCCGTTCGGCGAGGTAATGCGCGGTGGTCTGCCCTTCGAGCGTGGCGTTCATGGCGAGGACCACCTCGTCCACCCCGCCTTCCTCCACCCGCGCCATCAGCTGGGCGATGTTGAGGTCTTCCGGGCGCACCCCGTCCAATGCGGACAGGCGGCCGCCCAGCACATGATATTTGCCGGTGAACAGTTTCGCCCGGTCGAGCGCCCACAGATCGGCCACATCCTCCACCACGCAGAGCGATTTCGCATCGCGGCGCGGATCGGCGCAGATGCCGCAGGGGTTGCTGGTGTCGACATTGCCGCAAGTCTCGCATTCGACCAGCGCCTCGCCCACCGTGGCCAGCGCCTCCAGCAGCGCGGGCAGCGCGCTTGTCCGCCGCTTGACCAGCCACAGCACCGCGCGGCGCGCCGAACGCGGGCCAAGGCCGGGCAGGCGGGCCAGCGCGGCGGCCAGTGTCTCGATCTCTTGCGATGCCATCCCTGCACAGATAGGGGCGCGGGCTCAGCAGAGAAAGACCACAAGGCCCTATCATGCGCATAATCTTCATGGGATCGCCCGATTTCGCCGTCCCGACGCTTCAGGCGCTGGTCGATGCGGCGCATGAGGTGGTGTGCGTCTATACCCAGCCGCCGCGCCCCGGCGGGCGGCGCGGCAAGGAACTGACGAAGACGCCGGTGCACCAGCGGGCCGAGGATCTGGGGATCGAGGTGCGCCACCCCAAATCGCTCAAATCCGCCGAGGAACAGAAAGCCTTTGCCGCGCTGGAGGCCGATGCGGCGATCGTGGCGGCCTATGGCCTGATCCTGCCGCAGGCGGTGCTCGATGCTCCGAAGCACGGCTGCCTCAACGTCCACGCCTCGATCCTGCCGCGCTGGCGCGGGGCGGCGCCGATCCACCGCGCGGTGATGGCGGGCGATCCGGTCACTGGCGTGACGATCATGCAGATGGAGGCGGGGCTGGACACCGGCCCCATGCTCGCCTTCGCGCGCACGCCGATAGAGGACAAGACGACCGGCGAACTGACCGAGGAACTGGCCGAAATCGGCGCTCAACTGATGGTCGGCACGCTGATCGATTTCGGCACGCTGCATCCGCTGGCGCAGGACGATGCGCAAGCCACCTATGCGGCCAAGATCGACAAGGCCGAGGCGCGGATCGACTGGGCGAAACCGGCGGACGAGGTGGTGCGCCATGTCCACGGGCTGTCCCCCTTCCCCGGCGCATGGTTCGAACTGGATGGCACGCGCGTAAAGCTGCTGCGCGCCGAAGTGGTCGAGGGCTCGGGCGCGCCCGGCGAGGTGCTGGACGCCCGACTCGCCATCGCATGCGGCGAAGGCGCGATCCGCCCGGTCGAATTGCAGCGCGCGGGCAAGCCAAAGATGGACCTCGACACATTCCTGCGCGGCAATACCGTGGCCGAGGGGACCGCGCTGGCGTGACCCGCTTCGCTCTCACCCTTGAATTCGACGGCACACCCTTTTTCGGTCTCCAGCGCCAGAAAGACGGGCCGAGCGTGCAGCAATCGGTCGAGGAGGCGGCCTATCGCGTGCTAGGCGAGGAAGTGCGGCTGCACAGCGCCGGACGGACCGACACCGGCGTCCACGCGCTCGCCATGCGCAGCCATCTGGACATCGCCAAGGAGATCGCGCCGTTCCGCCTGATGGAGGCGCTCAACGCGCGCCTGCGACCCGATCCCATCGCGGTGACGCATTGCGAGGTGGTCCCCGACGATTGGCATGCGCGCTTTTCCTGCACGGGCCGCGCCTATGTCTATCGCATCGCCAACCGCCGCGCGCCGCTGACGCTGGACAAGGACCGGCTGTGGCAGGTTCCGCAGGACCTCGACCACGAGGCGATGCACCGCGCGGCGCAGGCGCTGGTGGGTCTGCATGACTTCACCACCTTCCGCTCGGTGCATTGCCAGTCGGACAGTCCGGTCAAGACGCTCGACCGGCTGGATGTGGAACGAGAGGGCTATGAGGTCCGCATCCATGCCGAGGCACGCAGCTTCCTCCACCATCAGGTGCGGAGCATGGTCGGCTGCCTCGCGCTGGTCGGCATGGGGCGCTGGCCGGAAGTACGGGTGAAAGAGGCGCTGGAGGCGCGCGACCGGCAGGCACTTGGCCTCAACGCGCCGCCATCCGGGCTCTACTTCGTCCGGGCGGTCTATCCCGGCGATGCTTGACCTAACGTCACCCTAGCCAAGCGAAGCATGGCGGCGTAGCGGTGTCCTGCAAACCGGATTCGAATTAGGAGAATGGACATGCCAACCACGGGAAAGCAGCTTTTTACCACTCTTGAAAGCGACGGTACGCTTACCGTCGAAATCGCCGACAGCACCTTCCCCGATCCCACCGGCAATCAGGTGCTGGTAAAAATGGAAGCTGCGCCGATCAACCCGTCGGACCTCGCGATCCTGACCGGTGCAGCCGATTTCGAGAACGCCGAATATTCGCCGGGCAAAGTCGTTGCGAAAATGCCCGAACCGTTCAATTCGGGTCAGAAGGCGCGCCACGGCCAGCGCCTGCCGGCAGGCAATGAAGGCGCAGGCACGGTCGTCGCCACCGGCGATAGCGACATGGCCAAGGCGCTGATGGGCCAGCGGGTCGCCTGCGTACCGGGCAATGCCTACTCCGAATATGCCATCGCCGATGCCGCCATGTGCCTGCCGCTGGGCGATCACAGCGCGGAAGTCGGCGCGTCGAGCTTCGTCAATCCGATGACCGCATTGGGCTTTGCCGAAAACGCCAAGATGGATGGCCAGAAGGCGATCCTGCACACGGTCGGCGCGTCGAACCTGGGCCAGATGCTGGTGAAGATCTGCCAGGAAGACGGGCTCGGCCTCGTCAATATCGTGCGCAAGGCGGATCAGGTGGATCTGCTCAAGGGTCTCGGTGCAACGCATATCGTCAATTCCTCGGACGACAACTTCCTCGAAAACCTGAAAACCGCGATCGATGAAACCGACGCCTTCTATGGCTTCGATCCGATCGGCGGTGGGCAGATGGTCGATACCTGCTTCAAGGCGATGGAACAGGTCGCGGTGAAGAAGATGACCGAATATTCGCGCTATGGCTCCAATCAGGCGAAGCGCATGTTCATCTATGGCCGTCTCGATTTCGCGCCCACCACGCTCACGCCCAGCTACGGCTTTGGCTGGACGCTGTCGGGCTGGCTGCTGACGCCGTTCCTGCAGCAGGCGGGGATGGAAACGGTGATGCGGATGCGCAAGCGCGTGCTCGACAACCTCACCACCACCTTTGCCAGCAGCTACAAGACCAGGGTCGATCTGGAAGGCATGCTGACCAGGGACGCGATCCTCGATTATCGGCAGATGAAAACGGGCGAGAAATACCTCGTCCAGCCCAACGGCTGAGGATCAGCGCCCGTCGAAGGCGCGCTGAATGGCGGCGGGATCCTGTGTCCCGCCCGCCAGCAGCAATTGCAGCAGGATGCGCGCCTTTTGCGGGTTGAGCGCGCGGGCGGCGACGAAACGGTTCGCCGTATCCTCCGGCTCGCGGTCGACCAGCCCTTCATCGGCGCGGCTGGCGCGGATCACGGGCACGCCCGCCTGCGCGAGCGCGACCAGTTCGCGCCGCACCGCTTCGGGCATATTGCCTTCGCCCACGCCTGCCACCACCACGCCGCGCGTGCGCTCACCGATCTGGCGCAGCACACCCGCCCCATCGAGGCCCGCATGGGCATAGACGATCACGACTTCGGGCAGCGCTGCGGGCCATGCGAAGGCGGCCTCGTTGCCGCTGCGCCAGGGCGCACCGAACCATTCGAGCGAAGCAGGCGTCACCAGCCCCACCGATTCGCGCGGAAAACCACGAAATGCTTCCGTCCCGCGGGTGCGGACCTTGTAGACATCGCGCGCGGCGAACACGCGGTCGCCCATCACCACCAGCACCCCGCGCCCGGCGGCCTGTGCATCGCTCGCCACGCGCACGGCATTGGCGAAATTGCGTAAGCCGTCATACCCCACCGCATCGGCCGGGCGCATCGCGCCGACCACCACCACCGGCTTGTCCGCCGGCAGGGTCAGGTCGAGCAGGAAGGCGGTTTCCTCCAGCGTGTCGGTTCCGTGGGTGACGATGACGCCGTGGCAATCCTCGTCCGCGAGCGCGGCCAGCGCCGCCGCATGCAACGGGTTCCACACCGCCGGGCCGATGTCAGCCGAATCGATATTGGCGACCTGCGTGCCAGAAAGCTCGGCTTCCAGCCCCAGTCCGCCGACACGTTCGAGATAATCGTCGATCCCGATCTCGCCCGAACGGTATTCATGCGCGATGGCGGAACCGGCGATCCCGGCAATCGTGCCACCGGTGGCAAGGACAGTCAGCTTGATGGTCATGCGGCGCGACTAGCGCTGCCAATGCAATCTCGGCAATTGATTTTGAAGATTTGGGCGCTATGTGCAGCGCGACCGCCTGCGTGGCGGCGCATGAAACTGGGGCGATTAGCTCAGTTGGTAGAGCATCTCGTTTACACCGAGAGGGTCGGCAGTTCGAGCCTGTCATCGCCCACCAGTTTCCCCTCCCCCTTCGATGGACGTCACTCGATCACGACCTCGTCGATGGCGGCCCGTGCCTCTTCGCTCGACCAGTCATAGTCGCCGGTCACGCGCCAGACCTCTGCCCCGGACGCATCGTACATCACTGTGATCGGCAGCATGTCGCCGATCGCACCGCTCAGCCTTGTGTCGCTGTCCAGCCACGGGTGGAGGTTTGCAAGGTCACGCTTGGCGAAGAACGGGACGACCACAGCCGCCCCGCGCAAATCCTGGCTGGCGGCGATTACGGTCAAGTCCTCGCCATAATCCGCCGCCACCGCATCCAGCAGCGGCATCTCCGCCACGCAGGGCGCGCACCATGTCGCCCACAGGTTGAGCAGCACCGGCTTGCCCTGCAACGCGCCCGTATTGAGCACCCGGCCATCGGGATCGACGAGGTTGACCGCAGGCATCAATTCGCCCGCATGGCTGCGCTCGATAGTTGCCCTCGCGGCTTGCGAACCGCTCGTTTCTTGCGCGGGCTCGGACGCTCCCCTATCGCACCCCGCCAGCAAGACAGCGAAGGATACGGCAAGAGTGAGCGATAAGCGGGACACGGGTAATTCCAACGCGATGTGGGGCGGCAGGTTCGGCGAAGGACCTAGCGCGATCATGCGCGAAATCAACGCCTCTATTCCGTTCGACAAGGTGTTGTGGCGCCAGGATATCGCCGGCAGCCGCGCCCATGTCGCCATGCTCGCCGCGCAGGGTATCGTCAGCGCGCAGGATGCCGCCACCATCGATGGCGGCCTGCAGGACATCGCCGCCGAATACGAACGCGACGGCGTGCCAGAAGACTGGTCGCTGGAAGACATCCACATGACGGTGGAGGCTAGGCTGGCCGAACTGATCGGCCCGGTCGCAGGCCGCCTCCACACCGCGCGCAGCCGCAACGATCAGGTGGCGACCGATTTTCGCATGTGGGTGCGCGATGCGTGTCGCCGCGCCGATGCAGGGCTGGAGGCGTTGCAACGCGCGCTGGTCGCCCGCGCAGGCGAACATGCCGATACGATCATGCCCGGATACACCCATTTGCAGGCGGCCCAGCCGGTCACGCTCGGCCACCATCTGATGGCCTATTACGAAATGACCTGCCGGGACCGGTCGCGCTTTGCCGATGCGCTGGCGCGGATGGACGAATGCCCGCTGGGCAGCGCGGCGCTGGCAGGCACAGGCTTTCCCATCGACCGGGAAGCAACGGCGCGCGCGCTCGGTTTCGCGCAGCCGACCCGCAACAGCCTCGACACTGTTTCCGACCGCGATTTCGCGCTCGATTACCTGATGGCGGCAAGCCAGTGCGCGCTGCACCTTTCGCGCTTGGCGGAAGAGATGATCCTGTGGGCGAGCCAGCCCTTCGGCTTCGTCAAACTGCCCGATGCGCTGTCCACCGGCAGTTCGATCATGCCGCAGAAGAAGAACCCCGACGCCGCCGAACTGGTGCGCGGGCATGCCGGGCGGATCGTGGGCTATGCCACTTCGCTGATGGTGACGATGAAGGGCCTGCCACTCGCCTATTCCAAGGACATGCAGGACGACAAACCGCCCGTGTTCGAGGCAGCGGGCCTGCTCGACCTGTCGCTGGCCGCGATGGCCGGACTGGTCGCGGAAAGCGGCTTCGCCAAAGAGCGGATGCGCAAGGCGGCGGAAAGCGGCTTCACCACCGCCACCGACCTGGCCGACTGGCTGGTGCGCGAAGCGGGTGTGCCATTCCGTGAGGCGCATCACATCGTGGGCGCCGTGGTCAAGCTGGCGGAAGGGAAGGGCTGCGCACTCGACGCGCTGGCGCTGGAAGAATTGCAGGCCATCGACAGCCGGATCGACGCGCGGGTTTTCGATGCGCTGTCGGTCGAAAGCTCTGTCGCCTCGCGCAGCTCCTATGGCGGGACCGCGCCCGATCAGGTAAGGCAGCGCGTGGCCGATGCGGCCGCAGCGCTGGGAATGAAACGATAATGCGTAAACTGTTGGGCCTGGGGGCCATCTTGCTGCTTGCCGCATGCGGACAGAAGGCCGATCTGAAACCCGTGGCCGGGTCCGACCTGCCGCCTGCCCCTTATGGGACCGAAACGCAGCCCGAGGCGAGCGCGCTGCTCGAACTCGACACGCTTGCTGCGCCCGAGCGGAGCGTTGAACTGCGCCGCCGGTCGGAAGAGCGTGCGGACGATCCGTTCGACCTGCCGCCTGAATAAGGGCAGAAGGCAGGCGCGGCCCGGCGCAAAGCCGCGCTGCCGCATGTCAAACCAGTGATTTCTCGACTTGCCCGACAGAGGCAGGCAAAGGGCCGACCCATGGACCATTTCTCGATCCGCGACGGCGTGTTGCATGCCGAAGACGTTCCCCTGCCCGCCATTGCAGAGCAGGTCGGCACGCCCGTCTATGTCTATTCACGCGCCACGCTGGAGCGTCACGCCACCGTGTTCCGAGAGGCCCTCGCGTCCCTCGGCAGTGGCGAGCGCGAACCGCTGATCGCCTTTGCAATCAAGGCGAACCCCAATCTCGCCGTGCTGAAAGTCCTCCAGCGCCAGGGTTATGGCGCCGATGTCGTGTCCGGCGGAGAAATGCGCCGCGCGCTCGCCGCCGATATCCCGGCGGACAAGATCGTGTTCTCCGGCGTCGGCAAGACCGCACGAGAAATGTCCGACGGGCTCGATGCAGGCATCGGCCAGTTTAACATCGAGAGCGAGGAAGAAGGTGTCGAGCTGGCCGCGCTGGCGGCGGCGCGCGGGGTGGAGGCGCGCTGCGCACTGCGGGTCAATCCCGATGTCGATGCAGGCACGCATGACAAGATTTCCACCGGCAAGGCGGACAACAAGTTCGGCGTGCCGATTGGCGAGGCGGAAGGCATCTTTGCGCGCCTGTCCGCGTATGAGGGGCTGCGCCTGCGCGGTGTGGCGCTCCATATCGGTAGCCAGCTGTCCGATCTCGAGCCGCTGGAGACCGCGTTCGGCAAGCTGGGCGCGCTCATCGAGCGGCTGCGCGCGGCGGGCCACACGATCACCCATGCCGATCTCGGCGGCGGGCTCGGCGTGCCATACAAAGCAGGCGACAACCCGCCTGCGCCGGCCGAATATGGCGCGATGGTGGCGCGCGCGACCAAGGGCTGGGACGTGCGGCTGATCTTCGAGCCGGGCCGCGTCATCGCGGGCAATGCGGGCGTGCTGCTGACCCGGGTGATCCGCGTAAAGCGCGGGCTGGTCCATCCCTTCGTGGTGGTCGACGCAGCGATGAACGACCTTGCCCGCCCGGCCATGTATGGCGCCTGGCACGATGTCGATGCGGTGGCCCCCACGGGCGAGCGCATGACTGCGAATATCGTCGGTCCGATCTGCGAGACGGGTGACACCTTCGCCACTGCGCGCGATATCGACGTGCTGAGCGATGGCGACCTTGCCGTGTTCCGCACTGCTGGCGCATACGGCGCGACCATGGCGTCGAGTTACAATTCGCGCGGCTTCGTTGCCGAAGTGTTGGTCGACGGGGCGCGTTTCGCCACGGTCGCCGACCGGATACCGGCAGGCGAGATCATGGACGCGGAACGCGTGCCGGACTGGCTTTCCTGATGCATTCGCTGCCCCTGTTCCACCGGATCGCGGGCAGCCGGGTGGTGGTTGTCGGCCATGGCGATGCCGCCGATGCCAAGGCGCGGCTGGTGGAGCGTGCGGGCGGCATCGTGGTGAGCGAGGCAGAGGCGCATGGCGCGCGGCTTGCATTCGTCGCGCTGGAGGACGCGCGCGAGGCGGAGAAAGCCTGTCTGCGGCTGAAACGGCTGGGCCTGCTGGTGAATGTCGCCGACCGCCCCGAGCTCTGCGATTTTACCCTGCCGAGCGTGCTGGACCGCGATCCGGTGCTGGTCGCGGTGAGCACGGGCGGCGCATCTGCGGGTCTGGCGAAACATCTGCGGCTGCGGCTGGAGGCCGCGATACCGCCTGCGATCGGCGGGCTTGCCAAGGCGCTGGGCGCGGCGCGCGGCGCCATCCGGGCACGTTTCCCCGATGCGGGCGACCGCAGGCGCGCGCTCGACCAGGCCCTGCGCGAGGGCGGCACGCTCGACCCGCTCGATGCCGGATCGGTCGAACGCCTGCCCGCATGGCTGGACGGCGGCGAAACGTCGGCCCCGGCCGCGCTGTATGACTTCACCATCGCCAGCAACGATGCGGAAGACCTGACGCTGCGCCAGGCACGCCTGCTGGGCATGGCCGACACGGTGCTGCACGATCCCGACATTGGCGAAGCCATCCTCAACCGCGCGCGGGCCGATGCGGTGCGGCATGTCCTGCCCGTCGACCCGCCGCAAACGGGTGTTACCGTGATTTTGCGCTGCGCCTGAACCGGCCCGACGCCGCCGATACGTCCGCCCTACCCGGGAAGCGCGGCTTCCTGGCCGACCTCGTCGAAATAGCGGGCCATCGCATCGGCGCTGTTATCGGACAGGGCAATGAACGCACGCCGCCGGTCGGTGTCGTCCTGCACCCGTTCGAGGATCCCGCTATCGACCATCTGCGCTATCCAGCGCAGCGCGGTGGTGGTCGGGACATTCGCCGCAATACACAGCGAGGTCACCGACACCCGGCGATGTTCCGCCCGTGCCGCCGTCAGGTCGAGGAGGATGTCCCATGCCGGATCGGCAAACAGCCCCGCATCGAAATAGCGCGCACGCGCATGCCTGCGCGCGATGATCTGCTTGATTAGTCGCGGATCGGGAAGCGGCGGCCGCGACTTGCGCTGAGGTTCCCCTTGCGCATCGCCATGGGTGAACCCGATCACCGGCGATTTTACACCCACGGCAATCTTGTGTGCAGTGACCTGCGCATGGGAATGGCCGAGCCCTTCGAGCTTTTTCGCCAGCCGCGTCACTTCCTGGGTGAGGTGGAGGAGCGCCTGCCGGTCGTGCTCGTCCAGTTCGCGCACACGGCTGCCCGCCACCTCGACCAGGGCAGCGCCCAGCGCAACCAGCCGCTCCGCCCGGCTGGGCGCGACCAGGATATGCGGGTTGGACCGGTCGAGGCAGCCGAAAACATCTTCGAGCGCGTCCTGCGTGGTCGACACGACCAGCTGCGCCCCCGAACGCTGCGCCCGCTCGTCAAGCCGGATGAGGGCAGCCATCAAGGCGGCATCGACCTGCCCGCATTCGACCAGCACGATATCGCCCAGCACCCCGCCACCATTTTCATGCAGCGAGGTCAATGAGCGCGCGGTGCGCACCTGCAACCCGGCACTGGCCGCATCTTCCGCCATGATCGCGCGCGCCGCATCGCTTTGCGCGAAAAGCGACAGGCTGGGCCCGCCCTCACGACCCGCAGCCGCCATCGACCGGTCCGGTTCGGCCACCTCTTCACACATGTAAGCAAGCTGCGCCATGATCGAGCACTCCATGATTCGTTTGAGAACATGGTGAGAACAGAACGGGTTCATGTCAAGAAATCGACGCGTTTTTTCTTGTCCATTGAACCTTTCGCCGCGCTGCGCAGACTGACAGGGCATGAGCAGAGACAATCTTACGCCGCACCCGGCGCACGACACCGGCAGGGCCTTCGACGAGCTTCTCGTCACGCTGGTCTGGGCGGGTGACAGGCGCGCGGCGGAGCGGTTGGCGCGGCGCTGGCAGCCGCGCCTGCTGCGCACTGCGCGGCGGCTCCTGCTCGACGAGGACGCCGCGCTGGCGGCGGTGCAGGAAAGCTGGCTGGCGATCCTGCGCGGGGTGAACTCTCTGCGCGATCCGGCGGCATTCCCGCCTTGGGCGTTTTCCATCGTCCGTCGCCGTGCGGCCGACCGGATCAGGCACATGCAGGCTGGCCGCGCGCGCGATGGCGGGCAGGTCGATGCCCTCCCATTGACCGCCCCGGACGATCGGACCGAGGAACGGCTCGCCATCCTGCAGGCCTTCACCACCCTGCCCGATGCCCAGCGGCTCGTCGCGCATCTGCACTATGTCGAGGGGCTGACCCTGGGCGAGATCGCCATTGCCGCCGACATTCCCGAAGGAACCGCCAAATCGCGGCTGTTCCATGCTCGCAAGCAATTGAAGCGGGCGCTCGATCAAGCCCCACCCCGATCCCCCGAAGGAGACACTCCATGACCCAGTTCGATGACCGTATCGCCGATGCGCTCGACGCGGATGACCGCGCCTTTCTCGACAGCCTCGACCAGAAACGCGGCATGTTCACCCAGATGGGCGACGTGCTGTCCGGGCCGCTGGGCGGATGGGCGAAGCTGATGTTCATCGTCTCGCTTATCCTGGGCATCGCGCTGATTTTCGCAGGGTGGCAGTTCTTCACCGCGACCAGCCAGACCGGCATGATCCGCTGGGGCCTTGTCACGCTGGCCCTGCTGATGTTTCAGGGCTTTACCAAGGAATGGTTCTTCGCCCGCATGAACATGCTGACCATATTGCGCGAGGTGAAGCGGGCCGAACTGCGCCTGTCGATGCACCGGGAGGCTTAGGGCCGGATTTCGATGGGCGTCCCGTCGGCGACGATCTGCCACAGATCGGCCATTTCGTCGTCCGACACGGCGATGCAGCCATCGGTCCAATCGCCCTTCACCCGCCCTGGATAGCCATTGGGCTGGCCGTGGATGAAGATATCGCCCCCCGGGGACCGGCCGTGTTTCCTCGCATAGGCGCGGTCGGCCGCATTGGGGTAGGAGATGTGCAGGCTGAGGTAATAGCTCGACTGCTCGTTGCCATAGTCGATGGTGTAGCGCCCCTCCGGTGTGCGCTCGTCGCCCTGGAAGCGTTTGTGCCCCAGCGGGGCATCGCCGAATTGCAGGCCCTTGATGGTGCGCATGACGACGCCGCCGCGATAGACCCACAGTGTGCGATCCGATTTGTCGATCAGCACGAAATCGGCGATGTCCTTCGCACCGGCATGCGCATCCGGCGTCTGCTGCGAACAGGCGACCAGGAAGGCGATGGAAAGGGCGAGCAGAGTACGCATGATACGCATCATAGCAGGCTCGCCCTGCCAATTCCTGAATCAGTAGAACTTACTCAGTCGACGAAGGGATCGCGCACCAAAATGGTGTCTTCGCGTTCCGGGCTGGTGGACACCAGCGCCACCGGCGTCTCGATCAGTTCCTGCACACGGCTGATATATTTGATCGCATTGGCAGGCAGGTCCGCCCAGCTGCGCGCACCGACCGTGCTTTCGCTCCAGCCGTCCATTTCCTCGTAGATCGGCTCCACCGCAGCCTGATCGGCGGCGTGGCTGGGGAAGTAATCCATGATCTTCCCATTCAGCCGGTATCCGGTGCAGATCTTCACCGTGTCGAGCCCGTCGAGCACGTCGATCTTGGTCAGGGCGATGCCGGTCACGCCGCTGATCGCGCAGGTCTGACGCACCAGCACCGCATCGAACCAGCCGACCCGGCGCTGGCGCCCGGTGACCGTGCCGAATTCATGACCGCGTTCGCCAATGCCCTGACCGATCTCATCGTTCAGCTCGGTCGGGAACGGGCCGCTGCCGACGCGGGTGGTGTAGGCCTTGACGATGCCGAGCACGAAGCCGGTCGAATTCGGCCCCAGCCCGCTGCCCGCCGCCGCCGTACCGCTGACGGTGTTGGAGCTGGTGACGAAGGGATAGGTTCCGTGATCGATATCGAGCAGCACGCCCTGCGCGCCCTCGAACAATATCCGCGCACCGGCCTTGCGCACCTTCTTCAGACGCTTCCACACCGGCTGGGCGAATTGGAGCACGAACGGCGCAATCTCTCGCAGTTCGGCCAGCAGCGCCTCGCGGTCCACCGGCGGCTGGTCGAAGCCCGCACGCAGCGCATCGTGATGCGCGCAGAGCCGGTCGAGCTGCGGCTCCAGACTGTCGAGATGCGCCAGGTCGCACACGCGGATCGCACGGCGACCGACCTTGTCCTCGTAAGCCGGACCGATGCCGCGCCCGGTCGTGCCGATTTTGCCGCTGCCTGCCGCCGCTTCGCGCAACCCGTCCAGGTCGCGGTGGATCGGCAGAATCAGCGGGCAATTGTCGGCAATGGCGAAATTGTCGTCATTGATGGCGACACCCTGGCCTTCGAGCTTCTCGATCTCGGACTTCAGATGCCACGGATCGAGCACCACGCCATTGCCGATGATCGACAGCGTGCCGGTGACGATGCCGCTGGGCAGCAGGGACAGCTTGTAGGTGGTATCGCCCACCACCAGCGTGTGGCCGGCATTGTGCCCGCCCTGAAAACGAACAACGGCATCTGCGCGGCTGGCGAGCCAGTCCACGATCTTGCCCTTGCCTTCATCGCCCCACTGGGCGCCGATTACGGTGACGTTGGCCATGCTTACACCTTACCCCCTGCCCGGGGGATCCTCATGGTCCTTCGACAGGACTCGACCAGGGGATTGGGATGAAGGAGCCGCAAGGGGCTCCGAATGCGCGGGGCGCGTTAGAGTGCCGCCTATACCGGAGTCAAGCGAGCAGCGCGCGATGGGCGGATCGGTGGCCGCGAAATCGGCGCGGGCCACATCTGACTTTCCAACATGGAAAATTATCACTTGCCAGATTGGAAAGTCAATTCTAGTGACTTTCCATCTTGGAAAGTCGAAGGTTTGAGCGATGAATGGATTGGCAGGTCTGGCGCTGGTTGGCGTGTTGAGCGGCCTGATATGGCTATCATGGCGAGATTCGCGCGATTATGCGGCGTTTAAGCGTGTCGAGAACAGCGCGGACCGTGTGCGGTTCTACCGCCGTTGGACCGTGGTTCCGCTCGTCTTGTTCGGCTTTGGCGGGGTGGCGCTGCTGGTGGCGCTTGGCAGGGTTGATGCCTTGTGGAGCTTCCCTGCCGAGTTTGCCCGGGCGATTGCACCATTCGACGCTCCCTCGACTTCGGAAAGCTCCAGCCTCGAGACGATGCTGGGTATGGCGACCGGGATGGCTCTTGGACTGGCGATCACTGCGATTGTTTGGCGCAAGCACCTGAAAAAGCTACGCCAACCCGTGGTCGGCGATATCGAGGCGCTCTTGCCGCGCAACCGCAAGGAAGCGATGGCTTGCGTCCCTTTGGCGCTCAATGCCGGTATCAGCGAAGAGATGTTCTACCGCGTCGCGCTGCCGTTGCTGGCATTGGAAGCCACCGGATCGATGGGGGCGGCCCTGGCGATTTCGGTCACGGCGTTCGGGTTGGCGCACTGGTATCAGGGGTGGAAAGGTGTGCTGGCAACCGGCGCGGTCGGCGCGCTGATGTTCTGGCTCTATCTGTCGAGCGGGTCGCTCCTGAAACCGATCATATTGCATATCGTGATCGACATGATCGGCCTGGTTGTCAGACCCCTCATCTCGCAATACCTAGCCAATCGCGATGTCGAAGCTGGCGCGAGCAAGAGTGTGGCGTCCACAGAGGCGGCAGGCGAAACAGGGCGGAAAGCATGAGCAAAACAGAAGATCCGCGAACCGCATTGGCGGCGCTCGAAGCCACCAATGATCGACTGGCACAGCGCATGAGCTGGCCCTTGTGGCGACACGTGGCTGGTGGTCTGCTCATGTCCCTCATCGTCGCCGGCGCCGGCCTTCCGCGCGACATTGCGTTCATCGTCTTTTTCGTTGCAATGGTGTTGATCGTTGTGATCGTCCGCGACGACAAGAAGCGCCACGGCATGTTCGTCAGCGGATATCAGCGGGGCCGGACCAAATGGATCGTCGCCATTATGATCGCCCTGACGCTGGCCGCTCTGATCGTTATTCGCACCCAAGTGGACGGGGGAGCGGGTAGCCCCTGGTTCTGGGCGACATTGGCGATCCTTTTCTGCAGCATCACGATGCTCAGCCTTTTGTGGGAGCGTGTGTATCGCGACGATATCCGCGATGGCAGTTTATGAGCATGGCTCTCGACGAGGTGTTCAATGCTCCCGCGCGCCTGCAGATCGCCGCAATCCTGGCCCGCGCCGACGAGGCCGAGTTCGCCATTATTCGCGACATAGTGGATGTGAGCGATTCCGTACTTTCCAAACACCTTTCGACCCTGTCGGAAGCGGGTTACGTAGTCATCAAGAAGGCCCCCCGCGGCGGTCGTCAGCGGACTTGGGCGGCACTGACATCGAAAGGCCGTCGCGCTTTTCGGGAGCACGTAAAAGCCTTGCAGGACATGATCGCTGTCGCCGATGAGAAATTCAGCGAAGCTGCGTCCGGATCACCGGCATAGGATATCTTTCGGACGGGGGCCGTTGAAAACTCGGTGAGGCGCGGTGCCATCAGCCCGCTGGCGGCATGGCGCGGTGCAAGATTGCAAAATATTCCGGCAGAACCTCGCCAAGCTTTTTTCTGCCGGCGGCGGTGAGAGCCACATTGCGGGCGCGGGCATCCTTCGCATCGTGCGAGATCGCGATCAGCCCGGCCTTTTCCAGGCCCTGCAAGGTGCGCGTGACGACCGGACGCGACACATCCAGCCGGTCGGCAATCTCGCTCGCCGCGAGGCAATCCCGGTCCGGTTCGCGGTCGATGACGATCAGCGTCAGAAAGCGCAGCTGCGAGAGATCGTGCCGGGCGAAATACGCCTCAAGCTCGCGGATCAGCAGGCTGGCGCTCCGCATAATGTGCAGCGCCGCGAGCACCTTGTCCGCATCGACCTCGCCGTAGCGGTCGGCATATCCATCGACCATCTGCCGACTGGGCAGTTCCCTGAGGAAAAACACGGGGCCTATCGAACCGGCCGAAGGTGCAGGATGCGCGGCTCTTCTGCCAGCCACTCTTGATAAGCTTCGAAGACGGCCTTGGTGTAAGGTTGATCGTAATGCGATGCGAGAGCCGCCTCGTCGCGCCATTCCTCGTAGAGATGGAGCGTTCCCTTCTCCGCGTCCTCGCTCAGCCGGAATTCGATGCAACCCGGCTCTGCGCGTGTCTGGTCGACAATTGCGCAAATGGCGTCGCGCGCCGCGTCGAAATGCGCCGCTTTGGGCCTGATCTGCGCGATGACATTCAACCGCTGCGACATGAAATCTCCTTTAGTTATCATGATAACTATATCGGTATTTTTCCATTCTCGTCAAGCCCGATCGCCCTGCGGCACGACCCCGTGCCCCCGACGCTCGCAAATCCAGCCGGGCGATCACCCAGCCTGCGGGATCGTGCAGGCCGAGGCATAACCCAGCCCGCGCTTTACCGCCGGGAACAGCCGTCCACTGGCCGCCGCGAGCGTCATCTCCGTGCGGACGGTGCGCCCGTGCCGTTCCTCGATCTCCTCGCCCAGCCCTGCGGCGCGCACGATATCTCCGCTCGCCACCGCTGCGCCGAAGGCATAGGCGCGCGCGTCCTCCTCGCTGTCGGGTTTGCCGACAAGCGCGTTCTGCAACCGTTCTGGCGTCATGCCGTCGGCGAGCGCCATGTCGCGCACGATCTCCACGCACGGCCCGCAATCCTCCGCGCGGGTGGACCCCAGCCGCGCCATATGAACCAGCTCTTTCGGCGCGTGATAGCGATGGCCGGAGAGGATCATGGCATGCTGGAACTTCTCGACCGCGAAGCCGCCTGCTGCCGACAAATCGTCGAAATAGGGTTCGGCATCGCCCACCATTTTCTTCATGGCGCGCACGAACATGCCCTTGGGCAGCGGCACGGGCGAGATACGCTGGCGGGCGATCTGGACGGCAAGCGCGATCAGCGCGACCAGCGGCGGGCCGAGCACGCCGGGCGCATCGCGCCAGAAGATGTCGGGGCTGCAAATTCCGCTCAGCACTTCGTAGATATGCAGCACGCCATGCGCGCCCAGCCACAGGGTCCCGGCCAGCGCGCTGCCCCAGCGTAGCGCGGGGTTCGCGGCGGCAAAGCCGATGAGCGCAGCGGACGCGATATAGGCAAGGCCGATATCCTTGATGAAATGCGCATTGGCCGGGCCGGTCGCCTTGACCGTGCCAATCGCATCGTACCACCTGAACGGATCGATCAGCATGAACAGGCCATTCGCAAGGGCGAGCAGCGCCACCAGCGCCAGCAAGACTTGCACCAGCCGGTCGATTGCGTCAGGCCTGCCATACATTATACGATCTCCTATATCTGGATATTTGTTATCTATTTATATGGAGGCGCGCAAGAGGTGCATCGACAATGCGGATCAACAAGGGTGTCGAATGGGCGGGCCATGCCTGCGCGCTGCTGGTTCCGCTATGGCCGGACCGGGGCCTGCCGCTGTCCGCGCTGGCCGAATTCCATGGGCTTCCCGAACCCTATATGGCGAAACAGATGCAGGCGCTGGCGCGGGCCGGGATCGTCAATGGCGGGCGCGGGCGCAGCGGGTTCTACAGCCTTGCGCGCGCGCCTGCGGACATAACACTGCTCGATATATTGCTGGCGGTGGATGGCGACGAGCCGATGTTTCGCTGCACCGAGATCCGACAGAACGGGCCATGCGGCAGCAAGCCGGCAGAATGCAAAACCCCGTGCAATATCGCCGCCGGGTTCTGGCGCGCGGAAGAGGCCTATCGCCAGAGTTTGGCGCAGGTCGATCTGGCCTCGCTTGCCGGTGCGGTGGCGGCGCAAATCGGGCCGGACAAAATCGCCAGGACCGGGGAATGGATGGCGGGCAACCTGCGCACGCGCGGCTAAAGCGCGGTCGGACCCCCTTCGTCCAGCCGGTGGGTGCAACCCAGCGCGGCAGGATCGTCACCCTCGCCAACCTGCGCAATCGTGCGCCAGCCCTCGCCGCGCAGCCGCACGGCGGCGTCACGGTCATGGCCGGTGGGCAGATAGAGCGTGTCGGGTGTCTCGCCAGCTCCATCACCCAGCCCTTCGAGCAGACGTTCCATATAGAGCGAGAAGCCGGTCGCGGCTTCCTCGCTGCCTTTGATGCGATAGGTTCCGCCGCGCCCCAGCGCGCCGCGCGCGCCCTCTGCATAAAGGGTGAAACCAAGCCAGTCCTGGTATTCGAAACCGTGCCGTTCGCTCGGATCGAGGGTGAGGCGCGCGCGATTGCCGAACGCGGCGGCGATCTCGCGCAGACCGTCAATGCGGCTCTTGAGCGCGCCTTTCGCGTCGATGGCGGCGAGCTTCTCGATCGCCTCCTCGAACGGGCCGACAGCATGGATCAGCGGCAGATAGGCCTGCCCGCCCGGAAGCGATGCCAGCCCGCCTGCATCCTTGGCATCGAGTTCGCGGCGCACCGCCTCGATATCCGACTGGTCGAGCGGCAGAGCTTCGCGCGCCAGCACGTCGACCAGGTCGGGCAGGGTGAAATCGACCGAGACACCTACCAGCCCGGCGGCGTCCAGCGCATCGAGCGCGACCGACAGGACTTCGATGGCGGCGGCGACACTGTCGCTGCCGACCAGTTCCGCACCCATCTGGAGGCGCTGGCGGGCCGGGTCGAGCTGGTCCGCGCGCAACATCGCCACCTCGCCCGCATAGGCGAGCCGCAGCGGGCGCGGTGCGCCTGCCAGCGATGTCGCGGCGATCCGCCCGACCTGCACGGTGATGTCGCTGCGCAGGGCCAGCGTGCGCAGGCTTTCGGGATCGGTGAAGCGCACCATGCGGCGCGTCAGGATACCCTCCATCCGCCCGGCGAGAGATTTTTCGAATTCCACCAGCGGCGGGCGCACGCGGTCATAACCGTGCGAATCCATCGCATCGAGCACAGCGCGCATGGTGCGGGTTATCACTGCCGCCCGTTGGGGCAGCGCGTCTTCAAGGCCGATGGGCAGGAGGTCGTCAGGGTCGGTCATGGCACGCGGCCCCCTGCCCCATCATGCATCAGAATGCCAGCGGCATCGCGACCTTGACGCCTTCCAGCGCCTTGGCCTGTGCCACCACATCGGCGGGGATCGGTGCATCGACGCTGAGCAGCAGTGTCGCCTCGCCCCCGGCCTGGCGGCGTCCGAGGTGGAACGTGCCGATATTGATGCCCGCTTCGCCCAGCAGCGTCCCGATGCGCCCGATAAAGCCCGGTGCGTCTTCATTGACGATGTAGAGCATGTCGCCTTCCAGCTCGGCCTCGATGCCGACGCCGAAAATCTCGACCAGCCGGGGCGCTTCGGACCCGAACAGCGAGCCAGCAACCGAACGGTCCCCGGCATCGGTCCCCACGGTCACGCGGAGCAGCGTGTTGTAGGCCCCCTCGCGGTCGTGGCGCACTTCGCGCACATCCAGCCCGCGCTCCTTGGCGAGATAGGGGGCGTTGACCATGTTCACCGTGTCGGAATAGCGGCGCATCAGCCCCGCCAGCACCGCGCCGGTGATCGGCTTGCCATTGAGATCGGCAGCCGCGCCTTCGCGCTCGATGCTGATCTGCGTCAGATTGCCGTGGGCGAGCTGGCCCACCAGGCTGCCCAGCTTTTCCGCCAGCGCCATATAGGGGCGCAGCTTGGGCGCTTCCTCCGCACTCAGGCTCGGCATGTTGAGCGCATTGGTCACCCCGCCATTGACGAGATAATCCGCCATCTGCTCGGCCACCTGCAGGGCAACATTGACCTGCGCCTCGCTCGTGCTGGCGCCCAGATGCGGGGTGCAGATGAAATTGGGCTTGTCGAACAGCGGGCTTTCCTTGGCCGGTTCGGTCTGGAACACGTCCAGCGCCGCACCTGCCACCTGCCCGCTGTCGAGCGCATCGGCCAGCGCCGCCTCGTCGATCAGCCCGCCGCGCGCGCAGTTGACGATGCGCACGCCCGCCTTGGCCTTGGCGATGTTTTCCCGGCTGAGGATATTGCGCGTCTCGTCGGTCAGCGGCGTGTGCAGCGTGATGAAATCGGCGCGCGACAGCAGCGTGTCGAGATCGACCTTCTCCACCCCGATTTCTACCGCGCGATCTGCGGTCAGAAACGGGTCGAAGGCGATAACCTTCATCCGCAGGCCCAGCGCGCGGCTGGCGACGATGCTGCCGATATTGCCTGCCCCGATCAGGCCGAGCGTCTTGCCGGTAACTTCGACGCCCATGAAATCGCTCTTCGGCCATTCGCCTTTCTGGGTGCGCGCATTGGCCGCCGGAATCTGGCGGGCGAGCGCCATCATCATGGCGATGGCGTGTTCGGCGGTGGTGATCGAATTGCCGAACGGGGTGTTCATCACCACCACACCCTTGCCGCTGGCATAGGGGATATCGACGTTGTCGACGCCGATGCCTGCGCGGCCGATGACCTTGAGATTGGTCGCCGCATCGAGGATTTCGGGCGTCACCTTGGTGGCGCTGCGGATGGCAAGGCCATCGTACTCGCCGATCACGGCTTTGAGTTCCTCGGGCGTCATGCCCGGCTTTACATCTACGTCACAGCCGCGCTCTTCGAAGATACGCGCGGCATTCGGGTCCATCTTGTCCGAGATGAGGACTTTGGGTTTGGTCATTCTAAACCTCGTCATCCCAGCGAAAGCTGGGATCTCTTTCATAATTTTTTGAAACTGGCTGCACGAGATCCCAGCTTTCGCTGGGATGACGGCTAACCCTTCACCTGCTCGTAAGCCCACTCGATCCACGGCAGGAGACGCTTCAGGTCTTCCTGCTCGACCGTGCCGCCGCACCAGATGCGCAGGGACGGCGGGGCGTCGCGATAACCGTTGAAGTCATAGCCGACATCGCGGTCTTCCAGCATCTTGGCGATTTTCTTGGGCACTGCGGCCTGATCTTCGGCAGACAGGCTTTCATACCAGTCGCCCTGGAACACGAAGCACACGCCGGTATTGGTGCGCTTGGCCGGATCGGTGACCATGTTGCGCACATAGGGCGTCGATTCGATCCAGTCGGTCACGATCCTGGCGTTGGCATCGGCGCGTTCGAACATCGCCTTGCGCCCGCCCATCGCCTGCGCCCATTCCAGCGCAAGGATATAATCCTCGGTCGCCAGCAGGCTGGGCGTATTGATCGTTGCCCCTTCGAAGATCGCGCGGTTGAGCTTGTCGCCCTTTTTCACACGGAACAGCTTGGGCAGCGGCCATTCGGGATCGTATTCCTCGATCCGCTGCACGGCCTTGGGCGAAAGGATCAGCATGCCGTGCTGGGCCTCGCTGCCCATCACCTTCTGCCAGCTATAGGTGGTGGCATCGAGCTTGGCCCAGTCCATCTCCATCGCGAAGACGGCGCTGGTGGCATCGTTGATCGTCACGCCTTCGCGGCCCGGCGCAAGCCAGTCCGTGTCGGGGATCTTCGCGCCGGACGTGGTCCCGTTCCAGGTGAAGACGACGTCGTTTTCCTGCGGAATGCTGGCGAGATCGGGGATTTCGCCATATTCGGCGTCCATCGTGGTCAGCCTGGGCAGCTTGAGCTGCTTTACCGCATCCTGAATCCAGACATTGCCGAAGCTTTCCCATGCGGCCACCGTCGCCGGGCGGTCGGGGCGCAGCATCGTCCACATCGCACATTCCAGTGCGCCCGTGTCGGAGGCGGGCATGATGCCGACGAGGTAGTCCTCGGGCACGCCCAGCATCTCTTTCGACAGGTCGATGGCATATTTCAGACGCGCCTTGCCGGTGGCCGAACGATGCGAACGGCCAAGGGCTTGCGTCTTGATGTTGGAAAGGTCCCAGCCTTTGTGCTTGGCCGTGGGACCGGACGAAAAGAAAGGGCGCTCAGGCTTGAGCGTCGGCATATCAGTCATGTATTCTCTCCTTGCAGAGAGCTCGCGCGGCGTTGGGACCGCGTGGCCCGTCCGCCGCACTAATGTTGCGCCGCAGCATGTCAATGTGAAATCGACCGCGTTCGACAGAACGTTGCCGGGACACGCTCAATGTCCTCTCGCCAAATCGGCGCAGCTTGCCTATTGCGGCGCGCAATGAATGTATCCGATCTTCGTATCGCGCTGTTCAGCGGGAACTACAATTACACCCGCGACGGCTGCAATCAGGCGCTGAACCGGCTGGCGGACTATCTGCTGCGCCAGGGCGCGGCGCTTCGCGTCTATTCCCCGGTGGTGGCCGAACCCGATTTTCCGCCGACAGGCGACCTCGTCGATGTGCCCAACATGCGCATGCCGGTGAAAAATCGCGGCGAATACCGGCTTGGCCTACCGCTCGACGCAAAGGCCCGTGCCGATCTCGAGGCGTTCGCACCCAACACGATCCATCTCTCCGCGCCCGATTTCACCGGCCATTCTGCGCTCAACTGGGCACGCAAGCGCGATCTGCCCGTGCTCGCATCGGTCCACACGCGGTTCGAAACCTATCCGCAATATTACGGGCTGGGTTTCCTCGAACCGGCGGTGCTGGCGCTGTTGCGGCGGTTCTATCACCGCTGCGATGCGCTGGTCGCCCCGTCGCAAAGCCAGATCGAGGAATTGAAGGCGCAGGGGATGCATGACGACATCTCGCTGTGGACGAGGGGCGTGGACCGCACCGTGTTCGACCCGTCGCGGCGCGACATGGCGTGGCGGCGCGAGCTGGGCCTCGCAGACGAGGATGTGGCCATCGCCTTCCTCGGCCGGCTGGTGATGGAAAAGGGGCTCGACATGTTCGCCGAAACCATCGTCGCCCTGCGCAAGGCCGGCGTGCCGCACAAGGTGCTGGTGATCGGCGATGGCCCCGCGCGCGACTGGTTCGAAAAGGCCTTGCCCGGCGGTATTTTCGCAGGTTTCCAGACCGGCAAGGACTTGGGCCGAGCCCTGGCCAGCGCCGATATCTTCTTCAACCCTTCGATCACCGAAACCTTCGGCAATGTTACGCTGGAGGCCATGGCGAGCGGGCTGCCGGTCGTCGCCGCCGGGGCGACGGGCAGCGCCAGCCTGGTGCGCGATGGGGAAACGGGCGCGCTGGTCAGCCCCGGCACGCCGCAGGGCTTTGCCGATGCACTCGCCCCCTATTGCACCGACGATGCCCGCCGCCGCGCGCATGGCGATGCGGGCGAGCGCCGGTCACGCGAGTATAGCTGGGACGCGATCAACCAGGCGGTGGTCGACACCTATCTGCGGCTGCACGCACAGCGCGCGGCCTGATCCGCTATCGCAGCACGCCCGCCGCGGTCATCCGTTTCGAATAGATCATCAGCAGGATGATCGACAGCCAGATCGCTGCGGTGAACACCCATGTCGCCGTGGTCGCCAGCTCTGGCGGCATATCGGCGGACAGCGTGTAGATCGTCGTCCCGATCAGTCCGATCAGCGACAATGTATAAAGATGGAACGCGAAGCGGCTGCGCAACAGCAGCAGGATCGATCCCGCCAGCGCACCCCAGACGCCGATTGCCCACATCGCATCGGCCCAGGCCGGAAAGCCGGTGTAATAATCGACCATCGTGTCGAGCGGGATACCGGCATTGTCCGCCGCCATGCCGAGATAATCCATGTTCCGCGTCTGCGTCATCGTGTAATCGTAAGCGCCGCCCGCATTCCACAGCGTGGCGACGATGCCGATCACCCACAAATGCCAGGGCGTCTTTGCAACAGCGTTCAGGTTCATGAAGTCCCTCCCCTCCAGAAGAGAGGAAAGACTATCATAAAGCGCGGCAACCGCCAATCGTGACGGGTCAGAGCCGCTCGATCTTCTTTGCCAGTTCGTCGATCAGGTCGACAATTTCATGCATCGTTGCCTCGTCCAGCTGGCCGCTGCGCGCCTTGTTCTTCAGCACGCCTGCCAGATTGCCTGCCGCGCGGAACATTTCGGGCGTCGCAAATGGCTTGCGGCGCTCGCCATGCGCGGCGAGCCGGTCCATGATGGCGGAAACCTCCTCGGCGCGTTCTTCCAGCTCCGCGCACCCCTGCGCACTCGCTTCATAGGCCTTGCGCGTGTCGTCTCCCGCCGCCTGCGCAATCGCGCCCTCGTCTTCCAGCAGCGACAGCGTGGGGTAGATCGTGCCGGGACTGGGCGAATATTCGCCGCCGGTCAGGTCTTCCAGCGCCTTGATGAGTTCATAGCCGTGACGCGGTTCGTCGGCGATCAGCTTGAGCAGGACCAGCCGCAATTCGCCGCTGCCGAACATCCGGCGACGGCGTCCGCCACGGCGCGGCCCGCCGCCCATGCCGCTGCCCCAGCCGGACCAGTCGTCCCAGTCGCGGCTGCCCGCATGTCGGCCCGTATAATGGCCCGCAGCCGCCATCGCGATGAATGGCCAGGCCGGGCTCTTGCGCAGTTTGCGCCATTTGTCGGCTCGCATCTTTCGATACTCCTTGCTCTATCTTCGATAGGTCTAAGATATATCTTAAATGGCAACCGTCAAGCGACCGGTGCAATCCTTCGCCGAACGACCTACATAGGCCGACCAATGGCCGACCTCTTTGCCGACGATCCCCCGCCCCGCCCCGCACGCGATGCCCCGCGAGAGGACGCACCGCTGGCCGACCGCCTGCGCCCGCAATCGCTGGACGAGGTGATCGGGCAGGACCACCTGACCGGCCCGCAAGGCGCCATCGGGCGCATGGTTGCGGCGGGCCGTCTTTCCAGCATGATTCTGTGGGGGCCGCCGGGAACAGGCAAGACCACCATCGCGCGCCTGCTGGCGGACAGCGTGGGCATGCGCTTCGAAAGTGTCAGTGCGGTGTTTTCCGGCGTGGCCGATCTCAAGAAGGCCTTTGCCGCCGCCGACAAGGCTGCCGAGGCGGGGCAGAAGACGCTGCTGTTCGTGGACGAGATCCACCGCTTCAACCGCGCGCAGCAGGATGGCTTCCTGCCCTTCGTGGAACGCGGCACGGTGACGCTGGTCGGCGCGACGACGGAAAACCCCAGCTTCGCGCTCAATGCCGCGCTGCTCAGCCGCGCACAGGTGCTGATCCTCCAGCGGCTCGACCGGGAGGCGCTGGGCCAGCTTCTCGCCCGTGCAGAAGAACTGGAAGGCCCCCTCCCCCTGACGCCAGAAGCGCACGATGCGCTGGTCGCGAGCGCGGATGGCGATGGGCGCTTCCTGCTCAACCAGGCCGAAACGCTATATAACGCGAAGATCGATGAGGTGCTGGACCCCGCCGCGCTCGGCCAGTTCCTCCAGCGCCGGGTCGCCGTGTACGACAAGGACCGCGAGGGGCATTACAATCTCATCTCCGCGCTCCACAAATCGGTGCGCGGAAGCGATGTTCAGGCGAGCCTTTACTACCTCGCCCGGATGCTCACCGCCGGGGAGGAACCGCGCTTCCTCGCCCGCCGCCTGGTGCGCATGGCGGTGGAGGATATCGGCATGGCCGACCCTCAGGCGCTGGTGCAGTGCATGGCGGCGAAGGATGCCTATGAGTTTCTCGGCAGCCCGGAAGGCGAGCTGGCGCTGGTGCAGGCCTGCATCTACCTCGCCACCGCGCCCAAATCGAACGCAGCCTACAAGGCGATGAAATCGAGCTTCAAAAGCGCGAAGGAAACCGGCAGCCTGATGCCGCCGCAAAACATCCTCAACGCGCCGACCAAGCTGATGAAGGATATCGGCTACGGGTCGGGCTACAGTTACGATCACGACGCGGAAGAGGGCTTCTCCGGCGACAATTACTGGCCCGAGAAGCTGGACGCGCAGACATATTACGCCCCGGTCGATCGCGGGTTCGAGCGCGAGGTGAAGAAACGGCTCGACTATTGGGACAAGCTGCGGCGTGAGCGGAATGTCGGCTGACACCCTAGCTGTCATCCCGGTCAAGCCCCACCGTCATCCCAGCGAAAGCTGGGATCTGTCGATGTTTGGCGCGAGGCTGCGAGAGATCCCAGCTTTCGCTGGGATGACGTGACCGTTATGACCCCTCGTTTCCGCCACTTCCTCGCCATCGACTGGTCGGGCGCGAAGGGTGCTATCCAGAAGGGCATCGCGGTTGCGCTTGCAACGCAGGAGGGTGGCCCGCCTGCGCTGGTCAAACCCAAATCGGGATGGTCGCGCACCGCCATCCGCCACTTACTGCAATATGGCATCGACGATGCCACGCTGGTCGGCCTCGATCTCGGCACATCGCTTCCTCACGCAGATTGCGGGTCCTATTTCCCCAAGAGCAATATCCTCATACCCGACGCGCCTGCGCTCTGGGCGCTGATCGACGATATCTGCCGCGACGAGCCTAATCTCGGCGCGAACAGCTTTGTCGCCCATCCCGAATTCCGCCCCTATTTCCGCGACGGGGCGGAAACCGGCGCGCATTTCGGCTGCGATGACGCGGCGCATGGCCGGGGCCGGTTCCGGGCGACAGAGCACGCGCAGGCGCGGCAGGGCTGCAAGCCTTACTCAAACTTCAACCTCGTCGGCGCGGCGCAGGTGGGCAAATCCAGCCTGACGGGGATGCGCATGCTCCACCGCCTGCGCGGCCATCTCCCGGTATGGCCGGTCGATCCCCTGCCGCAAAGCGGGTCGGCGGTGGTCGAAATCTACACCAGCCTCGCCGCGATAGAGGCCGGGCGCAGCCCTGCCCGCGCCAAGATGCGCAGTTTCGAGGAATTGAACGCCGCTCTGGCAAGGCTCGATTCGCCCCCGGTTGCCGGGACCGGGCCGATAGACGATCATGCGAGCGACGCCCTGCTCACCGCCGCATGGATGCGCACCGTGGCGAACGACCCGCGCCGCTGGACCCCGCGCGATCTCACACCCGAAATAGCGCGCACCGAAGGCTGGACGTTCGGGGCGTTTTAGCTCTGCCCTGTCGCATCGCCACTTGAGGGTGGGAGAGCTTTGCCCTAGAGGGCCGTTCCGTTCGGGATAGCCGGCTTAGCTCAGTTGGTAGAGCACCTGATTTGTAATCAGGGGGCCGCGGGTTCGACTCCTGCAGCCGGCACCGGATCACTCACCCAGTCGCGCCTCGATCGCCGCCGACAGCTCGCGGATGCGCGCGGCGTTGTAACCGAGATCGGACAGGCCCACCCGGCTCACCGAACGCAGGTCGATCCGCCCATCGCGAATGCGCACCACGACATCGTCCCTGAACCCGAAGGCCAGCGTTTCGGCAACGCCTTCCACGCGGCTGCCATCGCTGGCGACGACGACATCGGTGAGGCCGATATCCTCCATCGCCATTTTCACCGCGATCGCCGCTTCCGATTGCGCTGCGGAATATGTGATGGGGGCAAGATCGCCATAATTCTGCGCGATCAGGTCCGCATGGCTTTTCGCGCCTTCGGGGCTGTCCGACATCCGCGCGGACCAGGGCTCAAGCTGGCCCAGAGGCGTCGCGTAATCGTTGAGCGGGTTCGCTTCCAGACCGGCGCGAAGATCGATCACGCGCTGCGAAAAGGCCGGCGGGTCCGCCGTATCGGTCGCCACGTCATGGATCGGCGGCACGCTTTCACCCTGCGCCCGGACCGACAGCAGCCCGGCAAGGATCGCGGCTGGAATGGCCAGCGCGAGGGCGGCTTTCCACCGCTGACCGCGCGGGCCCTTCCACAGCGCAAGGACCAGCGCGACCAGCGCCACAAGTGCGGCCAGCCCGGTCAGCGGCGCGCCCAGCCCCATCACCATCGTGCCAAGGCCCAGCCGCCAGTCGATCAGCCCGAATTTCGGCCCGAAGACCGCCACGGCAAACCACAGCACCAGCCCAAGCGAGAGCCACAGCGCGATTTTCGGAAGTCTTGCAAACATGTCGGTCGTTCTCCCCTGTCGGCCACCATGACTAGGCGAAGGGGTCATGCCGCGGCAAGGATGGAGAACGAGGTGCGAGGCGGTTTCTCAGCCCCGCCCGCGATAGCTCGCCACGCCCTGATCGGGCAGCCACAGCCCCTCAGGCGGCGCGCCGCTCTGCCAGAAGACATCAATGGGGATGCCGCCACGCGGATACCAATATCCGCCGATGCGCAGCCATTGAGGCTTCATCTCGTCCACCAGTCGGCGACCGATGCCGACCGTCACATCCTCGTGAAAACCGCAATGATTGCGGAAAGATCCGAGGAACAGCTTGAGCGATTTCGATTCGACGATGGTTTCGCCCGGCGCATAATCGATCACGATATGCGCAAAATCGGGCTGGCCGGTTACCGGGCAGAGCGAGGTAAACTCCGGCGCGGCGAAGCGGATCATATACAGCTCGCCGGTGCGCGGGTTGGGCACGTAGTCGAGCTGCGCCTCTTCGGGCGATGCGGGGAGCGGGCTGTTCTGGCCCAGGAATTTCGGTGTGTCACCCATGCCGCGCCTGTGCCGGGAAAGCGCGGTTTGCGCAAGGCGGCGCTTGGATTGCGCGGCTTCACCCCCTATTCAGTGCGCCGCGCCGATGGCGCATCCCCAACCGACAAGACGATTATGCGTGTAACCTCCTCACCTTCCGCCCTGCTCCGCGCGTCGCTCCAGATCGCGCCTGTCTGCCTGCTAGCCAGCGCCACGGCGGCGCATGCCCAATCGGTGCAGGATTTCCAGCTTCCCCCGTCTGCAACGCCGACGCCCACGCCCAATGTGCAAGGCCCGGTCGATCCCGACGCACCGCAAACCCGCCCGCGTCCGGTCAACACGCCTACGCCAACCCCGTCGCCTTCCCCGCTCCCCACACCCAGTCCGGCGGTGACCGCGACACCCACGCCCAGCCCGACAGCCCGGCGCACCCCGACGCCAACGCCCACCGCGACCGCGCGACCGAACGCCAGCGCGCCGGTGCAGCAGGGCCCGACGCCTGTACCAACCCCAGCGCCTGCCCTCCCGGCAGAGCAGGAGCTGCCCGAGACGCCATCACCCGCGATCACGCAGAGCGGCCCCACCGCCGCCGCTGCCCCTTCCCCTGCGGCGACGGCCCCCGCCGGCGAAGATGCGCCGGGCAAGCCCTCTTTCCCACTCTACTGGATCGGGGCGCTTATCGCTGTGCTGGTGCTGCTTGGCGGCGCGCTTGTCTGGCGCAGGCGCAGGATGGCGGCCCCGCCCCCGACGATCGCGCCACCCATCGCGCCATCCCTGCCAAATCGCGAGCCGGCGGATACGGGCGAGGCGGCGACCCAAGCACAAGCTGCAGAGCCGCTCTCGCTGCGGTTCGAGGCGCTGAAGCTCACCCGCAGCATGATGTTTGCAACGCTGCATTACCGCGTGACGGTGATCAATCGCACCAACAAGGCGCTGCACAATGTCACGACCGCAATCGACCTTACCTCTGCCCACGCCAACCTGCCGACAGAGCAACAGGTTGCCAGCGAGAATACCCCGCTCGACATACGCCACACCAGCGCCCGCCTCGCCGCCAACCAGAGCGCGCGGTTCGAGGGCGAGGTGCAGCTCCCCCTCGCCCAGGCCAATGTCGTGCGGCAGGGTGCGGCTGCGCTGCTCATCCCGCTGGTGCGCCTGCGCGTGGCGGCAGACGATGCGGCAGCACTGGTGAAGACATTCGTGACCGGGCAAGCGTCCGCTGTTGGCAGCGCACGGCTCCAGCCGTTCCGGCTCGACGATGGGCCGCGCAGCTTCCAGCCGCTTTCGCAGCGCGCGTTGGACTAGCGCCGCCTTGCCCGCTAGGCGGAGGCGATGGAGAAACTCGTTTCGACCGATTGGCTGGCGACGCAACTGGGCGCGGACGACCTGATAGTTCTGGACGCGACCCAGCATCTGGGCGGCAGCGGGCCCGATGCGCAGGGCGAGTTTCGCGCGGGCCATATTCCCGGCGCGCAGTTCCTCGATCTCGAAACGCTGTTTGATCCCGCTTCGCCCGTGCCCAAGGCAGTTCCCACCGCCAAGCAGTTCGCTGAACGCGCCGGGGCGCTGGGTATCGCGCCGGATAGCCGCGTGGTGTTGTACGATGACAGCGCCATCCGCAGCGCCGCGCGCGCCTTCTTCATTTTCGACCATTTCGGCCATGAGCAGGTTGCCGTACTCGACGGCGGGCTGGCGAAATGGTGCAGCGAGGGCCGCGATCTGGCCGACGGGACGGCCACGGTGATTGCGCCCGCCACCTATCCCACCCCGCAAGGCCGACGCCGGATCGTCGCCAAGCAAGAGCTGCTCGATGGCGTCGACGCAGCGATCCTCGACGCGCGCGACGGTCCGCGCTTCCGAGGCGAAACAGCGGACCATGTCCACGGCCTGCCGGGCGGGCATATTCCCGGCGCGCGCAACCTGCATTTCGCCACGCTGTTTGCCGAGGACGGCACGCTTCTGCCCGCAGACGATCTGCGCGAGAGGTTTGCCGCAGCGGGGGTCGATCCCGATGCTCCGCTGGTGGCAAGTTGCGGCAGCGGCATGACCGCCTGCGTCGTGCTGTTCGCGCAGCGCGTTCTGGGCGGTCAGGGTGCGCTCTACGATGGCAGCTGGTCGGAATGGGGCGCAGACCCGGACACACCGAAGGAAACGGGCGAAGCACGCTGAATATGGGCAAGAACACAAACACCGACAGCCACCATGCGACGCGGCTCGTCACCGAAGGGCGCAGCCCCGATGCGCATGTGGTGAACCCGCCCGTCTATCGCGCCAGCACGCACCTCTACGCCGATTGCGCAGCGCTGCGCGATGGCCTCAGGACCAATGCAGACGGACAGTTCTTCTATGGCCGACGCGGCGCACCGACGCAGTGGGCGCTGGCCGATGCGCTGACCGCGCTGGAGCCGGGCGCGCATGGCACGGTGCTCTATCCCAGCGGAGTTGCGGCGATTGCCGGGGCGCTGCTCACCGTTCTGGAGCCAGGCGACGTCCTGCTCGTCACCGACAATGCCTATGACCCCAGCCGGGCAATGGCGATGCGCCTACTGAAGCGATATGGCGTGGACCACCGGTTCTTCGACCCGCTCGACCCCATCGCCTATGAAGCCTCCTTTTGCGAGCGAACCAGGGCCGTCCTGCTCGAAGCGCCGGGCAGCCTGACGATGGAAATGTGCGACGTCCCCGCCCTCGCCGCCACCGCGCGGGAAAAGGGCGCAGTGAGCCTGATCGACAACACCTGGGCCACCGCGCTCGGTTTCCCCGCATTGGAGCGGGGCTGCGATATCTCGATCCAGGCGCTGACCAAGCATGTCGGCGGGCATTCGGACCTGATGATGGGCGCATGCACCGCAGGCGAGGAATGGTACGGACCCTTGCGCGACATGGCGCAGCAGCTCGGCCATGTGGTGTCGCCCGATGATGCCGCGCTGGCATTGCGGGGCCTGCGCACGATGGGCGTGCGGCTGGAGCGCGAAACCGCGTCCGCGCTCGCCATCGCAAAATGGCTCGCCGGGCGTGAGGCGATCGCGCATATCCTCTTCCCCGCCATGCCCGGTGCGCCGGGGCACGATATCTGGAGCCGCGATTTCACCGGCGGCTGCGGCCTGTTCAGCATCGTGCTGAAAGGCCGCGACGATGCCGCACGCTGCCGCTTTGTCGATGCGCTGGAGCTGTTCGGCATCGGTTACAGCTGGGGCGGCTATGAAAGCCTGGCCCTGCCCTTCGATGTGAAGCGCGTCCGCAGCACGATGATCTGGCCAAAACCCGGCTGGGACGCTGGCGAGCGCTTCGCGGTTCGCCTATCCATCGGCCTTGAACACCCCGACGACCTGATCGCCGACCTGCGACAGGCCCTTGAAAAGATGGACCAGCAATGACCGCGCAAGCGCCCACTCCCGAGCCGAGCGATACCGGCGCACCGCAGGTCCAGCAGGCATGGAACTTCGCCGAGCGGTACGAGAACGAAACGCCAGTCGCCGCCGCCGAGGGGATCCGCGAGGCGGTTTCTTCGCAGAGCGAAACAGCAGGCAGCGTGCTCGACACGCTTGATGCCATCGCGCTGAGTTTCGGCGATATCCGCCTCTCGCTGTTCGACGTGCTGGTGTTTGCCGGTCTGCTCGCAGCGATCATCGCGATTGCGTGGTTTGCAGGCAAGATGGGCCGCCGGATGGTGCGCCGCATCACCAAGCTCGACGATGCACAGCAATTGCTGGTCGAGAAGATCGTCACCATCGTCGTGTGGGCCGCCGCGTTCTTCCTTGGCATCAATGTGCTCGGCATCGATCTGACGGCGCTCGCAGTGTTTTCGGGCGCTTTCGGCCTCGCCATCGGTTTTGGCCTGCAAAAGACCTTCGGCAACCTGATCGCCGGGATCATCCTGCTGATGGACCGTTCGATCAAGCCGGGCGATGTCATCGCCGTCACCGACATGGCGGGGAATGAGAGCTTCGGCCAGATCCGCAAGATCGGCATTCGCGCGGTCTCGGTGACCACGCGCGACCACCGCGAATATCTGATTCCCAACGAAAACCTGATGGTGAACCAGGTCGAAAACTGGTCCTACTCCTCCAAGAATGTGCGCATGCAGATCCCCGTCGGGGTGAGCTACAATTGCGATCTCAAGGTCGCGGAAAAGCTGATGCTGCAGGCCGCCAAGGATTGCGACCGGGTGCTCAAATCGCCCCCGCCGACCATCTGGATGACCGAATATGGTGACAGCTCGGTCAACTATTTCGTCCATGTCTGGATCGACGACCCTGAAGAGGGTGTGGGCAATGTCCGTTCCAAGGTGCTGCAGAACCTGTGGTGGCTGTTCAAGGAACACGATATCGAGATCCCCTTCCCCCAGCGCGACCTCAACCTGCGCGGCAATGCCCAGTTCGAACAACTGGTTGCCGCCATTGCGCAGCGGGTGGAAAAACCGGAAAAATAGGCGCTTTATTGCTGGCAAACCTGCCTACCGATAGGTTTGCTAAACGCGCTGACACCCATTCTGATTGGCGCGGAGGCGGCCCGGCGCGCATCTGGGCGTCATGCCGAATATCGGAACCATCTATCTCGTAGGGGCAGGCCCGGGCGATCCCGACCTGCTGACCCTCAAGGCCGCACGGCTGATCCAGGACGCTGCGCTCATCGTGCATGACGGGCTGGTCGATCCGGCCATCCTGTCGCTCGCGCGCCCGCAGGCGGTGCTGGTCAGCGTCGCCAAGAGCCGTTCGCGGCACATGCTGCCGCAGGACGATATCAACGCCCTGCTGGTGCGCGAGGCGCTGGCTGGCCGCGATGTCGTGCGGTTGAAGGGCGGCGATCCGCTGGTCTTCGGGCGCGGCGGGGAAGAGGCCGAGGCTGCGCGCGCCGCAGGTGTTCCGGTCGAAATCGTCCCCGGCATCAGCGCCGCCAATGGCGCGGCCGCCGCATCGCAGATCGCACTGACCCACCGCGATGCCTCCAGTATCGTCAGCTTCGTCGCCGGTCAGTGCAAGGGTCTGGCGGAGCAGGACTGGTCCGGCCTTGCCGGCAAAGGTCGCACGCTGGTGATCTATATGGGCGTGAAGACGGCGCCCGCCATTGCCGACAAGCTGATGGAAGACGGGCTCGCCCCCGAAATGCCGATTGCCATTATCGAAAACGCCAACCGCCCGAACATGCGGGTGCTGCGCGGCCTGCTCGCCGGATTGGGCGATCTGGTGGAGCGGGAGGACGTGCGCAGCCCCGCCCTGATCGTCATCGGCGAAGTCACCGCGCGTGAAGACCATGCGCTCGCCAACATCGCGCGGGAGGCCGCACAATGAAACTGCTGACCGGAAACGATCTCAAGACCGGCGCTGTCGTCTGGTGGACCGGCGTCGACTGGTCGATCCATGTCGAAGACGCCGTGGATGTCGGCGATAAAGCCGACGACATCGCCCGCCGCGAAGAGGCCGCACGCCGCGTCAACGTGCCCTATGCCGTGGACGCCGCGCGCGATGACGATGGCGGCATCCGCCCGGCCCATATCAAGGACCGGGTCCGCGCACTCGGCCCGACCGTCCGCCCCGACCTGACCCTCAAGCCCGCCGATCCCGAGGCGGGGAACTGGGTGATCTGATGTACAAATACGACACTTACGACCAGGAAATGGTCGATGCCCGCGTTGCCGAGTTCCGCGATCAGGCGGCCCGCCGCATCGAAGGCAAGCTGACCGAAGACCAGTTCAAGCCGCTGCGGCTGATGAACGGTCTCTATCTCCAGCTGCATGCCTATATGCTGCGCGTGGCCGTGCCTTATGGCACGCTCGACAGCCGCCAGATGCACATGCTGGCCGATATCGCGGACAAGTATGACCGCGGCTACGGTCATTTCACCACGCGCCAGAACATCCAGTATAACTGGATCAAGCTGGAAGACGCCGCCGACATCCTGGCGGATCTCGCCACGGTGGAAATGCACGCCATCCAGACCAGCGGCAATTGCATCCGCAACATCAGCTCGGACCATTTTGCTGGCGCTGCGCATGACGAACTGGTCGATCCGCGCCCCTATGCCGAATTGCTACGCCAATGGTCCAGTTTCCACCCGGAATTCATGTACCTGCCGCGCAAGTTCAAGATCGCGGTAATCGCCAGCGAGACCGACCGCGCGGCGATGAAACTGCACGATATCGGCATCCAGATCGTGGAGAAGGATGGCGAAATCGGGGCAGCATTCTATGTCGGTGGCGGCATGGGCCGCACGCCGATGATCGCCCCGCTGATCCGCGATTTCGTGCCGCTGGACCAGCTGATCACCTATGCCGAGGCGTGCCTGCGCGTCTACAACCGCTATGGTCGGCGCGACAACAAGTACAAGGCGCGGATCAAGATCCTCGTCCACGAACTCGGCGCACAGGAATATGCCCGCCAGGTCGAAGAAGAATTCGCGCATATGCTCGATCAGGGGGTGGAGCCGCCGCTGGCCGAACTGGAGCGGATCAAGGGCTTCTTCCCCGATCCCGCATTCGAGGATGGCGCAAAATCCATCGACCGCTCCGACCCCGATTTCGCCCTTTGGGTGGAGCGCAACACGCAGCGCCACAAGCATGACAGCTACGTTTCTGCCGTCATCAGCCTGAAGCCGGTGGGCGGCATTCCCGGCGATGCGACGGCGGACCAGATGCGCCTGATGGCCGATCTGGCGAAGCAATACAGCTTCGACGAGCTGCGCGTGATGCACACGCAGAACATCGTCCTGCCGCATGTCCGCATCGCCGATCTCCATGCCCTGTGGACCGCGCTGGACGAAGCGGGGCTCGGCGCGCCGAACCTCGACACGGTGGAAGACATCATCGCCTGCCCCGGTCTCGATTATTGCAGCCTCGCCAATGCCCGCTCCATCCCGGTGGCGCAGCGCATTTCCGAACGCTTCGCGGCCAATGGCAAGACGGCGGCACTGGGCGAGCTGAAGCTCAAGATCAGCGGCTGCATCAATGCCTGCGGCCACCACCATGCAGGCCATATCGGCATCCTCGGCGTCGACCGGAAGGGTGTCGAGAACTACCAGCTCCTGCTCGGCGGGAGCGAGGCGCAGGATACCTCGCTCGGCAAGATCACCGGCCCCGGTTTCAGCGAGGACGGCATCGTCGACGCGGTCGAAACTGCGGCCGATGTTTACTTGCGCGAACGCACCGAAGGGGAACGCTTCCTCGACACCTACCGCCGCATCGGCATGGAGCCGTTCAAGGAGGCATTGTATGATTGATATCGGCCCCAGGACCATCGCGCTTTGCTGCGCGCTGGATCAGCTCAGCACCCGAAGCACCTGCGGACAAACCCTGCGGGGAGGCCGGAATGCCTGACATGTTGCGATATCGCGAAGACGAGCCGGTCGATCACCCCGCCGTGACGGTGGATTCCTTCCTCGACCAGTCCAACGCCGCCGCCGTCCGGATCGAACCGGGCGACGATGCCCGCGCATTGCTGCCGCATCTCGACCGGCTAAAGCTGGTGGAAGTCAACTTCCCCGCCTTCGGTGACGGGCGCGGCTATTCCTCCGCCCAGATCCTGCGCGAAGCGGGCTATGAAGGCGAATTGCGGGCGGTGGGCGACGTATTGGTCGACCAGGTCGCCTATATGCGCCGCTGCGGTTTCGACGGGTTCGACCCCGACCAGCCGCTCGACATCGAGGACGTGGAAGCAGCGCTCGAACGCTGGCCGCATGCCTATCAGGCCGCTGCCGACATACGCACCCCGATCTGGGCGAAACGACATCCGGGCGCGGCATGAACCAGCTGCGCGCCATCGATCGGCTCGACACCGGCCCACGCTTCACCGCGGATGACGCGGCGCGCCTCAATGCGCGCTACGCCGATGCCTCGACCGAAGCGCTGCTGGAAGCGGTGATCGGCGATGGCATTGCCGGGAGTGTAGTGTCGGTATCCAGCTTCGGCGCGGAAAGCGCGGCCCTGCTGCATCTGATCGCGCAGGTCGACCCGTCCGTGCCGGTGCTGTTCCTCGAAACGGGCAAGCATTTCCCCGAAACGCTGGCCTATCGTGACACGCTGGCCGAGCGGCTGGGACTGACCAACCTCATCAATCTCTATCCCGATCTGGACGAGTTGCAGGCGCGCGATGAAAGCGGGCTGCGCTGGTCTTACGATCCCGATGGCTGCTGCGAGATCCGCAAGGTGCGCCCCCTGGCCAATGCGCTGGCAGGATACGATGCCAGCCTAACGGGCCGCAAGGCCTTCCAGGCGGCGACCCGCGCCGATCTGCCGCGCTTCGAAATCGACACCTCCGATGCGCTGGGCCGCCTCAAGATCAACCCGCTGATCGATTGGGACGCCACGCGGATCGAGGAATATTTCACCGCCCACGACCTGCCGCGCCATCCGCTGGTCGCGCAAGGATACCCCTCCATCGGCTGCTCCCCCTGCACCCACAAGGTCGCGCCGGGCGAAGACCCGCGTTCGGGCCGATGGAAGGGCTGGGACAAGACCGAATGCGGCATCCACACGCCGCTGGGCGATGATGGCGAGCTGCCACCGGGTTACGATCCGGCGTTCTAGAGCCAGCCTTCCTCTCGATACCATTCGGCGGTGCTGGCAAGCCCGCTTCGCCCCTCGATCTCCGGCTGCCAGACAGTGGCTGGCACGGCCTTGCTCGACCGGGAGACCCAGTTGGGATGGCACATATAGCCGACCCGGTCCGCGGTCAGCTTGGCCCCCTTGCCGCGCAGCAGGCGGTCCGCCCGCGCAGCTGTGCCCAAAATGCCTGCGGGAAGATGCGGCGCGAACACCCGCCGCCCGACCGCTGTGCCTATGGCGCGCGCCAGTTCCTTGTGGCTCCACCCGCCTTCGCGACCGTCATCGGGTTCAAACACCTTGCGGCGCACCAGCGCAGGCGGCGCGTTCACAAGATCGAGCAGCAATGCCGCCAGATCGCCGACATGGATGATCGAGCTGGCCCCGCCCGGCGGCAGCGGCACGAAACCCCATTTGGCGGTGCGGAACATGTCGAGATAGTCGACATCGCGCGGCCCATAAACGCCCGGCGGGCGTACCGTGGTCCAGTCCAGTCCGCTTGCCTCCACCAGCGCCTCGGCCCGCGCCTTGGATGCGCCATAGGCCGATAGCGATGGCTCGCGTGCAGCAAGGGACGATACGAAGATCAGCCGTTTCACCTTCGCCGTCTTCATCGCATCGATCACGTTCTGCGTGCCGGTGACATTGGCCCCTTCGAATTCTTCGGGAAACAGCGTGCTGGTCAGCCCGGCAATGTGGATCACGGCCTGCGCGCCCGCCACGAGGCGACCAAGCGATGCAGTGTCCGACAGGCTGCCGCGCACCCATTCCACTGCATGGTGCGCCTGGCCAGGCTCTCGCCGCGTCAACGCGCGGATCGGCGCGCCGCGCGCTGCGGCCACATCGAGCACCGCCTGACCGACAAAGCCAGTCGCGCCAGTGATCGCGATACTACCTTCGGTGCTCATTCGCGCACCATATGATCGCGGTGGACCACGGCGGCGCGCGGCGCATAGCCCAGCTGCGCTTCCTGATCGCCTTCGCGCAGGCCCAGAATGGCGCGGCATTCCTGCGCCGAATATTCGACCAGCCCCTGTCCCAGCCGCTCCCCGCGCGGGCCGTGCAGCGCCACCAGATCGCCGCGCCCAAAATCGCCATCGACCTGCACCAGACCCGGCGCAAGCAGGCTGGCGCCATCCGCCAGCGCGGCGACACAGCCCTCGTCCACGGTCAGCACCCCATTGGGCGCGAGCCTGCCGCCCAGCCATGCCTTGCGTGCATTGTCGCTGCGGCGGGGCAGGAAGATCGTGCCCACGCCATTGTCGAGCGCGCGGGCGATAGGGCTGTCATGCACCCCATTGACGATCGCCAGCGCAATTCCGGCACGTTCCGCAATCCGCGCGGCCTGCAACTTGGCAAGCATTCCCCCGCTGCCGAGGCCGGACGTCGATTCGCCCGTGGCCATCGCGATAATCTCCGGCGTGACGCCTTCGACCCTCTCGATCCGCTGCGCGCCGTCCTCGCGCGGATCGCGGTCATACAGGCCATCCACATCCGACAAAAGGATCACGGCATCGGCCTGCGCCGCCTGCGCCACGCGCGCTGCCAGCCGGTCATTGTCGCCGAAGCGGATTTCCTCGGTTGCGACGCTGTCATTCTCGTTGACCACCGGCACAGCGCCCGCCTCGATCAACCGTTCAAGCGTGGCCGATGCGTTGAGGTAGCGGCGGCGATCCTCCAGATCGTCGAGCGTGACGAGCATCTGCGCAGCGATGATATCGTGCGGTGCGAGTGCGCCTGCCCAGAGCTGGGCGAGCGCCACCTGCCCGACAGAGGCCGCCGCCTGCGCATCGGCAAGGCTGCCGCGTCCGCCCTTGGCAAGGCCCAGCCGCGCCGCGCCCAGCGCAATCGCCCCGGAACTGACGACGATCACCTGCTGGCCCGATGCGCGCATGGCGGCAATCTCGCCAGCCAGCTTCGCCAGCCAGGCTGCGCGCGGTTCACCCTGTTCGATCAGAAGCGCGCTGCCGATCTTGAGGACCACGCGGCGCGCTGCGCGCAGATCGGCCAGCCTTTCCATCGCCATGCGCGCGCCCTGCCCTAGTCCAGGGGCGACCATGTCGCCGTGTCATCGTCGACTTCCTCGACCGAGGCGGCATTGGTCTCGGTGGCCGTGCGGTCGGGCAGATAGCCAAGCACCGCGTCGAGCAGCTTGTCGATCCCCGCACCCGTGGCGGCAGACACCTGGAACACCTTGTCGGCTCCCGCCTCCAGCAATTCCTGCGCGAAACCGTCACCCAATTCTTCGTCCGCGAGGTCCAGCTTGTTGAGCGCGACCACTTGCGGCTTGTCCGACAGACCTGCGCCGTAGGCTTCCAGCTCGGCATTGACGGTGCGGAAACCCGCCGCAGGATCCGCGCCGGAAATGTCGATCAGGTGGATCAGCACACGGCATCGCTCGATATGGCCGAGGAAACGATCCCCGATCCCTGCGCCATCTGCCGCGCCCTCGATCAGGCCGGGAATATCGGCCAGCACGAATTCGCGCGCCTTGTGCCGCACGACGCCCAGCTTGGGAACAAGCGTGGTGAAGGCATAATCGCCAGTCTTGGCATTGGCGTTGCTTACAGCGTTGATGAAGGTCGATTTGCCTGCATTGGGCAGGCCCAAAAGGCCGACATCGGCCAGCAGCTTTAGCCGCAACCAGACCCACATTTCCTCACCCGGCACGCCGGGCTGGTGCTGGCGCGGGGCGCGGTTGGTCGACGTCTTGTAGCTGGCGTTACCGCGTCCGCCCATCCCGCCTTCGAGGAACACGATACGCTGGCCGACCTCGGTGAAATCCGCCAGCACTTCTTCCTTGTCTTCGGACAGGACCTGTGTGCCGACCGGCACTTCGATCACCAGATCGGGCGCGCCCGCGCCGGTGCGGTCCTTGCCCTGCCCGTGATTGCCGCGCTTGGCCTTGAAATGCTGGGCATAGCGGAAGTCGATCAGCGTGTTGAGCCCGGCCACGGCCTCGAAAATGATATCGCCGCCCTTGCCGCCATTGCCGCCATCCGGGCCACCATATTCGACATATTTCTCGCGCCGGAACGACACGGCCCCGGGGCCACCGGCGCCGGATTTCAGATATATCTTGGCTTGATCGAGAAAGTGCATGTTTGTTTGGCCTCAAGCGCCGGCGCGCACATCCGTGCGCTTGGCTATCCTCGCTCCCTTACGGTCGCTGCGGGCGGGCGGTCGCCCTTGCGGGCCTGATGGCCCGTACTTTGCAGGAAGCAGTAGAGCCGTGCCCATGACACCGCAAGGCCGGTCATCTGTCGCTAGGTATGTTCCATTGGCGCGCCGCAAGAAGGGAAGTAAATCCGGCCGCGCAGCGACCGCAAGGCCACGCGGCCGCCCCACAGGTGTCCGATGCGCAGCATCGGAACAACACCGAGGACGAACCGACGGATGTCGGTTCACGACACAAAAACCACCAGGATAAATTTCTTCAAAATCTATCCTGGTGGAGCCGAGCGGGATCGAACCGCTGACCTCGTCATTGCGAACGACGCGCTCTCCCAACTGAGCTACGGCCCCGTTCCAGGCTAACCGCCCTGGGCAGGCACGGTGGCGCGCCTTTTAACGGTGCGCGCCGCTGCCTGCCAAGACCCTTGGAGATGACAGGGATCAATCCTGCGGCGTATCGTCCTTGCCATCGTCATTGGGGATGGGCTGGACCACCGGCGCGGACTGCACACCAGTCTGAACCGGCACAACCGGGATTTTCGCGCCGGTATCCGGGTCCGTCACCTTGGTTTCGCCCACATTGGGATCGGACAGGGTTTCCAGCGGCCCCGACACACCCGGCTGCGGGCCAGCAGCGCCGCGCGCACGCTGCACCGCGATATAGCCGGGCTGAGAATTGCCGTAACGCGCACCGTATCGCGCATCCCATGCATTGGAATCGACGCGGTACTGTTCGTAAGCGGTGAAGAAATCTTCGAAGGGCTGCACGAACAGCGGGAAGTTCGACAGGGCGAACCCGGTCGCATTCATTTCGGTCGAGGCGAGCGCACGCTGCGAAATATCCAGCGCATTGTTGCAGAAGCCCGTGCGCACCGGCGGCAGTGCGAAGAAGTTGTAGACCGTCGTCATCCTGGATTCGCGCGCGAGCATCGCGGACCGGCGATTGCTGATCTGCTTGCGATAGGTCTGGTCGATCCGGTCGCTCACCGATTTCAATTCGCGGCCATTGTCCTTGATATAGGCGCTGTAAGCTTCGAGAACGGGTGCGAATTTCGGCTCGACACAATTCAGTGCCGCGACATTCCACGCCGAACGGAAGTGCCACACCTTCTCATCGTCGGAGATGCCGGTGTTCACGGTCTGGCGAACGCCCAACGGCCCGGCAGGCGGGATGGCCATGACATAGGACGCACCACCCGGAGGCAAGGGCCGCGGCGGAATGATCTCTGCCGGTGGCGGCGGCGGAGGCGGAGGCGGCGGCGGCGGCGGCGGTGTGGCACAGGCCGCCAGTGTGGCAGCGGTGGCCGACACGGCGGCCAGACGGATGAAATTCAGCGTGTCGCGGCTCATGGTCTGCGGCCCCTCCTCAAAGACATGTGATCTCTCGCCCCGATCCTGACCCATGCAGGATTGACGGGCGATGAAGAGGACAGGCTCTAAACGTCTTTGCCGCATATGAAAATGCCCGGAACGCACTTGGCGTCCCGGGCACGATGAAGCGAATCCTGCGTGCGACTATTCGCGGTTGCCCATGAACTGCAGCAGGAACATGAACATGTTGATGAAGTCGAGATACAGGCTGAGCGCACCCATGATGATGGCTTTGCCGGCAAACTCGGTTCCGCGCAGATACTGGTATTCGCGCTTCAGGCGCTGCGTATCGTAGGCGGTGAGGCCAGCGAAGATCAGAACGCCGAGGAAGCTGATCGCCAGCGCAAGCGTGCCGGAGCCGAGGAAGATGTTGATCACCATCGCGATCAGGAGGCCGATGACACCCATCACCAGGAAAGTGCCGAAGCCCTGCAGGTTCTTCTTGGTGGTGTAACCGAACAGGCTGAGGCCTGCGAAGGCGCCCGCCGTGGCAAAGAAAGTCGCCGCGATACTTTCACCTGTAAAGCGCAGGAAGATGGTGGAGAGCGAGAGGCCCATCACCGTCGCGAACGCCCAGAAAAGCACCTGGAGCGTGCCCTTGCTCATCTTGTTGAGGCCGAAGCTCATCGCAAGGATGAATGCCAGCGGCGAGAGCGCCACGATCCACATCAGCGGACCGCTGGCGAAGCTCAGCGCGAGGCCCGAACGATAGGTGAGCAGGGCGACGATGCCGGTCAGCAACACGCCAGAGCTCATATAATTGTAGATCGACAGCATGTGCTTGCGCAGCCCAGCGTCGAAGGTTTCGCCACGTGCAACGGCATCGCCAGCGCGCGGCACGGAACTGAAGCCGGTGCGCTGCTGCTGCCTGGTGTCGTTCCAATCGGCCATAATTAGGCAAACTCCTCATATGCGGTAAGGCGACATGCTTTCCGCTTGAACGCCAATATCGGTGTTCACCGGGCAATTTTCAAGCAAAACCGGAGCGGAATAAAGCCATGCGAATTAACCGTTTTCCCGCCTGATTTGCGGGGATTTCGCGGCGTGGCAGCGGTGGTCAGGCTTCGCCTGCTGCATCCACCATCGCCGCATCGAGCGCATTGCGCGGGGTTTTGTCGCCCCACAGCACAAACTGGAAGGCCGGATAGAAACGGTCGCATTCATCGACCGCCACCTCGATCAATGCCTGCGCCTGACGCACCGTCAGCAAGCCATCATCGCCAAGTATCGAACCGTGGCGATACAGCAGCACAGACCCGCTGGACCAGATATCGAAATGGCCCAGCCACATCTGTTCGTTGATGAGGCTGACGAGCTCGTGCGCCTGCGACAGCTTGTCTTTTGCCACCCGTATATCGGGCAGGCACAGGATCTGGAGCACGTTGTCTTCCGCCCGCCAGATGCCCTTAACCTGATATTTGGCCCAGCTACCCTGAATTTCGCCCGACATCTCGTCACCGCTGCTCATGCAGGGCCAGCCGCGCGCCTCGAACATGGCCACAAGCATGTCGATCGGCTCTGCCTCGTCGGTTGCGTGTCTCTGTTCGACAGCTCTCATCGATCGTGTCCCGTCACGTCCATGTCGTGCTGATGCAGGTGTCGATGGCCGGTTGGCAATTATGCGCGCGCTGATCGTTGGGGAGAACGAAACTGGCTTGTGCAAACCCTGTGCACAAGCGCTTCCAAACCGCTCAGCGCAAGCTTTCGATCGCCTCGCCATCCGCACTCTGGAACATGAAGGAATCGATGTCCAAAGCCTTGAGATCGTTCATCATTTTTTTGGCCTGAGCCGTATCTTTGAAAGGCCCGGACAACAGCCGGTTGGCCGCCCCCCAGGGCGTGACGAACGGACCCTTGTTCTCCAAAAGACCATCTGCCCTGCGCGCAATGCGACGCCAGTCGAATGCGAGCGCATCGCGATCGCGGCCCGTTGCCACCTGCACCCAATAGCGGGCCGGATGGGCCGGAGGCTCGGGCTTCTTTTCTTCGACTTCGCGCGGCGGTTTGATCGCGGTGATATCGACCGCGCCCGAGGACGCGCGCCTGCTGGCGGCGGGTACGGCGGCAAGGTCACCAAAGGCATCTGCCACACTCGCTTGCGAAACCTCAGACGGCGATTCGGATGGTTCGGGCGTTGCGGCAACCGTGGGTGTGGGCGTCGCGGGTGGAGCCAGCGGCACTGCGGCCGGTTCCGGTTCGCTCTGTCGCGCCACCACCACTGTCCGCGCGGGTGGGGTGTCGTCCTGCGGCCCGATTTGCGCGGCGGCCGAACGCTGCACCGGAACTGTTTCTATCCGCGCAGGCGCTTGCGTCGGTTGGGCCGACACCTGAACACGTTCGGTCGGCGGCAATTCGCCCGGTGCACGCGCGGCGACCTGCACCGGTTCCGCAGGTGGTGTGGGTGTCTGCTGGACCGTCTGCACCGGCTGGCCGAGCGGCGGCGTGCTGCTCGGCTCGATCCGCGCCGGCGTGGCGGCGCGCGGTTCTTCGGCAGCGCGCGATGCGGCGCGGCGCGACCGGTCATCCAAACTCTGACGCCCGACCCTGCGCTCTCTCCGGCTCGCCTGGCGAGGGCGCTCTTGCGGCGGCTGGGCTTGCGTGCCAAGCGGAGCGCCCTGCGGGGTGAGCGATTGGGAGGCGGTCTGGGCGATGCGTCGACCCTCGTTGGCATAGCTGGCGATGCGCGGGTCGTCTCTGCCGATATCCGAAGCGCGCGGGAAGGCGCCCAGATTGGCGGCGGCGGCCTGCTGCGCCTTGGTCAGCCGTTTCATATATCGCAGATACGGCGCCATCCGCAGCGCCAGATCGGTCGGCATGAGCGCCTCGGCAATGGATACCGCTTCATCGCTGCGGCCCAATATGGCGAGGCCGAATGCGCGGGTGCGAAACCCGGCACGATCTTCCGCTTCGAGCATCGGCAAGAGCAGCGCTTCGAAGCGGTCCTTATTGCCCGCAATGGCATGGCTGAGCGCAAAACGGCGGCGCAATTCGGGCGTATCGCGGCGAGCCAGCGCCACGCTGTAGAATTCCTGCGCGCGGGCATTGTCCCCAACGAGGTCATAGGCAAGCGCACGGTCCGCAGCGATTTCGGGCGAGTCGTATCCGGCACGCTCCGCCTCTGAGAACAATCGCAGCGCCTCGACCGGGCGGCGCAGCTGGACATTGGCGCGTGCCAGTCCGGCAATCGCCGGGGCGTTGGTGGAAGACACTTCGCGCGCGCGGACGAAGAAACCGATTGCGGCCTCTGCATCGTTCAGTTCGAGTGACGCGTTACCGGCATCGATAAGCGCCCCCACATCGCCCGCATTGCCCGCCAGGCGGCGCAGCGCGCGATTGAGGTCGTCGGCGGCCTTGGGAGGCAGCGACTGCACGATCTCGCGCTGCGCCACCAGCGGTGATGCAGCGTTTGCGGCGAGGGCCGCCGTCAATGCGAATACGAGGCGCGAGACCTTGGGCAATGCCAGCTCCATGGGGCAGGCCCGAACCGACCTGCCCTGTTTTGAAAGACCGGCGGCGACTTTATCGCCTACGCCGTGAATGGGCGCTTACTGGTTGTTCTGCCGACCCAGGAAACGCGGAATGTTGAGCGCAGCGCCGCCATCGCCGTTGTCATCATCCTCATCTTCGACGGCATCCTTGCCCGAACCGCGCGAAAGTTTCGCCATACGTTCGAACAGCGTGCTGCCGAGGCCTGCGCCGCCAGCGGCAGCGGCGCCACCCTGCGGCGCGCCACCACCATGGGCAGCTGCGCCAGTGCCGTGGGAAGAACCGCCGGCATTGTCAGCGCCGCCCGAGACGAGCGAACGGCGGCGACCATAGGGATCGCCCTGCCCGGCCGCGTCAGCCTGAGCGCCGCCGCCCTGGTGTCCGGTCATGTGTTCGGAGCCGAGTTCGAGTTCGTCCTGCTGGGTCAGATCGAAAGGCTGTTCGGCAGGTTCACTACCATAGCCGCCGCCTTCGCCCTGCATGTCTGCATTGCCGCGATCACCTTCGGCTTGCGCCTCGTCGTCGGCGGGCTCGCGATCGAAGCGTTCGGTATGTTCATTGCGCAGACCGGCCAGCGGATCGACGATGTCGTCCACATCCTCGACATCGTCTTCATCGCCGTAATCGCCCTTGCCGACGCCCGACATGGAGAACGTGTTGCTTCCGAAATCGTCCGCACCATCGGACAGCACGGCCATATCTTCGTCAGACAGGTCGAGCGGCTGTTCGGCAGCCACCGGCGCTGCTTCGGGCGCAGCCGGCACGGGATCGGCGGGTGCTGCCAGTTCCGGCTGCGGTTCGGGATCGGCCGACAATCCTTCGTTCAGTTCGAACGGCTCGTCTTCCACGTCGGGCTCACGCGCGGGTTCGAACGAGGGGCGCTTGGGCGGCTTCGCATCGGACAGCGAGAACGGGCGGGTTGCGGGCTGCGCATGTTCGCGCTGTGCATTGTGATCGATGCCGGTAGCGACGACCGACACACGGATGCGCCCGTCGAGATCGGGGTTGAAGGCGCTGCCCCAGATGATGTTGGCGTCTTCGTCCACCAGTTCGCGGATGTGATTGGCCGCTTCGTCCACTTCGAGCAGCTTCATGTCCTCGCCGCCGATGATGGAGATGATGACACCCTTCGCACCGGCCATGCTGACCCCATCGAGCAGCGGATTGGCGATCGCGTGTTCGGCCGCTTCGAGCGCGCGGTTCTCGCCCTCGCCCTCGCCCGTGCCCATCATCGCCTTGCCCATCTCGCTCATGACGGAGCGCACGTCGGCAAAGTCGAGATTGATGAGGCCCGGCATGACCATGAGATCGGTGATCGAGCGCACGCCCTGCTGGAGAACTTCGTCCGCCAGCTCGAACGCTTCCTTGAAGGTGGTTTCCGCCTTGGCGACCAGGAACAGGTTCTGGTTGGGAATAACGATCAGAGTGTCGACATGCTTTTGAAGCTCGTCGATGCCCGCTTCGGCGGCGCGCATGCGGCGCGTTCCTTCGAACAGGAACGGCTTGGTCACAACGCCGACGGTCAGGACGCCCTTCTTGCGGGCGATTTCGGCGATGACCGGCGCTGCACCCGTGCCGGTCCCGCCGCCCATACCAGCGGCGATGAAGCACATGTTCACGCCTTCGAGCGCTTCTTCGATGTCGTCGACGGTTTCTTCCGCCGCTGCCTTGCCCACTTCGGGCCGCGCGCCTGCGCCCAGACCACCGGTGATTTCCGGGCCGAGCTGGAGGCGGCTTTCCGCTTCGGAATTGCTGAGCGCCTGCGCGTCCGTATTGGCGACGATAAAGTCAACGCCTTCGACTTCGGCGCGCATCATGTTGGCGATGGCGTTGCCGCCGGCGCCGCCCACGCCGATAACCGCGATCTTGGGGCGCAGTTCGTCCGAAGATGCTGGTCCGATATTGATGCTCATTTCATATTCCCCGCGGGCGGTAAAAACTGTCGGTCTTCGACCGGCTTATTTGGCACAAAGCAAATCTGCGATGCAAAGGGTGTTTGGCCTTATCCACAAGGCCCAAGGCGAGCGCAGCTTCGATAATGCGTACTATCAGAAATAATCCCTTACAGCCTGAAAAACCCGATTGACCATTCCAAACCCGGAATAGCGGCGGGTCGGCTGGTATCCGGGGCCAACCGAGCGGACATCGACCGGATCGTCGGCCGCATAAAGGCAAAGCCCCACCAGCGTGGCAAAACCGGGCGTGGCATGCGCTTCGGGCAGCCCCATAAGCGCGGGCGGCTTGCCCACGCGCACAGGCAGCGCGAGCGCGGCCTGCATGAATTCCGCCACACCGTGCAATTCCGCCCCGCCCCCTGCAAGCACCACCTGGCCCGCACGCGTGCCGGAAAAGCCGAGTTCCTTCAGCGAGCGGGCGATTTCGTGCGACAGGAACGACAGGCGCTGCGTCACCACGCCGACCAGTTCGGCGCGGGCGATGCGGTTGTGTTCGTCCGCCCCGCGCGCCAACGGGCCGTTGATCGGCTCGTCGGGAGCGTTGACGGGGATCATCTCGCTATGATCGCTCGGCGTAGCGATGGCCGAACCGGATACGCATTTCAGTCGTTCGGCCTGGCTGCGACGGATGCCAAAGCTGGAGGCCAGCGCATCGGTGATGTCGTTCGACCCGGTGGGTATCGATTTGAGGCCCAGCAACATGCCCGCCGCATGAACCGAAACGTTGGTCACCTCCGCGCCGATTTCCACCAGCGCCACGCCCAGATCGCGTTCCTCGCTAGACAGGCAGGCATAGGCGCTGGCGAGCGGCGAGGCGACGACCGCCTCCACATCCAGATGCGCGCTCTGCACCGCTTCGATCAGGTTCCTGACCGGCGCGCTTTCGGCCAGGGTCACATGGATATCGACGCCCAGCACCTCTGCATGAAGGCCAGCGGGATTGGCGACGCCGTGCGCCCCGTCGAGCGTGTAATGCGCAGGCTGGGCGTGCAGCACCGTCTTGCCGTCCGGCTGGATATGGTCGCGCGCGGCGAACAGCAGATGCTCGACATCGTCATCCTCGATCCGTCGCCCGCCAATCGCCACTTCGACACTGGCGATCTTGCTCGACAGCCCGGCCCCGGCACAGCCGATCCAGACGCTGGAAATATTCGTGCCCGCATTCTCTTCCGCCTTCTCGACCGCCTGACGGATGGCGTGGCTCGCCGCCCCCATTTCGGTGATATAACCGCGCTTGACGCCTTCGGCCTTGCGGTGGGTGGAGCCGAGCACCTGGAGGTTGCCGTTTTCATCCTCCCCCAAGATCATGGCGGAGACACGGAACGAGCCGATATTGACGGCGCCATAGGCGCGGGTGATGCGCGCGGCAGCCATCAGTTCGCCTCGCTTGCAGGCTTGAGATCGCCGATCTGGCACGGGCCGGATTTGCACCGGAAATAGGCCTGGTCGGCCACGCGCATGTCGATCGACACGGCATCCCCGCCGATCAGGCGATAATGCCCGTCCAGCTTGGCGAAGCTGACCAACGCGTGGGCGGATTTGGTTTCGCCCTGTGGCAAGGCCAGCACTTGCCCGGTCTTGAACCCGATATTCCACCGGCGATTGCCGACCCATTCCGCGCTTTCGACCTGCGGCTTGAGCGCGGGCGCGGCATCGAGCAGATCGTCCAGCGCCTCGACCTGCTTTTGCGCGCCGGGGCCACGGATCAGCATCTTGCCCTTGGCATTCGCAGCGGAAATCGGTTCAAGTTCGTGGCCCTGCGCATCGATCAGCATCAGACGGTTGGGCTTTTGCAGCACCGCATGTTCCTGCCGTTCGACAATATCGACGATGATCGTGTCGGGCAGCTGGCGCGAAACGCGCGCATCCTTGACCCAGTTGAGTTCCAGCAACCGCTCGCGCAGCGCCTCCAGATCGACAAGCGGCATCGGGCGGTCGCGTTCGGCGAGCGCGCGTTCGTACACCTTGAGTTCGTTCATCCGCTCCACCCCCGTCACCTTGACGCGGCGCACCTCAAACCCGGCATCGGCGGCAGCGTGGGCCATGCGCGCATGGGCGATCTGCGGCAACCCGGCGAGGCTGGCGATAAACCACGCGGCGACAGCCAGCCCGGCAAGGATCAGGAACAGGAAGATGCGGTGCAGCTGCTCGTCGGTGAACGGCAGCAGCGCCATCGTCCGGTCGAACAGCGATACGGTGTTCTTGCGGGCGCGGCGCGCCGTCTGGCTGCGGCTGCGCGCGGCCGTTGACCGGCGCACGCCCTTGGCCCCGCGCTTGACCTTAGCCATCGCCGCCCTCCCCCGGATGGTCGGCAAGCGCGGCGGCGATGATCGCTTCGACCAGCTCGCCATATTCCATGCCGACATACCGTGCCTGCTCGGGCACGAGGCTGAGCGGTGTCATGCCCGGCTGGGTGTTGGTTTCAAGCACGAACAGGCCGTCTTCACCCTGCTCCTCGTCCCAGCGGAAATCGGTGCGGCTGGTCCCGCGACATCCCAGCACCTTATGCGCCTTCAACGCGATTTCGAGGCACAGTTTCTCGATTTCGGCAGGGATTTCGGCGGGGCAGACATGGTCGGTCAGCCCGTCAGTGTATTTCGCATCGTAATCGTAAAAGCCGGTCTTGGGCTTCAATTCGGTGACGGCCAGCGCGCGCGGCCCATCGGGCATGTCGAGCACAGCGGTGGTCATCTCGCGCCCCTTTATGAAGGGTTCGGCCAGCAGCGTTTCGAACTCTCGCCACGGACCCTGCGCATCGCGGGCGATGGGATTGCCGTAATTGCTCTCGTCCGAAACGATGGCGACGCCCACCGAACTGCCTTCATTGACCGGCTTGAGCACATAAGGGCGCGGCAACGGGTCTTTCTCGAACAGGTCGGCGCTTTTCACGATCCGCCCGCCGGGCATGGGGATGCCATGTGGGACAAGCGCCTGCTTGGTCAGCTGCTTGTCGATCGCGATGACCGAAGTGGCGAGGCCCGAATGCGTATAGGGAACACCCATCAGATCCAACATGCCCTGCACCGTGCCATCTTCGCCCGGCACGCCGTGCAGCGCATTGAAGACGACATCGGGCGCGGCCTCGGCAATGCGCGCGGCAACCGTGCGATCCATGTCGATCCGCGTGACACGATGCCCGCGCTCTTCCAGCGCCCTGGCGATACCCTCGCCCGACATGAGCGACACCTTACGCTCATTCGCCCAGCCCCCCATCAGGACAGCGACATGGAGTTTGCGGTCGAGCGTCATGGGCGTCCCACCCGCTGGATTTCCCATTCGAGCGTGACGCCCGACTTTTCGAGCACGCGGCGTTTCACTTCTTCGCCCAGTCCTTCGATATCGGCGCTGGTGGCATCGCCGGTGTTAATGAGGAAATTTGTGTGCTTCTCGCTCACCTGCGCGCCGCCCATCGTCAGGCCGCGGCATCCGGCGGCATCGACCAGCGCCCAGGCTTTTTCGCCCGGCGGGTTCTTGAAGGTCGAACCGCCCGTCTTGGTGCGCAGCGGCTGGGATTGCTCGCGCGCTTCGGCAATGCGGTCCATCTCCGCGCCGATTTCCTCCGGGTCGCCGGGATTGCCCTGGAACCGCGCCGCGACCACCACCGCGCCATCGGGCAGCGCGGAATGGCGATAGGTATATCGAAGGTCGGCTGCGGGCAGGGTACGGAGCCTCCCGCCCGGCAGCACCACGTCGCAATCGATCAGCACGTCTGCGACCTCACGCCCATAGGCGCCGCCATTCATCCGCACGAAACCGCCCACCGTACCGGGAATGCCGCGCAGGAATTCCAGCCCCGCCACACCCGCATCGCGCGCGGTGGAGGATACCAGAATGCCATGCGCGCCCGCTCCGCAGGACACGACATTGTCATCGCCCACCGACACATCGGCAAAGGCCTTGCCCAGCTTGACCACCACGCCCGGCACGCCGCCATCGCGCACGATCAGGTTGGAGCCAAGCCCCAGCGCCATCACCGGCGTCTGCCCATCCAGCCGCTCCAGAAAGGTGCGCAGGTCATGGAGGTCGGCAGGTTCGAACAGCCAGTCCGCCTTGCCGCCGCTCTTGAACCAGACCAGCTTGGCGAGCGGCGCATCCGCCGTCAGCTTGCCGCGAATGCCCTCCATCGCGGCCGGCGCAGCTTCTGCGCCGTCGTCCAGAGGAGCTTTATCGGGCCGGGCCACCATCAGCCGCGCTCCTGCTCGATCGCGTCGGCCAGCCTGGCGGCCCATTTCGTGATGTCGCCCGCGCCGAGGCAGACTATCAGATCGCCCGCGCGCACTTCGCCCGAAAGCGTCTGCGCCAGATGTTCGAGGCCGGAGATCGTCGATGCCGCGCGGTGGCCGCGCGATTTCAGCCCCGCGACCAGCGCCGCGCTGTCGGCCCCCTCGATCGGGTCTTCGCCCGCTTCGTACACCGGAGTGACGAAGACTTCGTCCGCATCGTTGAAGCAGCTCTGGAACTCGTCCATCAACCCATTGAGGCGGCTGTAGCGATGCGGCTGCATCACCGCGATCACCCGGCCCTTATCCGCGCCTGCCTGCGCGCTTTCACGCGCTGCCGCCAGCACCGCCTTAATCTCCACCGGGTGGTGCGCGTAATCGTCGATCACAACGGCCTTGCCGCCATCGACCGCCACTTCGCCAACCTTGGTGAAGCGCCTGCGCACGCCGCCGAACTGGGCAAAGCCGTTGCAGATCACCTCGTCGCTGCATCCCATTTCGATGGAGACAGCGATGGCGGCGAGTGCGTTCTGGACATTGTGCTTGCCCGGCATGGGCAGGCGGACGCCTTCGATGCGGCGGTCTTCCTGGTCGCGCTGGCGCACGATGACATCGAAGCAGTTCCCGCCTTCGTCCGGGCGGATATTCACGCCGCAAATATCGGCCTGGAGGTTGAAGCCATAGGTCACCACGCGCCGGTCGCGCACCTGGCCGATGACGGCCTGCACTTCGGGGTGGTCGATGCACAGCACCGCCGCGCCATAGAAGGGCACGTTGTGGATGAACTCGACAAAGGCGCGTTTCACCCCGTCGAAATCGCCGTAATGGTCGAGATGTTCGGGATCAATATTGGTGACGACCGCAATCGTCCCATCGAGCCGCAGGAAGCTGCCATCGCTCTCGTCGGCCTCGACAACCATCCAGTCGCTGTCGCCCAGCCGGGCGTTGGAGCCATATTGTTCGATGATCCCGCCATTGATGACGGTGGGGTCGATTTCCCCGCAATCGAGCAGCGCGGCGATCATGCTGGTGGTGGTCGTCTTGCCATGCGTCCCGGCGACCGCGATGGTCGATTTGAGGCGCATCAGTTCGGCCAGCATTTCAGCGCGGCGCACGACCGGCGTGCGCGCTTCCAACGCAGCGGCGACTTCGGGATTGGTCCGTTTGACCGCGGTAGAGGTGACGACCACAGCCGCCGCATCGACATTTTCCGCCGCATGGCCGATCGCCACCGGAATCCCGCGCCCGCGCAACCGTTCCACGGTCGGGCTTTCGGAAATGTCGGAGCCCTGCACGCTGTAGCCGAGATTGTGCATCACCTCGGCAATGCCCGACATGCCGATGCCGCCAATGCCGACGAAATGGATCGTCCCGATATCGGTGGGTACGCCCTTCATGCCGCCATGTCCTTGCCTGCGCCCTGACCCGCGGGAACGCCCTGGCTGGCCCCGCGCGCATTGTTCGCGCCTACCTTGATAACGTCCATCATGTCTGCCCCGCCGAAGCTTTCGACCAGATCGGCCAGGTCCTTCACCGCGTCCGGGCGGCCGCAATTCCACGCCGCATGGGCGGCATTGGCGAGCGTTTCGGGCCGCTGGGCGAGCGCCTGCATCTGGCGGGAAATGTCCTTTGCCATTTTCTGGAGTGTGTCGGACTGTTCGATACGCTGGCGGTTGTGCTTGTCGTCCGACCCGGTGATTTCCGCCACGGTCGACATGGGCTGGCGGATCATCCGCGCCCCGCCCGCCTTGACCATTTCGCGCGTGTTGGCGGCCTGGTGGTCGTCGGTCGCGATCGGCAGCGGGATCAGCACGGCAGGGCGGCCCACGGCGGTCAGTTCTGCAATGGTCGATGCGCCTGCGCGCCCGATGAAGATATGCGCATCGGCCAGCCGCTCGGCCATATCCTCGAAATAGGTGGCCAGTTCCGCCGGAATGTCATGCGCGCGATAGCGTTCGCGCACCGCGTCGAGATCTTCCGCGCGGCATTGCTGCGTGATCTGGAGTCGCTGGCGCAAGGCAGCGGGCAGCATGGCGAGCGCATCGGGCACGATTTCCGACAGGATGCGCGCGCCCTGGCTGCCGCCCGTCACCAGCACCTTGAGCAGGCTGTCATCGGTGAAGGCGGGAAAATCCTCCTCGCGCAGCGCCAGCACCTGCGCGCGCACCGGATTGCCCACCAGTGCGACCTTGGTGGCATGTTTGGGATCGAGCCGCTCCACCTCGGGATAGGCTGTGGCGATGGCCTGCACACGGGAGGCAATGAAGCGGTTGACCCGGCCCAGCACCGCATTCTGTTCATGGACCACGCTGGGGATGCCCATTCCGGTCGATGCCAGCAAAGCGGGCATGGCGGGATAGCCGCCGAAGCCGACCACCGCGCTCGGCTGAAAGCTGCGAAACAACTGCCTTGCCATGCTGCGCCCCTTCAGCAGGGCGCGAATGCCCGACAGCCATTCGAGCGGGTTCTTGCCGAACCGCCCGGCGGGCAGGACGTGGGTGGTGAGGAAATCGGGGCGGCCCAAAATCCGCTCGCCCCGTTCATCGGTGATCAGCGCGACATGATGGCCGCGCCGCTCCAGCTCGCTCGCCAGCGCAAAGGCGGGCAGCAAATGTCCGCCCGTCCCGCCCGCGGCGAGGACATAGTGCCGGCTCGATCCGGTCATGGATGAATCTCCCGCCGGATGGCGATGTTTTCCTGGCCCTTGCGTTCCGGCCAGGGGATCAGGTCGGAAAGGCCGGTCGTCTCGCGTTTCAGGAACGGGTTGCGCCGGGTGATCGCCAGCAGCAGCCCCACCGTCACGCACACCGCGATGGTGGACGAACCGCCATAGCTCACCAGCGGCAGCGTCATTCCCTTGGACGGGAACAGCTGGAGGTTCACCAGCATGTTGATAAACGCCTGCCCGCCCAGCAGGGATGCCAGGCCAGCACCCGCCAGTACGGCGAACAGGTCGTCCTCGTCGATAAGTCTCATCATCACTCGTGTCACGATAGCGAGATAGGTAAGCACGAGCATAGCGCAAACCAGCAGGCCGAATTCCTCGCCAATAACGGAAAAAATATAGTCGGTATGCGCCTCGGGCAGGTTCATCTTGCGAATGCCGAGACCATAGCCCGATCCAAGCCAGCCACCCGAAAGCAGCGTCTTCTCCGCGAAATAGACCTGATCGTAGGCCGTCCCGTCGCCGAAAAAGGCATCGATGCGGTGGCGGGCATTGTCATACAGGAAATAGGCAGCGGTCAGCGCGGCAAACCCGGCCCCGGCCAGGATCGACAGCCGCTTGACCGGGACGCCCGACAGCAGCACCAGCACGAACCACACGCCGACAAACAGGATCGCTGCACCAAGGTTGGGTTGCATCATCAAGAGCATGCATACCAGGCCTAGCGCTGCGCCCGACAGCGGTATGACCGGCAGGTTCGGATCGCGCATCCGCCAGCTCAGCACCCAGGCGATGGTGATCGCGAAGGCGGGTTTTAGGAATTCGGACGGCTGGATGCGGATGCCGAATTCCAGCCAGCGTTTCGCGCCGTTGATCTCGCTCCCGACAATCGGAACCAGAAACAGGCCGCCGACCATGATCGCGGCAAGAATTACCGCAAACCGCCGCGCCTGCGTCCTGGTGAGCAGGGAGGCGGCGAACATTGTCATCAGCCCGACCGCCTGCCAGCCCAGATGCTTGGTGAAAAAGTAAAGTTCGGGCAGCGTCACGGTGGACGTCGACAGGCGATTGGCGCTGGCGGGGCTGGCGGCGGAAACCGCCACCGCGCCGAACGCCATCAATGCCAGCACGAGGAACAGCAGCACGCGGTCGATTTCGCGCCACCAGATTTTCAGCTGCGTCCAGCGCGAAAGCCTGGGCAGCGGCGGCCCATCGGCGCGCTTGTGGCGGCGGTCGCTGGGGACATAGGTGCGGCGTGGGTCGCTCATGCGGCGCTCCTCTCGCGGATATGTTCGACAGCGGCGCGGAAGGCCTCGCCCCGCTCTTCGAAATCGCGAAACTGGTCGAAACTGGCGCAGGCGGGGGAGAGCAGGACGGTGTCGCCCGCCTCGGCCCTTGCGGCAGCGGCGGCGACAGCCTTGTCGAGTGTCTCGCACTGCTCCACCGGGACATGAGGCTGGAGCAGCGCAGCAAAGTCCGGCCCGGCCTTGCCGATGGTGTAGGCGGCTTTCACATGGGGCAGCTCGGCCTCGCACTCGCCCAAGCCCGGTTCCTTCGCTAGCCCACCGACAATCCAGTGGATATTGTCGAATGCGGCGAGCGCTGGGGCAGAAGCGGCAGTGTTCGTCCCCTTGCTGTCGTTGACGTAAGCGACGTCAGCAATCTCCGCGACCCGCTCCATACGATGCGGGAGGCCACCGTAGCTTTCCAGCCCGGCGCGGATTTGCGCTCGGGTCAGGCCGAGAATATCGCAGACCTCGATGGCGGCTGCTGCGTTCTCGAGGTTGTGCGGACCCTGGAGTGATGGCCACTTTGTCTGCTCGCTCGCCTCGATCCCTCGGTTTGCGAGAACATCTTCGAGAATGCTGGCGGTGGTCCCTTCGGCAAATTTGCCCAAAGCCCGCGCATCGGTGAACCGCGCGATGGAGTTCTGGCCGGCTTTCTGCATCTGGAGCAAACGCGATTTGCTCGCAGCGTATTTCTCAAAATCCCCATCATACCGGTCGAGGTGATCCGGTGTGATGTTCAGCAACACCGCCACGTCGCAGTCGAGCGAAAAGGTTAGGTCGATCTGGTAGCTCGACAGCTCGAGCACATAGACCCCACCTTCGGGGAGCGGCTCCTGTTCCAGGATCGGCAGGCCGATATTGCCGCCCATGGTGGTCGGCACGCCCGCCTCTTTCAGGATATGATGGACCAGCGCGGTGGTGGTCGACTTGCCATTGGTCCCGGTGATGCCGACGACCTTGTGCGGCGGCAGGTGTTCGCGCGCCTGCGCAAAGAGTTCGATATCGCCGATCACGGGCACACCGAATTTGTCGGCGTGCGGTTTGATTGGGTGGGTGTTGAGCGGGACGCCGGGGCTGACCACAACGCCAGCATATCCAGTCAGGTCCAACTCCAGCGGATCGACAAGTTGAACTGAGCCACGGGTGTCACCGAAAATTACCAGCGTATCTTCTGGAAAATCTTCCTGAAGGAAATGCTCGCAAAAGCTTCGATGGATTTCGGGATTGGAGTCCCAAGCTTTTACGTTGACGCCAGCTTTAAGCAGAGCGTCCAGCGTCGCCTTCCCGGACCGCGCGAGGCCGAGCACCGCGTATTTTCTGTCCTTCCAGGCGGGTGAGGTGATCATCGCAGCTTGAGCGTCGCCAGCCCCAGCAATGCGAGCACGATGGCGACGATCCAGAAGCGGATCACGACCTTGCTCTCCGACCAGCCGAGCTGTTCGAAATGGTGGTGGATGGGCGCCATGCGGAAGACGCGCTTGCCCGTGCGCTTGAACCAGAACACCTGGATGATGACGCTCAGCGCCTCGAACACGAACAGCCCGCCGACGATCGCCAGCACGACCTCGTGATGTGTCGCCACGGCAATCGCACCCAGAGCGCCGCCGAGTGCGAGACTGCCGGTATCGCCCATGAACACGGCGGCGGGCGGTGCGTTGAACCACAGGAAGGCCAGCCCCGCCCCCATGATCGCGGCGCAGAAGATCGCCAGCTCGCCCGCGCCCTGCACATGCGGGATGCCGAGATATTCGGAATAGTCGACGCGGCCCACGAGATAGGCGATCAGCGCAAAAGTGCCCGCCGCGATGATGACCGGCATGGTGGCAAGCCCGTCCAGACCATCGGTCAGGTTCACCGCATTGCCCGCGCCAACGATGACGAAGGCTGCGAAGACATAATAGAAATAGCTCAGCTCGATGCCGAGATTGTTGAAGAACGGTACGTAGAGAAACGTGTTGATCTGGCTGACGATGATCCACGAGGCGATGCCCGCCACCACGAATTCCAGCGCCAGACGGACCTTGCCCGAAACGCCCTTGTGACTGGCCTTGGTGACCTTGTCGTAATCGTCGAGGAAACCGATCAGGCCGAACCCGCCCGTCACCGCCAGGCAGGCCCAGATGAAGGGATTGGACAGGTCCATCCACAGCATCAGCGACAGGAACAGGCTGACAAGGATCATCAGCCCGCCCATGGTCGGCGTGCCGACCTTCGCCTGATGCGATTGCGGGCCGTCGGCGCGGATCGGCTGGCCCTTGCCCTGCCGCACGCGCAGCATGTCGATCATGCGCGGCCCGATAACGAGGCCGATCAGCAGCGCGGTGAGCAGCGTCGCGCCCGCACGCGCCGTCTGGTAGCGTACGAGATTGAAGATGCCTTCGAAATTTAGATATTCGGCGAGAAGATACAGCATGAGGGCCTGGGGCTACCCCTCCCGGTGCGCAAAATGTTCCACCAGCCTGCCCAGACCCATGAAGTTCGATCCCTTCACCAGGATCGCATCTCCGGCGACGATGCCATAGTCCGCGAGCAGGCCGATTGCCTCTTCGGCATTGTTGCAATGCGCGTAGCTGGGGGGAATGCCAAGCGAGGGAACGCCCCCTTTCCCCAGTTCCTGCGCGAGCGGGGCCATGCCCTCGCCCACCAGAATGGCGTGATCGACCTTCGCGGTCCCCAGCGGATCGGTCAGCTGGGCATGAAACGCGCGGCCCATATCGCCCAACTCGCCCATCGTGCCCAGCACCGCAATGCGGCGCGTGGCAGGCGTGTTGCCAAGCTGGGCCAGCGTCGCGCGCATGCTGGCCGGATTGGCGTTGTAGCTTTCATCGATCAGCAGCGCCTTGCCGCCGGGCGCCGAAATCTGGTGGCGCGCACCGCGCCCCTTCAGCCCGCCCATCTCGGCCAGCGCGATGCCGGCTGCGGCCAGATCGCCGCCGGCAGCCTGCACGGCAGCGATCACCGCGAGCGCGTTCATGATCCAGTGTTCGCCCGGCTCGGCCACGGTGAAGCACATCCGCCCACCGGGATATTCGCAGGTGACGAGGCTGCCGCCATTGGCGCTGGGGATCGCATCGAGCAACCGCACGGTTGCGCTTCGCGCTGCGCCGAAGGAAACCACCTTGGCGCCGGCACTTTGCGCCGCTTGCTCGAGCTGCGCCAATTGGGGGGAATCCGCCGGGAGAACCGCCGTGCCGCCTTGCTCCAACCCGCTGAAAATCTCCGCCTTCGCATCGGCAATCGCCTCGATCGAGCCGAGGTTCTCGATGTGCGCAGGCGCGATCGTGGTGATGACCGCGACATGCGGGCGCACATGGGCGGTGAGGACGCTGATCTCGCCCGCATTGTTCATGCCCATTTCGAACACGCCATAGCGGCTGCGCGCAGGCATCCGCGCCAGCGACAGCGGCACGCCAACATGGTTGTTGTAACTGCGGATCGAACGGTGCGCAGTGCCTCTGCTCGAACGCTCCAGCGCGGCAAAGATCGCTTCTTTCACGCCCGTCTTGCCGACCGATCCAGTGACCCCGATGATCTTCGCATTGACACGCGTGCGCGCGGCATGGGCCAGAGCGTGCAGCGCCTCGGTCGTGTCTTTCACCAGCACATGCGGGCGGTCGATCGGACGATCCACCAGCGCAGCGCATGCACCATTGGCAAAGGCGGCGTCGAGGAAGCGGTGACCGTCCATCTGCTCCCCCTTGAGCGCTACGAACAGATCGCCATGGCGCACATCGCGCGAATCCATTTCGACGCCGGCAACCTCGAAATCCCCGCTCGCCGTGCCGCCGGTCGCCTTCGCGATATCGGCCGCGCTCCACAGCGCGAGCGGCAGGGCGTCAGAGGCGAAGATCGGCCAGGGCTTGAGAGCCGGATGGCGAACGACCGCTGCACTCATTTTGCGTTTCTCCCCGTTTCCTCGTTCGCGGCTGCCGCGCATTCGCGTGCAACCTGTACGTCGTCAAATGGCAGGACGCGCATATCCTCACCTGCGCCCACGATCTGTCCCGTTTCGTGGCCTTTGCCTGCGACAAGGACGATGTCTTTCGCGCCCGACTGGCCGATTGCCGCTGCGATGGCTTCGCGCCGGTCGCCCACTTCGCGGGCATTGTCAGCCGCGCCTGCGAGCACCTGTGCGCGGATCGCGGCGGGATCTTCCCCGCGCGGATTGTCGTCGGTAACGATGACCACATCGGACAGGCGCGAAGCGACCTCGCCCATCGGCGCGCGCTTGCCGGTGTCGCGGTCGCCGCCTGCGCCGAACACGGTGATGAGCTTGCCTTCGACATGCGGGCGCAGCGCAGCAATCGCGCTCTCCAGCGCATCGGCAGTGTGCGCGTAATCGACATAGACCGGCGCGCCGCTCGACGCGATGACCGCGCGTTCCAAACGGCCGCGCACCGGCTGGAGCCGGGCAACCGCGTCCCAGACGCGTCCCGCATCGATGCCGGTGGCCAGCGCCAGCCCTGCCGCCGTCAGGGCGTTAGACACCTGATAGGCCCCGATCAGCGGCAGCGATATCGTGCGCGCCGTGCCATCGTGTTCGACGGACAGCGTCTGGCCAAGCTGGGTCGGCTCCTGTCCGGTGAGGCGAATGCCATCGCCCGACTGGCCGACCGTGAACAGGCTCAGCCCGCGTTTCTCGGCATGGGAAATGGCGCGCTGCGTCCATTCGCCGCGCTCCGCCCCGGTCCAGATGACGGCGGTCGCATCGTCGGCCGCGACCTCGTCGAACAGGCGCATCTTGGCCTCGAAATAAGCCTCCATCGTCTCGTGATAGTCGAGGTGGTCGCGGCTGAAATTGGTGAAGGCAACCGCTTCGGGCCGCACGCCCTCATTGCGATATTGCGACAGGCCGTGGCTCGACGCTTCGAAGGCGACATGGCTCACGCCTTCGCGCGCGAGACCGCTCATGTTCGACAGGAAGGTAACGATGTCGGGCGTGGTGAGCCCGGTCGACACGCTTTCATCGGGCGTGGTTACGCCCAGTGTGCCGATGCTGGCCGCGCGTTCACCTGCCATGCGCCAGATCTGGCGGGTCATCTCGGCGGTAGAGGTCTTGCCGTTCGTGCCGGTTACCGCTGCGACATGTTCGGGCATCGGCGTAAAGAACCGCGCGGCGAGCTGGGCGAAAGCCTGGCGCGGATTGTCATGCGCGATGTGCAGCGCGCCTTCGACCCTGGCCTGGGGCCGTGCAACAACCGCGATGGCGCCCGCTTCGATGGCAGCGGGAATGAAATCCTCCCCATTGACCTGCTGACCTTCGAATGCGCCGAAGACTGTGCCCGGCGCAACCTTGCGGTGATCGATGGCAAAGCCGGTGACCTGCTTGCCCCCGGCGTCCCCTGCATCTGCAACACGGTGGCCCGCGCTTTCCAGGATACGGGCAAGGTTCATCGGTTGGCTTCCGGGATCAGCGGCTTGAGATCGGAGATATCGACATCGCGCGTGGCATCGGGGCGCACGCCCATCATCGGGCCGATCCGGGGGACAAGACGGCCCACGATTGGCGCAGCGTTCCAGGCGGCGGTGCGCTGGAAAGAGCTGGCAAGTGTGCCGCGCGGTTCATCGAGCATGGCGACGACAACAAAGCGCGGATTGTCCATCGGGAAAGCGGCGGCGAAGGTGGAGATCAGCTCTGTCCGGCGATAGCCGCCCGCGCCCGGCTTTTCCGCCGAGCCGGTCTTGCCGCCCACCCGGTATCCCGGTGCATCGGCGTTCTTGCCCGTGCCGTAGATCGCGATGGCGCGAAGCAGCTGGCGCATCCGGCTGGAGGTCGATTCCTTGAACACGCGGCGGCCCTTGGGCGCTTGGCCCGGCGTCAGCTTGTGCAGTGTCGCCGGACGCCAGATCCCGCCATTGACCATCGCCGCATAAGCGCCTGCAAGATGCAGCGGGGTGACCGCGACACCGTGGCCGTAGCTCACCGTCATATTGCGCAGGCGCGGCCATTTTTCGCCCGGCCAGATGGGGAAGCCGCGCGCCGGCAATTCGATATGCGGGCGCTGGTTCATGCCCATATCGATCATGTACTGGCGCATTTTCTCCGGTCCCAGCTCGTCCGCGATGCGTGCGGTGACGGTGTTGGAGGAATGGATCAGCGTCGACGGCACATTGAGCGTGTTGCCAAGAAAGTGGGAATCGCGAATGGTGAAGCGGCCCACCTTGACCGGAGTGGCATCCCACTGCGCACCGAAATTGCGCACCACGCCGGCATCGATCGCCGCCGCGATGGACAGTGGCTTGAAGGTGGAACCAAGCTCGTAAACCTGGTTGGTCACGCGGTTGAATGCCTTGGGCACGTCGCCGCGCTTGTGCCGTGCTTCCGACACGGCCATGTCCGTGGGCGTCACGCGGTTGGGGTCGAATTCCGGAAGCGAGGCAAGCGCCATGACCTCACCCGTATCGACGTCCAGGACGATACCCGCTGCGCCCTTGGCATCGACCAGCTTCATGCCCCGCCGTAGCTCTTCTTCCAGCGCCCCTTGCACGCGCATGTCGATGCTGAGTGCGACCGGCTCGCCCCGCAGCGCGGGATTGCGCAACCGCTCGTCCAGCACGGCTTCCATGCCGATATGGCCCTTGTCGTCCTTGCCCACAAAGCCAAGGACATGGGCCGCCATCGAGCCTTGCGGATAATGCCGGTCGGGTTCGTCCGGGGTCTGGATCGCGGGCTCACCAATGGTGTGCACCAGCGTGGCCTCGTCGGGCAGGATCCGGCGCAGGATGTAACCGGGCTTGCCGCTTTCCAGCAGGCGAACCGTCTTGTCCTTGTCCAGCGACGGGAAGATCTTCTTCAGTTCGGCGGCGACCACCGGCGCGGGCTTGACCAGCGGCGTGCCGTCATCGCCCATCGCGCGCGGGTTGAACCACAGCGCATAGGCCGGAAATGCGCGCGCCAGAGCCACGCCGTTGCGGTCGGTGATCTCGCCGCGCGGTGGCAGCAGCGCATCTTCGAGCGAGGTCGCGGCAACCGCCCTGTCGGACAGGCCGAGAAACCCGATCCGCACGCTGGCGAGCAGGCCCAGAAAGGTGAAACCGAGCACCAGCCAGAGGATGCGCATCTTGGCGACGGCAATCGAGTGCCGGCGCATGCTGACAAGCTGGACGCGGCTGGCAGGCATTGCAGTGTCCCGCACAGCCGCAGCCGAGGCGGCAATCATTGGGCAACCTCGGCAGCTAGCGTGATCGAAGCGGTCCGGCGCGACAGGCGCTGGGCCAGATTGCCGGTGGACAGGTTTGTGCCGCTGCCACCGCCATCGCTGGCGGCATCGGGCGCATGGCGGGTGTCGGGCTGGGCGTTGTCGCCGTTTTCGCCTTCGCCACCCTCGCTGTCCAGCCATTCGCCGAGCAGGCTCTCATCTTCTACCGGCTTGGCCATCGCCACGCGGATGGGTGACGGAGCATTGGGTCCGATGCCCGAACCCAGCGCCGCAAGCTGGCGGCGACCATCCATCACCTGACCCGGACCGGGTGCGACAAAGCCAAACTCGATCCGGTTCCAGTCCGAAAGCTGGCGCTGGCTGGCGCGGGTTTCGAACTCGACCTCAAGGATCAGCATCTGCTTTTCGATGGCGATGATCTGGCGCTCGGCAAGGCGAACCTCGCTTTTCACCGCGTTGACGCGGAAGGTCAGCGCCAAGAACAGCGCCACGCACAGCGCGAGCGCGAGCGCCCAGCCGACCTGGCGCAACCGGCTACCGGCAGGAACGTGATGGGGTGCGCGGCTAGCCATCACGCGGCCTCCCGTGCAGGCGCGGCGGTGCGCACCGCGTGGCGCAGCGTGGACGAACGTGCGCGCGGATTGCGCTCACATTCCGCCTCGCCGGGGCGGATAGCCTTGCTCGGCCGGGCGAAAGTATGGGCGAAGACCGGATCATCCTGCGCGGGGACATGGGGAAGATGGCGCGAGGCGGAGCGGGACTGCGATGCCTCGCGCAGGAAGCGCTTGGCGATCCGGTCTTCAAGACTGTGGAAGCTGACGACCGCCAGACGGCCGCCTTCCTTCAAGAGGGTTTCGGCGGATGCGAGCGCGCTGCGCAGCTCGTCCAGTTCGCCGTTCACATGGATACGCACAGCCTGGAAGGTGCGCGTTGCCGGGTCTTTCTTGTCATGTGGCTTGTGGCCAAGCGCCTTGCGCACGACGCGGGCGAGTTCGCCCGTGGTTGCAAGCGGGCGCGCAGCGACGATGGCGCGCGCGACGCGGCGCGATTGGCGTTCCTCACCATATTCATAGAGCACGTCGGCGATCTCGTCCGCCTCGGCGGTGTTGAGGAAATCCGCAGCACTCGGCCCGTCCTGGCTCATCCGCATGTCGAGCGGGCCATCGCTGGAAAAGGCAAAGCCACGAGCCGCCTGGTCGAGCTGCATGGAAGATACGCCGATATCCATCACCACGCCATCGACCTGCTCGATCCCGGCATCGCGCATCGCGAGCAGCATTTCGGAGAAACGGCGGTGATGCAGCACGAGGCGCGGCGGCTCGGCCTGCGCTTCGTCCCAGCCTTGCCCAATGGCAATCGCATCGGGATCGCGATCGAAAGCGTGAACCGTCGCCCCGCGATCGAGGATGGCACGGGTGTAGCCGCCCGCCCCGAAGGTCGCATCGATCACGATGTCGCCGGGCTGCGGATCGAGCGCGTCGATCACTTCGTCGAGCAGGACGGGGATGTGCGGTGCGCCGGTCATTTCCGCTTCGCCTTCGCGTCGTTCATCAGGCTGGCGCACACGGCCTTTGCTGCAGCCCATTGATCGTCCATCTTCGCCAGTTCTTCCGGGTTCCACACGGTGAAAAAGCGCCCGCCGCCGTGGAAGAACAGGCCATCCCCGATATTCCCCAGATCGCGCAGGTAATCGGGCATCACGAAGCGGCCGCTGTCGTCGAAAGGCAGTTCGGCAAAGCCATTGAGCTGCAAGGCGCGCAATTCGCGGTCGAAATCCTTGCCCAGACGCAGGGCGCGCTCTTCCTCGCGGTCGAGCTGCTGTTCGAATTCCTGCTTGCGGGAAAGGCCGAAGCCGACGAGGCAATTCCAGCGGTCGTGCTTGGCAAGGCAGAGGATGCGCCCGTCGGAGCTTTCCTTGACCGACTTACGGAAGGCAGGCGGCAGAACGCAGCGGTTTTTGTCACCCGCCCACGTAAATGCCTGACCGCTGTACCCTCCGAAATCCACGCGCGCGTCCCCGGTTCGCTGCCCTCGAAACTCTCCTCTATCGGGCAAGCCTTCTCCGCTGCCGCCCGCGCATCCACGCGGGAGGCCTGCCCCGCCTTCGCGGAACACGACTCGAAACTGGCTTTCCGATAGGTCCTCGAAATAGCCGGGAATGATGGGGGATGGAAGGGAAATTTACGGGATTATTAGGGAATTACCTGTGAGCCACTGTTTTTATTGTCTTTTTTGCCAACGCCTACGGAGTTCCACCTGTCGCCCTCTGGGGCGGCCACAAGGCAATCGACACACGATCCCGCCATTTCCCCGGCCTTCATGTACGTGCTCCCCACATTTCCCCGAAAGCCCCGCAGCACATGTCACTGCCCGAAGCTCATGGCGAGCAATCGGCCAAGTGCGGCGGATTGCGCATCTCCTCCCGCCTCTTGTTGGTCCACGCCCGGTTCGTCCGCATCGTTGCCGTACGCACCGTGTCCGCCATGGCCGGGATCGAGCACCGCCGTATCCGCAATTGCGAGGACGCGGCCCTTCCCGATTTCGCAGCGCGCCGCATGCCCTGCTTGTGACAGGACGCACTTACCAGGCGCGTCGGTTGGGACAGCCTCCAGCGTCCCCGCCACATCGACAGGCAGCGCGATATCGAACGCGGTGACGGTTCGCGTGCCGTCTCCCTGATCGGGGTCGAAGGCCAGCTCCAGCCCCCAGCGCGCAAGAATGGGCGACAGCAGCGCCACCGCCTGTGGTCTTCGGCGATCGCCCAGGCCATAACGCGAATGCATGGTGACCAGCGGGTCGGCAAACAACAGCAACTGCCCGCCATCGCGCACCCATGTGTCGAGCGCGACATTCTCTTCTGCAGAGAGCGCGCGTGGCTGGGCCAGCAACAGCCGGTCGAACGGCGCGAGCGCTTCTTGCGATAGGTAATCGAGCGGTTCGAGGCGATAGCTGCGCTCCACCTCGGTGCGCATCCAGGGCCGCTCGCCATCCTGATCGAGCAGCTCGCCGAACCCGCCCGTTTCGGGCCAGTAGACCGGCAAGGTGGTCATCAGCGCGACAGGCGGCTTGTCCTCCGGCTTTTCAGGGGGCGGTGACGCCTCGCTGCAACCGGCCAGCAGGATCGAGCCCAGGCAGGAAAGCGCGGTCGCGCCCATGCGCCTATTCGCCACTCTGGTTCCCTGCCCCGCCGCCTTGTTCGGGCAGGATCGGCGCGGATTGCGTCGCGGTGGGCGTTGGCGTGGTCGGCAGATCGGGCACAACGCCCGCCTCCACCAGCGGATCGGGCCGGGCGGAGCTTTCCACCGGCTGGTTGGTCGGCGCGGCTTCGGGCACGGCCTGCTTCTCCGTTTCGACGGCGCGATTTTCGATAAGGCTTGCCAGCCCAACCAGGAGAACGATGGCGAAGACCCCGCCCACGCCGATCTGCAAACGGTGCATGGCCTGTTCGCGCGTTCCGCCCAGCGGCGGGGGAGCGAGCGCGTCGGGCGCGCCGGGAGGCTGCTGTGTTTGTGCCATTCGCTTTAAGGTAGAGCGAGGAGCGCCCCGGTCAATCCCGTTCGAGCCAGTCGAAAACCGGCAGGCCCTTCGCTGCCAGCCATTCGGCATTGTAGAGTGTGGAGAGATAGCGGAAGCCCGTATCGCACAGGATCGTGGCCACGCGTGGCGCCTCGCGCCCCTCGGCGACCAGCTGCTTGCCCAGCTCGACCGCACCGGCAACGTTGATCCCGCTCGACAGGCCGAGGCACATGCCTTCCTCACGCAGCATCTGGGCGACCCAGCGCAGCCCCTCTTCGTCCGAGATACGGAATTGCGTGTCGATCGGCGCGCCTTCCAGATTTCCGGTGATGCGCCCCTGCCCGATGCCTTCGGCGGTAGAAGACCCTTCTGCCTTCAGTTCACCGCTGGCATAGTATTCATACAGCGCCGCGCCATGTGGGTCGGTCAGTGCGATGACGATGTTCTCGTCATACTCCTTGAGGCCGAGGCCGACACCCGCAATCGTCCCGCCGGTTCCGGCGGCGCAGGTGAAGCCATCGATCCGGCCTTCGAGCTGCTGCCAGATTTCGGCTGCCGTGCCTTCGATATGCGCCTTGCGATTGGCGGTGTTGTCGAACTGATTGGCCCAGATCGCGTTGTCGGTCTCCTCCGCCAGCCGGCGCGAGGTGTGAACGAAGTGATTGCAGTCGGAATATTTCGTCGGCGGCACTGTCACCAGCTCCGCCCCCAATGCGCGCAGCGTGTCCATCTTCTCACGCGACTGGTTGTCGGGCATGACGATGACGGTGCGATAGCCGAGCGCATTGGCCACCAGCGCCAGGCCGATCCCGGTGTTGCCCGCGGTCCCTTCGACCACGCAGCCGCCGGGCGCCAGTTCGCCGCGCGCCTCTGCATCGCGGATAATGCCAAGCGCCGCGCGGTCTTTCACGCTGGCGCCGGGGTTTGCGAATTCGCACTTGCCCCAGATCTCACAACCAGCCGCCTCGCTCGCGCCCTTCAACAGGACGAGCCGGGTGTTGCCGATGAGATCGAGGGTCGATTGCCGTGTGGGGGTAACTGTCATGCCAACCCAATTAGGCGCATGCCCCCCACCTGCGCAATCAAGATCAGTCTTCCGGGGCGATAGTCACTTTAAGCCCGTTCAGTTCCGCCCCCAGGGGGATCTGGCACGACAGGCGCGAGGTTTCGTTGCGATGGTCTGAGGATTCGAGCAGATCGTCCTCGTCCTCGCTCATTTCCGGCAGCTTGTCCTTAAACTCAGGGTCCACATGGACATGGCAGGTCGCGCAGGAACAGCAGCCGCCGCACAGCGCCAGCAATTCGTCGAACCCGTTGTCGCGGATCGCTTCCATGACGGTCAGGCCGTCTTCGACTTCGATCTCGCTCGTTTCGCCTTCACGGGTGGTGACGATCAGCTTGGGCATATTCGTGCGCGCTCCTGTGTTCTGGCCTGCAATCTGGCCAGTGGTGTGCCGTGCGGGCGGCTGTTATGGCGGCCCGCCACGTTTGGCAAGGAAGGGTTTCTATGGGCCTTACTCGCATACAGTTGCAAAACGGGATCGATGCGCTGGCCGCAAGCGAACCTGCAATCGCCGATGCGTTGGACCGGATCGGCTATCCCGAACCGCGCATCCGCGAACGCGGTTACATGACCATGCTGCGCACCATTGTCGGCCAGCAGGTGAGCGTCGCATCGGCAGCATCGGTGTGGAACAAGCTCGAGGCGGAACTGGGGCCGGACTTCGCCCCGCAAGAGCTGCTGGCGCGCGATTTCGACAGCCTGCGCGCATGCGGGTTGTCGCGGCAAAAACAGGGATATGCCCGCAGCCTGTGCGATCTGGTGGCGAAGGGTGAGGTCGATTTCGACAATCTGCCCGCCGATGACGAGGAAGCCATTGCCGAACTGACCCGGATCAAGGGCATCGGCCGCTGGTCGGCGGAAATCTACCTGCTGTTTGCCGAGGGGCGCGGCGATATCTGGCCCGCAGGCGATCTGGCGGTGCAGGCGGGCATCCACCGCTTGCTGGACCTGGCCGAACGGCCCAGCGAGAAGGAAACGCGCGCAATGAGCGAAAAATGGCGTCCACATCGCGGCGCGCTGGCGATCTTCACCTGGCATGCCTATGCCAATCCGGCATTGTAGGCACGGGCAAGACATGCGCAGCGATACAGGCGAATACGGGAGAGACAAGTGAGCGAACGCAAGGCCATCTTCATCACCGGTGGTGGATCGGGCATCGGGCGCGCGATTGCGCGGCATTTCGGCGACAAGGGCTGGTTCGTCGGCCTTGGCGATATCGATGCCGAGGGCATGGAAGATACCGAAGCGATGCTGCCCGGCGGGTTCAGCTATCGCCATGTTTTCGACGTGCGCGAACGCGCCGCATGGGACGAGGCGCTGGACGCCTTTTCCACCGCGACGGGCGGGCGGATCGATGTGGTCGCCAACAATGCCGGTATTCCGCTGGGCGGATCGCTGATCGAAAATTCGCCCGAAGAAATCGAACGCTGCCTCGATATCAACCTGAAGGGCGTGCTGTTCGGCGCGCAGGCCGCCTATCCCCATTTGCTCAAGACAGCGCCGGGATCGTGCCTGCTCAACACAGCAAGCGCAGCCGGGATATACGGCACGCCGGGGGCCAGCGTTTACACCGCAACCAAGTTCGGGGTGCGCGGCATCACCGAAAGCCTCGACGGCGAATGGGCGCAGGACGGGATCAATGTCCGCTCGCTATGCCCGGCATTCATCGACACACCGCTGCTCGACAAGGCGCCCAATCGCGGCAGCAACGAAATGATCCGTGCACGGGTGACAGATGCGGGGCTGGAAATCAGTTCCGTGGACGACGTCGCGAAGGCGGCGTGGGAGGCGGTTCACGGTGACCGGCTGCATACGCTGGTGGGCAAGACGGCCCACCGCATCGCGTTTGGTGCACGCTGGCTGCCGGGGCGCGTGCGCAAGCAGACGCGCGGCAGTTTCAGGCCGTTGGGACGCTAGCCCCCGCATCGCCGCAACCGGCATGCTCAGAGCATGTCGATCGCCTTGGCCATATTGGTATCGCGCAGCGACAGCCCGCCCGCATCGTGCGTGGTCAGGGTGATTTCCACCTTGTTATAAACATTGAACCATTCGGGATGGTGATCGCGCTGTTCCGCGATCATCGCCACGCGCGTCATAAAGGCGAAGGCTTCGCTGAAATCGGCGAATTCGAAGGTCCGCTGGATCGCATCGCCATCGCGCGCCAGCGACCATTTCGGCAGGGCGCGCATCCAGCTCCTGCATTCCTCTTCGCTGAGTTTCTCGACGGTCATCGCTGCGCATTTCCCTTGCTTGTGGACGCGCCGCCTTTTGCCTATCGCTGCGCGTCATGCAAGCCCGCCTCGCCGCAAAAAATCTCGCCTGTCGCCGGGGTGACAGATTGCTCTTCACCGGGCTCGATATTGTGGTGGAAACGGGCGGCGCATTGCAGGTGCGCGGCGCGAACGGGGTCGGCAAGTCGAGCCTGATGCGCATTCTGGCAGGGCTCGCCCGCCCCTTTGCCGGGCAAGTCGAATGCGAAGGCAGTGTCGCCCTGGTGGACGAACGGCTCGCGCTTGACGAGCATGCGCCGCTGGGCGAGGCGCTGGCCTTCTGGCAGCGGCTCGACAATTGCACCGACCCGGCGCCTACGCTCGAGAGGATGGCGCTCACCGAACTGGCGGATGTTCCGGTGCGCTATCTCTCCACCGGCCAGCGCAAGCGCGCCGCCTTTACCCGGCTGCTCAATGCAGAGGCGCAGATCTGGCTGCTCGACGAACCGCTGAACGGTCTCGACAGCGCGGCGCAGGACACGGTGGAGGCACTGATTGCTGGGCATGTGGCGGCGGGCGGGATCTGCGTGGTCGCCTCGCACCAGACGATTGCCCTGCCCGCTGGCGCGCAATCGATCGAACTGGCCGGAGACACCGCATGATCGCCGCCCTGCTCCGCCGCGATGTGAAGACGCTGATGCCCGGCGGGCAGCGCGGCGGCAGTGTTCTGCCGCTGTTGTTCTTCCTCGCGGTGGCGATGCTGTTCCCCTTCGCCGTTGGCCCCCAGCCGGACCTGCTGGCGCGCACGGGCGGCGGTGTCATCTGGATCGCTGCCCTGCTCGCCGCGATCCTGCCGCTGGAGCGGTTGGTGGCGGGCGATCTGGAAGCGGGCGTGTTCGACCAACTCCATCTGCGCGGCGTGAGCGAGGAACTAGCGATGGCCAGCCGCATGATCGCGCACTGGCTGGCCTTTGCCCCGCTGCTGCTGCTCGCCACCCTGCCTGCCGCCGCCCTGCTCAACCTGTCGGGCGAGACGACGCGCACCGTGCTGCTGGGCCTGCTCGCAGGCACGCCCGGCCTTGCTGCCATCGGCCTTGCCATCGCCGCGCTGACCGCAAGCCTGCGCGGCGGCGCGGCACTTGCCGGATTGATGGTGATCCCGCTGGCCGTACCGATCCTGATTTTCGGCGCAGGCGCGCTGTCACGGACCGACACGGCCGGACTGGCGCTGACCGGCGCGATCAGCCTGGGCATGGCCGCGGTGACACCCTTCGTGGCCGGCGCGGCAATCAGGGCCGCACGGGCGGGTTAGCGACCTCCGCCGCCCGGATCGGATGTCGTACAGGTCGATGCGCCAATCGCGAGGCGAAGCCGAGTGCAAGGGCGGCCGCCCGCCCGAGCACATGCGAGGAAAGCCAAGCGAGCCGGATGGCTCGCGCCCGGCGCCTGAGGGTCTAACCGGAATAAGGCGGCTTGTGCAGGCCCTTGCTGCTCAGCGTGAAAATCTCGTTGCCGTCTTCGGTAATGCCGATGGAATGTTCGAACTGCGCGCTTAGCGATTTGTCGCGGGTCACGGCGGTCCAGCCATCGCGCAGCACCTTGGCGTGCGGGCGGCCGAGATTGATCATCGGTTCGATGGTGAAGAACATGCCGGGTTTCAGTTCCGGCCCCGTGCCTGCCTTGGCAGCGTGGATCACCTCGGGTGCATCGTGGAACAGGCGGCCAAGGCCATGCCCGCAAAATTCGCGCACCACGCCATAGCGGAACTGGCGCGCATGCGCCTCGATCGCCGCGCCGATATCGCCAAGCCGCGCACCGGGCTGCGCCGCTTCGATGCCCAGCATCAGGCATTCATGCGTCACCTCGACCAGGCGCTTAGCCTTCAGTGAGGGTTCGCCTGCAAAATACATCCGGCTGGTATCGCCATGCCAGCCATCGAGCAGCGGAGTGACATCGATATTGACGATGTCGCCTTCTTTCAGTTGCTTTTCGCTGGGAATGCCGTGGCACACCACATGGTTGATCGAGATGCAGCAGCTATGCGTATACCCGCGATAGCCGAGCGTTGCGGGGACAGCCCCGCCATCGAACATCAATTCGCGCACCTTGTCGTCGATATCGGCAGTGGCGACGCCGGGCTGCACCATCGGCGCAATTTCATCGAGAATGTCGGCGGCAAGACGCCCGGCCTTGCGCATGCCGTCATACCCGGCCGGGCCATGCAATTTGATCGAGCCGTCGCGATAAACGGTCTCGTCACCTTCGATCACCTGATAATCCATCATGGGCGGCAATGTAGCGATCAGCGCGCCGAATTGCGAGTGCCGAGCGCGAAGGCTTTGCGATATTCGGGCTTCACCGCATCGAGCACCGCCGTGGTAACAGGCAGCGTGAACTCATAACTGCCCTCTGCGTAAGGCCCTGCGACATAGGGCGCGGCGAGCAGGGCGATACGGTCGAAGGTTGTGCCGTTGGACGATCCCAGCAGCACGGTCAGCTCTTCGATGTCGGGACATTTCGAGAAGGAATCGTCCGATGCCGGATCGACCGGGCTGCCCCGCCTCTTCGCCCGCTCGGCATTGAGCTGCGCGCAGAACGGCCCGCCCAGCGCAGTGCCCAGAGCCCCGGCACTGCGGAACAGGTCGGTCGGATCGCGTTCGACCCCTGCCTGCTTGTCCCACACCATGCTGTCATAAACGTAGTTGGGGTGGGCGCCGCCGGTGTAGGTGTAGACCAGCGCGCTCATGCTGAGCCAGCCGGGGGTGTCGGCCACCCGCTCCCATTCTACTTCCATTTCGTGCGGGCGATATTCGAATTCCGCCTCTGCCGCAGCGGCACTGTCTTCGCGGGCGTATTTTTCGAGCTCTTTCTGGGCGGTGTCTGCCCGTTTGCGCAGAATTTCAGTCAGCGGGGCGATGGCCGCCGCTTCGGCGGGCCAGGCATATTCGAAGGTGTAGAATTCGTTTTCGACGCGAACCTTACCTGCCTCGGCGCTCTTTTCCGCGTCAGGCGATGCAGCGCTTGCCTGTTTTTGCGGTTTTTCCTGCACGCCGACAGCATCGTCATAATCTTCCGCCGGAGTGCAGGCGGCGCTCGACAGCAACACGGGAATCAGGAACAGGCGTGGACGCATCGTATTTCTCTTGCAAAGGGAACCGGAAGTTACAGGGGTAATAATGACCGACAGCGAAGCACTAATCCAGCCCGATCGCGGGCAAGACGCCATCGATATCCACCTCGTCAACAGGGACAGGTATGCTGCCTGGGCCAAAAGCCTCAGCGCCGGACAGCGCGCGGCGCTGGATGGCCAGAAATTCGACGGCAGCGGCTATCAGGTCGCCATCGTGCCCGATGGAGATGGCTGGTTCGCCGTCGGCGGGGTGGCCAATCCCGACGATCTTTCCAGCTGGTGCATGGCGAAACTGGCCGAAGCGCTGCCCGCAGGAACCTATCGCCGCGCGAGCGGGGAGCCCGGACCTGCCCTTCATGGCTGGCAGACTGCGCAATACAGTTTCACGCGCTATGCCAAGCCCGAAGAGCCGACCGGTCCGCGCGTCCTGCTGACGAAGGAGGCGGGCCGAATCGACGCCGCCACCGCAGAAGCGCAGGCCGTGTGCCTTGTGCGCGATCTGGTCAATACGCCGGCAGAAGACATGGGGCCGGCCGCGCTCGAAGAGCGGTGCGAGAAGCTCGCCAGTGCCCATTCGGCCAAGCTGACGGTGGTGCGCGGCGATGCGCTGGAACAGGGTTATCCGATGGTCCATGCGGTTGGCCGCGCCGCCACGCGCAAGCATGCGCCGCGCCTGATGCACCTGACCTGGGGTAAGGAAGATCACCCCGTCCTCGCCATTGTCGGCAAGGGTGTGTGTTTCGATTCCGGCGGTCTCGACGTCAAATCCGCGGCAGGCATGAAGCTGATGAAGAAGGATATGGGCGGCGCGGCCCATGCCATCGCGCTGGCGGGGCTCATCATGGGCGCGGGGCTGAAGGTACGCCTGCACCTGCTTATTCCTGCGGTCGAAAACGCGATTTCCGCCGATTCCTTCCGCCCCGGAGATGTGCTGAATTCACGCAAGGGACTGACCGTGGAAATCGGCAACACCGATGCCGAAGGGCGGTTGATCCTGGGCGATGCGCTGACCCGCGCAAGCGAGGAGAAACCCGACCTTATCATCGATTTCGCCACGCTGACCGGCGCGGCGCGTGTGGCGCTCGGCCCGGATTACCCCGCCCTGATGACGCGCGAGGATGCGACCGCAGACGCATTGACCGCTGCCGGGCGCAAGCATGACGACGAACCCTGGCGCCTGCCACTCGCCGACGCTTACCGCGAATGGCTGGCCTCCGACATTGCGGACATGAACAACGCGCATGGCAATTCCTATGCGGGGGCCAGCGTGGCCGGTCTATTCCTCGACAAATTCGTCGATGACGGGATCGACTGGGCGCATTTCGATACCTTCGCATGGCGTCCCTTCCCCAAGCCCGGACGTCCCAAGGGCGGCGAGGCCTATGGCCTGCGCGCGAGCTGGCACATGCTGCGCGAACGCTACGCTTGAGGGGACAAGTCCGCACCGCGCTTGCAGCAGGCAAGACCGGCGGCTAAGCGCCTTGCACCGATCCAACAGGGACCATTTTGAAAAAACGCACGTGAGCAGACCAGCCGACTACGAAATTCCGCAAGGTATCCTTGGCCTTACCGGCCCGGTGAACAAGGTCGCGCCTGGCACTCTGCCCCTCAGGGGCGATCTCGCGCATATCTGCCTTGCCGGGAAATATCTCGCCGCGCATTACGTGGTTCCGCAGTGCCGAACCGTCGGCAGCGACGGGGCGGACATGCGGCTGGCCCCGCGCGCCGATGCCGATGTGGTGACTGCGCTGGATGCGGGCGATACGATCGAGCTGCTCGATGTGGCAGGCATTTGGGCGTGGGTGTGCTGCGGCCCCGATGGGCCGAGCGGATATGTCGCCAAAGGTGCGTTGGGCGTTGACGCATAAGGTCTTTATCGATGGCGCGGCCGGCACGACGGGCCTCGAAATTCTCGACCGCCTCCAGGGGCGGGACGAGTTTTCGCTGATCGCGCTCGACGATGCCCGGCGCAAGGATGCATCCGCCCGGCGCGAGGCGCTGAACGAAGCCGATATCGCCATCCTGTGCCTGCCCGACGACGCCGCGCGCGAAGCGGTGGCGCTGATCGACCCGGCAAGCGGCACGCGTGTCATCGACGCCTCCAGCGCGCACCGCACGGCCGATGGCTGGTGCTATGGCTTTCCCGAACTGGTCGGCGCGGACCGCGTGGCCAATGCCCTCAGGGTCAGCAATCCGGGCTGCTATCCCACCGGCTTCCTTGCGCTGGTCGCACCGCTGGTGCGCGAAGGGCTGCTGCCCGCCGACTGGCCCTTCACCGTCAACGCGGTGAGCGGATATTCGGGCGGTGGCAAGGCGCTGATCGAACGGTTCGAGAGCGAAGACGACGTCGCCTTTCGCACGTATGGGCTGGACCTGGCGCACAAGCATCGCCCGGAAATGAAACTGCATGCCGGACTGGCGCATGGCGTGATTTTCGCCCCATCGGTGGTCCCGGCCTATCGCGGCATGGTGGTGGAGGTCCCCCTGCATCTCGGCGCGATCGATCTGGACCTCACTGCCGACCGTCTGCGCACCGCGCTGGCCGAATATTATGCAGGTTCGCCTGTCGTCGGCGTTCATACCGATGGCGCAAAGCCCGAACTGGTGCTGGGCCCCAGCGACGCGCCGGATGACGGCATGACGCTGTACGTCTTCGGCGATACCGAAGGGTATCACGCGCGTCTCGTCGCAAGGCTCGACAATCTTGGCAAGGGCGCCAGCGGCGCGGCGATCCAGAACCTCAATCTGATGTGCGGCCTGCCCGAAACGGCGGGCCTGCGTTTGGCCTCTGCCTAAAGAATAGGCAGCATCGGATTAAGCCTTGGGCAGCTCTGCCCCGCTCTGCCATTCCTGCTGCGTTGCACCGCTGCCCGCCCGGCAGTGCAAACGTTCGAAAATTGCGCCGAACCCGTTTGGTTGCGAGCATTTCTTCGTCTAGGCCTGCCCCATCATTCTTGGCATCGCCCTTGGCACGATTCTTGGAAAGTATCCGCGCGAGGGAGCCAGCAGGCCGGACGGACAAACGCGTGAAAAAGATCGAAGCCATCATCAAGCCCTTCAAGCTCGACGACGTGAAGGAGGCGCTGCACGAAGTCGGCGTGTCCGGCATCACCGTGACCGAGGCCAAGGGGTTTGGGCGGCAGAAAGGCCATACCGAGCTGTATCGCGGCGCGGAGTATGTGGTCGATTTCCTGCCCAAGGTGAAGCTGGAGGTTGTCGTGCCCGACAATCAGGCAGAACGCGCGGTGGAGGCGATTGCCAATGCCGCGCAGACCGGCCGGATCGGCGATGGCAAGATCTTCGTCAGCCCGATCGAGGCCGCCCTGCGCATCCGCACCGGCGAGCGGGACGACGACGCCATCTGACCCCCGCCCCTTCAGTTTCAAGCAATCACGAATTTCCAGAACGGAGAATATCGAAATGGCAAGTGCAAGCGACATCCTGAAACAGATCAAGGACGAGGACATCGACTGGGTCGACCTTCGCTTCACCGATCCCAAGGGCAAGTGGCAGCACCTGACCATGGTGGCCAAGGTGCTGGGCGAGGACGAGCTGGAAGACGGCCTGATGTTCGACGGCTCCTCCATCGCAGGCTGGAAGGCGATCAATGAAAGCGACATGATCCTGAAGCCCGATCTCGACCGGGTCTATGTCGATCCCTTCAGCGCGGAACCGATGATGATCATGTTCTGCGACATCGTGGAACCTTCCACAGGTGACTGGTATGCGCGCGACCCGCGCTCCACCGCCAAGCGCGCCGAGGCCTATCTCAAGTCCACCGGCATCGGCGACACGATCTATGTCGGACCGGAAGCCGAGTTTTTCATGTTCGACGATGTCCGCTTCGAAGACGGCTATGCCGGATCGGGCTTCACCCTCGACGATATCGAGTTGCCGACCAATTCGGGCCGGGAATACGAGGCGGGCAACATGGCCCATCGGCCGCGCGCCAAGGGCGGCTATTTCCCTGTCGCCCCGGTCGACAGCGCTGTCGATATCCGCGGCGAAATGGTCGCCACCATGATCGAAATGGGCCTGCCCTGCGACAAGCATCACCACGAAGTGGCCGCCGCGCAGCATGAGCTGGGCCTGACCTTCTCGACGCTGGTCGAAACCGCCGACAACATGCAGATCTACAAGTATGTCGTCCACCAGATCGCCCATGCCTATGGCAAGACGGCGACCTTCATGCCCAAGCCGATCAAGGACGATAACGGTTCGGGCATGCACACCCATATGTCGATCTGGGACGGCGGCAAGCCGACTTTCGCGGGCAATGAATATGCCGGCCTGTCGGAAAACTGCCTGTTCTTCATCGGCGGCGTGATCAAGCATGCCAAGGCTCTCAACGCCTTCACCAACCCGACCACCAACAGCTACAAGCGGCTCGTTCCGGGTTTCGAAGCACCGGTGCTGCTCGCCTATTCGGCGCGCAACCGCTCCGCCTCCTGCCGCATCCCCTATGGCGCTGGCGAAAAGGCGAAGCGCGTGGAATTCCGCTTCCCCGACGCGATGGCCAACCCCTATCTCGCCTATTCGGCGCTTCTGATGGCGGGCCTCGACGGGATCACCAACAAGATCCATCCGGGCGAAGCGATGGACAAGAACCTCTACGACCTGCCACCGGCCGAACTGGCCGACGTGCCGACCGTGTGCGGTTCCTTGCGCGAAGCGCTCGAAGCGCTGGAGGCCGATCACGACTTCCTGCTCAAGGGCGATGTCTTCACCAAAGACCAGATCGACGCCTATTCCGAACTGAAATGGGAAGAAGTGCTGCGCGTCGAAACCACGCCGAACCCGGTCGAATTCGACCTCTATTACAGCGCCTGATCGCTGCGCCTGCCGCGTTCCGCGCGGCAGCATAAGAAACAAAAAAGGGCGTCCGGGTTGACCGGGCGCCCTTTTTGCTTGGCCGGAAGCCGGCTGTGCGGCAAACCGATCCCTAGCGCATCAGCATCATCCCGCGCCGCGCAGTGACGTACAACGCGGCAAGCAGGATCGAGGCGTAAAGCATCGTGATCCAGTCGAGCGGGGCCGGCCCGGCGACATATCCAAGATGCGCCGCCAGCGCCCAGCCGCCACCGAGCAGTGCGAGGAGATAGTAGGCGACCTTGCCCGCTTCATTGCCGATGGCGCGCATCAATTCATCCTGTTTGGAATAGGCGAGTGCAGAGGTGACCACCAGCAGCGCCGTCATCGCGAGAATGATCGCCAGCGCCATGCCCTGCCCGATCGGGCCCACGGGCGCGGCAAGCGCGGCAACGATCAATTGCAGGCCCATCGCCGCAATACCCGCCGAACTGTAGGCCAGCACGCCGCGCTGTTCGAGTATCTCGTCTGCATCTTCGACGTTGAGATATTTCGCCCCGGCCTTCGGATTGAGCAACGCCGCGCCGATGCCCAACCCGGTCACCAGGAACACCAGCCCGACCAGCCCGGCAATCTCGCGCGATCCGCCCAGTTCGCCCAGAGTGCCGCTGTCGACCAGATTGAGGAAACCGAAGGCGGAAAGAAATCCTGCAACCGCGCCCAGCACCACGGCAAAGATGGTCTTTTTCCAGCGCCGCTTGGTGTCGGCCTTGATTGCTTGATCGTTCATTCCGAAGGCTCCCAGTCGTCAAAGAAAATATGCGGCACATGCACCGCGAACAGTTTCGCAATGCGCAGCGCCAGCGGCAGGGACGGATCGTATTTGTCGGTTTCCACCGCGTTGATGGTCTGGCGCGAGACACCAAGCCGGCGGGCCAGCTCGCCCTGGCTCCAGCCTTTTGCCTCGCGATATTCCTTCAACCGGTTGCGCACCGAATCCGTCCCCTGCCTGACAAGAACTCTTTACTGTAAAGACCTCTTGTCAGTCAAACATTCTTTACATCTCGTGCGAGCTCACCGGAGGCATTGCCGACACAAACCATTTTCCTACCCGTGTGATTTCTGCCTACTCATCGCGCCTTTCTCACCGCAGGAGCAAGGTTATGACATCCGCCCCAACCCACAGCCGCACGCCCGACACCGCCCAGCGCCGTCATCTGCATCGCAAGACGCTGTTCGATGCCATGCGCCGCATCCTTGGGCGGGGCTTTCGCCAGTTCGAGGTCGAACAGCTCGATCGCGCCATCGACGAGGCCACCGGAATATCCTCCCAGGACCGTGTTCCAAGTGTTCCATCCTGTAGGATCGGACCCGATGGCATCGCCCTGATCCAGCGGTTCGAGGGATGCGCACGGCTGCGGCAGGACGGCATGGTCGAAAGCTATCCCGACCCTGCCACGGGCAGCGCCCCGTGGACCATCGGCTGGGGCGCAACGCACGGTTTCGATGGCGAAGCGATCCGGCCCGGCGTGGTGTGGAGCCGCGACCAATGCGATCGCAAGCTGGAAATCGACCTCGAACTCTATGCCGCCGATGTCGCGCGCGCTTTGGGCGATGCCCCCGCCAGCCAGCAGCAATTCGATGCGCTGGTCAGCTTTCACTACAACACCGGTGCGATTGCGCGCGCCACCCTTACCAAGCGGCATTGCGCCGGGGATTTTGCAGGCGCGGCCAACGAGTTTTCGCGCTGGAACCGTGCGGGCGGCAGGGTGCTGAGGGGGCTGACACGACGCCGCGATGCGGAGGCTGCGCTCTACCGGCGCGGGAGCTGATCGGGACGCGCCTGCCACTATTGCCTTGGAACGGCGGGCCGCGAAGCCCGTTGGGTGGGGTAAATGGAGTTCAACAAATGAGACATCTGATGTTGGGAGCCGCCGCCTTTGCCCTTGCCGCCTCGGGCGGCGTTTCGGCACAAGGCAATGGCAACGGCAAGGGAAATGGCAAGGACCGCGGCGCGCCTGCGGCCGCACAAAAAGGTCCGTCGCAAAAGGCCGATCGCGGCCCGAAGCGCAAGGCGCAGGATCGCGGGAACGCGCGCGCAGACCGCGGAAAGCCGGGCAATGGTAACGGCAATGCAAATAAACAGCGGGGGCGCGAAGACCGCGGCAACCGCGCGAACCTGCGCGAACGTGCCGACCGCACATTCGACCGGGTCGATCGCCGCGCAGGCCAGATCGAGCGCCGCGTTGCTCGTGATGTGAACGAGCGCGTCGACGGTGTACGGCCCCAAATCACGCGGTTGCGCGATGCAGTGTCGCGCGGGTTGATTAATGGGTGTCCGCCTGGCCTTGCCAAGAAGAACAACGGCTGCACGCCTCCCGGCCAGTTGAAGAATCAACGTTCAATCTATGGCACGTCCTATCGCCCGAGCTATTTCGGCTTCGGCAATTTCGACAATGGCCGATATTACTACGACGATGGCTATCTCATGCGGCTCGGCGGAAATGGTGGCATTTTGGGCTATCTTCCGCTGCTGGGTGGCGCGCTGTCGATCGGCAATCGCTGGCCAAGCTCCTACGAAAGCTACGCCCTGCCTGATCGGTATGTGAGCTATTACGGCCTCAACGATTCCGGTGGCTATCGCTATGCCGATAACGTCATTTACCGCGTCGACCCGGAAACGGCGGCGATCCAGTCCATCGCGGCGCTGCTCACCGGCGACGACTTTACGGTCGGCCAGCGCGTGCCCGCAGGATACGACGTGTACAACGTGCCCTACGAATATCGAGAGCGCTATTACGACACGCCCGACGCCCATTATCGCTACTCCGATGGTTACGTCTATCGGATCGATCCGACCACGCAGCTGGTGGCAGCAGCCATCGACCTGCTGTCCTGAACCGAAGGCACAGCCCTATGCGCAATTTGAAGACCAAACGGCTCGCAGCACTGGCGAGCGCTGCCCTCCTTGCCCTTTCCGCCTGCTCCGGCGCAGGTGACACCGCCGGCGGCGATGGCGTCTCGACCGTCCACAACGGCAACGAGACCCTGGCCAGCGTGCTCAGCGATCTCGACGATTCAGGCACTGTGCGCCAGGCAATCAAGGATAGCGGGCTGGCGGGCATACTCGATGGGTCGGGCGTGTATTCGCTCCTCGCGCCCAACGATGCTGCGTTCGAAGCGCTGGGCGATGATGGCAAGCGCCTGATGGAGGATGAACAGCGGCCGCTGATGGTCGCGCTGCTGCGCGAACACATCCTGCCTGGGCATATTACACCCGAGGCGATCGACGCTGCCATCGAGCAAAAAGGGGGTGAGGTTGAGATGACCACCCTTGGCGGCGGGACTATCGCCTTCAAGCGCGATGGCGACACGCTGGTTGCGACCAGCCCAGGTGGCAAGGTCGCCCACATTTCCGGCGCAGCCCAGGCCGGCAGCAACGGTACGGTCATCCCCATCGACACGGTTCTCGTCCCTGCCGCAACGCAGGACTGAACGAAATGATCGCGACATGGCAGGGGAGCCTGCCCTGTCGCGTCAGTAATCGTGGCTGGCCTCCGCCACCACGCTTTCGCGCCCAATCGACGATACCGCGCCCAGGATCGATAGCCAGGACGTGATGCGGAATTCGACCTCGGTGGCGCTGTAGCCGCGCCCGTCAGTGATGATCTCGACATAGAAGCGGCGACCGAAATTCTTGCCGAGCGCCACGGCGGTCGAACGGTTCAGTGCCGGGTCCGCGCCCACGATCCGCAGGCGATCCAGGCCGATGGCGCTGCGCAGCTGGTTGATCGGGTCCATCCCCCCACCGCCACGCAGGCTGGCGACAGCCGCGCCCAGTTGCAGTGCATCGGTGGCCGAAAGGCTGGTGATCGAGCCGCCGAACAGCAACCGCGCAAGGATTTCCTCCTCGGGCAGAGCGGGGTCGGAAGTGAAGCTGATCTCCGGCTGCTGCGCATTTCCGCGCACACGCACCTCGACATCGACGCCGTTCTGTTCGGTCTCCGCACGGATATCGAGACGGGGGTCGATCGGCATGTTTTCATCGAAGGAGATCACACCGCGTGTCAGCTCGAACCGGGTCCCGGCAAAGGTATAGTCACCGCGCACCACGCGCGCCTCGCCGCCGATGCGCGGATTGTCGGTGGTCCCGCGCAGGAGGATATCAGCCCCCCATTCGCTGTCGAGGCCCATACCATCGACATCGATGCGGCTGCTCCCCGTGGCATCGATCAGATAGCGCCATGGGCGACCCGGGGCAGCGCGCGGCCCGGTATCGGCGGGCAGGTTGATTTCGCGTGTGCTGATGCGCGGCATGGCAAGGTCGTCGCCCGCAGTGGACAGACGCCAGCTCGCCCGATCGATCCGCACGCGCCCGGCAATCGTGCCGCCCAATCCGTTCGACACGATCCGTAGCGGCCCGGTGATCGTTGCGGAGAGACCGCGGGCATCCAGCAACTGCGCATTGCGCGCCGACGCCCGCAAATCCAGTGTCGGCCCACGAACTTCGACGAAGCGCCCTTCCACCGTCTCGCCGAGCCCTGCGAGGTCCACGATCCCGCTGCCAGAAACCGACCCGCCATTGGCGGTAGATCCGGCAAAACTGGTCAGCTGGAGGCGCGACCCGGCAAAGCGTCCACGCGCCTTGACCCCGCGAATATCCGTGCCCGACAGCGCGCTGCGCACACGCAGATTGTCGCTGCTCATCGATCCGCGCACTTGCGGGTTGGCCAGCGTACCGGTGGCATTGGCGGCGACCGCAATCGGCCCGGTAAGGTCGAATGCATCGATTGCGGCGAGACGCCACAGGCTTTCCGCCGCACCCTGATAACGCAGTTGCGCATCGAGCCGGCCTGCACGCAGGCGATCCCACAACGCGCCGCTTTGCGGCAGGCCCGCAATCCGCGCCTCGATGCGGCCACGGCGGATGTCTTCATTGCGCAGACGCGCCCGCGCCACCAGCTCGCTGGGCGAAAGGTCCGCGACCAGCGCAATGTCCACCGGGCGCGACGAGAGAACCAGCCCGCTGCGGGTGAGATCGTCTACCATCACGCGCGCGCTGCCGCGCGGTATGCCATCGCCGCCCATGGCATAATCGACCCGGCCCGAAATCGTGCCCCCCAGGCCGAGATTGTTCATCGCCAGATCGGCAAGCGACAGCGGCATCTTCGACAATTGCAAGTCCAGCTCGGTCCGACCGCCGCCAAATTGGCCGGCTGCAATCACGCCGCCATCGCCGAAGTTCAGCTGCGAGCGTTCGAGCTGCCAGCCATCCTCCAGCTTGGTCAGCACCGCGCGGCGCGGCATCGAAATGCGGCGTCCGGCATATTCACCCTGCGCGGCCAGCGTAATCCGCTCCGGTCGGATACCTGCCTTCGCATCGAGGCGGAAGCTGTCCCCGCGCCGACCGGCGATGGAGGCATCGATCTCGCCCACGCCGTTGCGCATTTCGCCCTGCGCGGCGAAGCGACCGATAAACAGCGTACCATAACTCAGGCCGCGCCCGTTGGCCGTCCCGGTGAAAGTGGTGTTGCCTTCCTCGATCAGGCCCTCGGCATCCACGCTCGCGCGGTTGATGAGAATGGGCGTCGCCCCGCCGAAGCTGGCATTGCGCGCAGTCAGATCGATATTGAGGCCCTGCCCGCGGCCACGCGGGGCGAGCGCAATCGTGCCGTCCATGCCGCCGCCGCTGAGCGCAAGGTCTCCGCGCACACCATTGTCGAGCAGGGCGATGTCCCCGGTTACCTGCGTATCGGTGACGGTCAGGCGTTCGATGGCGATCCGGGTCGGCCCACTCGCTGGCGAGACAAGGCCCAGCACGCCATCGAAGGGGCCGAGCATCGACCCGCCCGAGGTTTCGATACGGAAGCCATCCTCGCTCGGTGCAAGCGCGACACGCACGTCGCGAAGGCCCGCCGCCGGCAGCGGGTCGGCGAAGACCAGCACCGCTTCCGGGCCGCTGCCCGAAAGGGCCGCTTCCACCGTGAACGGCCCGTAGTCGACATGCCGCCCCTTGCCCGCCAGCGTGGTGCGGCCATCCGCCACCCGTCCGTTGAGCGCCAGTTGGAGCTTGGACGAGTCCGCGCGCAGATTGTTGAAATCGATCGGGCGATTGCCGCCCAGCCGCAAGCCGCCCCGGATACGGATCGGATCGCCGCCCAGATTGGCGATGGTGGCGTTGGTGATGGGCGACAGGTTGACCGCGATCCCAGCATTGAGATCCCAGCCCGCCGGGCCGCCAATCCGCGCGGTGATCTTTGCAGAACCATTCGCATTGCCGACATTTTCGAACGCCAGCCCCCGTGCCCGGACCATGCCGGTGATATCGTAGAGCGCGCGTGCAAGATCGCCGCGCAGCGCCAGGTCCGCACCGGCATTGGGGAAGGCGATGCGCAGATTGTCCGACCGCAAATCGGCCCCTGCCAATGTCAGCGTGCCCGTCGCGCGGCCACGGATCAGGCGCGGATCGAGCATGGCGTTGCCGGTTGCGACCCGTTCCACCGTGGCTGCGAGCGGCAGGGTCCACTGCGCGCCATCATAGGTTGCAAGCCCTTCCTGCTCGAGGCCGGAAATCACGGTGTCGCCAAAGGCCAGCGTGCCGAGCGAAAGCTCATGGCTGAGGGTGAGATCGTCCATCGCGCCGTCCAGCCGTGCCATCAGGCGCGCATTGCCGAGCCGCATGCCGTCACCGAACGCCGCCGGGTCGAGCACGCGCGCATCGAGCGTGAAATCGTCGAAACGGTTGTCAGCCAGGTCCACCAGGCCTTGTGCCCTGGCCTGCAAGCCATCGGTGCGGACGCCGAAGCGGCCATCGATCCGGCGTTCCTCGATCTTGGCCCGGGCTTCCAAAGAAACCGTATCGCCCAGCAGCCCCGCCAGCGTGCCCTCGATTGCATCTGCCGGGTAAACTTGGCCGAGCACGCCGAACGTGCCGCTGCGGTTGGAGAGCTTCAGCGCGGCAAAGCGTTCATCGTCGCGGCGCACCACCAGCGCGCCGTCCCATTTGCTCCACGTGCCATCGCCCGCAATGCGCGCGCGATAGCCCGCATCCCCGCCGATCATCCGCGCCACGACGCCATCGGCCTCGGTGCGGTAATCCAGCTCGAGATCGAAATCGTCGCCGTCGGGCTGGGCATCGAGAAGCACAGCAAAGCGGTCGCTTGCGCCCAGATCACCCTTGGCATCGAGCATCAGGCGGCGATCCTCGACCAGCACCTTGGCCAGCAGGTTCGCCCGCTCAGCCCGGTCGCCGACAACACCCTTGCCGAGCGTCAGATTGTCGATTTCCAGCCGGTCGATGGCAATGTCGAAGCCCGGCAGGATCGGCCCGTCTTCCTCACTCGGCAGGAATTCGGGCAGCCGCGACAAAGTGGCGCGGCGCGCGGTAAACTCGTCGATATCGAGCCTGTTGCTGAGCCATGCGCCGGGGTTCCAGTCCACCTCGGCACGCGGGATGGTGGCAAAAGCCCCCTTGGGATCGGACAGCACGACATCGTGCAGCACCGCTTTTCCGTACAGATTGCCCTCGATCCGGCCGATACGGATGTTGAGGCCATTGGGCAGCGTGGTCGCCGCAATGCGGCTGGCAAGGAAACGCTCGCCCAGCGGGGTGTTGAGCACGACCACCGCGCCCACCACCAGCAGCACCAGCGCGCCCAGCGTACCAAGCACCCACTTGCCGATCCTGCGACCACGGCTGCGCTTGCGGATAGCCGGTTCGCCTTCCGGTGTTTCGGGAAGTGTCTCGTCGCCCATCAGAATGCCTGCCCCAGCGAGACATAGACCGCGACGAAGCTGTCTTCGGGGCGCGGGTTAAGCGGGAAGCCAACATCGAGCCGCAACGGGCCGAAGCCGGTGAGATAGCGCACACCCACGCCCGCGCCGAAGCGGATATCCTTGAAATCAGGCGTCACCGACGTGCTGACCGACCCTGCATCGACGAACGGCACGACCGACAGCGCGCCATCGAAAAAGCCGGTGCGAATGCGCGCTTCCACCGCGCCTTCGACCACGCTGCGGCCGCCGGTCGGATCGCCTAGCGCATCGCGGGGGCCGATTTCTCGAAAGCCATAACCGCGCACCGATCCGCCACCACCGGCATAGAAACGCCGCGAGGGTGCGATCGATTGCAGCGGCGCGCCGGGAATGGCGCCATAGGCCACGCGCCCGGCCACAACCGTGCCCTCGCCGATTTGCTGATAGTAACTCGCATCCGCGCGGGCGCGCAGGTAAAAGCTTTCAGCACCATTGTTGCGCGACACTTCGGGCGAAAGACGGAGGCCCGCACGGAAACCCTTTGTCGGGTTGAGGAGGTCATCGCTGGTGTCGATCTGCGCGAAACCGGGCAGCGCGGCAACGAAGAAGGTCTCACGTGGCTGGACGAGATTGTTGAGTGCGGCCGGACGCTCGCTCGTCGCGATCAGTTCGATGCCCGCCGACCAGCTTATCGGTTTCTGGAACAGCAGGGTCGACTGGCGTTCATAGGTTGCGATCAGGGCCACCGTGCGGGCATCGAAGGCCGGGCTGTCGATGGTGCTGGCATAGGCATCGATGTTCAGGATGCGGTCGCGCCCGCCGAAATTGTTCTTCCGGAAACTGATCCCTGCCAGCTGTTCCTGCGTCCCGGCGATCCCACGTACCTTCAACGCGCCTTCGGGCGGGAAGAAATTGCGATGTTCCCAGCTTGCCTGCAGTCGGAAGCCCTCTTCCGAACCATAGCCGATGGCGCCGGCAATCGTGCGCAGCTTGGCTCGTTCGAGTGCAACGTCCATCGCCACCACGCCGGGCTCGTCACCCTGCGGCGGGGTAACCTCGCGCGGTTTGACCGACACGGAGGAGACGAGACCGGTGGCCGTTACCGCTCGCCGCAAATCCATTTCCAGGCTGCGCTGATACGTATCGCCGGGGCGGAACCGCGCGATGGTGGCAAGATGGCGGCCCGACAGGAAGCGCGGATCATCGCTCACCACCTCGCCAAAGACATATTTGCCGTTCGGCTGCACGGGCATGGTCAGATCGCCCTCGCGCCGCTCATGATCGATAAGCAGTTCCGGCTCGTCGATGGCGGCAAAGGGATATCCGCTTTCGCCCAGGGCGATATCTAGGTCTTGCTGTTCCTCGACGATGGTGTCGCTCTGGAGGAAATCGCCCGACTGGATTTCGAAGGCCGCGCGCAGCGCCTCGGCATCGGGCGCAGCGTTCAGGCTGCCGAGATCGATCGCGCCGAACCGATAGCGTTCGTTGGGCACGATATCGAAGCGCACCAGCGGCGCATCATCGGCCTTCGCCTCGCCCACCTCGCGCGATCCGATGGTGCGGATGACTCGTGCATCGTAAAAGCCATAGACCCGCAGCAGGTCGCCCAGCAGTTCCTCGTCCTCGCGCGCGCGCGCGGAAAGCTGGGCAAGATTTTCCTCGCCGCTTTCCAGCTCGCGAATGGTCGAAAGACCGCGAAACCGCTCGATAAAATCGCCGCGCGATGTGAACGGCGGTTCTTCCTGCGGGAAGCCCAGGACAAGCTCTTTCGAAATCCGCTCAATCTCCGCATCGGCGAATGTGAGCGTCGGGCCGGACAATTCGAGATCGGCAAACTCGACGGCCTCTTCCTCGTCCAGCGGCTCGAATTCGGGCAGGGCCAGTTCGTCCAGCGGTTCGGAATCGGTGTCGGGAAGGACATCGGTCGGGCTGTCCGGGTCGATAGCCGGCACTGCCGTGTCGGGCTCGCCCTCGGTCCCGTCCTGCGCCCAGCCATCGGGGTTTTCGACCGCACTGTCGGGAATCAGATCTTCGAGCGAAGGCGGGGCCTGGATGTCCTGCGCAGCAAGGGGCATCGCGAGCGCAAGACTTGCGATCGCGGCAGAATGTAACGAGGTCGAGAGCGCCTTAGCCGACGAAGCCGTAATCCGATTGCTTGCCGTCCTTGCCCGGACGGTCATCGGATTGGCGAGCGCGCTTGGGAGCGGTTGCCGCGGCGATGAGGCGGGATTGCTCTTCATCGGGCATGCGTTGCCAGCCACCGCCGGTAAGGCGTTCGATCGGACGGAAGCGCACCTTGTATTGCATGCGTTCGGACCCATCGACCCAGTATCCGAGATAGACATAGGGCAGACTGCGCTCCGCCGCACGGCGGATGTGGTCGAGGATGATGTAGTTTCCAAGTCCCTTGCGTGCCTCATGCTCCGGGTCGTAGAAACTGTAGATCATCGACAGTCCATCGCCCTGGAAATCCGTGAGGCAAGCACCGACAAGGCGACCCTGCTGCGACCCGACACCCGGTTCCCGATATTCGATCATATAACTTGAGACGGGCGTGTGTTCCACCATGTCGGCGAAGTCCGTCTCTTCCATCTGCGTCATGCCGCCGCCGGGGTGGCGAACGGACAGATATTTTTGCAGCAATTCGAACTGTTCCGCCGTCGCCCAGGGGCGGCATTCGGTCGCGACAAGATCAGAATTGCGCTTGAACAGGCGTTTCTGGGTGGAAGATGCCTGGAACTCGTCGGTCACCACACGCACCGAAACGCAGGCCTGGCAATCGAGGCAGCTGGGCCGGTAAGCCACTGTCTGGCTGCGACGGAAACCGATCCGGCCAAGCGCTTCGTTCAGCTCGTCCGCATTGTCGCCGCGCAGTTCGGTGAATACTTTCCGCTCGCTCTTGCCCGGAAGATAGGGGCAGGGCGAAGGCGCGGTAACGAAGAAGCGGGGAAAGCGGATCGGGGCCGTCACGGCTGGTCTTGTTCCTCTCTCGGACACGTGGGTTCGTGTCCTTTCTTTCCAAGGGTATGCCTGTTTCGATGCCTCGTTAAAAGTCTTTTAACCATGAAACGTGTGCGCCGCCCCAAATCGGGGCGGCGCACACGCATGTTCAATCGCTGGTGCTTGCGCGCGTGGCACTGTCATCCAGCTTCACCTGCTCGACCTCGTAACCGAGCGACCTGAGGGTTGCGATCAGCGCATCGATCTGCTGGCCGTCACGTGCCTCGCACTCGATATCGGTGATCAGCCCCTTGGCCGGCAGGGTGGTGAAGATGCGCTGGTGATAGATCTCGATGATGTTCACATTGTGGGCGTGAAATTCCTTCATCACCTTGTACAGCGCGCCGGGCCGGTCCTGCAGCGTCACGCGCAGGCGCGCCAGGCGGCCACTGCGCGCAAGATCGCGCAACAGGACATTGGCAAGCAGGCGCGTGTCGATATTCCCGCCGCACAGCACGAGGCCGACCTTCTTGCCCGCGAACCTGCCCTGGTTGCCGAGCACTGCAGCGAGGCCCGCTGCACCCGCACCTTCGACAACTGTCTTTTCGATCTGGAGCAGCAGCGACACCGCATGTTCGAGATCGGGTTCGCTCACCAGCAGGATATCGTCGACCAGCTTGGCGATGATCCCGGCGGTAAACTCGCCCGGAGCCTTGACTGCGATCCCCTCTGCCAACGTATCGCCGCCGCAGGCCATGTCCTTGCCGTTGACCCGCGCGTACATGGACGGGAAAAGCTTCGCCTGGACACCGATCATCTCGATGTCGGGATTGAGCGTTTTCGCCACGGTCGCCATGCCGCTCATCAGGCCGCCGCCGCCAATCGGCACGACGAGGCAATCGAAATCGCTCTCATCCTCCAGCATTTCGAGCGCGACCGTCCCCTGCCCCGCCGCGACCACTGGGTCGTCGAACGGGTGAACGAAGGTCAGCCCGCGTTCCTTTTCCAGCTTGCGTGCATGGGCATAAGCCTCGTCGAAAGTCTCGCCATACTGTTCGACCATGCCGCCGACGCTTTCGGTCTGCATCACCTTAACCGTGGGCGTGGTCTTGGGCATGACGATGGTCACCGGCACGCCCAACCGTGTGCCGTGATATGAGAGGCCCTGGCTGTGGTTGCCGGCCGATGCCGCAATGACGCCGCGCTCGCGGCGTTCTTCGGATAGCTGCAACAAAGCGTTGAGCGCGCCGCGTTCCTTATAGGCGGCGGTAAATTGTTGGTTTTCGAACTTCAGCCAGATTTCCGCACCCGAAATGGCCGACAATGTCTTGGAGTGCATCATCGGCGTTCTGACCACCTGGCCTTCGATCCGTGCGGCGGCGGCGCGCACATCGTCGATGGTGAGGTCCTGCCCGGTCGTTGCGGGCGACGTATCCTGGGTGGTGGTGTCCATGCGCGCGGTCCTATGCGGAGCGCGGTGGCAAGGCAATCGCCATAACCCTTTGCGCAAGACAAGGATTGCCTTAACGCCGGGCCCTATGAAGAAAATCCTCCTTTCGGCGGTCGCCAGCCTGGCCGCGGTCGCATCCACCCCCGCCCTCGCCGACCAGCTGGTCGAGAATGTCGAGGGCGTTCGCATCGATGAAAACGGCAAGATCGACCGGTTCAACGCGCTGTGGATCGGCGACGATGGGCGCATTCTGGCCGTGCTCGACCGGGACGATACCCGCCCGCGCGATGTCGATTACCAGGTCGATGGCGGCGGACGCATCGTCATGCCCGGCCTGATCGACGCGCATGCGCATGTGATGGGCGTGGGCTTCGGCGCGCTGACGCTGGACCTGTCGGAGACTGAATCGCTGGCAGAAGCGCTCGAGGCGATCCGGGTGTTCGCGGCGGAAAACGATTCGCGCCCATGGATACTGGGCCGCGGGTGGAACCAGGAAAAATGGGGCCTTGGCCGCTTCCCGACCGCTGCCGAACTGGACAGCGTGGTGGCAGACAAGCCGGTCTATCTCCAGCGGGTCGATGGCCATGCCGGCTGGGCCAATACCAAGGCTATGGAGGCCGCGGGCATCACCGAAAAGACCGCCGCGCCTGCCGGTGGCCGGATCGAACGACTGGCCGGATCGCGCAAGCCGTCGGGCGTGTTTGTCGATGCCGCCGAAGGTCTCCTGACGAAAGCCGTCCCCGACCCGCGGCCCACCGAACGCGACCTTGCGCTGGTCGAGGCGCAGAAACGCTTCCACGCATTCGGCATCACTGCGGTCGCCGACATGGGCACGACGATAGAGGACTGGCAGACCTTTCGCCGGGCGGGCGATATGGGCCGCCTGTCCCTGCGTATCATGGCCTATGCCGCCGGACCGGATGCGATGGAGCTCATCGCCGGGTCGCGGCCCACGCCGTGGCTCTATGACGACAGGCTGCGCATGAACGGCGTAAAGCTCTATCTGGATGGCGCGCTGGGCAGCCGAGGCGCCTGGCTGAAGCAACCCTATGCCGACGATCCGGGCAACACCGGCCTTCCCCTGATGAGCGGGACGCAACTGCGCAACATCCTGGTACGGGCGGCGACGGGCCAGTTCCAGCCCGCCATTCACGCCATCGGCACAGCCGCCAATGCCGACGCGTTGCAGGCAATCCACGATATTGCCGAAAGCTTCCCCGGTGACCGGCGCTGGCGGGTCGAACACGCGCAGATCATCGATCCGGCGGATATCGCCATGTTTGGCAAGCACGGCATCGTCGCCTCGGTCCAGCCCGTCCACCAGACTTCGGACCGCCTCATGGCCGAAGCGCGACTGGGCAGCGCGCGGCTTGCCGGGGCCTATCCCTGGGCCAGCATCGCCGCCACGGGAGCCACGCTAGCCCTCGGGTCCGACGCCCCGGTAGAATCGCCCGATCCGTTCGCCGGTCTGGCCACCGCCTTCACCCGCATGGACGCGGCAGGCGAACCGTTCGGCGGATGGCTCCCGCAAGAGCGCCTCACCCGCGAGCAGGCGCTCGCCGGATTTACCGCCGATGCAGCCTATGCCGGTTTTGCCGAAGGGCGATTCGGGCGACTGGTCGAAGGCGAACGCGCCGATTTCATCTTTGTCGAACGCGACCCGATGCTCGCCAGTCCGCAGGAATTGCGTGACACGAAGGTGCTCGAAACCTGGATCGGCGGCATAAAGGTCTACGACGCGAAGGCGAATTGATCTCCTGATCGCAGTTCGGGATCGCTTCGTCGCAAACGCAGGAAAACTCGGAACTTTAACTCTCTGGAAAGCATTACAACCATAGATCGCGCACGCCTCGGCGTTTGCCGATTGGCGAGCCCACGCCTAAACGCGTGGGCTACAAGAACAAAACGACGGGTTGGCCGTCGGAGAAGGGATCGAAGAAATGCTGCGTAAATTGGCCTTGGCCACCACAGCTGTCGCGCTCGCCGCGGCGCCGGTAGCCGCCCAAGCCGACCTGTCGCGTTCGACCGCGCCGGTAAACAGCGAATCGGAACTGGAGGGGCAGTCCACTCTGTTCTTCATTCTGGGCATCGCTGCAGTCGCGGCTGCAATCGTTCTTCTCTCGGAAGACGACGATCCCGCCAGCCCCTGAAATTGGGCTAACGTAACAAAATTGCATCATAATTCTTTGAAGTTTGGGGTTGCGTAATGGGGGAAGGTTCCCTACCAACTCAACTGCACGAGAGTTTGAATGATCTCGAAGGAGACAAACGTAATGAAAATCCGTACTATTGCTGCTGCTACGGCCGCTGCCTCGCTGGCAGTCGCTCCTGCAGTCGCTGCTGAACGCACTGCCGCTCCGATCGCTGGCGAATCGGAAATGGAAGGTGGCTCGGGTATCATCATCGGCATTCTCGCCGCTGCTGCTATCATCGCAGGCATCATCATTGCCGCTGACAGCGACGACGACGCTCCGACCAGCCCGTAAGGCTCGTTCGGACAACTGAATTTGAAAAACGGGGTCTTCGGGCCCCGTTTTTTTGCGCCTGGCATAGTCCGCGTGCCTGCGACGTGACAAGATAGGCCCCCCGATGATGTGGAACGGCGGACAAGCGGCCGTTGGTATGGGCCAGTCGAACGGTTCTGGCTCGCAGGTCGCGACTGGTATCCTTCGCAGCTTGACCTTGCTGCAATGGAACTCGGCCATGCGCCGGGTATCCGCTCCACCTGAATCTCGGCAGACAGAGCTGAACTTGCCCCTGCCTGAGTGCCTAGTCCTCTATTCCGGCTGTGGTTCCGCGTCGGCAGCATCGCTCTTGTCGCGACGCATCAGCAGCAGCGAGCATTCGAAAAGCAGCAACAGGGGGATCGCCAGCAATAGCTGCGACCCCGGATCTGGCGGCGTCACGATCGCCGCCAGCGCGACCACCCCCACGATCACATAGCGGCGCGACTGCGCAAGCTGGCTGCGCGAGACGATCCCTGCACGGTTCAGCAACAACAGCAGCACGGGCAGCAGGAAGCTGATCCCGAACGCCAGGATGAACTGCATCACCAGGCCGAGATATTCGTTTGCCGCGGGGAGTGCTTCGATCTTGAGACCGCCCGCCTGCCCTTCGAAACCGAGGAACCAGCGGAACGCGGTTGGCATAACCAGGTAATAGGCGAGCGCCGCCCCGGCAGTGAACAGCACCGGCGTTGCCACCAGGAACGGCAGGAAGGCCCGCTTCTCCTTGGCGTAGAGGCCGGGCGCGATGAACGCCCATAGCTGGTTGGCGATGATCGGGAAACTGAGGCAGAAGCCCGCAAACAGAGCAACTTTCAACTCGACGAAGAACACCTCGTAGAGACGCGTGAAGATCAGCTGCCCCTCTCCATCGGGGAAGGCGTCCTTGAGCGGCTGCACGAGAAAGCCGAGGATCGGATCGGCAAAATAAAGGCATATCCCGAAGGCAATCACCAGCGCGAGCACCGAACGCACCAGCCGTGCGCGCAGTTCGATCAGGTGATCGATCAGCGGGGCCTGCGTTTCATCGAGATCCTTTATGACCGGCATCAGCCCTTCCCATCCCCCGGCGGTTCGTCAAGCGGGAGGCGCGGCTGCGGTTTGGGTTGGGGTGCAGGCGCGGAAGCATCGCTCTTCGGCACAGCTTCTGCCTCTTCCCCGGCGCTGTGTTCCGGCGCTTTCGTCGGTGCAGCGCGGGCAATAGCCGCCTCTGCACGGGCATCGTGTTCCCCCGGTTCGGGTGGCGGCGGCGGATTACCGCCAAGCGGCTCCATGCGGGTGGCAGAGGAGGCGTTCGCGCCCCCTTCCTCGGTAGAGGGATGCTCGGCCATGATCCGGGCGTTGCGCGCCTTCCATTCCTTTTCGGCCTCTTCCATCTCTGCTTCGCGGATCATCGTGTCGATGCCGCTGCGAAAATGGGCGGACATGCGGCGCATCTTGCCGATCCAGCGGCCAGCCGTGCGCAGGGCGCGGGGCATTTCCTTCGGGCCTATGACGATGATCGCCACCACGACGACCAACAGCAATTCGGCAGCACCGATGTCGAACATGGGCGCAGGCCCCGGTCAGCTATTTCGAGGAATCGGACCGCTCGGCCGGGCGGGGATCGGCTGCGGCCTGGTCTGCAGGTTTTGCCTCATGCGCCGGGCCTTCGATGCGCGGGGCGGGCTTGCCATCGGCCCCATCCTCTTCCGCCATGCCCTTCTTGAAGCTCTTAATACCCTTGCCGAAATCGCCCATCATCTCGGAAATGCGTCCGCGCCCGAACAGGACGAGGATGACGATTGCAATGATAATAAGCTGCCAGGGGCCGAGCGACATGATGAAACCTTTTGTCTTGATCTGCGGGCAATATAGGCGTGCCGGGCGGCAAGCGCCAGTCACGATCCGGCGTCGTCGCCCTCTTCCTGCGGCGCGCTGTCTCCACCTCGCTCTGCCCCGTCGCGATCTTCGACGACATCGTCCGATATCAGCGTGTCATATGCATCGTCGACAGGATCGAGCAGGCCGGTCGCCCGCAATTCCGCAATACCGGGCAGGTCGCGGCGCGAGGCCAGGCCGAAATGATCGAGAAAGGCGGGTGTCGTCGCATATATGGTAGGCCGCCCCGGCACATCGCGGCGACCGGCAATTCTGACCCAGCCCGCTTCCATCAGCACATCGAGCGTGCCGCCCGAGGTCTGCACTCCGCGAATCGATTCGATTTCCGCACGACTGACCGGTTCGTGATAGGCGATGATGGCAAGCACTTCGGTCGCCGCGCGGCTCAATCGGCGGGTCTGTTCGCGCTCGCGCCGCAAGAGATGCGCAAGGTCGGGCGCGGTTTCGAAATGCCAGCGCTTGCCCCGCTCGACCAGTTGAACACCGCGCCCGGCATAGTGATCGGCCAGCGCCTGCAAGGCTTCGCGCACGTCGCCCGCGGGGGCATCGCCCAGAAAGCCTGCCAGCGCATCTACGCTCATCGGTTCTTCGGCGGCAAACAGCGTCGCCTCGAGCGCTCGCTGCATATCGTCGCCGCGCCCGCTCATGCGCGCGCCCGCCGCACCCGCATCGGGCCGAAGGTTTCGTCCTGCGCAATCTCCGCCTTGCCCAGCCGTGCCAGTTCGAGCGCGGCGAGAAAACTGGACGCGAGCGCGGAGCGGCGCAGACGCGGATCGGAATGATCCGGCATGAACTGCTCCAGCGTCATCCAGTCGAGCGTGACGCCGAGCATGGACGAAACCCGCTCCATCGCCGTGTCGAGCGTCATTACAGGACGTTCGCGAACCATGTGGATCGCCGGTGCGGTGCGCGCCTTGACCTGCCCATAGGCCTCGATCAGCGCGAACTGGTCGCACTGCCAGCTGGTCTTGCGGTCTATACGCAGGCCTTCGGGCGCACCGCGCAGGAAGACATCGCGCCCGATCCGGTCGCGCGCCATCAGCCGGGCCGATGCTTCGCGCATCGCGCCGAGGCGCTGGAGCCGCAATTGCAGCTTGAGCGCGAGCTCTTCCGCGCTCGGCTCGTCCTGCTCTTCCTTGGGCAGCAGCAGCGAGGATTTGAGATAGGCCAGCCAGGCCGCCATCACGAGGTAATCCGCCGCCAGTTCCAGCCGCAGCGCTTCCGCCCGGTCGATATAGGTCAGGTACTGGTCGACCAGCGACAGGATCGAGATCGAACGCAGATCGACCTTCTGCCGCCGCGCCAGATCGAGCAGCAGGTCGAGCGGCCCTTCCCAGCCATCGAGCTCGAGATAGAGCGCGTCGTCGTTTTCAGTCTGATCGGTGCTTTCGTCGATCCAGTCCTCGTCAGTGGAAGCCGATCCTTCGGCGTCGAACAGCAGGAATTCCTGCCCGCTCACGCGGCCTTCTCGGCCACGGCAAGGAGCGCGTCCCGCTTTGCCAGCAATTCGGCAGCATCCTGCGCGTCGGGCGCGACGCCCATTCCGTCCAGCACCCGTTCCAGCCGCGCAGCAGCGGCTCGCGACATGGATGGGATGCGCTGCGCAATGGCAATCATGTCGTCCATCTTCGCCCAGCAGTTGAGCGCCACATCGCAGCCGGCCGCCAGCGCTTTTTCGCATCGGTCGGCAATCGATCCATCGAGCGCCTGCATGTCGATATCGTCGGTCAGCAGCAGGCCATCGAAACCGATCTGCCCGCGAATGACATCGGCGATCACCTTCGGCGACAAGGTGGCGGGATTTTCTGCATCCCAGGCGGTGAAGACGATATGCGCGCTCATCCCCAGCGTGTGGCCCGACAGGGCGCGGAACGGCGCGATGTCGGTTTCCAGCTCCTGCGCGCTCGCCTCGACCCGGGGCAGCTGCTTGTGGCTGTCCACCGTCGCGCGGCCATGACCGGGCATATGCTTAAGGCAACCGACCACACCGCCGCGTGCCATGCCGTCGAGCAGCGCACGGCCCAGCGCCGCAACCTGCATCGGATCGCTGCCTAGCGCGCGGTCGCCGATCACATTGTCGGTTTCGGGGCGTCGCACATCGAAAGGCGCATGGTAATCCACGCTCACGCCGACGGCGGCAAGTTCATGCGCCATGGCCTGCGCATTCACACGCACCGCCTCTATCGCGGAGGCTGGGGCGATGTCGTAGAGCCGGGCAAATGCCTCTCCGGCAGGATATTTCGGCCATTCGGGCGGCTTCATGCGCGCAACGCGCCCGCCTTCCTGATCGATCGACACGATCAGCCGGTCCCGCCCTTGCAGGCTGCGCAAATCATCGGTCAGGCGGCGCATCTGTTCGCGCGTTTCGCAATTGCGCGCGAACAGGATGTAGCCTGCCGGATCGGCATCCTTGAAAAAGGCGCGCTCGTCAGCCGTCAGTTCGAGGCCGGAGATCCCGAAGATTGCGGGCGTCATAGCCGGGAAATTCGCAGCTTAGCGCGCCTTCCGCAAGGCGGCACAAGGCCGCGCATGTGGAAATCGGTGGCGTCCAAAACCTGCGCCTGTCACTTCACCAGACAGACCAGACCATCCGCCTGGAGCGCGGCGCACAGACGCCGGGCCGAAGCGTTGTCCCCGCCCACGGCCTGAAGGCGATAGACCGTGCCGATATCCGCCCGTGCCTCAATCACGCGGTGGCTGACACCGGACAAAACATCCGTCTGCCGCTGGAGGCTCTGCCAGCCTGCCTCGGCGGCTTCGCGCGAGGGAAAGGCCCCGACCTGCACCGCCGTACCGCGCGGCAGGGAGGCATCGCCGGACCGCTGAGGCTGAGATGCGCCGTCATCCGGCTGGCCCGCATCGCCATCGGGAGTAGGCTGCGCCTGAGCTGTGTTTTCTGCCAGGCGGCCTTCGCGGGTCTGGCCTTCGCCGACCGCAAAACTGGTGTCGCCCGTGCCGGGGAAGGTCTTACCGCCCGGATTGTCAGGCGCTGTCTTGTATGGTTCCTTGGGCGCTGCAATCAGCGATCCGTCCGGCTCCGGCCCGCCACCTACATCGCTGTTGGTAAACCACCAGATACCGCCGACAATGACGCCCAGCGCCACCAGCATGATCAGCCCCACGCCCAAGAGGCGCATCGTGTCGAAGCCGGCGACCTCGTCTTCCTCGTCATCGGATTCGAGCCAGGGCAGGTTGGCATCGGCATCGCCGAAAGCCAGCTCCTCGTCCATTTCGGGCTGTTCGCCCTCGTCCCAGTGACCGGTTTCGGTTTGCGCCCCCGACATCCCTTACATCTCCTCGACAGCCTCGACGCCAAGAATGGCCAGACCGTTGCGAATAACCTGCCCGACTTGCGCTGCGAGGAACAGGCGGGCGTTCGTCAGTGACCCATTATCGGACTGGATAATGCGCCGCTGCGGATCATCGTTACCGGTATTCCAGAACGCATGGAAGGCAGAGGCCAGATCGTTGAGGTAGAACGCGATGCGGTGCGGCTCGCGCGCCTGGGCGGCGGCCTCCACCAGGCGCGGAAACTGCGCCGCTTCGCGCACCAGCGCCAGTTCATCCGCATCGAGCAGGTCGATTGTGTCCGCAGACGGGGCGAAACCGCCTTCGGCCGCCTTGCGCATGGTCGAGCTGATCCGTGCATGGGCGTACTGGACATAGAAGACCGGATTGTCCTTGCTCGCTTCCACCACCTTGGCGAAATCGAATTCCATCTGCGCTTCGGGCTTGCGGGTCAGCATGGTGAAACGCACCACATCCTTGCCCACTTCGTTCACGACATCGGCCAGCGTGACGAAGTTGCCCGACCGCTTGGACATCTTCACCGGCTCGCCATTACGCATCAGCTGGACCATCTGGACCAGCTTCACATCGAACGGGACATCGCGGCCCGCCCCCTGCGTCAGCGCGGCCACGGCCGCCTTGATCCGCTTGACCGTGCCCGCATGGTCCGCGCCCCAGATATCGATCAGCGCATCGGCTTTTTCGGCCTTCTGGAAGTGATAGGCGAGATCGGCCCCGAAATAGGTCCAGCTGCCATCGGATTTGCGGATCGGGCGATCCTGATCATCGCCGAACTGCGTGGAGCGGAACAGCGGCAGTTCGACCGGCTCCCAGTCTTCCGGCGGGGCCTTGCCCTTGGGCGCTTCGAGCACGCCATCATAGACCAGATTGCGCTCGCGCAGCCATGCCTCGGCGTCGGCAGGTTTACCGGCTGCCTGCAATGCCGCTTCGGACGAGAACAGATCGTGGTGAATGCCCAGCAGCGCGAGATCGGCCTTGATAAGTTCGAGCATCGCGGCGACCGAAGCGGCGCGGAATTCGGGCAGCCATTCGGCTTCCCCAGCCTCTGCATAGCGGTCGCCATATTCGCGCGCGAGCGCCTCGCCCACAGGCTTCAGATATTCGCCCGGATAAAGCCCTTCGGGAATCGTGCCGATGTCTTCGCCCAGTGCCTCGCGATAACGCAGATGGGCCGAACGGGCGAGCACATCGACCTGGCCGCCCGCATCGTTGACATAATATTCGCGAACGACATCGTGCCCGGCAAATTCGAGCAGCGCCGCCAGCGCATCGCCCACCACCGCGCCGCGGCAATGGCCCATATGCATCGGCCCGGTCGGATTGGCGGAGACATATTCGACATTGACCGTCTTGCCGGCGCCCTTGACCGACCGGCCATAGGTGTCGCCAAGATCGGCAATCGTGGCCAATTCGCGCCGCCAGACATCGTCGGCCAGACGCAGATTGATGAAGCCCGGCCCTGCAATCGACACCTCGACGATGGACGGATCGCCTTCGAGGTGACCGACGATCTTTTCGGCCAGCGCGCGCGGATTGCTTTTGGCAGGCTTTGCCAGCACCATCGCGGCATTGGTCGACAGATCGCCATGCGACGGGTCGCGCGGCGGCTCTACCGTGACACTGGCGCGCGGGGTTTCGGGCGGCAGGTTGCCTTCGGCCTCGAGGGCGTCGAGCACCGCATCGATACGGGCCGCAAAAGCTGCGTGAAGGGTCTGGTTATCGCTCATGTCATACTCGAAACACGCGCCGCGACGCACCGCGAAAGCTGGCGCGAAGGAGACGCCGCAAATCAGCGCGTGGCGTTATAGGCCAGCTGCTGCTCGGTCAGTTGGAAGCCGACCAGCAATTCAAACGTTGCGCGCTGCACCGCTGCGCGAACCGCAGGATCGGCCAGCGGGTCGAGCGCCGCATCAGGATCGCCTGCCTTGCGCTTCTTCGTGATCTGTTGGCGGATATCTTCCGGCAGGGTCGCCTCGGCGCGATTGACGAATGCGCCCGCCTTGGCGCTGGCACTGGCGCGTTCCTGCCCGTCGGCGAAGTTCAGCGTGACCGAACCCACCCGCTTGGTGACGACGGCACTGCCGCCGCGCAGCACAGTGGAATAATAGGGCAGCGTGACCTGCCGCGCACCGCGCACATCGGTGCGGCGCGCAACGACATCGAAGGAAGCTTCGCTGTAGACCTTGTCGCCCGTATCGTTGCAGGTGGAGCGAACATTGGTGATCGCCGCCGTCACATCCATATCGGCCGCAGTGCGCGAATTGGCGTTGCGGAAGGTTGTGATATCCCCGGTGTAATTGGGCACGCCCACGGCGGGGCAGACAGAACGGATCGCGGTGATGCCGACGCCTTGGTCGATGACCAGGTCACCTTCGCCTGCGCATCCGGCGAGCGCTGCGCCGGCTCCAAGGCACAGGAAAAGGCGGTTGCGACTAATCATGCGGAAATTCCCTTACGTGCAGTGCTGCGCGATGTGCGCGTCATATTCGGTCCATCCCCTAGCGGGGGCGTCGGCAAAGCGCTAGGGGGCGAACTATGAACGCCCCCTTGCAATCCCCGCTCGAATCCCGGCAGGCTACGCCCGATGGCGAATTGCCTGGTCTTACCTTACTGATCGCCGCACCGCGCGGCTTTTGTGCAGGAGTCGATCGGGCGATCGAGATCGTGGAGCGCGCGATCGAAAAATACGGTGCGCCGGTCTATGTCCGGCATGAAATCGTGCACAATCGCTATGTCGTGGACGGGTTGAAGGCCAAGGGCGCGATCTTCGTCGAGGAGCTCGACGAAGTGCCCGACGATGCACCGGTGGTGTTCAGTGCGCATGGCGTCCCCAAATCCGTGCCAGCCGAGGCGGACAGCCGCAAACTGCTCTATGTCGATGCGACCTGCCCATTGGTGAGCAAGGTGCACCGCCAGGCGGAACGGCAGGTGGAAAAGGACCGCCACATCCTGTTTATCGGCCATGCCGGACACCCGGAGGTCATCGGCACGATGGGCCAGGTCGATGCGGGGCGCATCACGCTGGTCGAATCGGTCGAAGACGTCGCGAAGCTGGAATTTCCTGCCGATCAGGCGCTGTCATATCTCACCCAGACCACGCTGTCGGTCGATGATACGGCGGATGTGATCGCCGCGCTGGAGGAACGCTTCCCGCAGATCGTCGGGCCCAAGGCGGAAGACATCTGCTACGCCACCTCCAACCGCCAGGCTGCAGTGAAGCAGATTGCTGCCGGTTGCGATCTTGTACTGGTGATCGGCGCGCCCAATTCATCCAACTCGCTGCGCCTGGTGGAGGTTGCCGAACGTCTGGGCACGGATGCCAGGCTGATCCAGCGCGCAAGCGAGATCGATCCTGCATGGCTCGACGGGGTCGGCACAGTCGGCCTGACCGCAGGCGCATCCGCCCCGGAAAAGCTGGTGCGCGAAGTGGTCGACCAGCTCGCCCGGTGGCGCACGATTACCGAGGAAACGATCACCGCGGCCGAAGAAAAGATGGTGTTCAAGCTCCCCCGCCAGCTTACCGACTAGGCGAGATCATCGCATGGCGGTCTACACCCATCTCGGCGCGGAAGAACTTGCCGCGCTGATCGCACACTACGACGTCGGAGCGGTGGTTTCGGCCAAGGGCATTGCCGAAGGCGTGTCGAACAGCAACTGGCTGATCGAGACGAGCGGCCGCGATGGAGGCGGAGCACGGTTCATCCTGACCATGTATGAACGGCGGATCGACACGGACGAACTGCCCTTCTTCCTCGGTCTGCTGGATCACCTCGCCGATGCAGGCTGCCCGGTTCCGCGCACGATCCATGATCGCGATGGCGCGGCCTATCGCACGCTGGACGGAAAGCGGGTTGCGCTGATCGAGTTTCTGCCCGGCGTTTCGGTCGATCACCCGACGCCGGATCAGGCCCGCGCCGTGGGCGCGGCGCTTGCCAGGATGCATCTCGCCTCCGCGAGCTTCAGCCAGACCCGCGCCAATGGGCTGGACATCGCAATGTCGCACCAAACGCTGGAAAGCTGTGATAGGGGAAATCTCGCCGCAATCGACCCGGCACTGCCCGCCCTGATAGACAGGGCGGCAAAGCTGCGCGAAGGCTGGCCATGGGACCTTCCGCGCGCGATCTGCCACACCGATCTGTTCCCCGACAACGTGCTGATGCTCGGCCAAGAGGTCAGCGGCATGATCGACTTCTATTTCGCCTGCGACGACGCCATGGCCTATGATCTCGCCGTGACCCACGCCGCATGGTGCTTCGATCGACGCGGTGCGCAATTCCACCCCGCTGTCGGCAAGACCTTGCTCGAAGGCTATGAGAGCGTGCGCGAACTCGATCCGCGCGAGCGCGCATGCCTGCCATTGCTCGCGCAGGGCGCATGCATGCGCTTCATCGCCAGCCGTGCCGAAGACTGGATCGAAACGCCCGCCGACGCGCTGGTGACCCGCAAGGACCCGATGGATTTCGCCCGTCGGCTCGATTTTTATGCCGAGCGCGGGGCAGGCGCATTCGCATGACAAAGGTGGAATTGTTCACCGACGGGGCCTGCAAGGGCAATCCCGGCCCCGGCGGCTGGGGCGCCTTGCTGCGCATGGGCGAGCACGAGAAGGAATTGTCTGGCGGTGAGGCGGAAACGACCAACAACCGCATGGAAATGACCGCAGTTCTGCGCGGGCTGGAGGCGCTGACGCGGCCCTGCTCGATCGATCTCTACACCGACAGCACCTATGTGATCGACGGGATCACCAAATGGGTCGATGGCTGGATCAAACGCGGCTGGAAAACGGCGGGCAAGAAACCCGTGCGCAACGAGGATCTGTGGCGCGCGCTGCTGGAGGCGAGCAAGCGCCACGATATCCGCTGGCACTGGGTCAAGGGCCATTCCGGCCATGCCGAAAACGAGCGGGTCGACCAGCTGGCCAGCGATGCAGCCATGGCGGCGGGCCGCCGGACCTGATCCGACCGGCCGATAGGTTCGCGGCACGCGGCCGCCCGATCAACTGTTATCGACCACCTCGGTATCGGGGCCATGCTGGCTAGGCCGGGGTTCCCAGGCTGGCCCGACCGGGCGCGTAAAGCGAGGCATCAAGCGCCTCAGTCATCGCATCGCGCGGGCGATCGAGCAGCAATTGCGCCGCCAGCCGGGCCGCCGCCGGGGCGGTCTGGATGCCGAAACCACCCTGCCCGGCAAACCATGCGAAACCCTCGACATCGCTGTCCCAGCCATAAACCGGCAGCCTGTCGCGCGAGAAGCTGCGCAGGCCCGCCCAGCGGTGTTCCACCCGCTCGACATTCCAGTCCACCACTTTGCCAAACCGGTCTATTGCCTTCGCGATGTCGATTTCTTCCGGTGCGGCATCGCACGGCGCACTGGGTGTTTCATCGTTCGGGCTGAGCCAGAGCGACCCAGCCTCGGGCTTGAAATAGAAGCTACCGGATATGTCGAGCACCAGCGGCATGTCGACAGGGGCCGGAGGATCGGTGCGCAGCTGGACGACTGTGCGGCGCAGCGGCTGGATGCCGCGCGGGCGCGCCCCGGCCATGATCGCGAGATCGTCTGCCCATGCACCCGCCGCATCGACAATGTTGGCAGCATGGAACACTTCGCCGCTTTCGCAGCCGATCCGCCACGCACCTTGGCCGCGCAAGAGGCCGGTAACACGCTGGCGACAGCGCAGGTCGACCTCGGCCGCCTTGGCCTGTTTGAGGACATGCGCGTGAAGCCCGCCCACATCGATATCGGCGCAGGCAGGCTCCCAGATGGCCTCGCTCCATTCCGGTTTCAGGCCCTCAACCCTGCCCGCCAACGCCCCACCGCACAGCCGTTCCAGCGTTGCGCCCACGGCGGCAAAGCGGTCCATAAAGGCATCGAGCTGGGCCGCGTCCTCGCTCCGCCCGATGTAAAGCGCGCCGCGCTGCGCCAAAAAACCGTTGTCGCGCAGGTAAGGCCCGGACTCCAGCGTGAGCGGCACGATCTCCGGCCCGCCATAACATTCTTCCCAGAACGCAGCAGACCGTCCCGTTGCGTGATAGCCGGGGCGATCTTCCGCCTCCAGCAACAGCACGCGCGCATGCGGACCCAATTCGGCCGCAAGACTGGCCCCGGCGATCCCTGCGCCGATAATTGCAAAGTCGTATGTCGTCATAGGGCTTTTGCGGGTGCGATCCGGTCGAGGAACGTGCCGATATGCGCCATGGCGCGATCTCGCACCGCGTCCACCTCGCGCAGGATTTCATGGTGGGATTCCTTGCCGAACCGGACCAATTCCGCCTGCGGCAAACGCCCGGCGGCCTCGATGATGGCAGACAGCTTGACCAACTTGTCATTCTCCGCCGCGACCAGCAGGACGGGTATGTCGAGCGATTCCAGCACGCCGGGCGCGAACAGCGCGCGGGTCGAGGCATAGGCCCGTTCGACCCAGCCCCAGCTTCCCGGTCCCATCACCAGTTCGGGCCGTTCGCGCCGCCACCACAATTCGTCTTCATATCGATCCGCATCGTGCGTGAGCAGGCCTGCGCGTTCGGTCGGCATTTCGCCGGGCTTTTCGCTCCACTTCCATGCCGGGCGGGTCACTCCGCCCAGCAACGTCATCAGCTTCGCCACGCCTTGCAGCATGGGCAAGGGCAAAGGCGGCCCGGCCATGCCGAGCATGGGTGCGGACAGCACCAGCGCATCGGGATCGACCTTGTGCTCTGCCGCCGCGCGCAGCACGATGTGGCCCCCCATTGAATGCCCGGCCAGGATATGCGGCCCGGGACTCTCCGCCTTCCAGCTGCGCCAGAAACCCGCAAGATCGCCCGTCCAGTCGGAGAAATCACCGATATGCCCGGTGACCGCGTCTTTTCCCAGCCGCCCGCTGCCTGCCTGCCCGCGCCAGTCGGCAGCGGTGACGCGAAAGCCAGCCCGATGCCATTCTTCCAGCGTTTCCAGATATTTTTCGTAATTGTCGCCGCGGCCGGGAAAAAACAGGATCGACCCGCGCCCGCCGCCATCTGCACCGGGCCAGTCGATCCGGCGCAATTCATGCCCGTCGCCTGCGTGCCAGCGGCTTTCGCGCGCGGCGGGAGGGATGGCCCTGCGGTCGATCGGTTTGCCCGGGCTGATCTGGCGGCCAACGTCGTTAATCTCACCCTCCGGGGTTTGGTTACTGTTTGGTAAGCACTGATCTTTAGCACGTGCCCTGAGAGAAACCCGGGGGCATCATGCTTCAGACGTTCATTTCCTACGGTTTGCTCGGTGCATTGGCAATCGCACTGCTGATCGCCGCCTTCACCGATATCCGCAGCCGCACGATCCACAACTGGCTGAACATCGCCATTGCCGTGCCCGCCCCGCTGTTCTGGTGGGCGACCGGCCTCGACCTGTGGCCCGGTGTTGCCATGCAATTGGGGGTGGCGGTTGCTGCCTTCGTGGTGCTGGCCGGGCTGTTCGCGCTGGGCTGGATGGGCGGCGGCGATGTGAAGCTGCTAACCGCGCTTGCGCTGTGGATACCGCCCGAAGCCTTTCTCAAGCTGCTGGTCGTGATGGCGCTGGCGGGCGGCGTCCTGACCATCGTGATGGGCGCATGGCATGTCACCCGCCGCCGCACAGAACGGCTGGCCATTCCGTATGGCGTCGCAATCGCATTTGCCGCGCTGTGGGTGATCGGAACCGAGGGTGCGGCCTGGGCAGGAGCGCTCCATGCCTGATCCTACGCGCATCCGTGACAACCCGATTTTAACCAATCTGGCCTTACTCCGGGCAACCACAGTTGTCCGCACCCAGGAATCGCGGGCCGTCAAAGGGGGCTTTTACAGCCATGGATAGGAAGAAACTGATTCTGCTCGTCGGCGCACTGATCGTTGCGGTCGGTACCGCGCTGTTCGCGCGCAGCATGCTGGCTGGCGGCACGGCCCCTTCGGCCGAGGCAGCCCCCGCAATGGTCGAAACCGGCCCCCGCGTGCTTGTCGCCCAGCGCGCCTTGCCGACCGGCACGATCATCACTGCCGATGCCATCGGTTACCAGCTGTGGCCGGAAGAAATGGTCAAGGACGCCTATTTCATCGACGGCGAATCCGACATCAGCAAACTGCTCGGCACAGTCGTTCGCCATTCCGTGACCGCGGGCGAGCCGGTGACGCAGGGAACCCTGGTCAGCCCCGGCGACCGCGGCTTCCTGGCAGCAGCACTGGGCCCGGGCATGCGCGCTATCACCGTGCCGGTCGATGCCCGCACCGGCGTTGGCGGCTTCGTCTTCCCGGGCGACCGGGTGGACATGGTCCTGACCCAGTCGATTTCTGGAGTCGAAGGCCAGCCGCTGAAGACCAGCGAAACCATAATCCGTAACCTTCGCGTCCTCGCCACCGATCAGTCGACCGCGCAGGAAACGGTGGAAGGCAAGACCGTGGTCAAGGAATTCCGCACCGTAACGATGGAGGCAACGCCCCGCATCGCAGAAAAGATCGCGGTCGCGCAGACCATCGGCGATCTCAGCCTGTCGCTGCGATCGCTTGCCGACAGCCGTACCGAACTGGAACGCGCCATCGCGGCTGGGGACATCGTTGTCCCCGACGACGCGACACCCGAACAGGAAGAAAAACTGCTGCGCGAAGCCATGGCCCGTCCCGACGACGGCAAGAGCAGCTTCGTGACCGGCGGCGACGTCTCGCGCTTCCAGCGCCGCACCATCCCGCCCCAGCGCGCCACCGATACAGGCGGGAATGCCGGGGCGAATACGGGCGGTGCACCCAGCATCGATGGGCGCCCAGCAGCGCCCAAGGGCCCGACCGTGCGGGTTACCCGCGGCAAGGAAACGACCGAGGAATCGGTCAGCGGGTCCAAGGCCACACTGCGATAAACAAGACAAACCCAACCATCAGGGGGTCAAATCAATGAAACGTCGTCTCAATGGAAAAGTGCTGCTGGCCAGCTTGGCGCTCGCGCCGCTGGCAGCCGTGCCGACGACTACTGTCACGGCGCAGAATGTCGTGCGCCCCTCGCAGGACATCGTCCTGTCGATCGGTCGTGGCGAACTGGTCAACGTGCCCGGGGCCATGGCCGATGTGTTCATCGCCAATGACGAGGTCGCCGATGTCCAGGTAAAATCGCAGCGCCAGCTCTATGTTTTCGGCAAGGCCGGCGGCGAAACCACCGTCTATGCAAGCAATGCGCGCGGCGACATCATCTGGTCGGCCAATATCCGGGTCGGCTCCAACATCGACAGCATCGACCAGATGCTGGCCCTCGCCATGCCCGAAGCCAGAATTTCGGTTGCCACCATGGGCACGAACACCGTGCTGCTGACCGGCACTGTCGCTGCGCCCGAAGACGCAGCGGAAGCACAGGAACTGGTGGAAGCCTTCGTCGGTGACGACACCAATGTCATCAGCCGCCTGCGCATGGCGACGCCGCTCCAGGTGAATCTGCAGGTCAAATTCGCCGAAGTCAGCCGCAACCTTGTGCGCGCACTCGGCGCCAACCTGACCACCATCGATGGCACGGGCGGCTTCCGCTTCGGTGTCGGCAACGGGCGCACGCTCACGGCCGATGGCAGTGCCTACAGCGTTGGCGGCCCCCTTGGCGTCGGCAATGGCATCGAGAATCCGATCAGCCGGTTCATCAACCCGGTAACCGGCGAAGTCGTCGAAGTTCCCGGCCCCGGTGTGCAGGCGACGGGAACCGGATCGACGATCTCGGGGATCGGCAACCTGCTCGGCCTCGACATCCTCGGTGCGCTCGACCTTGCCGAACGCAGCGGGCTCGTCACCACGCTGGCCCAGCCCAACCTGACCGCGCTGTCGGGCGAAACGGCCAATTTCCTCGCCGGTGGCGAATTCCCGATCCCGATCAGCCAGGGTCTGGGAACGACCACGGTCGAATACAAGAATTTCGGCGTCAGCCTGGCTTATTCACCCACCGTCCTTTCCAATGGCCGGATCAGCATGCGAGTGCGCCCGGAAGTTTCCGAACTTTCCAGCCAGGGCTCGGTGACGCTCAACGGGTTCCAGATCCCGGCACTGACCATCCGCCGCGCGGAAACGACCATCGAACTCGGTTCCGGCCAGAGCTTCATGATTGCCGGCCTGATGAGCACCAATTCGCAGAACGCGATCGACAAGGCGCCTGGCCTTGGCGACATCCCGATCCTTGGCAATCTGTTCCGTTCGACCGAGTTCCGGCGCGGCGAAACCGAGCTGGTGATCGTGGTCACCCCGTATCTGGTGAAGCCGGTCAATGCGAGCGACATCCGCCTGCCGACCGACGGCTTCCGCTCGCCCAACGAGCTGCAGCGCACCTTCGGCTATTTCGAGAATGACGGCGTTTCCGGCGCCCAGCGTCCCGGCCCCACCGCCAAGGATGCCGGCGAAACGGTGAGCCCGCAGGTCAGCCAGGGCGAACCGGCTGCACCCGCCCTCGCCCAGCCAAACGCGCCCGAACCGCGCCGCAAGGAAAAATCCGCCAGCGCCGCGAAACCCGGCTTCAGCTTCAAGTGAGAGGGACGAGTAAGATGAACGCGAACCTGAAACGCCCGCTGGCAAGTGCGCTTGCCGTCTCGCTTGCACTCGGCCTTGCGGCATGCGGCGGTATGCCGGAGAACCGCTCGCTCTATTCCACCAAGCAGCCGGTGGTCGAACGCACCAGCTTCGCACTGGATGTGAACACTGCGGCAGATGGCCTGCCGATTTCCGAACAGCAACGCATCGAAGGCTGGTTCGAGGCCATGGACCTGCGATATGGCGACCGCGTCTTCCTCGACGATCCGGTCAATTCGGGTGCGACGCGCGATGCGGTCCAGGCACTCGCCAACCGTCATGGCGTCCTTCTCACCGACGGCACGCCAGTCACCGTTGGACAAATCATGCCCGGTCAGGCGCGGCTGGTCCTGACCCGTTCCACAGCATCGGTTCCGGGTTGCCCCGACTGGTCGACCAAGAGCGAGATGAATTACACCAATGGCACGCATCCTGGTTATGGCTGTGCCGTCAACAGTAACATGGCCGCCATGGTCGCCAATCCCGAAGACCTCCTCCAGGGTCAGGAAGGCACTGGCGAGACGACCGTGACCACGTCCACCAAGGCGATCCGCACATATCGCGATCAGCAGCCGACTGGTGCGCAGGGGCTGACCCAGAACAACACCCAAGGCGGAGGCAATTGATCCGATGAACGCTCCATGGAAAGCCGGAATGCCTGGCAATCGCGATCCTTTCGCGGCCTTCATCTGCGACGAAAGCACGCTCGACGTATTGCGTCCGGTGGTGATCGAGCTGGGCTGGGCGCCGGAAAAATGCGCCAAGGGTGGGCTGCGTAACGCGATCCAGTCCCTGTCCGTCAGTGCAAGCCCCAACATCCTGCTCGTCGATTTGTCGGAGAGCGGCGATCCGCTGAACGACATCAACGCGCTGGCCGAAGTGTGCGAACCGGGAACGGTGGTAATCGCCATCGGCCAGGTAAACGACGTACGCCTTTACCGCGACCTGCTCGCAAGCGGGCTGCACGACTACCTTCTCAAACCCCTGTCGGCTGGCACATTGCGCGATGCGCTGGCGCAGGCTCAGGCCGTCTTTTCCGCCCCCAAGCCGGGCGAAGGCGATGCGATCAAGCATCACATCTCGACCGCCATCGTCGGTACACGCGGCGGCGTTGGCGCATCGACGCTTGCGACCTCGCTCAGCTGGCTGTTCGCGACCAAGCACAATTCGCCCACTGCCCTGCTCGATCTCGATGTGCATTTCGGGACGGGTGCGCTCGCGCTCGACCTTGAACCGGGCCGCGGGCTGACCGATGCAATCGACAACCCCAGCCGCATCGATGGCCTCTTCATCGAACGCGCGATGATCCGTGCGCACGATAACCTTGCCATCCTTTCGGCAGAAGCGCCGATCAACGCGCCTTTGATGACCGATGGCGCAGCGTTCATGCAGCTGGAGGAAGAATTCAGCCACGCCTTCGAGATGACCGTGATCGACATGCCGCGCAACATGCTGATCAACTTCCCGCATCTGCTGACTTCAGTGAATGTCGTGGTGCTGATGACAGAGATGACGCTGGCCTCGGCCCGCGACACGATCCGCCTGTTGTCCTGGCTGGAGACGAATGCTTCGCACGCCGTGCCGATCATCGTCGCCAACAAGGTGCAGAGCGGCAATCTGGAAATCAGCAAGGCGGACTTCGAAGCATCCATCGAACGCAAGATCGATTACACGATCCCCTTCGACCAGAAGGCGGCAGCCACAGCCGCCAAGCTGGGGCAACCCTTCGTGGAATCGAGCGGCGTGGGCAAAGGCGTCAGCCAGATCAAGAACCTGGCGGACCGCATTCTCGGCACGTCGGAAGAAGACGGCGAAGAAGGCCAGGAAGCAGCCGGCAAGAAATCCTTGCTCGGCGGGTTCGACCTCAAATCGCTGCTGGCGAAGAAGGAAAAGGCAGCTTCGGCCAAACAGCCTGCCGAATGATCGGCACATGATCGCGTGCGCCTGCCCCGCAGGCCCACTGGAAGACGGAAAGGAAGCGGACAACAACCATGGACATGATCCAGCTCATGATCCTCGGCACGGGGGTAATCCTGTTCGCCGGATTGCTGATCGCCGCTTTCGCCGGACCGTCGGTGCAGAAAGCTGGCCAGCGCCGTCTCGAACAGGTGCGCTATCGCCATTCCGAGAGCACCGACACCAAGGTCGAATCGCAACTGAAGAAAGCGATTGCCGCACGGCGTCCCAAGCTTCATCGCGCCGCAGGTTCGACCTCGCGGATCGATGCGCTTGCCAACCGGCTCGACCGGACCGGCAAGAAATGGACCCTGTCGCAATATGCCTATGCCTCGATCGGCCTGACGCTGGTGGTCACGGTGATCGTGTTCCTGCGTTCCGGCGCGCTGCCTCTTTCGCTGGGCATCGGCCTCCTCATTGGCTTGGGAATTCCGCATTTGGTGGTGAATTTCTTCATCGGCAGACGCACGAACAACTTCACCGCGCGCTTCCCCGATGCAATTGAACTGCTGGTGCGCGGCCTGCGCTCGGGCTTGCCGGTGACCGAAACGCTGGCCGTGGTGGCGCAGGAAATCCCGGGTCCCGTGGGCGAGGAGTTCAAGGGCATTGTCGAGCGGATCAAGATCGGCCGCACGATGGAGGATTCGCTGCAGCAGACGGCCGACCGGCTCGGCATTGCCGAATTCAACTTTTTCTGCATCACGCTGGCCATCCAGCGCGAAACGGGCGGCAACCTGGCCGAGACCCTGTCCAACCTGGCCGATGTGCTGCGCAAGCGCAGCCAGATGAAGCTGAAGATCAAGGCGATGAGCTCTGAATCCAAAGCCTCCGCCTACATCGTGGGTTCCCTGCCGTTCATCGTCTTCTCCCTGATCTGGTGGATCAATCCCGAATATCTTGGCGGTTTCTTTACCGACGACCGGCTGATCGTGACGGGCCTTGGCGGCCTGACCTGGATGGGGATCGGCGTATTCATCATGGCCAAGATGGTCAGCTTCGAAATCTAAGCGAGGAAAGAGCGACTACGCCATGCTGGACCAACCGTCAGGCCCCACTCTCCTTGGTTTCGACGTCGTCGTCGTCGGTTCGATCCTTGCCGGGATCGCCGCGATGGCGGTGTTCGTGGCGATCTATTCCGCCGTCACGATCAAGGATCCGATGGCTAAGCGCGTCAAGGCGCTGAACAGCCGCCGGGACGAGCTGAAAGCAGGCATCGTCATGGCAACGGCGAAGAAACGCCAGAGCCTGGTCCGCAAGAACGAGAAGACCGAGAAGGTCAAGGACACGCTCAACAGCATGAAAGTGCTGCAGCAGAGCCAGATCGAGGACATCCAGCAGAAGCTGGCCTGGGCCGGCTATCGCAACAACAAGGAACTCGCCCCGCTGGTCATCGGCCTGCGGCTGGTTCTGCCCGTGGCGCTGGGGCTGATCGGGTTCGTCGCGCTTTATGTCGTCGAGATGTATCCCGACTGGGAAATGAAGCGCGTCCTGGCGATGAGTGCGCTGGTTTTCGGAGGCTACAAGGGCCCCGAACTGTTCCTCAAGAACAAGACATCAAAGCGCACCGATGCGATCCGCAAGGGCTTGCCCGACGCGCTCGACCTGCTGGTGATCTGCGCGGAAGCCGGCCTGACGGTCGATGCGGCGTTCAATCGCGTGGCCAAGGAACTGGGCCGCGCCTATCCCGAACTGGGCGACGAATTTGCCCTGACCGCGATCGAGCTGTCCTTCCTCAACGAACGCAAGAAGGCGTTCGACAACCTTGCCTATCGCGTCAATCTGGAGGCGGTGAAGGGCGTGGTGACCACCATGGTCCAGACCGAACGTTACGGCACGCCGCTGGCCAGCGCGCTGCGCGTGCTGTCGGCAGAATTCCGCAACGAGCGCATGATGCGCGCCGAAGAAAAGGCGGCACGCCTGCCCGCCATCATGACCGTGCCGCTGATCCTGTTCATTCTTCCGGTGCTGTTCGTGGTCATCCTCGGCCCGGCGGCGTGTTCCATCGCGGATGTGTTCGCGGGCGGGGTGTAAGAGCCCGCCTGTCGCACAGGATCGCAGCGGGACGCGGCAGGCGCTGCGAAACGGTCAGTCGGCCAGGCTGGCCGCATCGAAATGGCCCGCCGCCTCGCGCAGGGACACCAGCATGCCGCGCAGCGCATCTTGCTGTTCCTCGGTCAGGCAGGCGAACAGTTCACGCTCGATCTTTTCCGCCAATGGCATGATACCGGCATGGACCGCGCGGCCTTCTGCCGTCAGTTCCAGCAGGTGCGAGCGCCCATCCTTCTCGTTCGGGCGGCGTTCGGCAAGACCGCGATCTTCCAGCACCTTGCACGCCCGGTTCACCGGGACCTTGTCCATCAGCGTCGCCTGACTGAGCTCGCGCTGTGTCAGCGCGCCGGCATCGCCCAGCACCGCCATGATCCGCCATTCGGTGGTCTTGAGTGCAAAGCGGCGCCGATATTGCTCCGCAATCCGGGTCGATACGGCATTCGAGGCGATCGAAAGCTGATAGGGCAGAAACTCGGAGAGGCGCTTGGATGGTTTTATCGGGGCGTTCATTGTCGGGATTATCTGGCGCTAAATTGCGTGTTGCACAAGCGGCTACTCATATGCCGGTTCGGTCCACCATGGATAGAATTCGGGCATGTCGCGGCTGACCGTATCCGGGTATTCGGGGCTGCGCTTTTCAAGGAAACTCGCAATACCTTCCTGGGCATCGCCGGAATGGGCGAGCGAATATATCGCCCGGCTGTCGACCCGGTGCGCCATCATCGGGTGATCGGCTGCCGATAACCGCCACAGCATCGCCCGGGTCATCGCCACCGACACCGCCGAGGTGTTGCGGGCGATTTCACGGGCCAGCGCGCGCGCTTCGCCCATCAGATCCCCTGCCGGATGGACCGAGCGCACCAGCCCGGCGGCCAGCGCTTCCTTCGCGTCGAAGATGCGCCCCGTCATGCACCATTCGAGCGCGGTCTGCATGCCGACCAGGCGCGGCAGGAACCAGCTCGAGGCGGCTTCCGGCGTAATCCCGCGCCGCGCAAAGACGAAACCGAAGCGGGCATGTTCCGCACACAGGCGGATATCCATCGGCAGCTGCATCGTCGCGCCGATACCAACCGCCACACCGTTGCAGGCCGATATCAGCGGTTTTTTCGAGTTGAACAGCCGTAAGGTCGCCCGCCCGCCGCCATCGCGCACACGCTCGTCTGAAAGATCCTCCACTGCAGTGGGGTCGGAAAAGACGTGTCCGCCATTGTCGGGGGTAAGATCGGCCCCGGCGCAGAACGCCCGGTCGCCATGCCCAGTGAAAATTACCGCACGCACACTGTCATCGGCGTCGGTGATGTCCGTCGCATCGATGATTTCCTGCATCATCGTGCGGGTGAAGGCGTTCATCTTGTCGGGGCGATGCAGCGTCACCGTGGCGATGCCATCTTCGATGTCGAGCCTGATCTGGGTAAAATCGGTCACGCTGCCTTTTCCTTTCGCAAGCACCGGGTGGGTGAATTCCTACAGGGTGGAACACATGGAACACGGTCCCGGCCAGCAAAAAACATCCATGAAAACGCGGCGCAACTGACAGAAACGACACTAGCCCGGCGCAGGCGTGTAGGAAACGATCCCGCGCGGATTGCGGGATCGCCACGCCCTGCATCCTGCGCCGGCTAAAACAGCTTGCGCAGGTCAATCCCGATATAGCGGCCAGTCGGATCGGCCCGGAACGGGGCGTAGGCATCGGGCACATCGCCATTGGCATCGGTAACGCGGCGGCGCGCGTCGAACACATTGTCCACCCGGACCGAGACACGGAAATCCTTGAACAGCCCGCTTTCCGCATTGGTTATCTGCCCCAGATCGGCAAACAGGCGCAGATCGAAGGTCGCGAAATCGCCGAAGAACAGGTCGCTCGATGTCGGCAACCCGTTGCCACGCAGCACCGCATCGCCAGTGTAATTGCCCGACAGACGCAGGCCGTATCCCTGGAAGAACAGCCCTGCCCTCAGCTGGGTCGTATGTTCCGCAATCGCCCCGCCGCTGATGGCGTTGCCCGCCAGCTGGTCGATCGGCAGGCTTCCCGGCGCAAGCTGCACCTCGTTTTCCAGCACCACATTGTGGTTGAGCGACAGGAAATAGCGCGGGCGCGGATCATCGCCGCGACCGAACATCGAGCCCGGCCCGCCGCCACGACGGCCCCCGCCGCGCACCTGGCCGCCCTGGCGCTGCTCCGCGTCCTTGGGGGCTTCGCCATCGGCGCTGCACATGCGCTCGCGCATCTGCTTCAACCGTTCGGGGTCCACTTCGCCATCTCCGTTGCGCAGCCGTGCGAGCATTGCCTCGGGCAAGCCATCGAGCTTGGGCGGATCGGCGCAGATGGCGGTGCGCAGCGCGGCGAAACGTTCGGAACGTTCCTCCGCCTCCTCACCGCAGAAACGCTTGCGCGCCTGGGCGAGCTTTTCCGGGTCGATCTTGCCATCCTCGCCGCGCAGCCGCGCGAGGATCGGTTCGGGAACGCCGGTGAGATCGGGAATTTCGCCTTCAGGCGTCGAACACAGCTTTTCGCGCATTTCGGCCATGCGGGCCGGGTCGAACCCGCCACGTCCCGCACCGCCGCCCGGCCTGCCCTGACCGGCCTGCCCTGCTCCATTCGATTGCTCGCCCGATGGCGGACCGCCGCGATCCCCGCCCCGCCGCGAGGGTTCGGGCCGCGCACCGATGGAACCGTTGGCGAACAGGCCGAAACTCAGCTGGCGGCTGCGTGTCTGGAACAGCGTGACGGGACGCCGGTCGATGGACAGCAATGTGCCCGACGGATCGCGCGTCACCCGGTCGGGAAATGCCTGTTCGAAAGCGCTGGTGAAGGCGGGCGCGGCCAGGGTGACATCGTCGGATCGGTTGACCGAATAGTCGATACGGAAGCGTCCACGCTCCAGAAACGGCAGCTCGTAATCGAGCGAGAATTTCCAGTCCGCCTGCGTTTCTGCGACCAGCGACGGGTTTCCGCCGGTGATCACCGTTGCAAGAACGGTATCGCCGCTAGCGAAATCGAAGATCGGCACGTTCAGCGTTTCCACGCGTGGATCGCCCAATGTGCCAAGACCCGGCGCGGCTTCGCGCCAGATGCGGGTTGCCGTCAGCGTCACACGCTCCAGCGGCGACCAGGTGACGCCCAGCGACCAGTCATGCAGCGTGCCGAAATCGGAACGGTGGTTGACCCCGGCCTGCGCGTTCAGCGACAGATCGCCAATCGCTTCCCATGCACCGGTCCGTTGGCTGGCCACCGGAATGCGCACATTGACGCCGCCCGAAAGGTCGCCGCGCGTCTGGACGTTCGGCACGGTGGTGCGCGTGTCTTCGCTCTCCACCCGGTTCCAGTCATAGCCGAGATCGAAGGTCGTGTTCACCTCGCCCGCAGGCAGTTCGAGCGGCGCACCGCTGAGCGTCACCAGCGAGCTTGCGGACCAGCGCCGTGTATCGGCGCGGTCGCGGCCCGCATCGGGCAGCGCGGGTGTCGGATCGGTCAGCCCAAGCCGCCCCGCCGCCGCATCGGCAACGATCCCGCTCGTATCGGCGCGCTTGTCGATCAGCACGCGCGTATCGGTCATTCCGGCATCGGCGGTTGCCACCAGTTGGAAGATGCCGAGGGACGCAGACAGGCTGCCGGAGGTTTGCAGCGTCGTTGTCCGCGTGTTGTTTTCCAGCGGATCGCCCGCGTTGAACGTGCGGAACGCAGTGTTGCCGGCCCCATCGGTCAGCACCACCGTGTCGAGGCCCGACAGGCTGCGCCGCTCGCTGAGCGAGCCTGTCAGGTTCGCGCTCATCGAGACGCCGCTGTCGCCAAGCGCCTTGGAGTAATTGACCTCGCCCTGAAAGCTGCGGCTGTCGGCCACCAGGCTGCGATAATCGAGCGGGTCCGGGTCGCCCGCCACCGCCACCTGGCCGCCATTATCCAGCGTCAGGCCGCGTTCGCTTTCGGTCAGCAGCGAGGTGTCCTCGGCCTTCAGATTGACGTTGAAGCGCCCGCGCCCGGCAATCTTGAGGAAGGTAAACTCCTGCTCGTTGCGGGAATAGCCGCCACGGTCGGGCTGTTCGTATTCGAGCTCGACCTCGCGGCTGGAATAATTCTCCCGCAGGATCAGGTTGACCACGCGCTGGTCGGCGGAATAGCCGAAGCGCTGGGCCACCTCGGCAGGGAATACTTCCACCTTCTCGATGGCTTCGGGGGGATAGGAACGAAGTTCGCGAAACGACCCGATCCGCACGCCGTTCACCAGGAAGACCGGCCGCCCGCTGCCCCGCCCGCCCGGGCTGCTGGTGGCCGGCGCGATCTGCTGCAGGACATCTTCGATGGAGCCTGCGCCCATCGCGGCGATGTCTTCCGAGCTCAGTTCCAGCACCGGCGGCTGATCGACGTCGAGCTGGCCGCGCAGGCGCGGCGCGCGTACGATGATCGTACCGTCGGGATCGTCCTGCGACGCATCGGTTTCCGGCTCGCCCGCGACGGGCGCAGGCGCGGGGGATTGATCCTGCGCGAAGGCAGGTGTCGCCAGACACAGCGCGAGGGCGGAAACACCGGTTGAATAGCGCACGAAAGATGTCCTTCGATCTCGGCCTGAGGGGGGGAGGGGGTGGCCGTATCCGCATTGCAGTTGGAAGACTGGCAGCCTCGAGGCAACCGCCTATGGTGTAACGGTTTGTCGCTCAGCCGTCCCCACGTGCCATTCGTCGAATAATCGCCTGCGCGCGCCCGCACTTCCCTTTTTCGCAAGGGGGCGCTATGGGGCGCGGCCTGAACTTCAAGCATATGCACGGATAACGAACTGAATGGCAAAAGAAGAACTTCTCGAAATGCGTGGGCGCGTGGTCGAACTGCTGCCCAATGCGATGTTCCGCGTGGAACTCGAGAATGGCCATGAAGTGCTCGGCCACACCGCGGGCAAGATGCGCAAGAACCGCATTCGCGTGCTGACCGGGGACGAGGTTCTGTGCGAACTGACGCCTTACGATCTGACCAAGGCGCGCATCACCTATCGCTTCATGCCCGGACGGGGCGGCCCCGGCCCGCAATAAGCGGCGCTACCGGTGGGTTCGCCCTCGCTCATCCTCGCATCCGCCAGCCCGCGTCGTCGCGAATTGCTCGCGCGACTGGGGATGGCGCCCGATGCTGTAATCGCCGCCGATATCGACGAAACCCCGAACCGGGACGAGCTGCCGCGCGATTATGCCCGGCGCATGGCCCGCGAAAAGGCGCTGGCCGTGACTGCCGAAGGCTGCGTGCTGGCAGGCGACACCGTTGTCGCTGCCGGTCGCCGCATCCTGCCCAAGGCCGAGGACGAGGCGACCGCAAGTGACTGCCTACGGCTCTTGTCGGGGCGGCGGCATCGCGTGCTTTCCGCCATCGCGCTGCGCATGCCCGATGGTTCGGTGAAAGAGCGGATCAGCGAAACCGTCGTGATCTTCAAACGCCTCTCCGAAGAAGAGATTTCCGCCTACCTCGCCAGCGGCGAATGGGACGGCAAGGCAGGGGGCTATGCCATCCAGGGCAGCGCCGAAGGGCTGATCCGACGCATCGACGGCAGCCATTCTGGTGTCGTGGGCCTGCCGCTCTATGAGACGCGCACCTTGCTGAAATCCGCCGGATTCGCCCTTGGCTGAGTGGCTGGTCGAAAGGGGCATCGGTGAAGATCGGGCCCTGTTGGTCGAGGGCGAAGATGTCCTTGCCGCCAAATTGCGCTGGCCGGGCGAAATCGCCGCCGGGCAGGTTGTCGCCGCCACGCTGACCACCAAACGCGCCGGTTCGTCGCGCGGTGTTGCGACCACGGCGAACGGCACCGAAATCCTCGTCGACCGACTGCCGCAAAATGCCAGCGAGGGGGCTGGGATCGATATCCTCGTGACCCGCGCGCCGATTGCCGAACGTGGCCGTTTCAAACGCGCGCAGGGCAAGCCCGCAGACGGCGCCGCTTCGCAAGATGATAGGCATCCCATGAAGGAGGTGCGCCGCCTGCCCCCGGGCGCGTGGGAAGATGTCTGGCATGCGGCATCGTCAGGCGAGGTCGCTTTTGCGGGCGGATCGCTGCTGTTCAGCGCCACCCCGGCAATGACGCTGATCGATATCGATGGCGAGTTGCCGCCGCGCGAACTGGCGCTGGCCGCCGTGCCGCATATCGCGCGCTGGCTGCGCCTGTTCGATCTGGGCGGTTCCATCGGCGTCGATTTCCCCACGCTTCAGGCCAAGGCAGACCGCAAGGCGGTCGACGCCGCGCTCGATAGCGCACTCGATGGCTGGCCGCATGAACGAACGGCGATGAACGGGTTCGGATTCGTGCAGATCGTCGCACGGCTGGAGGGGCCATCGCTGCTGCACCGCATGACTATCTCGCGCACGGGCGCCGCGGCGCGCATCGCGCTGCGCCGGGCGGAAATGGTCGATGGTGCGGGCACGACGCTGCTGACCGTCCATCCCGCCTTGAAGGCAAAGCTGAAAGAGAGCTGGCTGGCCGAGCTGGAACGCCGCACAGGCCGCCCTTTGCGCGTCGAAACCGATCCGGGTCTTGCGATCGAGGCCGCCACCGCCCAGATCGTGCCGACATGAACACCGCCCGCAAACCCTGCCCGATCTGCAAGAAACCGCGCAGCGACGCCCATGCGCCCTTCTGTTCGCAACGATGCCGCGACCGCGACCTCAACCAGTGGCTGAGCGATGGTTACGCCGTGCCGGGCCGCCCTGCCATGCCCGAAGAAATCGCCCAGGAAGTGACCGGCGGCGAAAAGGACTGAATTGCCCCCTTGCCAAGCGCGATTCGCTTCGCCATAGGGCGGCCCTTCGCAGCCTCGCCGGCCCGCAAGGGACCGCCGCAAGAGTGCATGCCTCGGTAGCTCAGTTGGTAGAGCATACGACTGAAAATCGTAGTGTCGGTGGTTCGATTCCTCCCCGAGGCACCATTCTTCCTGGCGAAGCGGAACCCCGCTCTCGCCGGTGAATGCCGCTGTGATTGCGCAGCCCCGCCTTTGTCTGTAAGGCCCCCTCGTCGCCCCGGCACGCGGTCGCATCGCGATTTCGCTGCACGGGGCGCGGCTGTTTTTACCGAAAAGGGAACCACCCCATGTCGCGTCGTCGCCAGATCTACGAAGGCAAGGCCAAGATCCTGTATGAAGGCCCCGAACCGGGCACGATCATCCAGTATTTCAAGGACGATGCGACGGCCTTCAATGCCGAGAAAAAAGGCACGATCAACGGCAAGGGCGTGATCAACAACCGCATCAGCGAATATGTCTTCACCCGCCTGTCGCATATCGGCGTGCCGACTCACTTCATCCGCCGCCTCAACATGCGCGAGCAGCTGGTGCGGCAGGTCGAGATCGTGCCCATCGAAGTGGTGGTGCGCAATGTCGCCGCCGGTTCGATCTGCAAGCGGCTGGGCCTGGAAGAAGGCGAACCGCTGCCGCACACGCTGATCGAATATTATTACAAGGACGATGCGCTGGGCGATCCGCTGATCGCGGAAGAACACATCGCCTGCTTCAACTGGGCGAGCCCGGAGGAAATGCAGGACATTTCCAGCATGGCGATCCGCATCAACGATTTCCTGTGCGGGATGTTCGCGGCGATCGACATCCGCCTGGTGGATTTCAAGCTGGAGTTCGGGCGGCTGTGGGATGGCGATTTCAGCCGCATCATCCTGGCCGACGAGATCAGCCCCGATGGCTGCCGCCTGTGGGATATCAACACCAACGAGAAGCTCGACAAGGATCGCTTCCGCCGCGATCTTGGCGGTGAAAGCGAAGCCTATCAGGAAGTCGCGCGTCGGCTCGGCCTGCTGCAGGGCGACGATAGCGGCCCGGGCGAAGTGTTCGACCTCAACGCCCATCGCGGGCGGTTGCGCGGGACCGGAAAGCCGAAAAAGTAAGCGCGGCTCAGATCACGTAGGTCAGCGTCAGACCGCTCGGCGCGATCGCATAGGCGCAATCGGGCATATGGTCGCCATCGACCTGCACCGGGGTCACGCAGCGGTCGAACTCCACGCGGCAGACGGAGCGCGTTTCGGAAAGGCCGAAGCGTTCCAGCGGCAGCCGCGTCAGCGCGGCGAGGCTGAACAGCAGCGTGCCGAACCGGCTGGGGCGGCGGATGGTGATGAGTTCGCAATGCTCCTGCGCCAGCGCGGCGCGCGGGCTGAGCTGGAACGGCCCGGCATAGAGCGCCCCGCGCGAGACGATCACCGCCTCGGCATCGAAGGCGAAGTCCTCGCCCGAAACTGCCCTGCCCTTCACCAGCATGGTCTGGCGCGGCCACTCGCGCATCTGCTGCATCACCGCCACGACATAAGCATAGCGCCCGATACGCTTCTTCAATGACGACGACACGCGGGCGACCGCGTGGCTGTCAGGCCCGATGCTGAGGCAGGACACAATCGGCACATCGCCGAGCTTGAACAGCGGCGAGCGCAGCCATCCTTCAGGTCCACGGCGGACCGCCGCGGCGATCTGTGCTGCCAGTTTTCGCGGACGCTGCGAATAGCCCAGTTCGCGCGCGACGAGGTTGATCGTGCCCGAAGGTGCGATGCACAGCGGAATGCGCCCCGCCGCATCCCCGAGGGCCGCGACCATGTCGCGCAGCGCGCCGTCACCGCCATGGATGCAGATCAGGTCGGCATCGCTGTCGATGCGCCGCTGGTCCGCCGGTGTTTCGCGCGCAGAGACGGCAAACCCTTCTGCCTCGAACGCCGCCACAAGGCCGAGCAGCCGCCGCTCGCGAAAGCCGCCGGAGGCCGGGTTGTAGAAGATTTCAAGCCTTTTCACCCCCCTCCCCTATCGCCATCGCGCCGCCTTGGCCAAGCGAATGCAACCTGCTGACGCACTTCGCGAATGCAGGTTCACCCGCTTGTCAGCCAGGGGGCGATAGGACATGTCCGCAATATGGCTGCCAAAATCCTGTTCCCCCTCGCCCTTATCCTCTCCGCCCCGCTCGCCGCTCAGGACAGCATTGATGCGCCGCGCGGGTGGGACCCATCGCAATACGATCTCGACCACAGCGAGTTCAGCCCCGAGGCGGCGTGGCGGTTCGGCAGGCTCGAAAATGGCGTGCGCTATATCATCCGCCGCAACGACCGGCCCGAGAGCACCGCGCTGGTGCGGATGGTGCTGGAGACGGGATCGCTCGACGAGCTGGCGCGCGAGCAAGGCTTTGCCCATTACGTGGAGCACATGGCCTTCAATGGCAGCACCAGAGTGCCGGAAGGCGAGATGATCAAACTGCTCGAACGTCTGGGGCTCGCATTCGGGGCGGACACCAATGCCTCCACCGGGTTCGATCGCACGCAGTACAAGCTTGACCTACCCCGCGCGGACGCAGAACTGCTCGACACCGCGCTGATGCTGATGCGCGAGACGGCGAGCGAACTGACTTTCGATGAAGAAGCGGTGCAGCGCGAAAAGGGCGTGATCCTGTCCGAACGGCGCGTGCGCAATTCCTATGCCTACAAGAACCTGATCGACAGCCTCGAATTCGCCTATCCGCAGGCGCGGCTGCCGCGGCGCATTCCCATCGGCACGGTGGAGACGATCGAGGCCGCCGATGCGAAGGCGCTGCGTGCCTTTTGGGAGCGCGAATATGTCCCTGCCGACACTGTGATCGTGGTGGTCGGCGATTTCGATCCCGACCTCGTCGAAAGCGAGATCAGGGAACATTTCGCCAGCTGGCAACCGGCCGCCTCGCCCGACCAGCCCCATGCCGGGCCGGTCGATCCGAATTATGCCGGGCAGACCGATATCTATGTCGATCCCGCATTGACGGAAAGCGTGACGATCCTGCGGCACGCCGCCTTCGTCGAGACGCCCGACACCGCCGAAGAGCGCGTGCGGGCGCTGCGATATGCGATTGGCCTGCGCGCGCTGGGGCGGCGTCTCCAGCGCCTGCAACGCAGCGAGGACCCTCCGTTTCGCGGGGTCAATGCCTATACCACCGACCAGTTCGACATCGCCCGCACCACTCAGATCGCCGTTTCGGTGGAAGATGGCGGCTGGCGGCGCGGGGTCGATGCCGCCATCGCGGAATATCGCCGCGCGCTGGAATACGGATTCTCGGCGGCGGAAATTGCCGAGCAGGTCAGCAATATCCGCACCGGACGGGAAAACGCGGCAGCCAATGCGGCAACGCGCAGCAATTCCACCCTCACCGAACAGGCCATCGGCCTGACTTCGGGTGAGCGCGTGCCCACGGCCCCGGCCGAGAATCTTGCCTTTTTCGAAGCGCACGCCGCCTCCATCACCCCGGAAACGGTGCTGGAGGCGCTGCGAGCGGAGATGGTCCCGCTCGACAATCCGCTGATCCGGTTCACGGGCAAGAGCGCGCCCGAAGGCGGGGCCGCCGCCTTGCGTGACGCGGTTGCCGCCGCTTTTGCCCGCGCGGTCGAACCGCCGCAGGAGAGCGCAGCGGTGGACTTCGCCTACACCGATTTCGGAGAGCCGGGCGAGATCGTGTCCGATACGCGCACGGCGCAGCTCGACATCCGCACCTTGCGCTTTTCCAATGGGGTGATGCTGAACCTCAAGCCGACCGATCTCGCGGATGATCGCGTGCAGGTGCAGGTCAGGATCGATGGTGGGCGAATGCTCGCTACGCGCGACGATCCGCTCGCCGTCGAGATTGCCGGCTTGCTGCCTTCCGGGGGCCTTGGCCGCCACAGCCGGGATGAATTGCAGACGATCCTCGCCGGGCGCTCGGTCGGATCGGGCCTTGGCACTGGGGCGGACGCCTTTGTCGCCAGCAGCACCACCACGCCGCGCGATCTTGAATTGCAGCTGCAATTGTTCGCCGCCTTCCTGACCGATCCGGGTTACCGTGCCGAAGGGCTGGGTCCATGGCGCAAGGGGCTGGAGGATTTCTTCGCCCGGCTCGGCCGCACGCCGTCATCCGCACTTGGCGAAGCGCTCGGCGCGATCCTGTCCGACGATGACCCGCGCTTCACCCGCCAGCCGCTCGAAGCCTATCGCGCGCTCGACTATGCCAGTCTGAACGATGTTATCGGCGACCGGCTGGCCAATGGCGCCATCGAGATCGCGCTGGTGGGCGATTTCGACGAGGCCGAGGCAATCGATTTCGTCGCCCGCACATTCGGCGCGCTCCCGCAGCGCGAAACCGCCTTTCGCGCCTATGACGATGCGCAGCGCGACCGCAGCTTTACCGACACGCGCGGCCCGCGCGAGGTGCTGCATCGCGGCGAGGCGGATCAGGCGCTGATCCGCTATGTCTGGCCCACCGCCGACAATACCGACTGGGATCTCACCAGCAGGCTGACCCTGCTGGGCCGGGTGATGCAGCTGGAACTGACCGAAACGCTACGCGAAGAACTGGGGCAGACCTATTCACCACGCGCATCGAGCGACCAATCGAGCGTCTATCGCGGATATGGCAGCTTCTCGCTGGGCGCGGAGGTAGACGTTGCGCAGGTCGATGCCACACACGCGGCCATCGCAGCAACGGTGCGCCGCCTGATTGCCGAAGGGCCAAGCGCGGACACGGTGGACCGTGCACGAAAGCCCCTGCTCGAAGGGCTGGAAAACCGGCTGAAGACCAATGGCGGCTGGATGAGCCTGGTCGACAAGGCCCAGAGCAAGCCGGAGGATATCGAGCGCTTCCTCCAGGCCAAGGCCCGGCAGGAATCGATCACGCCGGAAGAGCTGCGCGCGCTCACCGGGCGCTATCTGACGCCGGATGACGCGGTTGTCGTGACCGTGCTGCCCGATCCCGAAATCACAGAAGGATAAACGCGCATTGGCCACGAAAAAGGGGCCGGAGGCGAACCCCCGGCCCCCTGTTCGATAGCCTGATGCCGCTAGCGATCAGTAGCGGCGCAATCAGTAACGGAACGAGCCCGACACTCCGATAATGCGCGGCTCGTTCACGAAGACCGTGTTGTTGTTGAAGTCGATCGCGCCCTGGATGTTGTCCTCATCGGTGATGTTGCGGGCGAAAGCGGCGATTTCCCACCGGCCGTTATCCCCCGCATAGCCGACCTTCAGGCCGCCCTCGATGCGCGTGCCCAGGTTGAATTCCCGGCTTTCGTAAAGCAGGATATTGGTGTCGCCCAACAGCACCCAGTCGGTGAAGATGAAGAATTCGCCATCATCGCCCACCGGCAGGCCATAACGCGCGGTCAGGTCGCCGCTCCATTCCGGGGCGTTGGGGAACGGGTTGCCATCAACCAGCGCGCGGGTGTTGCCGCCGATCGTGACAGTGGGATCGGTCACCGTGCACTGAGCGCAGATGCCGACCGCGAGGTTGCTGTCCTTGATCCGCGTGTCGGCATAGGCAACGCCGAGCGTAACACGGAATTCCGGTGTGATCTGAAACGCGCTGTCGACTTCAAAGCCGAATGCCTCGCCCTTGTTGGCGTTGACCAGCTGGACCAGGTTGCCCGCGCCGCCAACTGCGGTGAACTGCGGATCTTCGACCGTGTAGTAATAGACTGCGCCGTTCAGGCGGACCCTGCGGTTGGCCAGTTCAGTCTTGAAGCCGGCTTCGTAGGACATGATCTTTTCCGAGGTCGCGATGGACGGCGCGGCGAAGAAGGCCACGTCGCGGCCCTGAATCGTCGGTGCACGGAAACCGCTCGCCACACGGGCATAGACGCTCGCGTCGAGGGCGACCTCTGCCTGGAGCGCCACATCCCAACTCAGGCGGTCGTCCTGCACGCTGCGGCGCTGCGGGGCAGCAGGGTTGCTGCGGACAAAGAAGTCCTTCCGGTCGTCGGTATAACGAAGGCCCGCCGTCAGTTTGACGCCCGGCGTCAATTCATACGTCCCCTGACCGAACACGGCCCAGCTTTCATTGGTGTGGTTCACCGTGGTCGATGGCGGGAAATTGTAGCCCACCGTCGTCACGTCGAAATCGCTATCGAAATAGAACGCACCCAGCTGCCAGGTGAACATGCCGCTATCCGGCGAGGCCAGCCGCACTTCCTGCGTGAACTGGTCGAGATCGATCGAATCGCGCGTGTCCGATGCGAAGGGGATGAAACCGGGTCCGGTAACAAGGTTGCCGCCATCGATATCGCCGCGGCTCGACCCTTCGCTTTCGTAATAACCCGTGATCGAGGTCAGCGTCGCGGCGTCGAATTCGTAGGCCATCTTCAGCGAGCTGCCGAACACCTGATAATCGGCAACATTGCCGTTGCCGCCATCGAAGGCGACCGTCTTGCGATCATAATTGTCATTGAGCTTGTTGTTGCCCGGCCCCACCGCATTGGCGCGGAACAGGGTCGAGCTGCCATCGAGGCTGCGATACTGCGCAGTGGCAAGTGCGCTGAACCGGTCGCCCGGCGTCAGCAGCAGCTGGCCCCGCATCGCGAAATCGAGATAGCCGCCCAGCGCGTCGTCTTCATTGGTGAAGCTGTTGTCGATCCAGTTGCTGCGGCCCTGCACCTGGCCCGAAAACCGCAGCGCAAGCGTGTCTTCGACAATCGGCACGCCAACCGCGCCGCCAATTGTGTAGGTGCTGTAGGATCCGAAAGAGCCATAGGCGCGCACATCGGTCTGGTTGCCGGGCTTCACTGTGTCGATCTTGACGATGCCGGCCGGGGTGTTGCGGCCGAACAGCGTGCCCTGCGGTCCGCGCAGGACCTCGATCCGCTCGACATCGAACAGCGGGAAGCTTTTCAGCGTGGTGTTTTCAAGGACGATATCGTCGAGAATGACCGAAACGGGCTGCGATGCTGCAAGGTCGAAATCGGTGTTGCCGAGCCCGCGAATATAGAAGCGCGGCGCGACGCGGCCGTTGGAGCTTTCCACGTTCAGACCGGGGACCTGCCCCGCCAGGGCGGTGGTGTCCGCGCCGGTTGCAAAAATGGTGGATACGCGGGCCGCATCCAGTGTGCCTGCCGAAATCGGCACGTCCTGGAGGTTCTCTTCGCGGCGGTTGGCAGTGACGATAATGGTCGGGAGCTGGCCATCGTCGTTTGAGGCGGAGGCGTCGGCGTCCGCGTCCTGCGCCATGGCAGGTTGCGCGACAGCGGTGGCGGCCGTGACGGCCAGGGCAAGTGCGCTCGAGGTGAACAGGCGTCGGGCGATTTGATGGTGCGCGAAGGTCATATCGGGGGGATGTCCTTATGGCTTCCGACCGGCCGAAGGGACCAATCGGAATTATGGTTTCACTGGGGGGAAGACGATTCCCTTACCGTATTCGCTGCTTTTTCGGGAGTCCGCACAAAAACCTCTGCGTCCTTTTTAGCACATTCTCGCATCAAGTGCGTCAATTATGTAACGGCGCAAAATCGCGAGCCCATATGCGCCACCTTCCCCATCCGCTTATTGCTATGCTTGCGATTGGCCCGGCGCGGGGGCATAGGCGCGCGCAACAGAAATTCCTTTTGAGGGACCGTGCCCGATGAAAGTTCGCATTCACGTCAACCTGAAGCCGGGCGTGCTCGACCCCCAGGGCCGCGCCGTTCACCACGCGCTCGAAGGGCTGGGCTTCGATGGGGTCAAGGACGTCCGCATCGGCCGGCTGGTCGAAATGGAACTGGGCGATGACACCAGCGACGCCGCCATCGAAGAGATGTGCGAGAAGCTGCTCGCCAACATGGTGATCGAAAACTACCGCATCGAGAAGGTCGGCTGATGTCGTTCCGCGCCGCTGTCATCACCTTCCCGGGTTCGAACTGCGACCGCGACATGGCGGTGGCGCTCGAATCAATCTCCGGGACCCCGGCCATTCGCGTATGGCACGGCGATGCCGACCTGCCCGACGGCCTCGACTTCATCGCCCTGCCCGGCGGCTTTTCCTATGGCGACTATCTGCGTTCGGGCGCAATGGCAGCGAACAGCCCGATCATGCGCAGCATCAAGCGGGCCGCTGACGCCGGAACGCCGGTTCTGGGCGTGTGCAACGGCTTCCAGGTGCTGACCGAGAGCGGGTTGCTGCCCGGCGCGCTGATGCGCAATGCGAGCCAGAATTTCATCTGCCGCACCGTGGAATTGAAGGTGGAAAACAACCAGTCCATCTTCACCTCCGGCTATGAGCAGGGGCAGTCGATCGACATCCCGGTGGCGCACCATGACGGCAATTACTTCGCCGATGACGACACGCTTGACCGGCTGGAAGGCGAAGGCCGCGTGGCTTTCCGCTATGCGACGAACTGCAATGGATCGCGCCGCGATATTGCTGGCATCCTTAGTGCAAGCGGCAATGTGCTGGGCATGATGCCGCACCCCGAACGCGCCGTCGACGCCGCCCATGGTGGTACGGACGGGCGCGCTCTGTTCGAAGGTTCGGTAAGGGCGCTGGTCGGGGCCTGATGGCCCGATAAACCTCGATCAGGCTCTCTGTCGCCGCGATTCGCGGTGAAACAGGTTTTGCAGGTCTTCGACCGGCATCGGGCGACCGAAGTGGAAGCCCTGAATCTTGGTGCAGCCCAGCTCGCGGATCAACGCCGCCTCTTTTGCCGTTTCCACGCCCTCTGCCGTGGTGGTCATGTCGAGGCTGTCGGCCATCGCCACGACGGCACGAATAATCGCGAGGCTCTCCGCGCTCTGCTGCGATGCGCCCTGCACGAACAGGCGATCCACCTTGATGGTCGAGAAGCGCAGCTTGCGCAGATAGCCGAGCGAGGAATAGCCCGTCCCGAAATCGTCGAGCGCGATGGAGCAGCCCAGCGCCTTCACTTCTTCCAGCGCCTTTCGCGCAATGTTGGCATCACGCAGGAAGATGCTTTCCGTCACTTCGATTTCGAGCCGGTGCGCGGGCAGCCCGCTTTGCGAAAGCGCTCGCGTGACCGAGGCGACGAAGTCCGGTTCGATCAGCTGTTCGGGCGACACATTGACATTGACTTTGATATGTTGCGGCCAGCTCGCAGCTTCGATGCAGGCCTGTTCCATCACCCATTGGCCAATCGGTACAATCAGGCGCGTATCTTCTGCCAGCGGGATAAACTTGCCGGGGCTGACGAAGCCATGTTCCGCGCTGCTCCAGCGCACCAGCGCCTCGAAGCTCACCAGGCTTTCGGTCTGCGCATCGACCACGGGCTGATAATTCAGCGACAATTCGCTGTTCTTGAGCGCGCTGCGCAGCGAAAATTCCAGCCTGCGGCGCTCTTCCGCATTGGCGTGGAGCGAGGGTTCGTATTCGCAATGCGCGCCGCCGCCCGTATCCTTTGCGCGATACAGCGACAGGTCGGCATTGCGCATCAGCTCTTCGACGGTGCTGCCATCGCGCGGGCCGATGGCCGAGCCGACACTGACGCCCACATAAAGCACTTGATTACCGACCTTGTAGGGTTCCGACAGGCTCTTGATGACGGCATCAGCGACGCTGGAGATACGCGAACGGTCGGCCGCATCGCGAATAACGATGCCGAACTCGTCTCCGCCGAGGCGGCCGCACAGTTCGTTTTCGCCCATGATCGCCTGCAATCTGCCCGCGACCTGGGCCAGCAATTCGTCACCGACCTGATGGCCGAGCGAATCGTTCACCGCCTTGAAACGGTCGAGGTCCAGCATCAGGAACGCGCAGCGCGTGCGCCACTGCGCGGCATATTTCAGTGCATCGCCCAGACATTCGTTGAGGAACAGCCTGTTGGGCAGCGATGTCAGCGTATCGTAGCGCGCCAGATAGGCGATCTTCTCAGACGATTCGCGCTGGGCGGTCACGTCCGAACCGACACCGCGAAACCCGATATAGCGCCCGCTATCGTCCAGCATCGGCGTGCCCGAAAGTTCCCACCAGCGCTGCTGGCCATCGATGTCAACCTGCACGACGAGGTTGGAGAAATTCTCGCGACGCTTCAGCTTTTCGGCCAAATCATGCAGGCTTTGGGCGAAATTGCCGCTTTCCCATGCGGGGCCCGATATCAGCTGGAGGAAGCTCTTGCCCTCGATCTCGGCGAGCTCCTTGCCCAGTGCGAAGGCGAGACGCGGCGAAACAGAGCGCAGGCGACGATTGGTGTCGAGCTGGAACAACCAGTCGGCATCGCTGTCCTCATATTCCCTTAGAAGCAGGGAGACGACCTCGCTCTTCTCGGTCATCCCGCGTTCGGCGATGCGGGCCATGTATGCTGCCTTGGCCCCTTCCGCCGTGCCACCTGCAGCAAGCAGTGTCGTCATCAGGGCGACAAACACGAGGCTGTTATGCCCTGCCAGCCACAGTCCCGCCGCGCCCCCTATGCCGACGATCAGGCAGAGCAAGAACGAACCCAGCGGGGGGTTGTACCGCGAAACCGCAGCCGACAGCATCAGCATCGACAGGTAGCCCCACATGACGCCCGCAGCCTGAATATCGGCCTGCGGGATGAACAGGATCATCAACGCGGCCCAGCAAGCCGCTTTAACCCCAGCAGTCAGCGAATAGATGTTCAGATCGCGCTGGACGAAAGGGCGCTCATCGGCGTCTTTGAGCGCAAGGTCGTTCCAAAGGGTCGTCCCGGCAATCCCCGACATGACCGCAGTCCAGAGACCCAGCCATAGAAATCCGACATGCGGCGAAAGGGTGAACCAGGCAAGCGCGATGCCGGCAATCGTAAGGGTAAGGCGAGCGCCCCAACGTCGGTTTGCGGCTGCGTATTGCACGCCATGAACCCGCATCCAGTCCCCGTCGGCCGGCGCACGAAGCCCCAGCACCGCGGACAGGGTGGGTTCTTCCGTCTTATCGGAATGGAAGGAGTGCTCGTGTTTCACCATTTCGGCAGGTAACCGAGAAAGGTTATTGCGGGGTAAAGGCTAACCTCACTGTCAGCACTGCATTTTGCACTCCTTTGGAGCACGCCACAGTCAAGGCCGCATCTATTCTACGGTCACCGACTTCGCCAGGTTGCGCGGCTGGTCGACATCCGTGCCCTTCACCACTGCGACATGATAGGCGAGCAACTGCACCGGGATCGCGTAAACGAGCGGCGCGATCAGCGGGTGGACGACCGGCATCTCGATGGTCGCCATGCAGCCCTCGCCAGCCTCTTCCAGGCCTTTCGCATCGGAGATCAGCACCACCTGCCCGCCGCGCGCGCGGACCTCTTCCATGTTGGATACGGTCTTTTCGAACAATGGCCCGGACGGCGCGATGACGACCACCGGCACATCTTCATCGATCAATGCGATCGGCCCGTGCTTCATTTCGCCCGAAGCATAACCTTCGGCGTGGATATAGCTGATTTCCTTGAGCTTCAGCGCCCCTTCGAGCGCCAGAGGATAGTCCTGCCCACGGCCCAGATAAAGCACGTCGCGCGCCGGGGCGATCAGGTGCGCCATCGATGCGATATCGTCGTCATGGTCGAGCGCGGCATTGAGACAGGCCGGCGCTTCCAGCAGGTGGCCGACGACACGCTGTTCTTCCTCGCGGCTCATCAAACCCTTCCTGACCGCCATATGCGCCGCCAGCGCGGCGAGCACGGCCAGCTGGCAGGTGAACGCCTTGGTCGATGCGACGCCGATTTCCGGCCCGGCATGGGTCGGCAGCAGCAGGTCGGCCTCGCGCGCCATCGAACTGGTCGGGACATTGACGACCACGGCGATGGTCTGGCCATTTTCCTTGCAATGGCGCAGCGCAGCGAGCGTGTCCGCCGTTTCCCCGCTCTGCGAGATGAACAGCGCCAGTCCGCCATCCTCCAGCACCGGTTCGCGATAGCGGAATTCCGATGCGACATCGATGTCCACCGGCACGCGGGCGAACTGTTCGAACCAGTATTTCGCCACCATCCCGGCATAAAAGCTGGTCCCGCAGGCAACGATGGTGACGCGGCGGATTGCGGAGATATCGAAATCGAACTGCGGCAGCGCGACCGAATTGTCCTCACGCCGCAAATAGGAGCCGAGCGTCTGCGCCACCACGGTCGGCTGCTCGAAAATCTCTTTCTGCATGAAGTGGCGATAATTGCCCTTCTCGACCGCTGCGGCCGAGGCGCCCGAATTGCGCACTTCGCGTTCCACCGGATTGTTTTCCGCGTCGAAGATCTCGGCCCCGTCGCGGGTGATGACGACCCAGTCGCCTTCTTCGAGATAGGAGATCCGCTGCGTCAGCGGGGCAAGCGCCAACGCGTCGGAGCCGAGATACATCTCCCCCTCGCCATATCCCACCACCAGCGGCGAACCGAGGCGCGCACCGATCAGCATGTCCGGGTGCTGGCGGAAGGTCATGGCAAGCGAGAAGGCCCCGCGCAGGCGCGGCAACACATCCGCCACCGCATCGCGCGGCGATTCGCCCCGCTCGACCCGCGACGAAATCAGGTGCGCGACGACTTCGGTATCGGTATCGCTCAGAAAGGTGCGATTTTCCGCTTTCAGCTCTTCGCGCAGCGCCTTGTAATTCTCGATGATGCCATTGTGGACCAGCGCGAGTTCTTCGGTCGCATGCGGGTGCGCATTGGTCGCCGTCGGCGCGCCATGTGTCGCCCAGCGCGTGTGGGCGATCCCGATCGTGCCGGGCGCCGGATCGGTTCTGAGCACGTCGACCAGGTTGGCGAGCTTTCCTTCGGCGCGGCGACGCACCAGTTCGCCGTCGTGCAGGGTGCAGATGCCGGCGCTGTCATAGCCACGATATTCCATGCGTTTCAGCCCATCGACGAGCCGGTCCGCAACCGCTTGTGTTCCAACAATACCGATGATGCCGCACATTCGAATTATTCCCGATGGTTCGCTTGGCCGAGATGCCTAAGCGGGTCACGACGCACAATCAATCGGCGGTGCGCGTCATACAGCACCGATCGGCTTCGCATTCGTGGAAAATTGGCACTCGCAAGCGCCGCGACAACCCGCCCCCCGGTTCGCCGTTTAGGGAATATCAAGGTTTCGGGAATATTTACCATTTTACTTGAGAAACGCCTGACCCGCTGCCGCGCATGGCAGGGGAAAGCGTGGCATGATTTAGGAATCCGGGGACTTCGCCAATGAGTGCATTCGGTCGGAAAAACGGCGCCGGTGGCATGGCGTCCGGGGCGCGCCCTCAGTTCGGGGTGGCCAAACCGATGCGCGGAAGCGCGCCGCCCACATCAAAGCCGCGCGAGGAAGAAAACCTAGGCGGCGACCAATTCCCGCCGCTTCCCGATTCCGGCGCTGGCGGCTCTGCACCGGGTGGCAAGGCGCGCAACGACGATGCGATGTCCCGCCTCTCGGACCGCGCCAATGCGGTCCATAGCGGCGAAGCGGAAATCGGTGGCTTCGAAGCCAGCGTCCACAAAATCAAGGAGCAGGTGCTTCCGCGTCTGCTCGAGCGCGTCGACCCCGAAGCGGCGGCCACGCTGACCAAGGACGAATTGTCCGAAGAATTCCGCCCGATCATCCTCGAAGTCCTGGCCGAGCTGAAAGTGACGCTGAACCGGCGCGAGCAATTCGCGCTGGAGAAGGTGCTGGTCGACGAGCTGCTCGGCTTCGGCCCGCTGGAAGAGCTGCTGAACGACCCGGACGTGTCGGACATCATGGTCAACGGGCCGGACCAGACCTATATCGAAAAAGGCGGCAAGCTGATCATTGCGCCGATCCGGTTCCGCGATGAAGCCCACCTGTTCCAGATCGCCCAGCGCATCGTGAACCAGGTCGGCCGCCGTGTCGACCAGACGACGCCGCTGGCCGACGCCCGTCTCAAGGACGGTTCACGTGTGAACGTGATCGTCCCGCCCCTGTCGCTGCGCGGCACGGCCATTTCGATTCGTAAGTTTTCCGAGAAACCGATCACGCTGGATATGCTCAAGGGCTTCGGCTCGATGAGCGAGAAGATGTGCACCGCACTGAAGATCGCGGGCGCGTGCCGGATGAACATCGTCATTTCGGGCGGTACGGGCTCGGGTAAGACGACCATGCTCAACGCCCTGTCGAAGATGATCGACCCGGGCGAGCGCGTTCTGACGATCGAGGACGCGGCCGAACTTCGCCTGCAGCAGCCGCACTGGCTGCCGCTGGAAACGCGCCCGCCGAACCTTGAAGGTCAGGGCGCCATCACCATCGGCGACCTTGTGAAGAACGCCCTGCGTATGCGCCCAGACCGCATCATCTTGGGCGAAATTCGCGGCGCGGAATGTTTCGACCTGCTCGCCGCGATGAACACGGGCCACGATGGCTCCATGTGTACGCTGCACGCCAACAGCCCGCGTGAGTGCCTGGGCCGTATGGAAAACATGATCCTGATGGGCGACATCAAGATCCCCAAGGAAGCCATCAGCCGTCAGATTGCCGAATCCGTCGACCTCATTGTGCAGGTCAAGCGTCTGCGCGACGGTTCGCGCCGGACCACCAATGTCACCGAAGTGATCGGGATGGAAGGCGACGTCATCGTCACGCAGGAACTGTTCAAGTTCGAATATCTGGACGAGAGCGAGGACGGCAAGATCCTCGGCGAATTCCGTTCTTCGGGCCTGCGACCCTACACGCTGGAAAAGGCCCGCCAGTTCGGCTTCGACCAGGCGTATCTGGAGGCGTGCCTCTAGCGCGAGCCCGAGCGGCCTAGCCGTTCATCATTCCCGGAATGGCCACCGCCAGAAGGCCGCCGCCGATAACCGCGCAGGCAAGGAACACGCCTGTCCATGGGACCCAACCGACATGGTCGATGCGGCTGCGCTTGACGCGCCGCTTGTCCATGACGAGCGCGACCACCGCGGCCAACAGGAACACTCCTGCCAACAGTGCCAGCAATTTCGCGTCGCTGGCGAACAGGAGGAAATCGGGTTCGTGCATGGCGGCGATATGGTTTCACGATCGCCACCCGCAAGGGAACCGGCGATTTATCTGCGCATTGTAGCACTCGGAGCCTTGGTGGAAGCTCGCCACAGGAAACGGAGAATACAATGCGCAAACTGTTTATTGCACTCGGCCTCGCAACCATTACCCTGAGCGCTGCGGCCTGCAACACCGTTCAGGGCGTTGGCGAAGATATCGAATCCGTCGGCAAGACCGGCGAAGAAGCCATCAACTGACGGCCCCGCCTCACGTCAATCGAAACGCCCGCCCCTCCGGCGGGCGTTTTGCTTTTCAGCGCCGATAAACCAGCGTCAGGTTGTTCGCCGCCATGGCGTGGCGCCCCGTGCGGTCGAACCCATGGCGACGCGCAAGTTCATCCACATCCGCCAGATTGCGCAGCCCCCATGCCGGATTGCGCTCTTTCAACGAACGATCGAACGCCGCATTCGATGGCGCGGTTTCCACTTCATCCTCGAAATAGGGGCCATAAAGCACCAGCGGCGCGCCCTCCCCCAGAACAGAGGCAGCCATCGCGAACAGCCCCTCGCTCGCCGACCATGGGCTGATATGGACCATGTTGATGCACACCATTGCCGCCGCACCGTCCAGCGGCGCGCCCCCTCGCGAGGCATCGAGCGAGATGGCGGGGCGCAGATTGGCCAGCCCGGCCTCCTTGCCATAGGCATCGATGGAAGCGAGGGCCGCGCCATCCTGATCGCTCGGCTGCCATGCCAGATGCGGAAATTCGCGCGCGAAGTAGACCGCGTGCTCCCCCGTGCCGCTGGCGATTTCCAGCACGAGACCGCCTTCGGGCAGTTCCTCGGCAAGGACCTGAGCGATGGGGACGGAATTGCGCGCAGCGGCGGGGGCGTGGCGTTTCACAGGGCTGCTCAATTCACCTGACGCTCGCGCCCTTCCCAATAGGGTGCGCGCAATTCGCGGCGCAGGATCTTGCCGCTGGCATTGCGCGGCAGGGCGGGAATGATGTCGATCGATTTGGGAACCTTGAACCCGGCCAGCCGCTCGCGCGCCCAGGCGATCACGTCGCCTTCCTCCACGCTCATGCCGGGCTTGGCCACGATGCAGGCCTTGACCGCTTCGCCCCACTTCTCGTCGGGCACGCCGATCACCGCGACCTCGGCAATGGCGGGATGCCCATAAATCGCGCTTTCCACTTGCGCCGGATAGACGTTTTCGCCGCCGGAGATGATCATGTCCTTCATACGATCCTGGATATAGACATAGCCGTCCTCGTCCATCGTCGCTGCATCGCCGGTGCGGATCCAGCCATCGCGCAAGGTCCCCCTGGTCGCATCGGGCAACCGCCAGTAACCCTTCATGTTGGATGGGGACCGGATTGCGATTTCTCCGATTTCGCCGCGCGGCAATTCCTCATCGTCGGGGCCGACAATGCGTACTTCCACCCCCGGCAGCGCCTTGCCCGCCGAACGCATCCGCTGGTTGCCTTCGAGCGAGTGATCTTCGGGCGGCAGGGCGGTCACCGAACCGCTGGTTTCGGTCATCCCGTAAACCTGCAGCATCCCGGCATCGGGCATGGTCTTCACCGCTTCGCGCAGCAGTTCCAGCGGGATCGGCGCAGCCCCGTACATCAGGTAGCGGACAGAGGAGAAATCGGCGTCCTTGGCGCGCGGGTGGGTGATGACCATCTGCAAGGCTGCGGGCACAATGAACATATGCGTTGCCCCCGCCTCGATCCCTTCGAGAAACGCGCCAGGTTCGAACTCTTCCTGGATCAGCGCCTTGATCCCGTTGCTGACGGCAGCCACGACAATTCCCGTCCCGCCGATATGCGCGCAGGGCATGGCCACCAGCATGCAATCGTCGGGGCGGTAATCGGCCCATTCCAGCTTCTGTTCGCGCGAATATTTGCGCAGGCCCAGCAGGCTGCGATTGGTCAGCTCCGCCCCCTTGGGGTTGCCCGTCGTGCCCGAGGTATAGAGCTGGAGTACGGGATCGTCCGGCGCGGAGGGATCGTATTGCGCGGGGCTTGCCTCGGCGATCTCGGCGCGGAAGGCGCCTTCGGGGAGGACGGTCACCGTGTGCTCGACATCCGCCGCAGCCGCCGCTGCCGCGTCGTCGAACCCCTCGCCCGTGATGATCAGCTTCGCCTGTGTGTCGGACAGGATATAGGCGACCTCGGGCCGGGCCAGCCGCCAGCCGATCGGCACGGCCACCGCGCCCATGCGCGCGCAGGCAAGGAACATCATGTAGAAGATGTCGACATTCTTGCCGAGCCAGGCGACGCGGTCACCTTTGGCGATCCCGCGCGCCTCGAGCACGGAGATCATGCGCCGCGTCGTATCGTCGAGCTGCGCGAACGTGGTGATCCGGCCATTGTTCTCAAGCGAGACCGCATCGGGTTTTTCCACCGCCCAATGATTCAAGAAGGCGTCGAAGGTCTGGTAGTCGTCGATATCCGGCATGTGCTCTCCACCTGATGTCACCTGTGTCCGGTGATTGTCGGTGCAGTCTGGCAGGTGGAGGGGGATTCGCCAATTGCGCAAGTTTGAGAGGGGCGCAAGTTTGGAAATCGTGCGCGTCCGGCGCGACACGAGCCCTATTCTTGCGCGTTGGACAGGGCAGGCAGGCTGGCTGCGGCCTTCACGATGGCATCGTATTCATGCGCGAACCGCCCGCGTGCGGCGCGTTTGGCAAAGGCAATGGCAGCGCGCGCGACGGTCTTGTCCTCCACCGCACGATAGCGGCGATATCCGCCATGAAGGAACAGGTTGACCAGCGGCGCCAGTGCGATGCCCGTCCGCTCCGCCAGGCGGCGATCATTCGCGCGCGCGCCGCGCAGCAGACCGGGGCGCAGCACGTCGAAGCGCGGGAAGCCGATCTTGCGCACATCGCGTTCGACCTCGCCCTTCACTTTGAGGTAGAAATTGCTCGAATGGGCATCCGCGCCGACGGCGCTTATCAACACGAACCGTTCCACCCCCTGGCGGTGGGCGGCGGTTGCCACCTGCATCACCAGGTCCTGGTCGACGGCGCGAAAAGCGGCCTCGTCCTCGCCCGCCTTTTTCCAGGTCGTACCCAATGCGCAGATCATCGCGCGCGGTTGCAGCGCTTCGATCACCTCATCCCATTTGTCGGGTTCGGCGACGAACAGTTCCATGCGCGCGCCCTTGGGCAGGGGCACTTCGCGCCGTGCAATCGCGCCCAGGCGCACATCCTCGCGGCCGATGCACGCCTCCATCACCGCGCGCCCGATAAGGCCCGTCGCCCCCACCAGGCCAAGCCGCATCGTGTCAGACATTGCGCACACCCTCCACCGTCTCGCCATAGATACGCGCGCACTGATCCATCGCATAACGATCCGTCATCCCGGCGATGAAATCGGCGATGTGGCGGCTGCGCCAGGGATCCTCGGCGGGCAGCGTCTCACGCCAGCCGGGCGGCATCGTGCTTTCATCGGCGCGATAGGCGGCAAACAACCGGGCGATCACATCGCGCGCCCGCTTCGCGGTGGCGAGCTGTTCGGGGTGGTAATAGAGGCGTTCATACATGAAGGCCTTCAGCCGCCGCTCGCGCTCCGCCATTTCGGGCGAGAAGCCGGCCAGCATCCGCCCTGCCCCGCGTACCTCGTCCGCGCTGCCGATCCCGGCGACATGCGTGCGCGTATGGGCCAGCACATCATTGACCATCTGTCCGATCTGCCCCCGGATCAGCTCGCGCAACTGGCGGTCGCGCGGGGCATGGGGGAACCGCCGTTCCACCTCGCGCCATTGGTCGGCCACGAAATCGATGGTCAGCAGATCGTCCAGCGCAAGGAACCCTGCGCGCAGGCCATCGTCGATATCGTGATTGTCGTACGCGATATCGTCCGCGACATTGGCCACCTGCGCTTCGAGCGATGGCCATTGGTCCAGCTCAAGCGGGAAATCCGCATCCACCTCGGCAAGTGCCCAGCTTGGCGCGGCGACGGGGCCGTTATGCTTGGCCATCCCCTCCAGCATTTCCCAGGTGAGGTTCAGCCCGTCATGCGCGGGATAGGGGCTTTCCAGCCTCGCCAGCGTGCGGATGCCCTGTGCGTTATGATCGTATCCGCCCGCATGGGCCATCGCCTCGCCCAACGCATCTTCCCCCGCATGGCCGAAGGGCGGATGGCCGATATCGTGGGCGAGGCACAATGCCTCGGTCAAATCTTCGTCCAGAGCCAGTTCGCGCGCGATCACCCGGCCGATCTGCGCCACTTCCAGGCTGTGCGTCAGCCGGGTGCGGTAATGGTCGCCATCCGGCGCGATGAACACCTGCGTCTTGGAACGCAGGCGGCGGAAGGCGATGGAATGGACAATCCGGTCGCGATCGCGCTGGAATGCGGTGCGCGGCCCGCGCGTCCCGTCACGATCTTCGGGATGTTCGCGTCCGCGCGACAGGGCGGGATCGGCGGCGTAGGGGGCGCGGTTCATGGGACAAAGCGGTTAGGTGAACCCCGCAGCCCCGACAACGTGAACGAAACGCGAATCCGACGTTTTCTGTGCGGTTTGCGTCGGCCCGAAAAACTGACAACGCACGGATTACGTAAGGTCGTTGCGCATCGCTTTCGCAAAACTGCAAGATGCTTCGCTGAACTGCAAGATTCCTGCAATCAAGGAGACATGAAGGCAGCGTAGCGGGCGGCCAGTTTCAAAATCGAACTGGACGATCCCCCCATGAGACATCTCGTATTGCGTTCTATCCTGCTCGCTTCGGTCGCTTGCGCACCGTTCCCCGCCTTCGCCGAGGACGCGAACGACAGCGAGGACCCCGTCGCGGGCAATTTGATCATCGTCACCGCGCAGAAGATCGAACAGCGCGCGCAGGACGTGCCGATCACCATCAGCGCGGTAAATGGCGAACGGATCGAGGATCTGGGCGTCACCGATCTCGATGAACTCTCCAATTACGTCCCCGGCCTCAACATCCAGGAACAGAGCGCCAATAATCCGGGCATCGTGATCCGCGGGATCACTTCGGACAGCGGATCGTCCCAGCAGGGACCGCGCGTCACGCTGTATTACAACGGCGTCGACATCTCGCGTTCGCGCGGGTCCTATCAGGCGATCTACGATCTGGAACGGGTCGAGGTGATCAAGGGACCGCAGGCGACCCTGTTCGGCACGGCATCGGCGGTGGGTGCGATCAGCCTTGTCTCCGCCCGCCCCGAGGAAGGCATCTCGGGCGAGGTCAGGGGCGGTTACGGCAATTACGATGCAACGCTTCTGGGCGGCTTCCTCAATGTCGGGTCAGACAAGGTCGCGGGCCGCATAGCCTTCGAATGGCGCACGCGGAACGGTTATGCCCGAAACCTCGCCGCCAGCCAGGAAGACGAGCTCTATGCGCAAAACCAGTTCGGCGCGCGCGCGTCGTTGCGCTTCACGCCCAATCCCGATGTGACTGTCGATGTGATCGGCACATACGACCAGCAGCGCAATGGCGGCACACCCTTCGTTTCCGGCACGCTGCCCGCCTCGCTCACCTCGCCCGGCGGCGCGGCCAACGCATTCGTCGATGCCAATCTGGGCGGCTCGCCCTATTCGGCGCAGGCGCTGGGCGACGACCAGCTCGGCCTCAACCGCGAGGTCTACGACCTCAACCTCACCGCCGAAATCGCGCTGTCGGACGAATGGACCTTCAGCACCGTCAACGGCTATCGCGAATTCGACAGCGCCGAGGTGTTCGACGCCGATGGCAGCGCCGCCCCCTTCCTCGAATTCGCAGAGATCGCCGAAGGCTGGCAGGCCAGCCACGAAAGCCGCTTCACCTATGCAGGCGACCGGCTGCGCGCGAGCGCGGGCTGGAATGTCTTCATCGAGGACGGACGCCAGAGCGTGCCGTTCTCAACCGAAGAAGGCACGTTCCTGCAATGCCTGTCCTCTTTATTCGGTGCGCCGCTGGTGGCGGGCATCCCCTGCGTTGCGGCCGATGGCAGCGTGCCTGCATCGCAGGTGACAGGCATCCTCACCAATGGCGCGGCAACCGCCATCCCCTATTCCTCCGTGTTTGAAAACCAGGGCCGCAACGAAACCTATTCGGTATTTGCCGATGCGACCTGGATCGTATCGGACAATTTCGAGCTGACCGCCGGGATACGTTACCTCACCGAGGACCGCGAATCGGGATATGTGTCCGATGTGCCCAATTCCGCGATCAGCGGCGCACCGCTTATACCGGGCCAGATCAGCACGGGCGGACAGGTGTACCGGGCCAAGGACAGCTTCGATGCCTTCCTGCCGCGCTTCAACGCGCTGCTGCGCATCACGCCCGATGTGAACCTGTTCGCAACAGTGTCCAAGGGCCGGCGTTCGCCCGTGGTCCAGTTGAACGCGCGCCGGGATACCGGCGGCAACGCCGTCCCCAACCTGCAGATCGTCCCGGAAGAAACCGTGTGGAACTATGAAGGCGGGATCAAACTGGCGAGCGGAGCCATCTCTGGCTCGCTCGGCGTATATTACCAGGTCTATGACGGTTTCCAGGTTACGGTTCAGGAACTCGATGCCAACGGCAATCCCACCGGTGCGACGCGCACGGAAAGCGCGGGCAAGGCGTCCAATCTTGGCGTGGAAGCGGAAATCGCGGTGCAGGCGGCCGACTGGCTGAACCTGTTCGGCAATGTCGGCTATATCGATGGCGGGATCGACGAAAACGAGGTGTTCGATCCGCAGTTTTCGGGCGCGCGTTTCCGTCTCCAGCCCGAATGGCAGGCCGCTGCCGGTTTCACCGTCGATTATGAATTCGGCAATGGCGCGCGCTTCTTTGCAACGCCCAGCGTCACCCATCGCAGCCGCATTTTCTTCGAAGTGCCGAACAACAGTGCCATCTCGCAGGGGCCGGTCACTCTGGTCAATGCGCGTGCGGGCGTGTCCTTTGCCGATGACCGGTTTGAAATCGCCGGGTTCATTCGCAACGCCTTCGACGAGGAATATCTGCTGGATGCCGGCAATACCGGCGGTGCATTCGGCATCCCGACCTTCATCCCGGCCGAACCGCGTTTCTTCGGCGTGGAGCTGACGGCACGCTTCGGCAACTGAGGCAGGGGGAAGAGGAGCGCCGGTGGCTGGCGTGGGGACTGCCAGCCACCGGCATAGAGGGATCGGCCAGGCGGCGGCGCGCCGCACAGCGGCGGTAGGAAAGCATCGTCGCCCGCGCTATGGACGGGGTGGATCAGAACGGACGGAATAATTCTCATGCAGATCAATCGGCGCAATTTTCTGGGATCGACCGCAGCGGCGTTTGCCGGGCTGACGCTGAATGGCTGTGCGCCGCGCGCGGGCCTGTCCTCCGCATCCGTGGCTGGCTTTTCCGATTACGGCCCGCTTCTGCCCGATCCCGCCGGCCTGCTCGACCTGCCGCGCGGCTTCTCCTACCGCCTGCTTTCCAGCCTCGGCGATGCGATGGACGATGGCCGCACCGTGCCCGACAAGGCGGACGGGATGGGCTGCCTCCCGCTTGGCAATGATGAGATCGTGCTGGTGCGCAATCACGAACTCGTGCCCAGCGACGATGCGGGCGGCGCGCTCGCCAATGGGTTTGGCCTGCGCAATGGAGAAATCGTGCCGGGCGGCACGACCAGTATCGTGCTCGATGCCAACACGCTGGAGGTTAAGCGCCAGTTCCGCACGCTCGCCGGGACGATCCGCAACTGTTCGGGCGGCATCACCCCGTGGGGAAGCTGGCTGACCTGCGAGGAAGCGCCGACCGGCCCCGGCCAGCGTTATGGCGAAGGTCTGGCGCGCAATCATGGCTGGGTGTTCGAAGTGCCCGCCAACGCGACCGGGCTGGTCGATCCGGTTCCGCTGCGGGCCATGGGGCGCTTCAACCATGAAGCCGCCTGCGTCGATCCCGAAACCGGCATCGTCTATCTCACCGAAGACCGCGACGACAGCGTGCTTTATCGCTTCCTGCCGAACACGCCGGGCCAGCTTGCCGATGGCGGCAGGTTGCAGGCCATGGTGATCGACGGGCTGGCCGACACGCGCAACTGGGACGCGGCGGACATGCCGGTTCGCCGCCTGTTCCCGGTTCGCTGGATCGACTGCACCGATGTCGAAGCGCCCAAGGACGACCTGCGCCAGCGCGCGGCCGCCGGGGGCGCGGCGCTGATCGCGCGCGGCGAAGGCATCCATATGGGCACGGACGACCTGTATATCTGTTCGACCAGCGGCGGGCAGGCACAGTTCGGGCAGATTTTCCGACTGGTTCCGGGCCGCGGCAAGACCGCCGACCGGATCGAACTTTTCTTCGAAAGCGAGAACAGCGACCAGATGAATTTCGGCGACAATCTGACCGTCGGGCCCAATGGCCACCTGATCGTGTGCGAAGACCAGTATACCGATGTGGTGGACAACCACCTGCGCGGTGTCACGCCCGATGGCCGCGCCTACCCCTTCGGCCGCCTGCGCATGCAGACCGAGCTGGCGGGCGGTTGCTTCTCGCCCGATGGCAAATGGTTCTTCGTCAACGCCTACGCCCCCACGCGCACGCTGGCGATCACCGGCCCGTGGTTCGAAGCATAGGCTGCCGACCGCCGCTTGCGTTCAAGTGGCTGCACAGACCGCCTGACATGTGACCTTCCGCTTTGCTGGTTTGATCCCCGGCCAAGGGAGCCGTGGACGAATGGCCAGCCAGAATTGCAGGGATGAGGCTGTATCACCCCACGATCGCTAGGCCGAGTGGCGCTCGAAATCCTGCGCGGTATCAAGATCGACCAGCATGGCCGGGTCTGGCGGCGGGATGCATCGCGCACCTGCGAGGTTCAAATGGCGCGCGCCTTCGTTGCTGCGCAAGCCCATCAATTCCGCGAAAGAGGACCGTGGGAATGCCGCCGGGCATCCACGGCGGTTGCCGGTATGTTCGGTGAAAACCGGACCATTCGCCTCGGCCAGCCTGAGCAGATGTGCCGGCTCCACGAAGGGCATGTCGCCGAGCAGGATCAGGAGCCGTTCGTAATGGGACAAAGCAGCGGTTGCCGCCGCGATCGATGTGCCCATGCCCTGCGATGCGTGGGGATTGAGAACCGGCATCCAGCCTTCGCGAGGGGCGAGCATGCTACCCGGCGAGACCACAATATAGCGATTGGTGAAGCCCGCCTCTTCGACTGCTGTGGCCGCCCATTCCCACAGCGGGCGACCGCGAAAACTCGCGGTCAACTTGTCAGCTCCGAACCGTTCGCTCCTTCCGGCAGCCAGGAGAACTACAGCGACATGGCGCTCAGGCGAGATCACGCAAGCGCTCATACTTGCCCACGATTTCCGCGAGCGCCGAAAGGGCGAGCGATCGCGGTGTCTTGCACTGGGTAACGGCGCCCACGGGGCTCACGATGCGGGCGATCTTTTCCTCGCTCTCACCCTCTGCGGATAAGGCGAGCGAGCGGTTGATGCGCGCACGCTCGCCGCCCTGCGCGCCGACATAGAAGGCGTCTTGCGACAGCGCCTGGCGCAGCAGGGGAAGCTCCCATTCGTGATCGTGGAACAGCAGCAGGCAGGCGGTGAAGGGATCGTAGCGCACAGCGTCAGCTTCGCGCCCCAGAGCGAGGTCGGCCTTGTCCAGCACGCAGGCGTCGATTTCCAGCGCGGCGCAAAGCTTCGCAAGTTCCGTCAGTTCCGGGCCTTCGCCCATCACGACGATATGCAATGCGGGCAGATATGCGCGCTTCAGGTCGAAGCCGTCGGCCGTATAGGCCTGCTCGGCCGGAAGCCTGCGGCGCAGTCGGTCGAGCGTCTGCTTCGCAGATGCGCGATCGGGTTCGGGATCGAGCAGGATGTCCAGCCCTCCCCCGCATGGCAGCCGGAAATCGATAGTGTCCGAGCCGCTGCCGTAACGAATGACGCGCGGCGCATCGCTATCCGCCATATCGGCCGCCAGCTGCGCTTCCAGGCACGTATCGGCCATGCTGCCGACAGTCGCGCCGTTCGGCATGACAGCCATCTGCGCGCCGAGCCGCCGCGAGAAACTGCCGTCGATGCCGACAATCGTGCACAGGCCCACGCCAGGCTGGCAAGATGCCGCCAGCGCAGCGTGATCTTCGTCGCTTGCCTCGACAACAGGGGCATCGGCCAGCATCAGTCCGGCAACGCCTCGAGTACGCGATCCGGCGTCATCGGATAGTCGAAAAGCCGCGCACCGCAGGCATTGTAAATGGCGTTGGCGATAGCCGCCGCACCGCCGCACATACCCAGTTCCCCGATCCCCTTGGCCTGGATCGGACTGGCCGCGCCGTCGCGCTCTTCGACCAGCAGGACATCGAGGTCGGGCACGTCGCGATGAACCGGCACGTGGTATTCGGCCATGTCGCAATTGACGAGATGGCCATCGCGCGGGTCGAACTCGAGCGCCTCGGTAAGCGCAACCCCGATGGACCATGTGATACCGCCGATGCATTGCGACCGCGCGGTCTTGGCGTTCAGTACACGGCCGAAACCGAACGCGCCGAGCATGCGATCGACACGCGTTTCGCCGGTATAATGGTTCACGCGCACCTGTGCGAAGAACGCGCCGAAGCCGGACGCGGTGTAGTCGTCTTCGATGTCGCCGGGCTCGTATTCGCCCTCACGTGTGATATCCGCCCCGTCGAGAACGGAAATGAGCGTTTCGCCCGAGCCAGCTTGGCCATCGCGCAGATTAAGATCGCTCTCGGCCACGCCCAACCGTTCGGCGATCTCCTCCCGGATGGCCTTGCAGGCAACGTAAACCGCCGATCCGCTCGAAGCAGCTCCCCAGCTGCCCCCGGACCCCGGCCCTCTCGGGTGCGCGGTATCGCCCAGTTCGACGAGGACATCTTCCGGGTCGAGCCCCAGCATCTCTCCCGCAATTTGGGCAAGGATCGTGTAAGTTCCGGTCCCGATGTCTGTCATGTCGGTCTCGACGATCGCCGTGCCGTCCGGCCTGAGCGTGACCCGCGCGCTTGCCTTCGAGACATTGTGGACGCGCGCGGCGCTGGCCATTCCAGTGCCGATCCACCATTCCCCTTCCCGGCGCATGCGCGGTTTTCGGGGGCCGTTATCCCAGCCGAAGGCTTCGGCGCCCTGTCGCAGACATTCGGCAAGCTTGTGCGAAGAGAAAGGCAGGCCTTCTTCCGGGTTGGCTTCCGGGATATTGCGGAGCCGCAATTCCACCGGGTCGAGGCCGGCTTTTTCGGCCAGGATGTCCATCGCGCCTTCCAGCGCAGGCATACCCACCGCTTCTCCCGGAGCGCGGACCGAACCTGCCGTCATCCGGTGAAGCCGAGCGACGTTGAGGATCAGTTCACGGTTTTCACCCGCGTACAGGAAATGGGATGACTGGAGGACCGGTTCGGCAAAGGTTTCACCCGGCAGGTTGGACACCAGCGCGTCATGGCCGAATCCCGTGAGCCTGCCGTCTTCATCCGCCGCCAGCCGCAGCCTTTGCGTGGTTTCGCTGCGCCGCATGATGCACTGGAACACCTGCTGGCGCGAAAGGACGACGCGCACCGGCCGTTCCAGCTTCATCGCAGCCAGCGAAGCTGCAACGACTTCCTCGCTGATGCCGAGCTTCGAGCCGAAACCGCCGCCAACGAAACGCGAGACAAGGCGTATGTCATCCTCGGCCATGTCCAGCGCATCGGCAAGTTCCGAGATATTGTAATTGAGCATCTGGAGCGAGGCGTAGACGGTCAGCTTGCTGCCATCCCATGCCGCGATTGCTGCGTGCGGCTCCATCGCGGCAGAGGCGTGGCCTTTGGTCGTATAGGTCACATCAACGCTGTGCGCGGCCTGTGACATGGCATGCGCGAGATCGCCTTGATGGACCGTCTCGTTTTCCTGCTCTTCCGGGTCGACGGAGGCGGGATCCAGCGCCGCGCCCGGCGCCTCGCGGTAATGGATCTTCACGTGCCTCGCCGCGTCGCGCGCCTGCTCGAACGTTTCGGCTATCACGACGCACACTGGCTGCCCCCAATAGCATATCTGGCGCGGGGATTGCCGAGGCGCCTCGTTCGCCGTGCCTTGGGCAGCGCGGGTCGTGAGCCGATCATCATCGACAACCGCGATCACTCCGGCCATTTCGAGCGCGGCATCCGCATTGATCGAAAGCACTTCTCCGCGTGTGATCGTGGAGGTGACCAGAACGCCTTCGGCACAGTTTTCAAGCTGATATTCTGCCGCGTATGGCGCGGAGCCGGTAACTTTCGCCAAGCCCTCTACACGCGATACGGGCTTGCCGAGAACGCCCTGTTTCATCGTGTCGAGGCGATTGGCCGTGTCGGGCCGATCCTGTTTGAGGTGGACCTTCATGGCGTCTCTCCGCTTGCCTGTTCGAGGACAGCGTGGAGGGTCCGCCGCGCCAGCGGTATCTTGAAGTCGTTCTCGCCATAGCCGCGTGCGTTTTCCAGCAGGATGTCTGCGGCCTTGTCGAACAATTGTGTCGAAGGCGTCTGCCCCAGCAAGACGTCCGCTATTCGTTCGTCATGCCAGGGTTTGTGCGCCAGCCCGCCGAAAGCGAGATCGGCACGCTCGAACCTGCCATCCTTCAGCTCGGTGATCGCGGCAACGGAAACAAGCGCAAACGCGTAAGAAGACCGTTCGCGGACCTTGCGATAGATCTGCGTGCCGGAGACCGGTGGAGGCAGGCAAATACCGGTGATGATCTCGTCCGGCTCCAGGACATTCTCGATCCACGGCGTATCGCCGGGAAGGCAGTGGAATTCGCGCACGGGCACGCTGCGCGCACCAGCTTCGCTCGCAATCTCCACTGTGGCGTCGAGCGCGCTCAGCGCCACCGCCATGTCGCCGGGATAGGTCGCGATGCAATCGGCGCTCGTTCCAAGAACACCATGCAGCTTGGCAATGCCATCGATCGCGCCGCAGCCGCTGCCCGGATCACGCTTGTTGCAGGGCTGGTCGATTTTGGTGAAATAGTAGCACCGCGTGCGCTGACAAAGATTCCCGCCGTTCGACGCCTTGTTGCGCAATTGCTGGGTTGCACCGGCCAGGATGGCTCGCGAAAGCACCGGATAGTCACTTCGCACGCGCGAATGGACCGCTGTCTCGGTATTTGTCGCCAGCGCGCCGAGGCGCAGGCCACCGTCTGCCGTATCCTCGATCTGCGCAAAACCAAGACGGTTGATATCGGCGAGCCTCTGCGGTGTCTCGACCTGCAGCTTCATGAGATCGAGCAGATTGGTCCCGCCTGCAATGGCGAGCGTATCGTCGCGCGCGACAAGCCCCGAAGCCTCCGCAAGCGAAGGGGCGCGGGTGTATTCGAACGGCTTCATGCGCCCTCTCCCTTCGCCACGCCCCTTATGGCGGCCACGATATTGGCGTAGGCTCCGCAGCGGCACAGATTGCCGCTCATGCGCTCGCGGATCTCGTCGTCCGAGATGGACAACGGCGCGGTCAGGTCCGCGCTGGCATCGCTCGGCCAGCCACTGGCAAGTTCGTCCAGCATGGCGGTTGCCGAACATATCTGGCCGGGTGTGCAATAGCCGCACTGGAAGCCGTCGTGATCGTGGAAAGCGCGCTGGAGGGCAGAAGGATCATCGGGTGTGCCAAGCCCTTCGATCGTCGTGACGCTGTCACCATCGTGCATCGCGGCCAGGGTCAGGCAGCTGTTGATGCGGATGCCATTGACGATCACCGTACAGGCGCCGCACTGGCCATGATCGCAGCCCTTCTTCGTGCCCACCAGGCCGACGTGATCCCTCAGAAAATCGAGGAGCGTGACGCGCGGGTCGTCGGGAAGGGGATAGCTCGTTCCGTTCGCGGTAATCGTGTCAGCCAAAAACGCCTCCTGTGAGACTGTAACCGTCACCGATGCAAACGTGTCCGGGAATGGCTCAAAAAAGCTGGAAAGAATCGATCGGCGACGCCTCATCCCGCCGACGCCTCGCAATTGTGCGAGCGGAATATTTGCGCGCATTCCATCCGTGGCCGGGCGTCGGCGGGATCATCAAATGGATGCCCTTGCCCAATGACAGCCCGGCAAGGCGTGCACGGCCCAGGCAGGGCTGACCGTTATGCTTCAGAATTATCGGCGCTTTCCAGATCGCGATGTTTTGTCTACGCAGCTGTGCTGAACGATGATCTGGAGCGGACATGCCTGACAAAATTCTCGAAACCACTTTGGAGGTCCTGAAGGAAGACGCCCAAGGCATTCTCGCGGACTGGATCGAGCAGGCCGATGAGGATGGAGCCAAACGCATCGACCTGTTTTCCGAAAAGGAAGAACGCGATCAGGCGGCCAGCCTGCTCCGCTCCTTCCGCCTCGGAGTGCGCGATGCATCGAAGGATGGCGAGTTCGACCTGGAAGGCGACAGCTGGGCCGACCTTCGCGGGATCCTTGCGGAAATTACGCATGAGCGCGTTGAGCGCGGTGTGCTGCCAGGCGAGATGGCGGCGCTCATTCTGGCGCTCAAGACGCCGCTGTTCGAACGGCTGACGGAGAAATTGGAAAAGGACCCGGAAGCGCTGATCGAAGAGGTCCTGCTCCTTTCGAAAGCCATCGACGCCTTCGCGATCTATTCGAATGAAGTTTTCATCGCCGAACGCGAACAGGTGATCGAGCGTCAGCGCGACGAAATGATGGAGCTTTCCACGCCGGTCGTGGAACTGTGGGACAAAGTCCTCACCCTCCCGCTGATCGGCACGCTCGACAGCCTGCGCGCCCAAGAGGTGATGGAAAGCCTTCTGCAAGCCATCGTGGAGCGTCAGGCCGAGGTGGTGATCGTCGATATCACCGGGGTGAAGACGGTCGATACACAGGTGGCCCAGCACCTTCTGCGCACAGCCGCAGCCGTGCGCCTCATGGGCGCGCGCTGCATCATCAGCGGGATCAGTCCCAAGATCGCACAGACGATGGTCGAACTTGGTGTCGATGTGGGCGAAGTGCGCACGCGGTCGTCGCTGCGTAGCGCCCTGATGGACGCGCTGACATCGGTCGGCGTTGCTATCCGCCCGATCGACGATGACAAGCGGAGCGGCGCGTGAATGCCGCTGCGATCTATGCGGTAGAAGGCGTGCTGCTGGTGTCGATCACCAGCGACATCACCGACACCGATATCATCGACCTGCAGGAGGCATTGTCGACGCGAATTGCCGACACCGAATGCCGCGGGGTCGTGGTCGATATTTCGGCACTCGAAATAGTCGATACCTTCGTCGGGCGCGTGCTGGCACAGCTGACCAGCGTGGCCCGCCTGCTCGACGCCGAAACCTATGTTGTCGGCATGCGCCCCGCGGTGGCGATGACGCTGGTCGAGCTCGGCATGTATCTTCCCGAAAACCACACCGCGCTTACGCTGTCTCATGCGCTGGACAAGATGCGTCAATCGGGCCTGATCGATGGTTTTCGACGAGGCTGACAAGGTCGCGACGATCGAACTTGCAAAGGATCGCGACGTGGTAAGGGCGCGCTCGCGCGTGGCAGAAGCCATGAAGGCATGCGGAAGCAGCGACCTTATGCAGACCCGCTTCGTGACCGCCGTGAGCGAGATCGTGCGCAATGCCCTCACCCATGCAGGTGGCGGGACGCTGACGATCTATGCCATGGCCAACAAGCGCGAAATCGGGGTGGAATGCCGCGATGCAGGTTGCGGCATCGCGGATGTCGATGTCGCAATGGCAGACGGGTTCACGACGCGTCGCGGGAGCATGGGGCGCGGTCTCGGTGGAGCCAAACGGTTATCCAAAGCGTTCGATATCGAAACTTCACCCGAGAAAGGAACCACGGTGCGAATGATAGGAGCGTGCAGCCTGCGATGATCGGTTGGCTGAAGATAGCGGAGACGAGCGCGGTCGCGGAAGCGCGCCGCCGTGCGCGCCGCACCGCGAACGCAATGGGTTTGCATTCGACGAAGGTCGAGCACGCTGCGATCGTCGCGACAGAGATTGCGCAGAACGTCCTGCGCCATGGCGGTGGTGGGCGCATATTGATCGAGCTTTTCGGTGCGCCGTCGCTCGAGCGGCTGCATATCGTCGGGCACGACGAAGGACCGGGCATCGGTCGTATCGACCGAATGATGCGCGATGGGGAGACGACCAAGGATTCCCCCGGAACCGGGCTCGGAGCGATCAAGCGCCTGTCCGACCGCCTGGATATTTTCAGCGAACCGGGGCGGACCGTCATTGCCGCAGAATTCCGGAGGCAGACGATCAGGCAAACCGATCCTGTCGATCACGCCGGCTTCAAGCTCGCCTTCCCGGGGGAACGTCGATGCGGCGATACGGTCGCGGTGAAGTCGAGCCATGACGAATGCCTGTATTTTCTCGCAGATGGGCTTGGACACGGCGTCAAGGCAGCCGGGGCCACTGCTGCGGGCAAGAAAGCGTTTCTCGCCGCACAGGGTGACGATCCCGCCGATATCCTGCTTCAGATCGGTGACGCTTTGCAGGACACGCGCGGGGCGGTTGGAGCGGTGGTCGCCCTCAACAGGTCGAAAGGTCGCGTGCGCTATGCAGGTATCGGCAACATCAGCACGCTGATCGTTCAAGGCAGGTCGGTGCGCCGGCTGGCGGTTCGCGATGGCCTTCTGGGCGGCCGCGTGACCGCGCCGCACCAGGAAACGCTCGAGGTTGATCCCAATGCGATCCTCCTCATGCATTCGGACGGGTTGAACACCCTGCGGACCCTCGACACCCAGGCCAGCCTCCTGCAACGCAGCGCCCCGGTGATCGCAGCGGACCTGCTAGCGAACAACCTTCGCGGGCGAGACGATGCCAGCATCATCGTGTCACGCATTTCGCAGGCGAGGACGTTGTAGGATGGACCTGCTGAATGTCAGGATCGCTGCCGAGCCGGATATTGCCAAGATCCGTCAGGTAACCGACGTCATCGCAAAGACATGCGGCCTGGAAAACTTCGCCCGGACACGAGTGGTCACGGCCGTGCTGGAAATCGCCCGCAATGCCCTGCAATATGCCAATGGTGGCCGCGCGCATTTCGCTATCCGCGCAGAAGCAAACCTGTGCTGGCTTGCGGTCCAAGTCATCGACCAGGGCGAAGGCTTGCCGGAAGGCATCGATTTCGTGAAAGGTCGCAGACCGTTCAAGGCGCGTTCGGGTGGCAATCTCGCCACAGGGATGGGACTTGGCCTGACGGGCGTTCAGCGGCTTGCCGACAAATTCGAACTCGAGAGTTCGAAAGAAGGCACAAGGGCCGAACTGGGCTTCAAGCTTCCTGCATCATGCAACGATGAAGCCGCCCTGGGCGAACGCGTGATGGCGAAGGTTGCCGAACTCAGCGCGACGGACCCACTCGCCGAGCTATCGCGACAGAACCGCGAGCTTGCCGAGGCGATGGCCGAACGCGAACTGCTGATCGACGAGGTCCATCACCGCACCGGCAACAACCTCGCTTTGATCGTCAGTTTCATTCAGCTCAGCAGGCGCGGCGCGCAGTCGGACGAAACGCGCGAAGCGATGACCCAGCTCGAAGCACGCGTGCTTTCGGTGGCAAAGGTGCATCAGGAATTGCAGCGCGCAAATCTGGCCGATCGCATTGCGCTCATTCCGATGCTGGAAACCGTGGCGAAGCACGCCCAGGACGCATTTTCAAATGATGAATTCGATATTGCCATAACCGTTTTCGGCGATGAAGTGAGTGTCTCCGGCAGTGCCGCAATCGACCTTGGCCTCATCGTCAATGAACTGATCACCAACGCTTACAAGCATGCCTTCAAGGGCCGGAACCGCGGACGAATCGATATCAGCTTCGAGCGCGAGAGCGGGGACGCGGACAAGCCCAGCTGGGTCCTGGCGGTTACGGACGACGGTGTCGGCTTGCCCGACGACGTCAAGCCGGAACGATCGGATTCACTGGGCTGGCGAATGATCCGGGCCATGTGCGCACGACTGTCTGGCACAATCACGACCGGAAGCGACAAAGGGTTCTATACTCGCATCGCATTTCCGAACGCGTTTGCGCAGACGAGGGAAAACGACTGATAGCCAACTGCTATGCAAGAGAGCCGGCATCGTGCCGCATGCCTGAGGCAACACGGGCTCGTCGCGCTCGATAGGTGGCCTCTTTGGCGTCTGCTTCCCACTTGTAACAACAAAAGCCGCCAAATGCGCCGGTTACAGTCGACGCACGATCCGGAGGGGGCACGCATCAAGGTTCGCGAACGCGCCTGCTCTCTGAGAGTTGTGCGCCATCCTGAAGCAGAGACCAGTGCTCTAGCTGGATGGCGGAGCGGGTGGGATTCGAACCCACGATACGGGGATACCGTATACACACTTTCCAGGCGTGCGCCTTCGACCACTCGGCCACCGCTCCGCATTCTTGACGATACCGCCGCGTCGCCGCCAGGGCAGACGCGAACCGGCGCTTGCAAGAAGGCGGCCCTCTAGCGGTGCGAAAAGGCTTTCGCAAGCGCATTGGGGCTGGCATCACCCCGCCATGACGAAACATCTGCTCGCGCTGGCCGCAACCCTAGCCCTTGCCTCCCCTGCCTTCGCGCAGGAACCGGCCCAGCCCGCACCTTCGCCGAACGAAATCGTGAACGGCGCGCAGCCATCCGACTGGGTCGCCATTGCGCCTGAAGATCTGCTCGTGATGACCCTCGCAGCCGATGCGCAAGGCAATGCGCGCAAGGTGGTGATCCAGCTGATGCCCGCGCCGTTCTCGCAAGGCTGGGTCGAAAACATCCGCACCCTCGCCCGCGCCGGATGGTATGACGACATCAGCGTCAACCGGGTGCAAGACAATTACGTCGTCCAGTGGGGCGATCCGAATTACGACAACCCGGAAGCCGAGGGCGAGGCCAAGCCGCTGCCTGAGGGGCTGCGGGTGATGGATGAGAGTGAGTACACAGTCGATGCCGACACTCTGAGCGATGTAGCTTCGGAAGCTGTCGGGGACTCCGAGTGGGTACAGTTCTTTCTCACACCGGAAATGCTGGCTCTTCAGACAAAAATGGAAGCGGTGATGTCGAACCCGACCTCGACGCAGGCAGAGCGCCTAGCTGCGATCGACGAGTTCCTAAAGACGAGCGGACTCATGCCGACCGGTGAGCCGACAGAACGAGAGAAGATCGCGATGATCTCGATCTCCAAAACGACGGGTCCAAGCAAGCCCCATGGGTGGCATGAGCGCGACAGTTATGCCGAATGGACGGAGTTCTGGCGCGGCTGGCCAATCGCCAATTACGAGATCGGCGAATGGACCGATGAAGAAGGCGATCGCATTCCAACCCCGGATATGCCCAGCCACGAGGCCGCAGGCAAAGGCTACTACAAGGATGTCAGCGAGAGCTTTTTCTGGCCCGTCCACTGCTACGCCATGGTCGGGGTCGGGCGCAGCATGTCGCCCGATACGGGGTCCGGCGCGGAACTCTATTCGGTGATCGGTCATGCGCCGCGCCATCTCGATCGCAATATCGCCCTGGTCGGCCGCATCGTCGAGGGGATGGAGCATCTGTCGTCGCTCCCGCGCGGCAGCGGCCCGCTCGGCTTTTACAGGGCCGAGGAAGCCGCGAAGCGCACGCCGATCCTATCGGTTCGGGTGTCCGCAGACCTGCCTGCAGGCGAGCAGCCGCAATTCCAGTATCTCTCCACCGAGAGCGAGAGTTTCGCACGCTATGCCCAAGCCCGCGCCAACCGGCGCGACCCGTTTTTCATCGTGCCTGCGGGCGGCGCAGATATCTGCAATATCCCCGTGCCCGTCCGCCGCGTGAGCGAATAGGCGCGTGAACGAACGGCTTGCCTCCACCTTGCCCCTTACCCGCTGGCAGGGGGAGCGTGGTACGTATCACCTCGTCGTCCTGACCGGCGCGGATGCCGATGCGATTGCAATGCACGCACGCCTGCTCAAGCTGGAGCTTGGCACGCGGCGCGGCTTCGGCTCGGTCAAGGTGATCGCCCGCATCGGCGAGACGCAATGGAAGACGTCCGTGTTCCCGCAGAACAAATCCACCGAATGGGTGCTGCTCGTCAGCCGCAAGGTCATGCGCGCCGAAGATCTGGCGGAAGGCGATCCGGTGGGGCTGGAGCTTGAACTGCTTTAGATCCGCTCCGCCTGCACAATCGCATCGCTCGCCCGCAGCGCGCTGATGATGCGGTTGAGGTGCTTCACATCCTGCACCTCCAGATCGATCTCGTAACTGCCGAAGGGCGGATCGTTGTGGACCAGTTCCAGTGCGCGGACATTGGCGCCGTTCTGCGCGAAGATTGCGGTCGCTTCGGCCAGCGTGCCGGGCCGGTCGTAAAGGATCACCCGCACCCGGCCCACGGCCCCGGCGGAGCGGCGCCCCCATGACAGGTCGATCCAGTCGGTATCGATCCCGCTCGCCAGCGCATGGCAATCGACCGTGTGCACCTCCACCCTTTCACCCGCCTTGCGCGTGCCGACGATGCGGTCGCCGGGCACGGGGTGACAGCATTCGGCCAGCGTATAGCCCACGCCGGCGGTCAGCCCTCGGATGGAGAGCGATTTGCCGCCGCTTTCGAATTCGGGCGTTTCGGGCATCTCCGCCGTGCAGCCGGGGACGAGCGCCTCCATCACCTCGGCATCGGAAATCTTGGCGGCGCCGATGGCGTAATAGAGGTCGTCCTCTTCCTCCATCCCAAGCCGTTCGAGCGCCTGGCGCACCGCCTTCTTGCCGATACGGGCAGGTACGCGGCCGGAAATCTCGTCGAACAGCATCTGCCCGATCTCGGCCACTTCGGCGCGTTCCTTCAGCCGCACGGCGCGGCGGATGGCAGCGCGCGCCTTGCCGGTGACGACATAGCCGAGCCAGGATAGCTGCGGTTCGGCCTCCTTGCCCTTGACGATTTCCACCACATCGCCGTTCTCCAGCCGGGTACGCAGGGGCACGTGGCGGCCATTGACTTTGGCCCCCACCGTCTGCGCCCCCAGATCGGTATGGACGGCAAAGGCGAAGTCCACCGCCGTCGCGCCCTTGGGCAGCTGGAACAGCGCACCCTTGGGCGTGAAGGCGAAGATACGATCCTGGTAAATCGCCATGCGCGTGTGTTCGAGCAGTTCGTCGGCATCGTGGCTGGCATCGACGATCTCGATCAGGTCGCGCAGCCAGCCCACCGCGCCATCGGGCCGGTCGCCCTGCTTGTAGGCCCAGTGCGCGGCCAGGCCGAATTCATTGAGCTTGTGCATCTCGCGCGTGCGGATCTGCACCTCCACCCGCATGGAATTCTTGTACATCAGACTGGTGTGGAGCGAGCGATACCCATTGGTCTTGGGCGTCGAGATGTAATCCTTGAACTTGCCCGGCAGGAATTGCCAGGTCGTGTGCAGCACCCCCAGCGCGCGGTAACAGTCCCCCTCATCCTCAGTCAGGACGCGGAAGGCCATGATGTCGGTGACCTGTTCGAAGGAGACGTGCCGTTCGGCCATCTTCTTCCAGATCGAATAGGGGTGCTTCTCCCGCCCCGAAACCTCCACCTTCAGGCCCGCTTCGGCCAGCGCCTGCTTGATCTGGAGCGCGATGGCATCGACCTGCCCGCCATCCTGACCGCGCAACTCCTCCAGCCGTTTGGTGATGGTGGTGTAGGCTTCAGGCTCCAGCTGTTCGAAGGCGAGCAGCTGCATCTCGCGCATATATTCGTACATGCCGACCCGCTCAGCCAGCGGGGCATAGATATCCATCGTCTCGCGCGCGATGCGCTGGCGCTTCTCCGGTTTCTTGATGAAATGGAGCGTGCGCATATTGTGCAGCCGGTCGGCCAGCTTGACCAACAGGACGCGGATATCCTCGCTCATGGCGAGCAGGAATTTGCGCAGATTTTCCGCCGCGCGTTCGTTCTCCGGCATCTGCTCGATCTTGGAGAGCTTGGTCACGCCATCGACCAGCCGCGCGACATCGGGGCCGAAATTGTGCTCGATATCCTCGATCGTGGCGAGCGTATCTTCCACCGTATCGTGCAGCAGCGCAGTGGCGATGGTTTCCTGATCGAGTTGGAGATCGGTCATCAGCCCGGCGACTTCGACCGGGTGGCTGAAATAGGGATCGCCGCTGGCGCGCTTCTGCGTCCCGTGCTTCTGCACGGTGTAGACATAGGCGCGGTTGAGCATCGCCTCGTCGGCATCGGGGTCGTATTCGAGGACCCGTTCTACAAGTTCGTACTGGCGCAGCATGCTGTGTTCACGATGTGAGCAAACGCTGCTGCAATGCAACGAAAAATGCTGAGCCGCGCGATCAAATCCGCTGTGAAAGCTCTTCAAGAAAGGGCGCCGACTCGTCCAGACGGAGGGCTACCCGATGAACCTGCCGCGATTTCCCGAATAAAGGACGGTATTCGAGCGGGCGCGACAACCGCAGCACGACATTGGGATGTGACAGGATGGCCGCGTTCAAAACCGTCTTGTGCTGCGTTTCGGCATGTGAAATCGTCGGCTCTATTTCCGCGATCGCATCGAAAGGGACGAAAAGATCGATTACCGTTCCAGCGCGCACTTGCACCCCGTCTTCCCGCAACAGCACCGGGTAGAGCCGGAAAGCCTTCATCAGCGCAACGAGGAACACGAAGCCCCAAATACCCAGCGCCAGGAGTACCCACGCCGCCCGCTCGCTCCAGTGGCTGACCAGCAAATCGACCACCACGATTTCGATGACCTGCAGCACGAGGAATACGCCGATCATCGGATTAATCACGCGGTGATAGGCGAAACCCCGTGCCCCTTCAGGAACATGCGGCCGCGCGCCCCAGCTAAACAGCGCCATCCGTATCATCGCGCTTTCATGGGCGGCGAACTGCACGAGTTTTGCGGGAAGGACTTCACTGGCCGCAGCTTCTACCGAACGGGTGGCCAGAAATGCCCGGGCGGCAAGAACGAAGCTCCAGCCAAGATAGGCCGTAACGGTCAGCGCCATCGCGATGACCACACCCTGCATGTCGAGCAAGGCCGCCCGCACCGGCGCCGCCGCAGCCAGTGTGGCGACGATGCACCCCGCCGCAATCGCACCCAGCAAAGCCCGCAAGCCAGGCCTATTGCGTGGGGCTTTCGCGATCAGCGCCAGTGCCAGCGCGTCGGCGGCTATCCAGAGAAACAGGATTGCAGCCGTGCGCGGATGGCGGGCGGCGATGTCGCTATGGGTTGCCAGCCGGGCCACCAGGATTGCCAGCAGCGGGGCTAGCAGCAGCAGTATCGGCGCGGTTCTGGCGGCGAGGCGAGATGTCATGGCAAGTCTCCCTGTCGCCCCAAGCCCTAGCGTCAAGCCGAATCCTTTTCAATCGCGCCCAGTGCACGCAATCATGCGCTGCTTGCAATCATTCGCCTTCCAATATCCGATCCACCCCGCCGCGCGTGACGGCGTGATAGCCATCGCGCGTTTTGGCATAGATGCGCCGGGCAATCGGGCGGCCCCGTTCGCCCTCGTTCCACAACACGCTGAACAGCGGACGGACGAATTTCGCCCGACCCACTTCGGCAAGGAAGGTTTCCGCCTGCGGCACGGCGGGTTCGTACCGGTTCATCAGCGCCAGTTCGAGCCACAGGAACAGGATCTCGTTATTCCCCGTCCCCGACAAGCCGAGCGCGCTGTCGAGCGCGGCGAGCTGCGCTGCGGTGCGATCCTTGGGGATATTGTCGAGGAACCGCATCTGCTCCGCCGCAGTCCAGCCCGCATAGGCCGTAGGGATCGCGGTGCTGGCGGCATAGGCCTGTACGGCTGCATCGACTTCGGCGAAGGCAGCCGGATCGGGCCGCGCGACATTGGCGGGCAGGCCGGGTTCGAAAATCCACTCGCTAAGGCTCAACCGCGTCGCTTCTGCTGGCGAGCGCACCAGATTGGCCTGCATATCCTCCAGCAGCATCCGGCTGGTCGCGGGCTGGAAGGCATGGTTGTCGAACCACTGGCGCAGCCAGGCATCGAACCGCTCGCGCCCAACAATGCTTTCGACCGTGCGCAGGAAGAAATGGCCCTTGTCATAAGCGATGGCACTGCCGACCAGTTCGCCTTTGCCATCGTTGTGCAGCGCCGTGCCGGGTGCGTCGGCGCCCACTTCGGCCAGCGTTTCCTCGATATTGGCGAAGGCGAGCGCGGCTTCCTGCTCGGCGCGTTTCTTGCCGTAGACCGCCTCGACGATGCGGTTCTCGAAATAGGAGGTGACGCCTTCGTTCAGCCACCCATCGCCCCACACCGCATTGGTGACGAGATTGCCCGACCAGCTATGCGCCAGCTCGTGCGCGACAAGGCCATTGTTCGACCGGTCGCCGGCGATGAAGGTGGGGGTGAGGAAGGTCATCACCGGGTTTTCCATCCCGCCATAGGGGAAGGCAGGCGGCAGCACGATCATGTCGTAGCGGCCCCAGCGATATTCGCCGTAAAGCGCCTCTGCGGCCTCCACCATTTCTTCCGTATCGCCGACTTCACGCCATGCACGGTCCAGCGTTGCGGGTTCCGCCCACACGCCGGTGCGCGGGCCGATGGCGCGGAAATCGATGTCGCCGGCGGCAATCGCGATGAGATAGGGCGGGACGGGCTTGTCCATCACGAAGCGGAAAGCACGTCGGCCGTCACCGATGTCTTTCGGTTCGCCCTGGCGCACACCGCTCATCACCACATCCAGCGGCTTGGGCGCGGTGATCCGCGCTTCCCAGGTCTGACGGATGCCGGGGCTGTCCTGCGTCGGAATCCAGGTGCGGTTGAGGATCGCCTGGCCCTGGCTGAACAGGAAGGGATGCACGCCGCCCTTGGTCTGTTCGGGGCTAAGCCATTGAAGGGCTGCCGCATCGGGGGCGGCGCTGTAATGGATTTGCACCGTGCGCGCATTGCCGATGGCGATGGTCAGCGGTGCGCCCTTGCCCCCCTCGGCATCGGTCTGGCCCAGCGAGAACTCCAGCGGGTTGCCATCGCCATCGGTCACGCGCTCGATCTGCAAGCCATTGCTGTCGAGCACGATGGCTTTCGCACCGGGCGCGGCCTTGATGTCGAGCGTCGCTGTGCCGCCCACATTCTTGCCCGCAAAATCCAGCGCCAGGTCGAGCGCGACATGCGTGACCCGTGCGATTTGAGGCTGGGCATAGGTCTGGTCGTCCAGTGCATCCGCGCTCGTCAGGATCGGGGCAACGATGCGCGCATTGTCGGACATGGCCGGATCGTTGACGGTGGCACAGCCCGCAAGGGCGGTCGCGGCGAGGAGGCTGGCGAATAGGCTACGCATTGGAATCTCCAAATAATCTGTCGGCACGCTGGGTGGGCGCATTGCGCCTGCGCGTCAATTCCACACCGCTTCTGGCGGCAGGCTCATCAGGATCGCGTCTATATTGCCGCCGGTCTTGAGGCCGAACAGCGTCCCCCGGTCGTAAACCAGGTTGAATTCGGCATAGCGGCCGCGCCATTCGAGCTGGGTCTGCTTGTCCGCATCCGAAAAATCGCTGCCCATCCGCCGCCGCACCAGCTTGGGGAAGATGTCCAGGAACGCTTCGCCCACATCGCGGGTGAAAGCGAAATGGCGTTCGAAGCCGCTTTCGTCTTCGCATTCCAGATGGTCGTAGAAGATCCCCCCCACGCCGCGATGCACGCCGCGATGCGGAATGTAGAAATACTCATCCGCCCATTTCTTGAACCGGTCGTAATAGGTCGGGTTGTGCGCGGCGCAGGCGGCGCGGAAGCGGGCGTGGAAATCGGCGGTGTCGTCTTCATAGGGGATCGGCGGGTTCAAGTCCGCCCCGCCCCCGAACCACGCCTTGCCGGTGACAAGGAAACGCGTGTTCATATGCACGGCGGGGACATGCGGGTTCGCCATATGCGCCACGAGGCTGATGCCGGTGGCGGTAAAGCCGGGATTGTCCGCGCTCGCCCCATTGATCGTACCGGCGAACTCGGGCGCGAAATTGCCGCGCACGGTCGAGACATTGACGCCGACCTTTTCGAATACCTTGCCCTTCATCAGCCCGCGCGTGCCGCCGCCGGGATCGGGATTTCCTTCCTCCTCGCGGTTCCAGCGCGTGTATTCGAATGCGGCATCCGAGCCCGCCTCGCGTTCGATGGCTTCGAATTCGGCGCAGATGCGGTCGCGCAGGGTCTCGAACCAGTCTTGCGAGCGGTCGGTGAAGGGTTTCCAATCGGTCATATCCGCCCCTTGCCAAAGCCGCCCGCCTGCGGCAAGTGAGGCGCATGGTTCCCCTTTCGTTCGCAGGTGAAGAATGGCTTCTGACCGAAGGCCGTGCGCTGTACTGGCCGCGCGAACGCGCGCTGCTGGTCGCGGATCTGCATCTTGAAAAGGGCAGCTTTTATGCGCGCCACGGCCAGCCCATCCCGCCCTATGACAGCCGCGAAACGCTGGAGCGGGTGGCGCTCGCGATCCGCGAAACGGGCGCACGGCGGGTCATCACGCTGGGCGACAATTTCCACGATTCGGATGGCTCGGCCCGGCTCGAACCGCACGCCAGCGGTATGCTGGAGGCGCTGACCAAGGCGGTCGACTGGGTGTGGATCACCGGTAATCACGATCCGCATATGGAAGCCCGCTGCGGAGGGACGCTGGCGGAAGAGCTTGAGATTGGGGGGACAGTGCTGCGCCACCGCGCGAAAAAGGGTGAGACGCGGCCGGAATTGTCGGGCCACTATCACCCGCGCCTTCAGCTCAAGATCCGCCAGCGCCGCATCCGCCGCCCCTGCGCGGTGGTAAGCGCCAATGATGGTCCCGACGGCAAGCCCACGGGCCGGATGATCCTGCCCGCCTTCGGCGTCTATACGGGCGGCATGCCCGCCAACGATCCGGCGATCCTCAAGGCGTTGCAGCCGGCTGACAAGATCGATGCCGTCGTCCCTGCAAAGGGCAAGCTGGCGCGCTTCAACCTGTGGAGCAGCGCTGCCTGATGGAACTGCTGCCGCTAGAGTATGCGCTCGAGAGCATTACCTTCTGGCATCTGCTCATCTGGTTCGTGCTCAGCGCTGTAATGATGTTTGCGGCTGCGGAGGAGGCGGTTCCAAAGAGGGTCGTAGCCTCAGCAAATACTGCCCTGCTGCTATCCATACTGTACTTCTGGATGGCTCCGATAATCGGTCAGCTGTTCGGCGACAAATTCAGCTGGGCGCAGGTTTGGCCTAGCGGGTTCGTTCTCGGCGCTGTTTTCTCGCTTGCCGCGGCCCTCCACTTCTTAAAACGATCCAGCGGAGCGAGTGTTGCGGTCAGTCTGATCGGAACACCGTTCTTCGGCCTCGGCATGTCGGCGGCCTATTGGGCACTCCCGCGATTTGCCGGTTTGGGGCTCATTGAGCTTCCAAGAATGCCATGGGGCGTATCGCTCTAAAGCGACACCAGCGCACATTTCTGCGCTTTATAGCCTTAAGACACTTCCGAACCCGCAGAAAAGTGCCTACATGCGTCTGGTCCAAGTACGGTTATCAAAGGAGAATCACCCATAGCCCGTCCACCACGTCGTTCCATGCAGCCGCCGGTCAAGAGCGGCCCGCGCTACGACAATTTCATCCAGTCCCCGAAGGTCCGCGTGATCGACGAGAACGGGGAAAATCTTGGCGTTCTGTACACCAACGAAGCGATCGAGCAGGCGCGCGAAGTCGGCCTGAACCTCGTCGAAGTGTCCCCCAATGCGGACCCGCCGGTGTGCAAGTTCCTCGATGTCGGCAAGCATCGCTACGAGGCGCAGAAGAAAGCGAACCTCGCGCGCAAGACGCAGAAGACGCAAGAGATCAAAGAGATCAAGATGCGCCCGAACATCGACACGCACGATTACGACGTGAAGATGCGCAACGTGGTGAAATTCATCGAGAATGGCGACAAGGTCAAATGCACGCTGCGCTTCCGCGGCCGTGAAATGGCCCACCAGGAACTCGGCCTCGATCTGCTGAACCGGGTGCGCGACGATGTCGAGGAAATCGCCAAGGTCGAAGCGTTTCCCCGCCTCGAAGGGCGGCAGATGATCATGGTGCTCGCGCCGCGTTGAGCGCGAGCCACCCTGCCTTCACCGGTCAGTTCACCCGAAAATCCAGAAGGGTAAAGCGCGCGGGCGCCGTCGCATAGACGCCGTGCCCGCGCAGCAGCTTCGATCCCATCACGAAGCCGACACGCTGCGTCCGCGCGAGCGAGGCGGCAAAGGCGTCCGGGTGTGCGCCTGAACGCTTGTAGCCAACCGATTGCCAGCGCCCGTCGAGCGGGATCGTGACCGTCTGCGTGCCGGGTTTGAGCGGCACGAGCGTTTCTTCGGGCGAATACCAGCGATAGTGTTCGTACCGCCCCTTGGCCGTCCAGTTGTCATAGGCTTGCTGGAAGAACAGCGAGAGCGTGGCCGTTGCCTCCGGGTCCTGCTGCGCCACGAAGCGCGTGCCTCTGGGCGCATCGATGCGATAGCGGATCGTGATGCTCTTCGCCCCACGCAGCGAGCCGGGATTGTACGTGACGTAATGCACATGCCCGTAATCATCGGGCACGCTGGGAAAATCGAAGGCCACCCCGTCGCGCGTGTCGCGAGGGCGCAGCGGCATATTGACCGAATAATTGCGTCCCTTGATGACCGGACCAATTTCCCATGCGCTCGCACCGGGCATCGCAGACTGCTGTGCAGTGGCGGTTTGGCCCGAAACACCTAGGGTTAGCGCAAGAGCGCCTGCAAACATGATGGATTTGTTCATACAACCCTGATGCCCGTCTGGCGCTGAAGCAACTCTGAAAATGTCGCTCATATTGTGGCAATCTTTGACCGTCTCTGGACCTCATCACCGAAATCACTAGACCCATGCCTTGAGAGGGAGCGGGGGAGATAGCGGACATGACAGCTGCAAGGATCGGCCTTGCCTTGGGCGCGCTGGCGCTGGCGCTTGCCTGCGGTCTGCCAACTCCCGAAGGGATGAGCCGCGACGCCATGATCGTGGCGGGGCTCGTCGTGCTGATGGCGGCATGGTGGATGACCGAGGCGATTCCGCTGACGGCCACTGCGCTGATGCCATTCATCGTGCTGCCCTTTGCCGGGGTGATGGACGCCAAGGCCACGGCCAGCGCCTATTATTCGCCGATCCTGTTCCTGCTGCTTGGCGGGGCATTCATCGCCCTCGCCATCGAACGCACCGGGTTGCACCGCAGGCTGGCGCTGTCGATCCTGGCCAGGATGAACGGGCGCGGCGGGCAGGCAGGGTTGCTGATCGCCTTCATGATGGCGGCGGCAATCCTGTCGATGATGATCTCCAACACCTCCACCACGCTCATCATGATGCCGATGGCGCTGGCGGTGCTGTCTGCCGGTGGATCGCCCGACGATGCGTTCGAGGGGCTGGCCGGCGCACTGCCGATGGGGATTGCCTTTGCAGCCTCCATCGGCGGGCTCGGCACGCTGGTCGGCTCGCCCACCAATGCCATTGCCGTGGGCCTGCTCGACAACATGATCGGGGTGCAGATCGGCTTTGCGCAATGGGCGATGTTCGGCCTGCCCATCGTCATCATCGGTGTCCCGCTGGCCGCGCTGGTCGTCGGGCGGGTGCAGCGTGTCGCCTCCGTGCCCTTCGATGTGGCAGCGGCACGTGCGGCGATTGCCAACACGACGCCCATGTCCAGCGCGGAGCGGCGCGTCGTCGCCGTCGTCGCGGTGACGTTCGTCGCGTGGATGACGCGGCTCTGGGTCGCGCCTTATCTGCCGGATGGGAGCTGGACCGATGGGACCATCGCGATCGTCGCCAGCCTCGCCCTGTTCGTGCTGCCCGACGGAACCGGGCGGCGCCTGCTGGTGTGGGAAGAGGCCAATCGCGCGCCCTGGGGTGTCATCATGATGTTCGGTGGCGGGCTGGCGCTGGCCGCCGGAATGGGCGCCAGCGGGCTTGCGACATGGCTCGGCAATGCGCTGTTGCCGCTGGAGGCGTGGCCGCTACTGCTGGTCGCGCTCGCCGTGGTGGCAATGGTCGTGCTGATCACCGAGTTCGCCAGCAATGTCGCCACCGCCACGGCGATCATCCCGGTGGTGGCCAGCCTGGTGGTCGCGCTGGGGGCCGATCCGGTGCTGCTGGCCATGCCCGCCGCACTGGCCGCCAGCTGGGGATTTATGTTGCCCGCGGGAACCGGACCCAACGCCATAGCCTGGGCGACCGGGCGCATCCGTATCGAACGGATGGTGGGCGCGGGCCTGATCCTCGACCTTGTCGGCATATTCCTGATCGTCGGGCTGGTGTGGAGCGTGGCCACCCTCGCCTGAGCGTTTTCCTACCCGCGTGCGAGCGCGCTATGGCACTGCCCATGTCTGCGCTTCTCTCACCCTCTCTCGACGCAGGTGCCGCGAGTAATTGGGTGTACGATTTTGTCGCACAAGGACCGTGTTCCATGTGTTCCATCCTGTTGGATTTGACCGCAGTTGAAACACGCCGCCGGGGCGATTATGCGCAAGCGCATCGGCCCTGGCGGAGAGGCGTTCCTGCGGAGGTTAGGAACGGGCGCCCCGGCGGCAATATCGGCTCCCGCCTTCCTGGGAGCGTGATCTTAGGAAGGATGCTCAACGATGAGCGATAACGACATCGATCCCACCACCCCGCGCAAGAACCCCAAGGCCAAGGTGACCAAGATTGCCGGGCGCGAACTCAAGCCCAGCACGCTGATGATGGGGCATGGATATGACCCGGTCCTGTCCGAAGGCAGCCTGAAGCCGCCGATCTTCCTGACCAGCACATTTGCCTTCCCCAGCGCGGCAGACGGCAAGCGCCATTTCGAAGGCATCACGGGCAAGCGTCCGGGCGGTGCGGATGGCCTCGTCTATTCGCGTTTCAACGCGCCGAACCAGGAAATTCTCGAAGATCGGCTCGCCGTGTGGGACGGTGCAGAAGAAGCGCTGTCTTTTTCCAGCGGCATGACCGCCATCGCCGTGCTGCTGCTGGCAGCGTGCAAGGCAGGCGACGTGATCGTCCATTCCGGCCCGCTCTATGCCGCAAGCGAAGGCTTCATCGCCAAGACCATGGCGAAATACGGCGTGACCTTCATCGACTTTCCTGCCGGTGCTAGCCGCGAAAAGCTGGACGAGGTGATGGCCCGCGCCAAGGCGATGGCGGAGGAACAAGGCGGCGAAGTGCCGATGATCTATCTTGAAAGCCCGGGCAATCCGACCAATGCCCTGGTCGATATCCAGGCGGTGAAGGAAGCGCGCGATGCGCACTTCGATCCCGACAAGTGCTCCATCGCCATCGACAACACGTTCCTGGGCCCGTTGTGGCAGCGGCCGCTCGATCATGGCGCGGACCTCGTGGTCTATTCGCTGACCAAATATGTCGGCGGCCATTCGGATCTGGTGGCGGGCAGCGTTGCCGGAAAGAAGCGTTTCATCGACGCCATCCGGGCGCTGCGCAACACAATGGGCGGCATCGCCGATCCCAACACTGCATGGATGCTGCTGCGTTCATTGGAAACCGTGGAGTTGCGCATGCAGCGCGCGGGCGAGAATGCGGAAAAGGTCTGCGAATTCCTGGCCCAGCATCCCAAGGTCGAAGGCCTCGGCTATCTCGGCATGATCAAGGATGCGCGCCAGCAGGACATCTATGACCGCCATTGCATGGGCGCTGGGTCCACCTTCTCGTTGCTGCTCAAGGGCGGCGAGGCGGAATGCTTCCGCTTCCTCGACAGCCTCAAGATCGCCAAGCTGGCGGTGAGCCTGGGCGGCACGGAAACGCTCGCCAGCCATCCGGCCAGCATGACGCACCTGTCCGTGGCCGAGGGGCGCCGCGCAGAACTCGGCATTTCCGACAATCTCGTGCGTATTTCCATCGGGATCGAGGATGCGGACGATCTGATCGCAGACTTCGAACAGGCACTGGAGGCCGTGTGACTCGTATCGCGTTCCTGTCCTGCGCCGAGACGCTGCCTGCCCATCTGGGCGGCGCGGCGGATCGGCGCGGCGACGCCTTCGAACACGATATCGAAGTGGCGGCGCTGCGCCCGGCCTTTGCCGATGCCGGGTTCGAACTGGTGGAGCTGGACTGGCGCGCGCCGCTCGAAGCGTTCGATGGTTGCGCGGCGACACTGCTGGGCACGCCGTGGGATTATCAGGACCATGCCGGGGACTTCCTCGCCAGGCTCGATGCGCTCGAGCAGCGCGGCATCGCGGTCCACAATCCGCCCGCCGTGGTGCGCTGGAACATCGACAAGCGCTATCTGAAGGAACTGGCCGGAAATGGCGCGCCCACCGTGCCCACATGGTGGCATGACGACCCGGGCCGGGCCGAGGTGGAAGAGGCGCTGCAACGCTTCGCGACGGACCGCTTGGTAGTCAAGCGGCAGGTTGGCGCAGGTGGCCTCGGCCAGCACAGCTTCACGCGCGACACATTGCCCGATGCAGATTGGCAGATGGGCCGCGCGGCGATGATCCAGCCGTTTCTGCCCAACATCCTGACCGAAGGCGAATACACCTTCGTCTTCATCGGCGGCGATTTCAGTCACGGAGTCCGCAAGCGGCCGGCCGATGGGGAATACCGGATCCAGTCGCTCTATGGCGGCCGCGAAGAAGCGTGGGCTCCCGGCGCCGACGATCTTGCGCAGGCACAGGCAGTGATTGCTGCCCTGCCCTTTGCCGAACCCCTCTATACCCGGATCGACATGGTCCGGCTGGACGATGGCACGCTGGCGGTGATGGAGGCGGAGATGATCGAGCCTTACCTGTATCCCGAACAGGGGCCGGAGCTTGGCATCAGGCTGGCGCGGGCGTTGCAGATTCGGCTGGCCGCGCTCGCCTAGCCCTTCCACTCGCGGCGTTCTTCGGCAGCTTTCAGCACCTCGTAGGCGACCTGCAGCTTCTGGAACTCCGCCGCAGCGTCCTTGTCGTTGGGTTTCACATCGGGGTGCACCGCCTTGGCGCGGACGCGATAAGCCTTCTTGATTGCTGCGAAATCGGCATCGGCCTCCAGCTCGAACACTTCGAGCGCGCGCATCTCGTCCGCGCTGCGGCTGCCATCGCCGCTGCCGCTCCAGCCATAATGCTGCGCTTCGGCATAGCCGGCATTCTCGCTGCGTTCGGCCTTGGACCGGGCCTCTTTCTCTGCCTTGTCCAGACCTTCGAAGTAATCCCACTTCTGATTGTATTCCGCCGCGTGCTTCTGGCAGAAATACCAGCGTTCCGGGCTGTTGGGCGATTTCGGAGCGGGGCAATCGCCCGGTTCGTCGCATCCATGCCGGTCGCACAGGCGCACATTCGCCGCCTCGCGCGAGCTGTCATAGCTGCGCCAGCGCGGGAAACCCCAGTCAAGTGATCGGCGCGGCTTAGGCATGGATGACAACGGATTGTGACATTGGTCGAAGGATCATTGCCCTCTGTCTAGGCATCCTTGGTCCATTGTCCAAGTGCCGGAACAGGTTTCATCGAGAAATGTTGCACTGCAATACTTCGTTCATCAAGCCGCTCTAGGTGGGCGGCAAGAGGAATTCGACCATGAGCAAACAGCTGACCTTTTCCGCGACCCTTTCGATTGCCGCCATGGCAATTGCCGCGCTTGCGATGCAGGCGACGGGCGGATCGGCAAGTGCATCGGACGTTCCAGTCGCGCTGACGCCATTCGCCCGCTGATCCAGACACTCGGACCGCGAAAGAAAGAGCCCCGGCCTGATGCCGGGGCTCTTCGTTTATGCAAGTTCAGTTGATGACGATGGTGGCTGCACGGCGGTTCTGCGCCCATGCGCCTTCATTGCTGGCCAGCGCCACGGGGCGTTCCTTGCCATAGCTCACCGTGCGGATACGGCTTGCCGGGATGCCGAGCGAGGTGAGATAGTTCTTCGCCGCATTGGCGCGACGTTCACCCAGCGCGAGGTTGTAATCGCGCGTGCCGCGTTCGTCGCAATGCCCTTCGATGGTGAAGGTCAGGTTCGGATATTGGGCGAAATACTGCGCCTGCGTCTGCAGGGCAGCTGCGCCGCGCGTATCGATGTTGAAACGGTCGGTATCGAAATAGACCACCGTGTTCGCCTGGCCCACGGCGTCGACGAAGTGTTCCTGCGTGCCCACGCTCGCACCGACAGGCGCGGTGGGTGTCGGGGTGCTGGTTTCGGTTTCCGGGGCAGGCGGCAGTTCCGCCGGGGCTTTCTTGGAGCACGCGCCCAGTGCAAGCGCGCTGGCCAACATGAGAGAGCTTGCGATACGCATATTCATAATGCCGATCCTTTCGACAGCAATGGAAACTCGGTGCGACCCGGATTTGGTCCGCCGCCCCCTGATAGGGACGCAGGCCGTTGGATAATCAATGCAGCTACGGCAGGATCGGTCCCCATGCCGGGTCCGATGCGTCCACCGGCGTTGGCAATTGCCGCTCGTTCTCGCCCGTCAGGTCGACCTGCCACAGCGAGGATTTGCCGCTGTTGCGCGCGGTGCGGAAGAACTGGACGATACGCCCGTTCGGGGCCCAGGTCGGTGCTTCGTCCTGCCAGCTATTTGTCAGATGGCGCAGGCCGCGCCCCTGCGGGTTCATCACCGCAATGCGGAAATTGCCCGAAATATGCGTGAAGGCGATCTGGTCGCCGCGCGGGCTCCATTCCGGCGTCGCCGCGCGTCCGCCGAAGAAAGTGAGACGGCGCTGGTCGCTGCCATCGGCGTTCATCACATAGACCTGCTGGCTGCCCGAACGGTCGCTCTCGAACACGATCTGGCGGCCATCGGGGGAATAGGACCCGCCGATATCGATGCCCGGTGCATTGGTCAGCCGTTCGCTGCGCCCGCCATTGGCCGACACGCGATAGATGTCGGTGTTGCCGTTCACCGCCATGGAATAGAGGATCGAGCGGCCATCCGGGCTCCAGCGCGGGGCGAAGGTCGGGTTCTCGCTCTGCGTGACCAGTGTCTGGCGACCAGAGCCGATATCGTAGACATAGATCCGCGGATTGCCGTCGACATAGCTTAGATAGACCAGCTGGCGGTAATCGGGCGAATAGCGCGGCGTCAGCGCGGTGGAGCGGCCATTGGTGATGAAGCGGTGATTGGCCCCGTCGCTGTCCATGATGGCGAGCCGCTTGACGCGGTTATCCTTGGGCCCGGTTTCCGCGATATAGGCGATGCGGCTGTCGAAGAACGGGCTTTCACCCGTCAACCGCGCATAGATGAGATCCGAACACTTGTGCGCCGCGCGCCGCCAGTCCGCCGGCGGGACGACCCAGCCTTCGCGCACCAGCTCGCTGCGCAGTGCCATGTCGTAGAGATAGCAACCCACCGTCAACCGGCCATCGCTGCGCGGACGGACATAGCCATGAACCAGCATTTCCGCGCCGCGATTGGACCACGTGCCCCAGCTTGGCGAAGTGATCTCGGCAAAATCGGGCCGCGGCAGGGCATCGGGGCCGGTCGGCTTGAACAACCCGTTATTGCGCAGGTTCGCCGTGATGACGCGGGCAAGCTCGATACCGAGCGCCGCAGTGCCATTCGTGTGCGCTGGTGTGGTCGTGTTGCGATCTGTCGCGAAAGCAGGGATCGCGATGCCGAGGTCCTGCCAGGCATTGTCGTCGGTGACGGTGAAGGAAAGCCCCTCCTCCGCCTCGCCCAGCGTTTCGACCTCGCCGCCTTCCGGCATTGGCTGGCCGAGATCCTGATTCTGCGCCGCCAGCGGGGCGGCGAGCATCGCGAAGAGTAGAGCTAGAATTCTCATCGGGACAGGTTCCTATCGAATCGCGCACCGGAAACATTCTTCCAGGCATTGTAATATTCGGGCGGCAGATCGAACGGCGCGGCAAGCTGCACCGCCCGGATCGCGCGCTCGGCATGAAGCCCGACTTGCGGGCGGTTGGAATCGGTCACCCCCGATTGGCTCATCACCCGCGGCTGGCCGATCAGCTTACCGCTCTCGTCCAATCTGAACGCGAGAATGGTGACAAGTTCCTCTGCATCGACGCCGCTGGGGGCATTCCAATGCGGCTTGATCTGCCGCGCGATGGCCTGGACGATGGAGGCCTTGGCGCTGGCGCCGATCTGCGAGGCAGGGATGCGCGTGTCTTCCGTTCGCGTGCTATCACCCGCCCCGTCGAGGAAATTGTCCCCGATGCGCGAGCCGCCACTGCTTTTCGGAGGTGCACTTGCGGCGGGTTGGCGCGCAGGTTCGGCACGGCGACGCGGAGCCGGTTCGGAATTGCGCGAAGGGGCCGATGCGCGTTCGCGTGGGCGGCTGGGCGCGGCAGACGGCGCCGGTATGGGCGATTGCACCTGCGGCCGCTCGACCGGTTGTTCGATGGGCCGTTCCGGCTCTGGCGCTGGGCTCATTGCAGGATCGAGCGTGGGCGCAACCGAGGCGCGGCTTTCGGCCACAGGGTCGGGCGCGGTGGCCGCCATCCCTACATCCGTCGCAAGGTTGACCGTCATCCGTTCGACCGGCTCGATCGTCTCACGAGTCGATGGCTGGATCAGGAGGACGGCCAGCAGGGCCGCATGCAGCACGCCGGCCACAATCAGGCCAACCCGCTCTTCGCGCCTCAGGCTCGTCTCTCCCATTGCCACGCCGCTATGGCTCCACGGATGAACTGTTGGTGACCAGCGATATCCGATTGAGCCCGGCGCGGTTCAATTCGCCCATCACGGCCATCACCCGGCCATAGTCGAGCGCCCTGTCGGCGCGCAGCGTGATGTCGGGGCCATCGCCCCCGGCTTGCGGCAGGCTTTCCAGTGCAGCGGCAAAGCCGCCCGTGGGCACGGCGCGGTCGTCGATATAGACATTGCCCGCCGCATCGAGGCTGATGGTGACCGCCTGTGTTTCGTTGTCTAGCGCATCGGCGCGGCTGTCGGGCAGGTCGACCGGTACGCCGGTGTTGAGCAGCGGCGCGGTGACCATGAAGATGATCAGCAGCACCAGCATCACGTCGACGAAGGGCGTGACGTTGATCTCAGCCATGGGCGCACGGCGTCCTGCCCGGCGGCGTCCGGTTCCTTTCGCAGAGCCGAGGGTCATCGCCATCTCAGCGCGTTTCCAGCTGGCGACTGAAGCTGCCGTGCAGCTTGTCCGCAAAGCGATGGAGCCGCGCTTCGTAACGGTTCACCGAATGGCTGAAGCGGTTGTATGCGATCACCGCCGGAATGGCGGCAAACAGGCCGATGGCGGTGGCGAACAGCGCTTCGGAAATACCCGGCGCGACCACGGCGAGCGAGGAGCTTTCCTGCGCGCCGATCTGGAAGAAGCTGTTCATGATCCCCCACACCGTGCCGAACAGGCCGACAAAGGGCGCGACAGAGCCGGTGGTGGCGAGGAAATTGAGGCGGTCGGCGATCTTTTCCGCCTCTTCCGCTGTCTGGCCTTCCATCGCGGCCATGATCCGCTGCCGCGCGCCGTCGGCATCCTTCACCGGCCCCTTGGTCGAACGACGCCATTCATTCACGCCTGCGCTGGCAACGCGCGCAGCCGGCAGGTCCGCCCGGCCGCGCTCGGCCATGAAGCGGTCGAAATTCTCGGCCTGCCAGAACTCCTGTTCGTATTCGCCGGTTCGGCTGTCGAGCTTGCGCATTCTGAGGGAGAAGGAGACGATAATCATCCACACCCAGATACTGGCGAGCAGCAGTCCCGCCATGACGAGCTGCACGACAACGTCGGCATCGAGGAAAAGCTGCACCGGATTGAGCCGCCCGGCGGAACCGGATGCAGCGACAGCAAGGGTGGAAATCGAAGTCATGCGTTCTCCATGAACCGTGAAAAGGCATCGCGCCATGCGGCGGGCTGGCGGGTCGGGCGGCCATCGGGCGCAACGAAGCCGACGCGCAATTCCGCCTCGGCCAACACATCGTCTCCGCGCCGGGCGCGCTGGTGCATCCGGCAGGACGCGGCGCGCATCTCGGTGCAGCGGGTTTCGATGATCACATCGTCGTCGAGCTTGGCCGGGCGCAGATATTTGAGCAAAATTTCTGACACTGCATAAGCGCCCTCGCCCCGCTCGATCGCCGCGCGCTGGTCAATCTCGAGCTGGCGCAACAGGTCGGAGCGGGCGCGTTCGAACCAGCGCAGATAATTGGCGTGATAAGTGATCCCGGATAGATCGGTATCTTCGTAATAGACGCGCACGGCATAAAGATGCCGGTCGCCATCGATATGACCGTCGGGGGGATTGGGGCCTGTCATGCGCCGCGCGCCTTAGCGCAGCGCAGATTCGCTGCATAGGGTACGATGACGAAGCGATTTTATGCGTCGATGAATGGAGTGCAGCCGCCGTCGTGCGAGGAACGATCTGCAATCAGGCGATCATCCGGCCAAGCCGCTGCCCGCCGAAAATGTGCACATGCAGGTGTGGCACTTCCTGTCCGCCATCCGAACCGATATTGGCCAACAGGCGATAGCCCGGCTCCACCAGCCCCTTGGCCCGCGCGACTGCGCCGACAGCGCGCACGAACCCGGCAATTTCGTCATCACCAGCCTTGGACGAGAAGTCGTCCCAGCTGACATAGCGGCCCTTGGGGATCACCAGCGTGTGGATTTCGGCCTGCGGGTTGATATCCTCGAAGGCATAAGCCCAATCGTCTTCATACACCTTGGTCGAGGGGATTTCCCCCCGCAGGATTTTGGCGAAGATGTTGCTGTCGTCATAGGGCTGGGTCGCATCGATGGCCATTACCGGCTCCTGCTGGCTTTTTCTTCGAGTCCCGACACGCCATCGCGCCGGTCCAGTTCCGCCATCACATCCTCCAGGGCGACGCCCTTGGCATCGAGCAGGACGGCGAGGTGGAACAGTATGTCGGCAGCCTCGCCCACCAGTTCTTCGCGCGTGCCGGACAGGGCGGCGACGATCGTTTCGGTCGCCTCTTCCCCCAGCTTGCGCGCCATCACCGGCACGCCGCGCGCATGCAGGCTGGCGACATAGCTGGAATCGGGGTCGGCATCGCGGCGGTCGCGAATGGTGTCTTGCAGGCGTATGAGCGTGTCCATCGCCGCCCGTCATGGGAGCGGCGGGCGGCGCGGTCAATCCCGCGCCTTGCGCGCCTCGTGAGAAGACCACATGCGCCCCACCAGCACGCCGGCGATCCCGATCATCGCCATGACCACCGCAGACGGTTCGCCAATCGCGTCGATAAACGCTGCCGCATTCGCGATGATCGTGAATTCGGCCGCCAGCAAGGTGACAGGGGTGAGCATGTCAAATGACATACAGGATGCAGTGCGCGCGGTCCGCCCCGTACGAAAGGCCGTCCCATTTCAGGACGGGCCAATCCGGACGAACTGAGCGCGCCCCGTCAGGTGCTGCGCGCAGGCAAGCCCGCCGCGCGCAACGCATCGTGCGCCTCGGCAATGGTGTGCGTGCCGAAATGGAAGATCGAGGCGGCCAGAACTGCGCTCGCGTGCCCTTCCACCACGCCTTCGACCAGATGGTCGAGCGAACCGACGCCGCCACTCGCCACAACCGGCACGGACACCGCATCTGCAATCGCGCGGGTCAGTTCCAGGTCGTATCCCGCCTTGGTCCCGTCGCCATCCATCGAGGTGACGAGAAGCTCGCCCGCGCCAAGCTCTGCGAGCCTGACCGCATGCGCCACTGCGTCGATACCGGTCGCGCGGCGCCCGCCATGGGTGAAGATTTCCCAGCGCGGGCCATCCTCACCGACATGGGCGACCACCCGGCGCGCATCGACACTGGCGACGACGCACTGGCTGCCGAAGCGCTCTGCGATATCGCGCACCACTTCGGGCCGGTCGACGGCAGCGGAATTGACCGCGACCTTGTCCGCCCCGGCGAGCAGCAGCGCGCGCGCATCTTCTGCGCTGCGCACCCCGCCACCCACCGTCAACGGCATGAAACAGACCTCCGCCGTGCGCCGAACGATATCGAGCAGCGTTGCGCGCCCTTCATGGCTGGCGGAAATATCGAGAAAGCACAGCTCGTCCGCTCCGGCGGCATCGTATGCCTTCGCCTGCTCGACCGGATCGCCCGCATCTTTCAGATCGACGAAGTTGACGCCCTTCACCACGCGCCCGTCGGCAACGTCAAGGCAGGGGATGACGCGAATGCGGACGGTCATTGTGCGCGCTCACGAAGATAGGGGTCTGTCAAAAAGCGATACTCGTGTTCAACGAATCTCATCGTGAGTTCCGGCTCGCTCTCGATCCGCCAACTACCTTCGTTGGCCAAGCCCTCGATTGTCTGTAGGAAACCGTCCGAGAGATGGAAGCCAATCCAGAAACCCTCCGGCATTTCATCGCATTGGCCGTGTACGCCGCCGACAAAGCTCCAATCTTGGTCGAAGCGCAGCGGGATTGTCCCCTCTGGATAGAACATTTTCGTGTAGAAACCGACCCCAGTGAAGTCGCGTTCACGTCGCTCCACCACCTTAAGGTGGTCGATGATGGGGTTTAGGATTTCGTGGGTCTCCGCAAATAGAGCTACGGCACGATCCTCGATAAGCCCCTGATAATCCATTACGCGCGCGCCGCCACTTCCAGCGCCTCACCCAGATCGAGCTTGCCCTCGAACAGCGCGCGCCCAGTGATGACGCCTTCGATCCCCTCATCGGCGTGCGAGGCGAGAATGCGGATATCCTCGATATCCTTGACCCCGCCGCTGGCGATCACCGGGATGTTTACTTCCCGTGCCAGCGCCAGCGTTGCCTCGACGTTGCAGCCCTTGAGCAGGCCGTCGCGCCCGATATCGGTGAACAGCAGGCTGGCAACGCCCGCATCCTCGAACCGGCGGGCAAGATCGATTACGGGCACGTCTGACACATCCGCCCACCCTTCGGTCGCGACCATGCCATCGCGTGCATCGACCGCGACAACGATGGCGCTGGCATGTTCGCGGGCCATGTCCTTCACAAATTCAGGGTCTTTCAGCGCGGCGGACCCCATGACGATGCGCGACACACCGGCGGCCAGCCAGCCCTCCACATCGGCGCGCGTTCGGATCCCGCCGCCGAGTTGAACCTGCCCCGGAAACGCCGCCACGATCTGTTCCACCGCATCGCGGTTGCGCGCGGCCCCGGCGAACGATCCATCGAGGTCGACGACATGCAGATGGCGCGCGCCGGCGGTCGCGAACAGTTCCGCCTGCGCGCCCGGATTGTCGCCATACACGGTTGCGCGGGCCATATCGCCCTCGGCGAGGCGCACAACCTGGCCGCCTTTCAGGTCGATGGCTGGAAATACGATCATGCGATGGCCCTCAAGGTTTCCATTCCAAAAAGCGTTCGAGCAGTTCGAGGCCATAGCGCTGGCTCTTTTCCGGGTGGAACTGGACACCGATGACCGTGTCCCTCGCCACCGCCGCGACCAGGCCGCCGCCATGATCGGTCATCGCCAGCACATCGCGCCCTTGTTCGGCGTGGAAGTGATAGGAATGGAGGAAATACGCCTCGCCCCCTTCCACCACATCGTGCCCTTTCGCATGGGGCATCAGCGCGACGTCGTTCCAGCCCATATGCGGCACTTTGACGCTGGTGTCGGCGGGGCGGATTTCCCGTACCTCACCCGCGATCCAGCCCAGACCCGGCGTCGTGCCATGCTCCAGCCCGCGCGTTGCGAGCAATTGCATGCCCACGCAGATGCCCAGAAACGGTGCGCCGCCCACCTGCACTCGCTCCGTCATGGCTTCTATCGCGCCATCCACGGCGCGCAGTCCCTCGGCGCAAGCCCTGAACGAGCCGACACCCGGTAGCACGATGCGGTCGGCCGCGCGCAGCACATCGGGATCGGCGGTGACGGTCACCTCCGCCCCGACTGTTCGCAGCGCGTTTTCTACCGAATGGAGATTGCCAGCGCCGTAATCGACCAATGCAATCGTCTCAGCCACCGAGCTGCCCCTTGGTGCTCGGGATCGCCCCGCCCTTGCGCGGATCGATCTCCACCGCAGCGCGCATGGCACGCGCGAAGCCCTTGTACAGCGCTTCGCAGATATGGTGGTTGTTGCTGCCGTGGAGCAATTCGCAATGCAGTGTCAGCCCGCCGGTCTGCGCGACCGAATGGAACCAGTGTTCGATCAGCTCGGTGTCCCATTCACCCAGCTTTTCCTGCGTGAAACCGGCTTTCCACACCAGATATGGCCGCCCGGAAATGTCGAGCGAGACCCGCGCCAGCGTTTCATCCATCGGGGAATAGGCACTGCCATAACGCACGATACCGCCCTTGTCGCCCAGTGCTTGGGCCAGCGCCTGACCCAACGCGATGGCGCTGTCTTCGGTGGTGTGGTGCTGGTCGACATGCAGGTCGCCATCCACCTTCATCGTGACGTCGATCAGCGAATGGCGCGAGAATTGCTCGACCATATGATCGAGAAAGCCGATCCCGGTGGACACATCGTAATGCCCTGTCCCGTCGAGATTTACCTCGACAAGAATGGCTGTTTCCGCAGTCTTGCGTTCTATTCGGCCTGTGCGCATGGCGCGCAGCTATAGTCCAAGCGCACGGCGGCGCAAGCACGCCGCGGCGCTTGCCGGGTAAAGTATGGCTTTACCCTATTGACCCCGGCCCATGCACGTTCCACCTAACGCGCGATATGACCGACGAAACACCCGACAGCCTGATCCCCTATGACGCCATCGTGCAGGAGGCGCTGCGCGCCGTTGTGGGCCGGGTGCTGGGCGAGATCGAACAGTCCGGCAGCGAACTGCCTGGCAACCATCATTTCTACATCACCTTCAAGACCCATGCGCCGGGCGTTTCCATCCCGCCCTCGCTGCGCGAACGTTTCCCGGATGAAATGACCATCGTGCTGCAGAACAAGTTCTGGGACCTGAAGGTGGAAGACGATGGCTTCAGCGTCGGTCTGAGCTTCAATCACATCCCTGCCGATCTCGTCATTCCCTATGCCGCGATCACGCAATTCGTCGATCCGGCGGTGGATTTCGGCCTGCAATTCCAGGCAACCGTGGCCGATATGGCCCCTGCTTCCACCGAAACGCCCGAAAATGACAGCGCGGAACAGGGCGACGCGGCGGACGTTCAGGAAGACAAGGACGGCTCCAACGTCGTCGAGGTCGACTTTGGCCGCAAGAAGTAGCCCGGGCGATTGCCCCGGCGAAATGGGGGACAGCGATGAGCCGGAAACGCGAGAAAGCCAACCACCTTACCGACAAGGCGAGTGACGCTCTCGCCCGTGTCGAACGGGAAATGTCGGGCGAGAACACCGTACCCGGGCCCAGCCCGAATCCGGCCACCAATCTGATTATCCACGACATTATCCTGCGCAGTGCGGGCCGCCTGACCCGCCACACGCTGGAAAAGGCCCTGCTCGGGCGTAAATACGGCAGCCAGTTCGCCAAGGACGCGATCGAGAACAGGTCGGTGCTCCACGCGCTGGGCGCTTATGGCGTCACCAAGATTGCAACAAAATCGGTTCCCGGCGCGCTTGTCGTGGGTACGGGACTGGTGCTCAAGACACTGTTCGACCGCAGCCAGTCACGCCGCAAAGCCCGCCACACGGGCGAGAAGACATTGCGCGACCAGGCCGACCCCGACGGGCTTCTGTAACGAGCGCGCACGGCGGGGGCTTGTGTGCGGCGACGCCATGCGGCAACAGCGCGCATGGCCAATTCGAACCCGGAAACCAACGACGCGCTGCACCGGCGCGGACTGCTCTTCATCCTGTCCTCGCCATCTGGGGCGGGCAAGACCACCATTTCGCGCAAATTGCTGGACGCCGACGACGAGATCAAACTGTCCGTCTCGGCAACCACTCGCCCCCCGCGTCCGGGCGAAGTGGACGGCGTGCATTACTATTTCGTCGACGATGCGGAGTTCGACCGCATGGTCGAAGAAGACGATTTCTATGAATGGGCGACCGTCTTCGGCTATCGTTATGGCACGCCCAAGGGCCGCATTCGTACCGCGTTGAAGGATGGCCAGGATTTCCTGTTCGATATCGACTGGCAGGGTACACAGCAGCTCTATCAGAAGGACCAGCAGGACGTTGTCCGCGTGTTCATCCTGCCGCCGAGCATTGCCGAGCTGGAGCGCCGCCTGCGCAGCCGTGGGACCGACAGCGAAGAGGTGGTGAAGGCGCGCATGGACCGCGCCCGCGCCGAAATCAGCCACTGGGATGCCTATGATTACGTGGTCATCAACGAGGACGTCGATGCCTGTTTTGCGAAGGTGCGCGAAATCCTGGCGGCCGAGCGCATGAAGCGGCAACGGCAGACCGGCCTCATCCCCTTTGTCCGAGAATTGATGGATTGATCGCCCCCGACACGGGTGATCGACCGGGCCTGGGATACAATTCATCAATATTTCCACGCTATGCCCCAGCCCTGACAGCGCCCGACGATCGGGTTTTCGAAAGCTCTAGACAGCAGGCGTGCCATGTCCGCGATGGAATTTGACCAAGGCGAAAGGGTACTGGCCTTCCTGAAAAGCCATCGGCTTCGCCCAACGCCGCGGAATTACACTGTCGCTTATCTGGCGCTGACCGACGAAGAAACACCCATTGCCCGCGCCATCGCCGCCATCACGGATGAAGGGTTTCGGATCAAGCAGACCGAAATGGACGCGATCGCCGAGCGGCACGGCGAAGCGGCACAGGGCCTTGCGCAAGACCGGGGCGATGCTGCGATCGTCACCCAGTTGCGCCACCAGAGCATCAAGATCGGTGAACTGACCTCTTCTGCCGCCGAGGCGACCGGCGCCTTCGCGCGCGAGCTGAGCGAAGAAGCGGACGCGATGGAGGATGACAGCTCCAACGCGCTGGCGATCGTCTCGCGGATGGTCGAGCAATCGCTCCAGGCGCAGACTCGCCTGAATGAAGCGAACAACAAGGTGAAACACCTGCGCGAAGAGCTGGAAGCGGCACGCCACGATGCGCAGCGCGACCAGCTGACCGGCCTTGCCAATCGTCGCGCGATCGACGCCATGCTGGCCGACCTGGCCGAAAAGGGCGAAGCACGCGTCATCGGCCTGTGCGATATCGACAATTTCAAGTCGGTTAACGACCGCTATGGCCACAGCGTTGGCGACCGGGTTATCAAGCTGGTCGCCAACACGCTGCGCGAGACGTGCGATCCGCATTTCGTCGGGCGCTGGGGCGGCGAAGAGTTCATCTTCATCATGCCCTCGGACGATATCGATGAAGGTGTGGAAATGCTCGACCGTGCGCGCGAAAGCCTTGCCGGCAAGGACTTCAAGCTGCGCGAGACGGACGAACCGATGGGACTTATCTCGTTTTCGGGCGGGGTCGCCCTCGCAAGCGGCGGGGCGGATGCCAACCCGACCACGCTGCGCGCCGCCGACGCTGCGCTTTACCAGGCCAAGTCTTCCGGGCGAAACCGGATATTGCGCGCCGAAGACTAGGCCTGGCAGCTACCTTCAGCCGGGCTTGGCAAAATGGCTCGGCAGGTGCGCGTTGACGATGCCGCCATCCACCGTCAGCGTTTCGCCGACCGTGTAATCGCCCGCCCGGCTGGCAAGATACACCGCGCTGCCGCCCATATCGAGGCCATCGCCCACACGCTTATTGGGGATACCCGCCGCGCTGGCTTCGGCATGGTCGCGGGCAACCTTGTTCATGTTGGACGGGAAGGCGCCGGGCGCGATGGCAGTGACATAGACATCGTCCTTCACCAGCCGCGCCGCCATCCTGCGGGTGAGGTGGATGAGCGCCGCCTTGCTCGCCTGATAGGAATAGGTTTCCCACGGGTTCGGCCGCAGGCCATCGATGCTCGCGATGTTGATGACCTTGCCCGGCTGTTCCTGGCTGGCGCGGGCAGTGAGCAGCTTATGCAGCTTCTGTGTCAGGAAGAACGGCGTCTTCACGTTGAGGTCCATGACCTTGTCCCAGCCATCTTCGGGAAAGTCGAGATAATCGACGCCCCATGCCGCGCCTGCATTGTTGACGAGAATATCGAGATGCGTCTCTTTTTCTGAAATCGCGGCGACGAGCTCTTCGATCCCTTCAATCGTCGAGATATCACCCTGGATCGGCACGACGCGCTCGCCCAGTTCCTCGGCGGTTTCATGCAGTTCGCCGCCCTTGCGCGCAGTGATGTAGACCCGCTCTGCGCCCGCAGCGAGGAAGCCCTCTACGATCATCCGGCCGATGCCGCGGCTGCCGCCGGTCACGAGCGCGATGCGCCCCTTGAGGCTGAACATGTCTTCGAGGGTCATTCGATTATCCTTTTCCTGTTCGTCCCGGCCCTGGCCGGTCGTCCCGCTATTCTATCATCCCGCCGCGAGCAAACATGCGGGGCCCCGGCGCGCAGGCCGGGGCTTCCCATTTCGATGCCGATGCGGGTCAGTATCCGCTAAGTTCGGCCACCCGGCCCGTGTGATAATACTGGTCGCCGAGGAATTCCTGCAACGCCCGATCTCGCTTCATATAGAGGCCGATGTCGTATTCGTCGGTCATGCCGATGCCGCCATGCATTTGCACGCCTTCGCGCACGGCAAGACCGGCGACCTTGGCGACTTTCGCCTTGGCCACCGAAGCCATCAGGTCGGCTTTCTCACTGCCACCGTCGAGAAGCTGGGCCGCTTTCACGGTAACGGCGCGAGCGATCTCGACTTCGGAATAAAGATGCGCCGCGCGATGCTGGAGCGCCTGGAATTCGCCGATCACCTTGCCAAACTGCTTGCGCTGTTTGAGATAATCGACGGTCATGTCCATCGCGCCGCTCGCAACGCCCACGCCTTCGGCCGCGGCGCCGACGCGCCCCGCCCTCAGCACTGCGTTGAGCACGTCGCGTCCGCCATCGACTTCGCCGATCACGGCATCGCCATCCAGTTCGACATTGTCGAAGGTGATGTGGCTGGCCATCGAACTGTCGACCATGCGCACACTGTCATGGCTGAGGCCACTGGCATCCTGGGGAACGGCGAACAGGGTGATGCCGTCCACATCGTCGTCGCTGCCCGAAGTGCGGGCGGCGACCACGATCATTTCGCTGCTGGCGCCATAGACCACGAAATCCTTCTTGCCCGAGAGGCGGAAACCGTTGCCCGACTTTTCCGCCTTGCAGGCGATGTTGTCGGGCCGGTGCTTGCGCCCTTCGTCGATGGCCATGGCGTAAACCTTCTCGCCTGAGACGAGGTCCGGCAGCCAGCGGCCCTTCACGTCATTGCTGCCATGCCTGAGCGCGGTGGCCGCCATGACGGAGGAGGACAGGAACGGCGAGGGCGTCAGGTTGCGGCCGATTTCTTCGAGCACGATGTTCGCTTCGACCTGGCCCATGCCGAGGCCGCCATCGTCTTCATCCAGAAGCATGCCGGTGAAGCCCATTTCGGCGAACTGTTTCCACAGGGCATGGCCGAAACCGTCCTTGCAATTGCGGTCGCGCCAATGGCGCAGCTGGTTCTTGATCGAACCTTCCTCGCCCATGAACTGGCTGGCGGTTTCGGCCAGCATGGTCTGGTCGTCGTCGTAATACAGAGGCATTGGATCAGGCTCCCGGCAGGTCGAGAATGCGTTTGGAAATGACGTTGAGCATCACTTCGCTCGTGCCGCCTTCAATGGAATTGGCCTTGGTGCGCAGCCAGCTGCGGGCAGATTTGCCGCCCTGCGATTGCTCGCTGTCCCATTCAAGGGCCGCGCTGCCGCCTGCCGCCATGATCAATTCATGCCGCCGTTTGTTCAGCTCGGTTCCGGAATATTTCATCATGTTCGGCTGGGCCGGGTGCGCCTTTCCAACCTTGATCTCGTCGAGGAACTTCTCGCCCATCGCGCCATAAGCCAGCGCATCGACATCGAACTGGGCCAGCTCGGCCCGCAGCACCGGGTCAATCTCTCCATTGGCGCGCGCCAGTGTCGCCCCGATCGTGCCGGTGTTGCCTCCATCGGCGCCCGAAATCATCTCTCGTTCGTGGCCGAGCAGGTATTTCGCCACATCCCAGCCGCGATTGATCTCGCCGACATAGGCCGGAACATCCTCGCCATAGCTCTTGGGCACGCTGACATCGTCGAAGAAAGTTTCGCAGAACGGGCTGTTTCCGCTGATCAGCAGGATCGGCTTGGTCGACACGCCGGTGCTGGCCATGTCATAGAGCATGAAAGTGATGCCCTGATACTTGTTCGCCTTGTCGGTGCGGACAAGACAGAAAATCCAGTCGGCCTTGTCGGCATAGGAGGTCCAGATCTTCTGGCCGTTGACGACCCAGTGATCGCCCTTGTCTTCGCCAAAGGTCTGCAGGGACACAAGGTCCGAGCCGGAGCCGGGTTCGGAATAGCCCTGACACCAGCGGATTTCCCCGCGCGCGATTTCGTTGAGGAAGCGCTTTTTCTGGCCTTCCGTGCCGAAATGCAGCAGCGCCGGGCCAAGCATCCAGATGCCGAAGCTGGACAGCGGCGGGCGCGCGCCAATCGCAGCCATTTCCTCACGCAGCACCTTGGCCTGCGCCGGGGTCAGGCCCGCGCCGCCATATTCCTTGGGCCAGGCAGGCACGGTGTAGCCCTTGTCGCGCGCCGCTTCGAACCAGGCCCTTTGCGCGTCATTCTTGAAAGTGGCGTTGCGGCCGCCCCAATACACATCGTCTTCGCCCTCGACAGGCCGGCGCATTTCGGGGGGGCAATTGGCTTCGAGCCAGGCGCGCGTTTCGGCGCGGAAGGCTTCGAGGTCGCTGTCGGACATCTTGTGCAAATCCTCTCTGTTCTAAAATTCAGGTATGTTGACGCTTACGTTAGGTTGATTCGCCACCGCAGTGCAAGGCCCTGCATCAAAGCCCCCTCTTCCGTAGCGTCAGGTGGAATACGTTGACGAGGCGCACATCGCGTCTAAGTTTGCGGCCAAGAAATTCGTGGGGAGAGTAGGCATGCGATTCTCGGCTAAGACCGTTATCGTGACGGGTGCGGCGTCGGGTATCGGCGCAGAGGCCACGCGGCTGTTCGCGGCCGAAGGCGCGACCGTTTTTGCAGCCGATATCGATCGCGACGGTGGGACCCGGCTGGCACAGGAAACCGATGGCGATGTGCGGTTTGCGTGTTGCGACGTGTGCGACCCGCAGGCAATCAAGGCGCTGATGGACCGCGCGGCCGAGGAAACCGGCGGTATCGACGTGGTGTTCAATAATGCCGGCGCAGGCGGCGCACGCGAACCTATCGACGAGATCGAGCCGGAAGGCTGGGACCGGACGATGGACCTGCTGCTGCGGTCCGTCGCCTTCGGCATCCGCTATGCGGTTCCGCATATGAAGGGCAGGCCGGGCGCAAATATTGTCAATGTGTCCAGCGTCGCCGCTGTCGGTCCGGGTTATTCGCCGACCGCCTATGGTGTCGCCAAGGCAGGCGTGCTGCACCTGACCAAGATGGCGGCGGCTGATCTGGCGCGCCACGGTATCCGCGTGAACGCGATCCAGCCAGGTTTCATCAACACCAATATCTTCACCGCCTCGCTCGACGTGCCGGAAGAACAGAAAGAGATGGCTAAGGGCATGATCGCGCAGATGAGCAGCAATGCCCAACCGGTGCGGCGCGGCGGCCAGTCAGCTGACATCGCGCAAGCCTGCGCCTATTTGGCGAGTGAGGCGGCCGGGTTCGTCACTGGCACCTCCCTTCTCGTCGATGGCGGGATCACCATCGGTCCGCGCGAATGCTGGGACGAGGATACGCCACACATGTTCGAAGGACTGAATGCCATGGAAGAGGCGGCAAAGGCCAAGGCCTCCGAAATGGAAGGAGCCGCTGCAGAGTGAGTTTCGTTCGCGGCCCGTTACCGCAGCGCCTCAAGCTTGCCCATGGCTTCGGCTCTGTTGCCTTCGGCGTGAAGGACAACGGGTTCAGTTTCTTCCTGCTACTCTATTACAGCCAGGTGCTCGGCATGGATGCGGGCGTGGTTGGCCTGGTCCTGCTCGGCGCGCTGCTGGTCGACGCGGTGATCGATCCGCTGCTGGGCTATCTATCCGACCGGACATATTCGCGCTGGGGCAGGCGCTTGCCGTGGCTTTATGCGGCGCCCGTGCCGCTTGCGCTGGCGTGGATCATGCTGTGGTCGCCGCCGGGCGGCGAAGCACCCAGCGCGTTCGCGCTTTTCGGTGTCGCAGTTGTCGTGCGCATGTTGCTGTCTGCCTGCGAAGTGCCATCGGTCGCACTCGTGCCCGAAATCACCTCCGATTATGACGAGCGGACCACGCTGTTCCGCTACCGCTATCTGTCGGGCTGGCTCGGCGGACTGGCGATGATGATCCTCGCCTACACGGTGTTCATGCCCGGCGAAGGCGGGTTGCTGCAGCGCGATGGCTATGCCGCATTCGGCATTTTCGGGGCGGTTCTGATCGCTGTTTCAGTGCTGGGTTCGGCCATTGGCCAGCATAGCACGGTCGCCCACCTGCCCGACCGCGAACCGCCCCCCTTCAGCCTGCGCGCCGCTTTTGCCGAAATCATCGAGGCATTCAGCGAAAAGGCATTCCTGATCTTCGCCGCCGGTGGACTTGCTGCCTATGTCAGCCAGGGCATGACGTTTTCGATCTCCAACTATCTCAACGTGTTCGTGTGGCGGATTGACGAGGTCACTTTCGGTTTCGGACCGCAATGGCTGACGGGTCTGACCGCTTATCCGCTGGTGCTGGGCATATCGGTGGTGATCATGTTCTTCTTTGTCGGGCCCATGCATCGCCGGTTCGGCAAACCGCGCAGCGCCGCCATCAGCGCCATTGCCGCGCTTGTCTTCGCACTGTTGCCCTTTGCCCTGTTCCTGCTGGGCCACTGGCCCGCTACCGGCACGGTCCGTTCGACGCTGCTGATGTTCGCATTTCTCATCGTCGCCAACTTGTTCGGCGTAACCTTGATGATCTCCGCGTCTTCCATGATCGCGGAGATTGTGGAAGCGTTCGAGGAACGCACCGGCAGGCGCGCAGAAGGCAGCTTTTATTCGGGCAACTGGCTGGTCCAGAAATGCGCAACCGGCTTCGGTATCTTCCTGACCGGGCAGATCATCGCGCTGTCACAGCTTCGCCCGGGCGTCGACCCGGCGGAGGTGGACCCAGCCGTCCTGCAAACAATGATCCTTGCCTTTGGCGGCGTGTCGATCGTGCTGGCGCTGGTGGCGGCTTTCTGGCTCGGCCGGTTCCCCATCGGCCGGGCAGAGCACGAGAGGCGGATGAAGGCGCTCGACCTTGCCGCGCGCGGCGACATCGATGGGGGCACTACCGTCCCTTAAATGCCTCCTTTCCCCCCATTAGCCCTTGGCGCGGATGGCTGGCTCTGCCAGTTTCATCCAGCAACCGAATACAACAAACAAGAGAGGACCTGACACAATGGATTTCGAACCCACCGAGAGGCAGCAATTCTGGCGCGACCGCGTGAAGGATTTCATCGAAAACCACGTCCGCCCGGCCGTTCCCACCTACCGCGCACAAGACGCCGAAGGGGAACGCTGGAAGGTCATCCCCGTGGTCGAGGAATTGAAGGCCAAGGCCAAGAAAGAAGGCATCTGGAACCTCTTCATGCCCCCGCGCAATGACGGGCATCACCATGTCGAGGAGAGTTTCGAATTCGAAGGCCCCGGCCTGACCAATCTCGAATATGCGCTGTGCGCGGAAGAAATGGGCCGGATCGGCTTCGCATCGGAAGTGTTCAACTGCTCCGCGCCCGACACCGGCAATATGGAAGTGTTCCACCGCTACGGAACGCGCGCGCAGAAGGACGAGTGGCTGACCCCGCTGATGAACGGCGAGATTCGCTCCGCCTTCCTGATGACGGAGCCGTTCACGGCCAGCTCCGATGCGACCAACATCGAAACCCGGATCGAGCGCGATGGCGATGAATATGTCATCAACGGCCGCAAATGGTGGAGTTCGGGCGTGGGCGATCCGCGCTGCAAGGTCGCCATCGTGATGGGCAAGACAGACCTCGAGGCGAAGCGCCACGCACAGCAATCGATGATCCTGATGCCGATGGATGCGCCAGGCGTGAAGGTGCTGCGCCACCTGCCCGTGTTCGGTTACGACGATGCTCCGCACGGCCATATGGAAGTCGAACTGAAGGACGTGCGCGTGCCGGTCGACAATATGCTGCTGGGCGAAGGGCGCGGGTTCGAGATCGCGCAGGGACGTCTCGGGCCGGGCCGCATCCATCACTGCATGCGCACCATCGGCGTGGCCGAGGAAGCGCTGGCGAAGATGTGCAAGCGCCTGCAGGAGCGCGAAGCCTTCGGCAAGCCGATCTACAAGCATTCGGTGTGGGAAGAACGCGTCGCCCGCGCCCGGATCGATATCGACATGACGCGCCTCCTTTGTCTCAAGGCGGCCGACATGATGGACAAGGTCGGCAACAAGGCGGCGAAGCAGGAAATCGCGATGATCAAGGTGCAGGCGCCCAACATGGCCCTGAAGATCATCGACGATGCCATCCAGGCGCATGGCGGCGGCGGCGTATCGGACGATTACGGCCTGGCCAACGCCTATGCCCACCAGCGCACGCTGCGCCTTGCCGACGGGCCGGACGAAGTCCACGCCCGTTCCATCGCGCGGATGGAATTCGCCAAGCACCTGCCCGAAAAGGGGCCGAGCGCGAATGCACTGCGCCACGGTGCGGCCCCGACCATGAACGACGATCATCTGAGTTCTGGCGATATGGGAGTGGCGCGCTGATGGCCCGGGCAGCAATCCTGGAACAGGTCGGCGGGCTGACAATCGGCGAGGTCGAACTCGCCGATCCGGCCCCGCACGAGGTCCTGATCGACACCAAGGCCTGCGGGCTGTGCCATTCGGACCTCCACTTTATCGAAGGCGCTTACCCGCATCCCCTGCCCGCCATTCCCGGCCACGAGGCGGCGGGCGTGGTGCGTGCGGTGGGCAGCGAGGTGAAGACGGTCAAGCCGGGGGACCATGTCGTCTCCTGCCTGTCCGCCTTTTGTGGCCACTGCGAATTCTGCGTCACCGGCCGGATGGCATTGTGCATGGGCGCAGACACGCGCCGCGCCGCCGATGCCGCGCCGCGGATCACGCGCGCCGATGGCTCGGCCCCTGTGGCGCAGATGCTCAACCTGTCCGCGTTCAGCGAACAGATGTTGATCCACGAACATGCCTGTGTCGCCATCGACAAGGACATGCCGCTCGACCGGGCGGCCGTGCTTGGCTGCGCGGTGACGACCGGCGCAGGCGCTATCTTCAACGCCTGTGCGGTCGTGCCCGGCGAAACCGTGGCCGTAGTTGGCTGCGGCGGTGTGGGTCTGGCGGCGATCAACGCGGCCAAGATCGCAGGCGCAGGCAAGGTCATCGCCATCGACCCGATCGAGGAAAAGCGCGAACTGGCCAAGGTGCTGGGCGCGACCCACGCCTTCGACCCGACCGCTGACAATGCGGTGAAGGACATCCTCGCCCTGTCCGAAGGCGGCGTGCACCATGCGATCGAGGCGGTGGGCCGACAGGCGAGTGCGGACACCGCTGTCGCCATTCTGCGCCGCGGCGGAACGGCGACAATCCTCGGCATGATGCCGCTCGACTGCAAGGTCGGCCTCGGCGCGATGGATCTGTTGTCGGGCAAGAAGCTGCAAGGCGCGATCATGGGAATGAACCACTTCCCCGTCGATCTGCCGCGTCTGGTCGATTTCTACCTGCGCGGCCTGCTCGATCTCGATACGATCATCGCCGAGCGGATATCGCTCGAACAAATCAACGAGGGCTTCGAAAAGATGAAGCAGGGCACATCGGCCCGCAGCGTGATCGTGTTCGACTGATGACAGAGAAGAACGACATCGATTTCGACAAGGAAATGGTCGGCACGGTCGATGTGCCAGCGGCCGACCGGCTCGACCTCGACCGGCTGACGGCGTGGTTCAGGAGCCATGTGGACGGTTTTGCCGGCCCTATCTCCTATTCGAAGTTCAAGGGCGGCCAGTCGAACCCGACCTATCGCATCGACACGCCGGGACAGTCCTATGTCCTGCGCCGCCAGCCGTTTGGCAAATTGCTGCCCAGCGCGCACGCGGTGGACCGCGAATATGCCGCGATGCATGCGCTCGGCCCGACCGGCTTCCCCGTGCCGAAGACTTATGGCCTGTGCGAAGATCCCGAAGTGATCGGGTCCAAATTCTTCGTCATGGGCCTCGCCGATGGGCGGTCGCTGTGGAACGGCGCGCTGCCGGGCATCGAGCCGGGCGACAGGCGCGCGATCTACAATGCGATGATCGACACGATGGCCGATCTCCACCTGAAGGACCCGCAGGAGATCGGCCTTGGTGATTACGGCAAGCCGACCGATTATTGCGCACGCCAGATCAGCCGCTGGAGCAAGCAGTACAAGCTGTCCGAGACCGAGCATATGCCCAAGATGGAGCGGATGATCGAATGGTTGCCGCAGACCATCCCGCCCCAGCATGAAAGCAGCGTGGTTCATGGCGATTACCGCCTCGACAACCTGATCTTCCACAAGGATCGCAACGAAGTGCTGGCGGTGCTCGACTGGGAGCTGTCGACGCTGGGCGATCCGATTGCCGATTTCAGCTATCTGTGCCTCAACTGGTTCAACCCGGCCGACGGGCGGGCGGGCCTGATGGGGCTGGACCTTGCCGAACTGGGCATTCCGACCGTGGAAGAGGCAGTGGAACGCTATGTCGCGCGCACCGGCTATCCCGTGCCGCCGATGGACTGGTACTTTGCCTACAATCTGTTCCGGCTCGCCGGGATCATGCAGGGCATCAAGAAACGCGTCATCGACGGCACGGCGTCATCCGCCCACGCCCGCCAGATGAGCGAGCGCGTTGCGCCGCTGGTCGACCGGGCGCACGAATTCGCGGTGTCGGCGGGAATGCCTGTCTAGACAAGGACCCTGGGGAGAGGGCCGAACGGTAGGGGCGAAAGCAATCCTCGCCCCTGCCGTTCAATAACTTCCGATCAGAATGCCTTGCGCCAGCTGACGGCAACGCCCTGTTCGTCGGGCATCGCTGCATAGTGGCCGGGATCGGTACGATAGAACAGGCTGGCACTGGCATCGCCAGTGAACAGCGGCCCGCGCCAGCTCACTTCGCCGATAACCTCGCGCCCGGTCGGGGCAAGCGAGATATGCCGCGTGCCATATGTCGCCGTGCGGGTGCTGTAATCGTAGCCGACCGGCAGGTCGAAGGCGATCCCGCCGGATGTGACACGCAGGGGCTGCGCCACGCGGAAGCCAAGCGTGTCGGCAAGGCCGAACACCCCTTGCCGCGTCAGGTCGAACGACCAGGCATTGCTGGTGAAGCCAGAACCGGCTGCCACCAGGTCGCTGCGCTGGGGACGGGTGAAACCTTGCCGCCAGGATGCGCCCAGCCGCCAGTTTGCGGGCAAATCGATTCCGCCTGCTGCATCGATGAACAGGCTGTCGGCGCCGCTCACGCCCAGACCTTGGGCGAAATAGGCGCCCAGAACGGTCTCGTCCTCGCGCGTCCAGTTGAGGCCCAGCACTGCATCGAATGGCCCGAAATCGCGATCCGCGGCGACCGAGAAGCTGGTATAGGGCCGCTTTTCGCGGCGTGCGCGCACGATATCGGCCCCGCGTCGCGCATTACCCAGCCACGCTTCCCCGCTTTCAGCGCCCAGGGTCAGCCCGAAATCGCCCAGCTTGCGGCGCATCACCACGCCGATATCGTTGCTGCGCGCAAAGCCGAATTCGCCGCCTGCATCGCCAGCGATAAGGAAAGCGGGCTGTGCCCTGCCCTGCACTTGCAGCGCAAGGCCATGCGCGCTTTCCCCGATGGTGAACCCCATCTGCATATCGGGCGCGATACGCGCCGCCATTCGCGCGGCAAGCACACGCGCGCCCTGCGCTTCTTCGGGCGTCATACGCAATTGTCGGACCCAGCCGGATTGCGGGCTCGCGCCGCCATCGGCGATGGTAAAGGCCAGCGAAAGGCCGCGCGCGCCCACCGACACATGCCGGCTGCGGGTATCGATGGCGTTGTGCAGGCGCATCTGCGGCACAGCGCCGCGCATCCCAGCACCGATATCGACCCCATAGGCGCGCTGATACTTGTCGAGCAGGACGCCGGTTACCGAAGGGCCGCCGGCAAAGGCATCGCCCATTGCAGGCGAACCGACCGCGGTGTCCGACCCGATCCGCATGACCTCGCTGCGGCCCGCCAGCGTGGTCGCCCCGGCCGGTTGGAAAGCCCGTGCGATATCAAGCACACCGCGCCCGTAGATCGGATCGACACCGGTATTTCCGAGATCGCGGGCGCTGGTGAGCAGAATTTCCACGATCTCAGTCGCCGTCAGGTTGGGAAAGGCCTGGGCCATCAAGGCCACTGCACCTGCCACTTGCGGTGCGGCAAAACTGGTTCCGGCGATCAGCAGCCGGAAGCTGCCCTGCGCGTCCGAGCCGATGAAAATCTCGCCGTTTTCGTAAACGCAGCAGATACGCTGGCCGCGCGCCATCAGAAAACTGTTCGCTGCGCTGCCTGCGCGCTGGCTGAACCCAGAAATCGTGTTGTTTTCATCCACAGACCCGACAATGATGACATTGCCATTGCCTGCCGCGACAAGCTCTTTCGCAAATGTCGTCGGCTCGTTCGGGTCGGTGTCGGGATCGCTGCCATCGCCGGCATTGCCGGCTGCCACGACCACCACGACGCCTGCGGCGGCGGCGCGTGCCACCGCATCGCGCACGGCCCGGCTCGCGCCATCGCCGCCAAGGCTCAGATTGACCACAGCCGCACCCGACGCCACCGCCTGATCGATCCCCGTGGCGATATCGGAATCGAAGAACGAGCACCCAAGCGAGGTATCTTCAGGCGTGTCGGTGGCACATGTGCCGGGCCGGTCGCCGCGCAAAACCAGGATCGAGGCATCGAACGCGATGCCCATCACGCCGGTCCAGTTTCGTGCCGCCGCCGCGACCAGCGCGACATTGGTCCCGTGGTCGTCTTCCTGTTCGATGGTGCGATTGCCCGCGACATCTCGGGAATCGGGATGAATACGGCCGGCAAATTCCGGGCTGTCGGTATCGATCCCGGTGTCGACGATGGCGATGATCTCGCCTGCGCCGGTGCTGCCTGCCTGCCATGCTGTGACCGCATTATGCTGGTCCGGGCCGTCCGACAGCCGGTATTCCTCGGTGATGAAATTGGTGGTGGGCGTGGGGGTGGGGCTCGGCGCGGGTGCGGGAGCAGGCGTGGGGGACGGCGATGGCTGCGGCGCGGGCGTGCTGATCGGTCCGCCGCTGCGTCCGCTTCCTCCGCCGCCACAAGCGGCCAGCACACTCGCCAATGCGGCGGCCAGCGCCAGACGTGCCTTGGGCGAAACGGGTTTATTCGGGTTCATGTGCGTCCTCTCAACCGGCCAAGCCGAATGCCATACCTTTGCATCCATTTGGCTTAACAGAGCGTGCATCGGCCTGCCGCAGGTTAGCGCAAATGTCACGGGGGATAGGCAAGGCATGCTTGCCCGCATGAAACAGCCCGCCTAACGCACAGCACGCAATTCCATTGAAACCGACAGGATAAACGCATGAGCGAAGCACTCGCCGCCCGCATCGAGAAGGCATGGGACAACCGGGCATCGATTACCCCGGACAGCACGGATGTGCGCCAGGATGTCGAAGCCGCGCTCGCCATGCTCGACAGTGGCGAAGGCCGCGTCGCACAGCCCGATGGCAATGGCGGCTGGCAGGTCAATCAGTGGCTGAAGAAAGCGGTGCTGCTGTCCTTCCGCCTGAACGACAACCGCATCATGGACGGCGGCAGCGCGGGCCACCCGGCTTTCGACAAGGTCCCCAGCAAGTTTGCGGGATGGGACGATGCCCGTTTCCGGCAGGCAGGTTTTCGCGTCGTTCCGGGCGCGGTTGCGCGCGAAGGGGCCTATATCGCGCCGGGCTGTGTGCTGATGCCCAGCTTCGTCAATATCGGGGCCTATGTCGGCAAGGGAACGATGGTCGATACCTGGGCATCGATCGGCTCCTGCGCGCAGATCGGGGAGAATTGCCACATCTCTGCCGGCGCAGGGATTGGCGGCGTGCTCGAACCGATGCAGGCCAACCCCACCATCATCGGCGACAATTGCTTCATCGGCGCGCGCAGCGAGATCGTGGAAGGCGTAATCGTGGGCGAAGGCAGCGTGGTGGCTATGGGCGTTTTCATCACCCAGTCGACCAAAATCGTCTATCGCGACAGCGGCGAAGTGATCCAGGGCCACATCCCGCCTTTTTCGGTCGTCGTTCCGGGCACGATGCCCGGCAAGGATGGCGGCCCGGGCCTTGCCTGCGCGGTCATCGTCAAGACCGTGGACGCGCGCACACGCGAAAAAACCGGAATCAACGAACTGTTGCGCGACTGATCGTTCGCGGAACATTCGCGCGCAAGAACCGTAGCATGTGCTAGCGATCCAAACGATCGCAAGAAAATACAAAAGACGAGGGCAAAATGCACAAGCACGGCGATGAAGTTCATATCGACGATACCGAGGCCAGCGGAGGCTCAAAGGAAGGCGTCGTGCGCTGGATCCTGATCGCTGGCACACTGCTCGCCATAGTCCTGCTGTCGGTCATCTGGATCACCGGCGCCGCCACACAGGACGATGTCGAATCCGAAGTCACCGCGACCGGCAAGCTGGATGCAATGGCGGAAGAGAACGGCGACGACACCGACAGCATCGTCGGCGATGAAACGGTCGAAACTGAAACCGTGACCGCCGATTGACAGGTGACGCGCCAGGCCGCCAATGCGGGGCGCGGAACATCAAGCTGGCTTGCGGATTGTCATCCCGGACGCTAACGCCGGAGAGACACGTGAGCAATTCCAACAGCTTTCAGACAAACCAGTACGTCAAATGGAACTGGGGCAACGGCACAGGCTGTGGCCAGATCGAGGAGCGTTTCGAACGTGAGGTGACGCGCACGCTGAAAGGCAGCGAAGTGACCAAGGACGGCAGCGAAGACAATCCGGCCTATCTCATCAAGCAGGACGATGGCGACAAGGTTCTCAAGCTCGGCAGCGAGCTTGAGGCACAGGACAGCTGATGGCCAAGGCGACAAGCAAGGCGCAGCAACAAGCCGCCGGAGCCGCGCTCGCGGCCAAGCGCGGCAAACAGCCCAAGGCCGACCTGCAAGGCGCATCCAAACAGATGTACGACAGCATGTCCGAAGATGAACTGGAAGACATGGCGTCGACCGACCGGGCCGACCTTCCCGATACAGCGGATGACGACGGCGGATGAACGTCGAAACGACGCAAAAGGTCATCTCGGCGACATTCAACGAACAACTCGCCGTCGGCGCTGCGATGATCGCTGTGTGTGTCGTCATTCACGGCATGGGGCTGTTCACGATCCAGCGGGCCATTTCGGGCGAGCAGATGACGGCACGTTTCGAGCGCTTGCGCCCATTGTCGATCGTCGGCGCCGGCGTGACGCTGTTGGCCGTGTTCGCACTGATCGCGCTGCATTTCGTGGAGATATGGCTGTTCGCCTTTCTCTACGATTATCTCGGCGCGCTGCACTCATTTGGCGAGGCGCTCTATTTCTCCACCATCAGTTATGCGACCATCGGCTATTCCGATGCGTCGATCCATGCGGAATGGCGGATGGTGGCCGCGCTCGAAGGCGTGCTCGGCATCATCCTGCTCGGGTGGTCGACCGCATTCTTCGTGCGCATCCTCGGACGCCTGGAAGGCGAGGACGGCGCGCGGCGGTGACGCGCCCTATTTCGCCTCTCGTGGCTCGCCTGCGGGGTATTCGACCGGCTTCGCGTCGACCTGGCTCGCAGCATAGGTTTCCGCAGCCTTCAAGACGCGCATCATGTTGCCAAAGCTGATCTTTTCCAGGTCGGCCTGGGAATAGCCGCGCCGCGCAAGTTCGGTGAACAACGCGGGGTATCCCGCCACATCTTCCATCCCCACAGGTCCGCTCGGCATTCCGTCATAGTCGCCCCCGATCCCGATGGCATCGATGCCGGCAATTTCACGGACCTGATCGATATGGTCGGCCATGTCGCCGATGTCGGCCAGCGGCAGCGGGTTTTGCGCATCCCAGCTGGCAAGGCGCGCTTCGACTTCGTCGGGCTGTCCGCGAAACAGCGCCTGGAGGCGTGCCTCTTCAGCCTCGCGGTTCGCATTCCACTGCCGTGCGGGTTCGCTCAGAAAGCCGGGCAGGCCCACCACCATCACAATGCCACCATTGTCCGGCAGGCGGCGCAGCACGCTGTCGGGCACATTGCGTGCATGGCCGTTGATCGCCCGCGCACCAGAATGGCTGAAGATCACCGGCGCGCCTGCCACATCGAGCGCGTCGTGCATCGCGGCCTCGCTCACATGGCTGAGATCGACCAGCATGCCGATGCGGTTCATCTCGCGCACGACATCCATCCCGAAATCGTTCAACCCGCCATGGCGCGGGGTGTCGGTGGCGCTGTCCGCCCAGCTCAACGTCTTGCCATGGGTCAGCGTCATATAGCGCGCACCCATCGCATACATCTGCCTCAGCACAGCCAGGCTCGACCCGATCGAATGGCCGCCCTCCATGCCGATCAGCGATGCGATCCTGCCTGCCTTGCGGTGGCGTTCCACATCCTGGGAATTCAGCGCGAGGCCCAGTTCATTGGGATATTGCGCAATCAGCCGCTTCGTCACGTCGATCTGCTCGACCGTCGCCTGCACCGCCTCGGCTTCAGGCAGGTTCGCGCTGACGTAAACCGACCACCATTGCGCGCCGACCTTCCCTTGACGTAGGCGCGCAAGATCGGTGTGCATCACCCGGCCACCGGTATCGTCACCGGTGTCGAGCGTATCGCGGAAATCGAAGTCGCCGATCACATTTCCCAGCCGCCCGCGCAGCTGGATCGGCACATCGTTGTGCCCATCCCATACGGGCGCAGCATCCAATGCGGCAGCGGCGATTTCTTCCGGCGTGCCATCCTTCGCGGCGAGCGGCACAGCCAGCAGCGCAGTGCCGGATAGCAGGGTGGATGCAAAAAGGATTGCCGCGCGTTTCATCTCAATCTCCAGCAGGCTCGAACTTGCGCAATCCCTTCTAACGGGCGAAACGCGCATGGAAAGGGAGGTTGCATATGCACATCGCCAGATCACTGCCCGTCACGCGGGGCAACCGGCCATGACCACAGCTGCTGAACTCATCGCGCGCCTCGGTCTGGCGGCGCACCCGGAAGGGGGCTGGTATCGCGAAACCTGGCGCGCCGACGCCTCGCATGGCGAGCGCGCGGCCTCGACGGCGATCCTGTTCCTGCTTGAGGCAGGTCACAGCTCGCACTGGCATCGTGTGGACGCGGACGAGATCTGGGTTTGGCAGGGCGGCGATCCACTGGTGATCGGTCAGGCCGCCAGCGATGATGGGCCGATCAATCGCGTTCTGCTGGGCCCGGCAACGCAGGCGGACACCGTGCTCCACCACGTCATTCCGGCACATCAATGGCAGGCAGCCTCACCCGATGCAGGCGAGGAGGGGTATTCGCTGGTGTCATGTATCGTCGCGCCGGGGTTCGATTTTGCCGGTTTCGAACTCGCCCCACCGGATTGGCAACCGGGGAGAAAAGGAAACGAGCGATGATCCGCGCCATTCTTCGATGGGTGCTCGCCGCGTTCTACGCTTTCGCCGGATACGCGCATATCGCCCGCCCGGACACGTTTCTTGGCATCATGCCGCAATGGGTTCCTGTACCCGAAGTCGTGGTGCTGTGGACCGGAATTGCCGAACTGGCAGGTGCGGCGGCGCTGGCGCAGCCTTGGTCGGCCCCGCTACGCAAGGCCGGCGCCATCGGGCTGGCGCTTTATGCGGTTTGTGTGTTTCCCGCCAATATCAACCACTTCGCGATGGACATGGCACGCGAGAATGGCGGGTTCGGGCTGGCCTATCATGTGCCGCGCATGTTCGCGCAGCCGCTCCTGATCTGGCTGGCCCTGTGGGTCGGCGGCGTAACGGATTGGCCGCTGCGCCGCCGAACATCACATGATTAGCTGAGGTGCTTGGACACCGCGGCGGTCATCTTGAACATGGAGATCTGCTCCTTGCCGATGACTGCGCCCAGCTTGTCGTCCGGGTTGATCTGGCGCTTATCCTTCGAATCCTGAAGGTCGTTCGCCTTGATGTATTCCCACACTTTCGACGTGACCTGAGCGCGGGTCATCGGACCCTTGCCCACCACGTTTTCCAGCTGCGGCGACAGGGTCACCGGCTTTTGCAGTGCGTTGTTCTTGCCAGCCATGATCGTATCCTTTCCTAGTCAGGCTTGCTTCGATTTATCGGAGCTTCCGCGTCTTGGCGGATCGCCCCGGCGATTATTCACTCGTCGTCCCAACCGCCGTCATCGGCGGCCCATTCTTCGACCTCATGCCCTTCGAAGCGCGCGGTGAGGACCGCGCAGGCCGTCACGTTATCCTTCATCTGGGCAACCAGCTCGTCATGCGACGCGCCCGGCATCAGCGTCAGCGGCAATTCGAGCGCAAAGAGCTGGAACACATAGCGGTGTTCATCGCCAAGCGGCGGATCGGGCAGCAGCCATTCGGAATTACCCTGCCCGTTCTTGCCAGTGCGCGGCGGGATTTCACCTTCAAGCAGCTGGCCCTTCTGACCGGGCAGCCCCCACACCAGCCAGTGCAGCTTCGGCTTGCTGCCCTTGGCATCGAGGTCTTCGACCACCAGCACGATTTCCTGCGAGCCTGGCGGTGGCGCGGTCCATTCGAGCGGCGGGGCGACAGCGTCTTCCTCGCAGGCGGTAAAGCTCGGGTCGAGTTCTCCGCCCGGCTTGAAGGCGACGCTGGTGAGCGAGAAGTTCGACCGGCCAAGCAAGCGCTCCGACCCGATCTGCGCCACAGTCAACGCACCGCCGCCCGTGGCGCCGCCGAGCGCTGCATCGAGCCATTGGGGCGTATCGTTACTCAATGTAGAATCTCCGTTGTCATGTGGCAGGATCATGGGCGCGGTTACGCCGGTACGCCATGCTTGGCCCCCTCATTTTTTGGGGTTTTCCCCAAAATGCCGGGAAATAGCGCGGAAACGCCGCCAATCCGCCCGGGAAAATGCACGTGGAAAACTGGAGTCAGCGGTTGTTAAGCCTCCCACAACGAAGCAGATCGTCTGGGATTCGCAATCAATGCCGGATCGGGGGTAAATCTATGAAATTGGGTCGCACAGTTCTCTCCGCCACTTTGGCTGTTTCGCTCGCTGCCTGTGGTGGCGGCGGCAATGGCAGCTCCGGCTCTGCCACGGGCAGCTCTGGCGGCACGTCGTCGTCAGGCGGCAGCACGACCAGCGGTGGGACTGGCAACACCACCTGCTCGCTCTCCACCAGGCAGGACTTCGTCGATCAGGTCCTGAACGAGTGGTATCTCTTCCCGACGCTTCTCGACGCGACAGTCGCCAAGTCGAACTTTACCGACCTGCAGAGCTACATCGATGCGCGCGTTGCCCCCGCACGGGCGCAGGGCAAGGATCGCTTCTTCACCTATATCACCTCGATCAAGGAAGAGCAGGACCTCATCCAGAACGGCTCCAGCGCCGGTTTTGGCATTCGCCTGGGCTATGACACCGCAGCGAACCGGGTCTTCGTGATCGAAGCCTACGAAGCCGGCAATGGCTTTGCCGCCGGAATGGATCGTGGCACGGAACTTCTCGGCATCGACGGCACAAGCGTGGGTTCTCTCATGGCTTCCGGCGGTCCGAACGCCGTGATCAACGCGCTCGGCCCGTCCACGCCGGGCCTCACCCGCTCGCTGCGTTTCGCCCCTCTTGGCGGCGTGGAAAAGACCACGTCTGTCGCCAAGAGCGAATTCTCGCTCGACCCGGTATCGGACCGTTACGGCGTCAAGGTGCTGAACGATGGGACCGAAGATGTCGGCTACATCAATCTGCGCACATTTATCGTGGCGGATGCCGGGCCGCAGCTTCGCGCCGCATTCCAGCAGTTCAAGAACCAAGGCATCGACAAGGTCATCCTCGACTTCCGTTACAATGGCGGTGGTCTCGTTTCGGTGGCCGAGCTGCTTGGCGATTTGATGGCACAAGGCAAGGCCGGGCAGGTGTTCAGCAAAACCGTGCTGCGCCCGTCCAAATCGGCAGAGAATGAAACCGACTTGTTCGAAGCGCAGGCCGAAGCGATCGGCGTCACCCGTCTCGCGGTGATCGGCCGCGGCGGTACGGCTTCGGCCAGCGAGTTGGTGACCAACTCTTTCATTCCCTATCTCGGCAACAATATGGCGCTGGTCGGGGCCAACACATTTGGCAAGCCGGTGGGTCAGTTCGCCTTCGACCGGTCGGCCTGCGACGACCGGTTCCGCGCGGTCGCGTTCAAGACGACCAACGCCAACGACCAGGGCGAGTATTTCAATGGACTGGCGTCGGTCGTGCCGAACACCTGCGCCGCGGCTGACGATATTTCCCGCCAGTTGGGCGATCCGAACGAAGCATCGATTTCCGCTGCGCTCGATTTCCTGGGCGGGCGGGCATGTACCCCAATCACCGCTGCGCGATCGGACCGTTCGGTACAGAGTGTGAAGCGTTCTATCGAAGCGCTTCAGCCTGCTCGCCCCAATGCGGCCCAGTGGGAAATGCCAGGGCTTTTCTGACGCCGTGATCTTTCGCTAGCGCTGTGACAACGGGTGGTCCTTCGGGGCCGCCCGCTTGTGCGGCTATTGAACCGCCAAGGGCGCTTGCGGGCTTCCGGGCGGGTTCCATGCGCCGAGAGCCGCTGCGATCACCTTGTCCGACGGCGCGGGTTTGGGCAAAAATGGCGCGTCGAGCCCGCGGATTTTCTCATTCGCCCTGTCGAGATCGCCGGAATGGATCACGTAAGGTATCTTCCGGCGATCCAGCTCCTGCGCGATGGGGAAACAATCCTCTCCATCGAGCAGGCTGACATCCAGCACCGCGACATCGATTTTGGAAGTGCCGCGAGAGATGTGATCCAGCGCGCCGGACACGCAGCCTGCGCACAGCGTTGCGATGCCGCGGTCTTCCGCAGCGAATTCGAGATCCATCAAGATCAGCGGCTCGTCTTCGACCAGCAAGATTGTGGAAGGTTCTTTCATTTCAGCCCTTCAATGGTATGACGATAACCGCATCAAGGCCGTGTGGGTTCCACCGGCGCTCGATGGAGCCGCCCCCTGCACGCAACATCCGGTCGACAATCGCGGTCCCCGTTCCCGGCTCGACCTGGTTTTGATCGAGCGGTTCGGTTCGCTTCTCCCGCCACGTGATCTTGAGCGGTTCATCGCCTTCCGGGTGGTTCCAGTCGATATCGATATCCCCGCCCGCGCACGACCAGGCGCCGTACTTGGTCGCATTCGCCGCGAGTTCGTGCAGGACCATCCCAACCAGCGAAATCGTGGCGAAGGGTACTATCGCGCCATTCCCACGGTAGTTAAGCCCGTGCCCTTCCCGGTGATAGGGGTCGAGGATCGCATGGATGGCCTGGCCAATCTCAACCTGGCCGCTGGGCGAATCGTCCAGCGTCGTCTCATAGGCACGGCCCAGAGCCTGGATGCGCGCATTGATATCGGTCGCTTCGCGTTCAACGCCGCGCATTCGCCCGGTCACGCTGACGATCCCGGAAATGACGGAGAACATGTTTTTCATCCGGTGCGACAATTCGCGCGCCATCAGCCGCGCATGGCGTTCCTGCGCGCGCGCCGTGTGGACATTCGACACGTCCCATTGGCTTCCGAAGAAATAGGTTAGCTTGCCCTCTTCATCGTAGATCGGACCGATATGGAGCGCGTTCCAGAACGAACTGCCATCCTTACGGTAATTGAGCAGTTCCACGATCGTCACGTCTTCCTTCGCGATCGCCGCGCTCAGTTCGGCAACCGGTTTCGCATCGGTCCTCGGCCCCTGGAGGAAACGGCAGTTGCGACCGATGATCTCTTCCTCGTCATAGCCGGTCAGGCTGCGGAACGCCCGGTTGGCAAAGACGATCGGGTTATCGTCCTGATGAGGGTCGGTGAGGCAGATCGCCATTCGCGTCTGGCCCATCGCCTGTTCGAACAGCATGCCGGACGACCCGGAGAACTGGTCGCCCGGATGGCCCTCGCGGAAGCGCTGCGGGCTGTCGTCGAAGCGCAGATTGGACTGGTCGCCCTTCTGCGCCTCGTCGCGCTGTTCGTTAGATTTATCTACCAAAACAAGCCCCTGTCACTCCGTATGGTTGAACGTGTCGGAGTTTCATCTTCGGATGAACGGAGCGGGATCGCGCACGTTCCCGATTATAGCGGGTCCGATTAAAGCGAGCAAAGCGCGCTTGACGCTTACCCCAAGATGGCCTGACAATCGCCGACATGTCACGCGCCTATCGAACCTTTGCCGAATTCTGGCCGTTCTATCTCCGCGAACACTCCCGGCCGCGCACCCGCGCCCTGCACTATATCGGGACCACGCTGGTCGTAATGCTCGCGCTGGCGGCTGCACTGACGGGCCGGTGGCTGTTGTTGGCGGCGATGCCACTGGCGGGGTATTTCTTTGCCTGGGTGGCGCATTTCGCGGTCGAGAAAAACCGGCCCGCCACATTCACCTATCCTTTGTGGAGCCTGGGGGCCGATTTCAAAATGTGGTGGCTGTGGCTGACAAGGCGGCTCGATCCCGAACTGGAACGCGCCGGGGTCACTCGCTCCGACTGATCGCCAGCAGCACCTCCGCCCGGACGATCATGGCATCTCCGGCCCCTCGAATGGCAGGCTGTCGCTGTGCGCGCACCCGCTCAGCACTTCGCCGCCCAGCTTGAGGGTCGCGTTGAGCGGATAGGTCCGGTCGCTCATCCCATCCGAACAACTCCCCTGCGTTATCATCAGGTCGAACGACTTGCCGTCCAGTTCGCCGCTGAAGCTCGCGCCGCTATTGCCGGCGAAACGCGCCACCGTGATCACAGTGCCATCGGGATTGTCGGGCGTAGTATAGGTGAGCCGCGTCCCTGTGACCTCGCCGCCCCAGAAAGGTTCGGTCCCGCCAAAGCGGATCGCCTCGTCTTGGGGGACTTGCGACCAGGCCTCGGTCGAACGCTCTTCGCTCGAACTGGCGCTGCATCCCGCCAGCAACACCAGCGTCGCAGTCACAAGCCACTTCATGCCGCATACTCCCTGATGAACTGCACGCTTTCCTCCACCGTCCGCTTCGCTTCGCGAATGGGGAAGAGCATCCAGACATGCATCATCCGCGCATATTCGTGATAGGTATAGTCGCGCATCCCGGCCCTCTCCAGCCGCTCCACCAGCCGCCTGGCATCAATGACCAGGATATCGTGCGTACCGGCAAAGATCGCCATGGGTGGCAAGCCATCGAGTTCGCCGAACAAAGGGCTGACCCGCGGATCGTCGAGCGCCAGGTCGCCGCGATACATCTCGCCGCAATTCGACAGCCCCTTGACCGCAAGCATCGAGTCCTTCGGTTCAATCGCGACCTGCCCTTCCCCGCTCGCGCTCGCATCGAGCCATGGGGAATAAAGCACCAGACTGGCCGGCAGTGCGCCCCCGTCTTCCCTGATCATCTGCGCCAGGGCCAGGGTCATGCCGCCACCTGCGCTGTCCCCCATGACGGTCATGCTGTCGGCTCCGTGCTGCGCGGCCAGATCGTCATAAAGCGCCCGCATCGCGGCAAGCGTTTCCGTTGCCTTATGCTCCGGGGCCAAGGGATAGAGAGGGACAGTCGCGGACGCACCCAGTGCATCGCACAGCCGCCCGACCAGGTCGTAATGCAGGCGGGCGATATCCATGATGTAACCGCCGCCATGGAGGTAAAGGAGGTGCGGCGCCCTTGGCCTTGCCCCGCCCTTGGGCGTGAAAGTGACGACCGGATAACCGCGATCTTCGCTTTCGGTAATATCGTAGGAACGCCGCCATCTCGCACCCGGCTTGGGCGAAGGTTTCGCGCGCATCTGGGCGATGCGCCCCTCGACCTTATCGGTCTCGGTAAAGAACCGCTTGATCCCCAGCAGCGGCAGGACGAAATCGACCAGCCGCGCACCCAGACTTGCCATCGAATGCCCCCTACCCCGTTGAAGGGGCGACAGTGCGGGCTGGCGGCAGACAAGTCAATTCGGTGGAACAACCGGCTGCTTTGCCGCGTTTTGTCTTGCGAACCTGTATATCGGGCCAAATCCAGGGAAGCGCGTGCCATGTCCATATCATCTTCCGCCAGCGCCAAAGCGAAAGCGATTTTCATCGCCGCCTGCGCCACCTTTGCGATGGGCGGCGCGGTGGCGGGATCGAACATCGGCACAACGCCCATCACCCGCGCGCACGACCCTATCGGCACGCTGCCGCGCCACGCCATGGCCGCCGTCTCGGCCGATGCCGCGCGCGCGATGGAGGGGCCACGCGACCATTACGACCTCCACACGCCCGGCGGACGCGTCCCGGTGGAAGAGCTGGTGTGGCACGGCCGCATGCGGGATACGCAACTGGCGCGCGAACAGCTCGCGGCGGATTACTACGTGGACGATCCGGCGTATGAGGATCTCGACTATGATACCTACATCTCCCGCACTCAGGCTCCGGCCAGCGATAGGGCCGATATCCAGCCGAGCCCCGAGATAGCCCGCAACTCCGCCGCACAGCCGGCGCACCGCGACACTGCGGCCCCCACATCTGCCGCATCTGCCGCGCCCGCACTGGAAGGCAGCGCACGCCACATCGATGTGGCCGCGGCGCTGGCCGATCGCGCGTCCTGACACCGCATCGCCCGGTCAGGCGCACCCCTCGACATAACCGAGCTCGGGCATCAGGCCGACATGGATCAGGCCGACTCTGCCATCGCCCGCGATTTCGAAGCGCAGGCGCGGGTCACTGCCGGGCTGGATAAGGTATTTGGCCGGAGCGTTGATGTACTTGTGCGGCGTCTCATCGAATGACGGGAAGGCTGCGAGCACGTCTGCCTCGCTCGCCCCTACACCGATACCTTCACTAAGGGTGACATCCGATTGCCCGCCGACAGTGATGCGCCGCACCTGGTCGCCGATCACCATCGCATAGACCCCAGGGTAGTCAGGCGAGCTGACAGTTGTGCAATCCGAACCCGGGATCTGCGCCCCGCGCGAGGCGAAGCTGCTCCCGCTGGGTACGGGTTCGCCAACGGTCAGATCGCCCAGCCCTTCAAGCCGCAGGGCACGCGGCCCCGCCTCACCCTGCCTCGGCAAATCGCTCGGCATTCCGGTCGCGGAGGTCTGCGGCGCTTGCGCCGTCTTGCCCCTCTCCGGGGTCTCAGCACGCTCCGCCTCTTGCGACGAACACGCCGCCAGAAGCGAGAACGCGAGCACCGAAGACAGCGCCGGGGCGAGCCGTCCGATCCGCCTTGCGGGCGTTGCGGGACCGCGCGGCATTACGCCATCACCTTGTCCGGGCGGGGGTCGTGGCCGTGGCGTTCGCTCTTGCCGAAATGACGCTCCAGCCGCTGGGCAAGCGTGCCCGCCGCCTTGTTGGCTGCATCGTCGACCTTCGATGCATGTTCGGTCACGCCGATCGCCCGGCCGCCCTTGGGCCGCGCTTCGATGGTGCAGGCCTTGTCATCGGCCCCGCCCTTAGCGCCGTTTTCGTCGCGGACATGGATTTCGAGCCGGGTCAGCCGGTCTTCGAACCGCGCCAGACGTTCGCGCACGCGCGCTTCGATACGTTCGGCGACATTCTCCGTGCCCATGACGCTGCTGTCGGAATTGAACTGGACCTGCATGGCGCTTTTCTCCTTGTTGCCGTTGCCTTTATCAACGAACGAGATGGCCATTCGGCTCCGCAGTTTCAGCATCGATTTCGCCCGGCCGGGTCATGTGTGCGGCCCGCAGTGTCGGCCCCGCACATGGAACAGGTGGAACACGCCCCAGGGGCAAACGGGGTGTTAGCGTGACTGTGGCGCGCCAATCCGTGACCTTGCGCGCCCAAGCGTCAGCCATTGCGCGCGAACCGACACCTTCGCGCCCATCACAGACACTCTGCGCATGGGCAAAGCGTCACTCTGGCCCAGCGCCGCCGTCACTCTGCCACCCCCGCATTGTCACCCTGCGCGGCGCATATGTCCGCGCGTTTGGCGAGCAGTGGGTGGACCGCCTTGCGCCCACGCTGCGCAGATGCCCGCCGCCGCCGCGCCTCTTCCATCGCGACATCCCAGTATTCGGCGAATTTCGGTGCACGCGCGCGCAGGCGGTATGCGGCCTGCCGGCTCATCCCGACCACGCGGGCGCAGGGCGCAACCTTGCCGCTGCGGGCCAGCAGCTTGAGGAAGGTCGCGGCCTTCTCCCCCGTCCAGCGGGTGTTGTCGGGAATGGGTCTGGTGGCGGGTCGATCGTGGCGCATAGCCAGCGATAAGCCACGCGGATGTGCGTGTAGGAAAGCCTATTCGGCTATACGCGCCAGTTCCTCCGCCTCGCGGGCGGCGGCCTTTTCGCGTTCCAGCTTCTCGCGCCGGGTCTTTACCGAACGGGCCTGATTGGCCAGCGCCGTCCATGTCGCCTCTGCCCGCAGCGCACGCTCGCGTACATTGTTGAGCGTCGCGGATTTGGCATCGGCGGCGGCTTCGGCAGCGCGGGCGGCGTAAAACTCGTAGGTCTGTTGCATGCTTGGGCCCTCGCGGCGATCGGAACGATGGGTAAGACGCGCGCCGCACCCCCGGCATGGGAGGCGCGGCGCGCGGGAAAATCCGTATCAGTCGGCGGCGGAGAGGTTCACCGCGCTCGCCTTGCCATTGCGGCCGGTTTCGACTTCGTAATTGAGACGCTGTTCCTTATCGAGCGTCTGCATGCCGGCGGCCTGCACGGCGCTGATGTGGACGAAGCTGTCGTCCGAACCATCGTCGGGCTGGATGAAGCCATAGCCCTTGTCGGTGTTGAAGAATTTTACTGTGCCGGTCTTGGCCATGATGTGTTCCTTTCAAAGAACATGGGTTGCCGCCGCGCAACATGCGCGTCGGTCGTGCGTCTGTTCGTGTTCGAAAGGGAAATCGTAGCCTGGTTTTCGCCGGGGCCGGTGAGGGAAACTCGTGGCAAGCGGCGTCGTCAAAATCCGAAGTCCGTCGCAAAAGTCGACGTCAGCGGGGATGGTGTAGCACGCCTTGGCCGGATCGCCTAACGATTGCTGCATGAGCACACCCGTCACCATACTCGTCGATGCCGATGCCTGCCCGGTAAAGGAGGAAATCTACCGCGTGGCCGAGCGGTATGGCGCGCATGTCCGCGTGGTCAGCAACAGCCCTTTTCGCGTGCCGGTGAGCGAGCGGGTGAAGCGGGTGGTGGTGAGCGACGGCTTCGATGCCGCCGATGACTGGATTGCGGAGAACGCATCCCCAAGCACCGTGGTGATTACCGTGGACATCCTGCTGGCCGAACGCTGCCTGAAAGCAGGCGCGCGCGTGCTGAAACACGACGGCTGCGAGTTCGACGCCGCCAGCATCGGCAGCGCCATCGCGACGCGCGCAATCATGGAAGACCTGCGCGCCGGGATGGACGGAGTAGGCGGAGGCCCGCCACCCTTCAGCAAGGCGGACCGGTCGAACTTCCTGCAGGCGCTCGACCGAGTGCTGGTGAGGATGGGGCGGGGTTAGCCGGTTTCGGAAAGGTGCTGGCGGAACCAGTCGGCGAGTTCTTCTTCGGTGAGTTCGCCTGCCGCCAGCCGTTCGACCGTGCGGATGGCGTCCACTTCATCGAAGGCCAGTTCATGCCCATTCAGGGCAAGGAAAATGTTCGCCACGGTCCACGCGGTGCGTTTGTTTCCATCTACGAATGGATGATTGCGGGCGATGCCAAACGCGTATGTAGAAGCTAACACAACGATAGCGTCTTCGCCATACTCCCACCGATCGCGTGGATGTGCGAGCGCTGATTTCAGCGCACCGGCATCTCGAACGCCTGTGCCGCCGCGATGCTCGGCAAGCTGACGATCATGCACTGCGAGAGCTGTCGTCTCCAGAACCCAGGCAGGTTCGACGCGTTCGGTCACTTCGCGAGCGCGCGAAGAACATTGCGGTCGCGGCGCATGATCCGCTCCGCCACCTCCATCTGTTTTTGAAATTCAGGATCATGAGCGGTGAGCCTGACCCCGTCCGGCCCCTCGGTCAGATACAATTGATCCCCCAGCCCCACGCGCAGCTTGGCGAGGATTTCCTTGGGCAGGATGACACCGACGGAATTGCCGATTTTGGTGACTTTAAGCGGTGCGTTCATACGGGTGTTATAACGATTTTGCGTCTTTTAAGATAGAGCTTTTGTAAGCTCATGATCAATCTGGCTTTGGAAACCCACTTTGTGAAATTTGAAGTTTGCAATTTGTGATTCGCGATAGGTGGAACCGGTTTTTAGGAATCGATTGCAAAAGCGTATAAACTCCAGTTTACGCAAAATGCGTTTCGAAAAGTGAAAAAGCCTTCCGCTTTTTGCAATCACTCTCTATTAGAATGTGCATGGAACCATGCATACCAGACAAACTGCCGATAGATGACCTCGATTGGCGAGCGATCCTGCCAAAGGTAGGAAAAGCAAATGCCGCGTTGGCTAGATATGACGGCATGCTTCAGACATTGCCAAACCCTGCAATCTTGCTTTCACCAATGACAGCAAATGAAGCAGTTCTTTCATCAAAAATTGAAGGCACGCAGGCAACGCTTGATGAGGTGCTTGAAGCCGACGCCGGGATAGCGACTTCAGAACTTCGCAAAGGCGACATTGAAGAGATATCAAACTACAGATCAGCCGTCGGCATAGCTGAAGCAGCATTAGAAGAACGTGATATCACGCTATCCCTGATCCGCGAAGTTCATCAACGCCTCTTACAGGGCGTTCGCGGACGTGACAAAGCTCCCGGGCAATTCCGAGAAGATCAAAACTGGATTGGGCGCCGCGGGGACCCAATCGAGAGAGCACGTTTTGTGCCTCCCAATCCAGTCGTCCTTAAAACTGAACTCTCGAATTGGGAGGCGTACCTAGCATCAGAAGATGAGGATCCCATCCTCCAAACTGCAATAGCCCATGCACAATTTGAGATTCTTCACCCGTTCAAAGACGGCAACGGGCGTATTGGACGCATGCTCATTCCGCTTTTGCTCTACAAACGCAACACACTTTCGAGACCAATGTTTTACATGTCAGAGTACTTGGAAGATAATCGGGAGGAATACTATGATGGACTGCTGGCCATAACCGAACGTGGCGCATGGAAAAATTGGATCGACTTTTTTGTCAACGCCATGATCATCCAAGCCGAAAGCAACCTCGAAAAGGTTAGGCTCATTCGGAATCTCTACGACGAAACACAGCGTCGCGTCGTGGACATCACGCACTCCCAATTCTCAATGGCGACTGTCAATGCGCTTTTCGAGAGGCCAGTAATTTCCAGCACGATGTTCGCCGACTCGGCAGGATTCAACAATCGCGTAACAGCGAACAACATGCTTAGGCAATTAGAAGCCGATAACGTGATCACGCGCATTCGCGAGGGTGGAGGCCGCACGCCAGCAGTCTATGCTTTCCCTGAACTGGTCAACATCGCAGAAGGCAGAGACATCTTCAGGCGGCGTCCGCCCGAAGCTTAGTCTGACCCCTCCGGCAAATACAACTTCTCGCCCTTTTCGCGGTAAACCTCGCTCATCTCCTCCATGCCCTTTTCCGCTTCCTCGGCCTCTTCGGCTGAGGTCTCACGCTTGATATTCTCGCTCGCCAGATAGCTCTCCGAGTTCTGCTTGGCCGCAAAATCGCGCACTTCCTGGGTGATCTTCATCGAGCAGAATTTCGGTCCGCACATGGAGCAGAAGTGGGCAGTCTTGGCGCCTTCCGCGGGGAGGGTCTGGTCGTGGTATTGCTCGGCCGTGTCGGGGTCGAGGCTGAGGTTGAATTGGTCGCGCCAGCGGAATTCGAAGCGGGCCTTGCTCAAGGCATCGTCGCGGACCTTGGCGGCCGGGTGGCCCTTGGCGAGGTCGGCGGCGTGGGCGGCGAGCTTGTAGGTCACCACGCCCACCTTCACATCGTCGCGGTCGGGCAGGCCGAGATGTTCCTTGGGCGTGACGTAGCAGAGCATCGCGGTGCCGTACCAGCCGATCTGCGCCGCGCCGATGCCGCTCGTGATGTGATCGTAGCCCGGCGCGATATCGGTGACGAGGGGCCCGAGCGTGTAGAACGGCGCTTCGCCGCACGCCTCCAGCTGCTTGTCCATGTTCTCCTTGATCTTGTGCATCGGCACGTGGCCGGGGCCTTCGATCATCACCTGCACATCCTGCTCCCAGGCGCGCTTGGTGAGTTCACCCAGCGTGTAGAGCTCGGCAAATTGCGCTTCGTCGTTTGCGTCGGCGATGGAGCCGGGGCGCAGGCCGTCGCCCAGCGAATAGGCGATGTCGTAGGCCTTCATGATCTCGGTGATCTCGTCGAAGCGCTCGTAGAGGAAGCTCTCCTTGTGATGCGCGAGGCACCATTTCGCCATGATCGAGCCGCCGCGCGACACGATGCCGGTGACGCGCTTGGCGGTCATCGGGACATAGGGCAGGCGCACGCCGGCGTGGATGGTGAAATAGTCGACGCCCTGTTCGGCCTGCTCGATCAGCGTGTCGCGGAAGATTTCCCAGGTCAGGTCCTCGGCGATGCCGCCGACCTTTTCCAGCGCCTGATAGATCGGCACAGTGCCGATGGGGACGGGCGAGTTGCGGATGATCCATTCGCGCGTGTCGTGAATGTTGCGGCCGGTGGAGAGGTCCATGACCGTGTCCGCGCCCCAGCGGATCGACCAGACCATCTTGTCGACTTCGCTCGCCACGTCACTGGCAACCGCCGAGTTGCCGATATTGGCGTTGATCTTGACCAGGAAATTGCGCCCGATCGCCATCGGCTCGGTTTCGGGGTGGTTGATGTTGTTGGGAATGATCGCGCGGCCCCGCGCCACTTCGTCGCGCACGAATTCCGGCGTCACGTAATCGGGCAAGCTGGCGCCCCAGGGCTGGCCATCGTTGCGCGCCGCCAGCCGAGCGGCTTCCTCGCGCAGCATTTCGCGGCCCAGATTCTCGCGCTCGGCGACATATTCCATCTCGGGCGTGATGAGTCCGCGGCGGGCATAGTGCATCTGGCTGACATTCTGGCCCGCCTTCGCACGCAGCGGGCGCTTGACCACATTGGGATAGGCCGGGACGCCGCCGCTGCGGTCGGGACCGAGCTGGCCGTTATCCTCCGGCTTCACCTCGCGGGCATCGTATTCCTCGACATCGCCGCGCGCCATGATCCATTCGCGGCGCAGCTGGGGCAGGCCCTTGTTGATGTCGATGGTGGCGCTGGGGTCGGTGTAGGGGCCAGAGGTGTCGTACACGCGCACCGAAGGCTCCCCGCCCTCAAGGTCGATCTCGCGCATGGCGACGCGCACGCCGCTGCCGCTTTTCGCGCCGACATGAACCTTGCGGCTGCCGCGAATGGGGCCGGTGGTGACGCCGATGTCGAACCGGTCGGATTCGAGGTGGGAATTGATGTCGGCCATACGCGTACTCTCCTCATGGCGAAGGGAGAGCGGATTTCACGCGCCGCTCCACTCCCTCCGCCGATGCTAATCGGTTCAGGTTCAACGGGTCGGGCGGTGCTAAGCGCCCCTCTCAGCGAAAGCTCGCTCCCCGGGGATGCAGCCATCCTAGGGGCTGTGCGAGGCCAGGTCCAGCGGTTGCGCGTCATCGACCGGGAGCGGCATGCCCGGCAGAGGCGTAAGCGGCGGATATCCCTGTCTTTGCACCAGAGCGATCTTCCCTATAAGGCGGGCCCATGGATGAGGTTGGCGAGCCGGACAGGGCCGAATTGCGCAAGGCCGAGCTCGATCTCGTCGCCAATCTCTATCGCTCATTGAGCGACGGGGCGGCGTTCGACCTGCTGGTCAAGGCGATTCAGGACAATATCGACCTGTCCGACCGGACGAAGCGCCCGCTGGCAGGCGATGCGGTGCTGGGCGGCCAGCTCGATCAGGTCGGCAATCTGATCGCAGCGGATACGCCGCCGATATCGGAAGATCCGATGCAGCGCGTGGTCGAGGAAGTGGGCGCGGCGGCCATCGTCATCGACGACCGGGGGCGACAAATCGTGGCCAACCAGGCCGGGCGGGCCTTGTTCGGCCTGGCAAACGGCCACCATTTCCCCTCTGCCATGATCGATCCGCAATACCGTCCCACCTTCGAACGGTTTCTGCGCAGCCCCGGAGCCCTGCCCCTGGGCAAGGCGCTGGTGATGCAACTCGATCGGTCGCTCGAGAACGGTCTCGAGGGCAGCTATTTCGAGATCATGCGGCTCGCATCGTCGCGGCACAGGCGGTCGGTCTTCGCGCTGCGCATGCTGGATATCCCCTGGTCCGACGAGGTCAGGGAGACCTTGCAGGACAGCTTTTCACTGACCGAGGCCGAATGCGATGTCGCCCGCCGCCTGTTCGGCAAGCAGACCATGTCGGCCGTGGCGGAGGGGCGCGGAACCTCCGTCGAAACGGTCAAGAAACAGGTGCAGAGCATTCTGGGCAAGACCGGCGCGCAAAATCGCGTCGAGCTTGCCCGACTGACCAGTTCGATCTCGGCGCGCCGTGCCGCGCACAAGCGTTCTGCCCTCGCCGAATGGGAAGACCCGCTGGGCAGACAAGCGTTTTTCGAGCGCGATGATGGCCGATTGCTCGCCCACACCTGGATGGGTGCGGACCATGGCCGCCGCGTCCTGATGCTGCATGGCCAGTCGATCGCCTTTCTCTTCCCCGAACGGGCAGAGAGCATCATCAGGGACGCAGGACTGAAGCTGATCCTGCCTTCGCGCCCGGGCTTTGGTGAAAGCGATTTCGATCGCAAGCGCAGCGCGCTGGACGAGAATGTCGATGCGCTGGCCCAGTTCTGCGATGCGACCGGCCTTACCAATGTCCCTGTCATCAGCATGCACAGCGGCACGGCCATTGCCCTGGCGCTGGCGAAGCGCCGGCCCGACCTGGTAAAGCAGATCGTGGGGATCGGATATCTCTGGCATCGCAGCCTTGCAGCCAGCGTCGCGGCGCCGACGCATCAGAAAGTCATTTTCAACCTGGCCAGCGCGGCCCCGAAATTGCTTCGCCTGCTGGTCGGGATTGCTTACCGCAACCTGCAAAAGCATGGGCCCGACTGGTATCTGGCGCGCCTGACGGACGCGGTGGATGTGGACCGCGAAACCTATCGCGACGGGCGCGACCTGCCGATGATCCGCCAGTCTGCATTGCATCTTCTGCGGAACGGCCCCGAAGCGTTCACCCGCGAATTGCAGACGGTGTCGCATGACTGGCCGAGCGACCTTAGGGATTTCGGCGGCGACGTGCATTTCCTCGCCCCCGAATTCGGCGTGGTGTTCGATCCGGCCAGCTTCGCCAGGGCGCTCGGCCCGACCAACCGCGTGACGATCGAGGCCGCCCCCGCTTCCGGCGAATTGCTGATGTACCAGCAATCGACGCTTGTCGCGCAGACCATCGTGGACCGTCTTCGCGACACCGCCTGACCGGCCCGGAACCGCAAAAAAATCCGCATACCCCCTTTGGGTGATGCACCGGTCAGTGCCTCCGATCTAGGCGGTCGACACGCGATGAATGACGCGGTCGCAATCCGTCACTCTCAATGACCCAACGGATGCCGCAAACGCCCGGTCCTGGCAGCGAACGGTTCGCTGCTTCGGGCCGCGCATTGCACCGCCCTGCGCCTTTCATCGGGACACACCAATGTTGGAGACAGGAAGTGCAACACAAACTGATGGCCATGTCGATTTGCGTGGCGGGATTGATGGCCGGCGTACCGAACACCGCCGAAGCGCAGAGCCTTGGCGATCTCGTCGGCAAGGTTAAGCGCAATGTCGAACGGATCGAACGGATCGTCGAGACCGGCGATATCGCCGATGCCGCGCGCGATGGTGGCCAATCGGTCCATGGCGACAGCGGTGTTTTCGTCCTCGAGCGCAGCCCGATGCTCGCCGGGACGGAGCATCTGATGCTGGTGAAGGTCGACAGCCCGGTGACCCAGCGCGGCACATATCGCGTTATCCTGCGTGCCTTGGGCACGCGAGGGCGGGCTGGCATCCGCAGCAACACCTATCTTTCCGATGCCGATCTGGACGAGGCCGGTACGCATGTCGTCGTGCGGGTCGACGCGCCCGACACACCCGGCCGGTACGAACTGCAGATCACGCGCGAGGACGTCGACGACGTGATTTCGTCCACCCCGGTATCGGTCGATCTCGACGCGCGGCCGATCATCGGCGGCTTGCCGGAAAGCGCGGGCCGCGGGCAGCGCGTGCCAGTGTCGATCGGCGGCGGGCGGTACTACTTCAACCGCATCAGTTTCGTGCAGGATCGTCGCACCGCCAAGGCTGTGCAGTACGATGCGATCATCACCAGCGAAGGCGAGTATCTCGTCATGCCGACGCGCGCGGGGCAATACGATCTGGTTGTCCGCTATCGTGGCAGCGATGGCGAAGACCGCCAGCTACCTGCCGGTCGTATCACGGTACGATGACCAAGGGCGGTGGGCAGCCAGACCGCACCGCCCACCACACCCGCCAACCCCATTGAAGGTGACGACTCATGAAAAAATTACTGGCTGGCATTGCTGTATGCGCACTCACCGCATGCGGATCGAATGCCGGGGACGACGAGCTTCAGCGTCAGGCAGAACGCGCCGCGCAGGGGGAGAAAGTCGAACTCGATCTCGTGGATGAGGATGACGACGGTCTGACGGCGGAACAACAGGCCGAACTGAAGGCGTGGGAAGAACGCCAGAACGAAGATATCAACAAGCGGCTTGAAGAAATGAAGAAACGCTGAGGCGTTTACGATCTGCGCGGCGGTGAGCGAGGGCTCGCGTCCGCCCCCGCCGCGCCAACCACCACAATCCAAAATCCAACCACCACAAGTGCTCTTGTCCTGTTCGGGACGAGAGCGCTCACAGGGAGCTATTATCATGTCGAAATACACCATCGGAGCGGGACTGGCCGCGAGCGCAATCGCCATCGCAGCAGCGGCTGCATGGCCCACCTCAGTTGCAGCAGAAACGTGCCTGCTCGATCGCGACAATGACGGCGTGGTCGATGCGGGAACCGACAATGACGGTGGGGCGAACGGCGAAGGCAACGACAACCAGCTGGCCTGCGGCGTGAATTCCGCAGCCACCGGCGACAACTCTACCGCACTCGGGGCAAGCTCCACGGCGTCGGGTGAAAACAGCATCGCGGTCGGGAATTTCGCTTTCGCAAGCAACACTTCGGCGGTGGCCGTCGGGCGCAGCGCGGCTGCCATCGGCATCAACTCCACCGCCGTCGGCGATCTGGCGTCCGCCACCGCGTTCAACAGCACCGCCATCGGCTACGACACACTTGCCAACAAGGCTCAGTCAACCGCCATCGGTTATGATGCAGAAGCCTCTGGCGAGTTCGGCTCGACCGCCCTTGGTTCGGCGGCCGAGGCTACCGGAGACCAAAGCACTGCGATTGGCGAATCCGCCCGCGCAGGTGGCGACCGGTCATCGGCGATCGGTGAAAATGCCCTTGCCACCGCCGACAGGACCACCGCGGTCGGCTCGAGCGCCAATGCCTCGGCGGTGAATGCCACGGCGATAGGCGTTTCGGCGTCTGCGACCTTCTCGGCAGCCACGTCGCTGGGTGCGTTTGCCCGGGCAGCGAACACGAACACCGTGGCGATTGGTGCGGATGGAGACGGGAATGGCGACGGCGCGCGCGCCTACGGATCAAACGCCACCGCCGTCGGGGTCGACAGCGCCGCAAACGGGAACGGCACGGCGTTGGGACACCTTTCATCAGCCAGCTTTGGCGGTGTGGCGATTGGCCAATCCGCAGGCGCTGCAAGCAACGCGACTGCCATCGGTCGGAATGCGTCGGCGTTTGCAGGCGATTCGATCGCTATCGGGGCGGACGGGACCGACAGCGGGACGATAGGCGCGCTCGCCTCCGGCTCCAACTCTATCGCCATCGGCACGGATTCCGTCGCAGAAGGGCAGAACTCGATGGCTTTCGGTTTCCGGGCCAAGGGTGGCGGCGGTGCGGACGCCATCGCCCTGGGCGCCGGGGCGCTGGCCGATGGGACGGAAACGCTGGCACTGGGTGCAAGCACCGTCTCTTCCGGCCTGCGCACGACCGCCTTCGGTTATGGCGCGGCGGCCAATGGCGTCCAGTCCACCGCTGCCGGGGCGGGGTCCGGCGCCACCGGCGCAGGCACGCTTGCCTTCGGTGCGTTTGCGCAGGCCCGCGGCAATTTCGCCACGGCGCTCGGCTATTCCAGCTTTGCGCCGGCGCTTCAGGCGACCGCGGTCGGCAATGGCGCGCAGGCGACCGGTGAGAACGCGGCTGCGCTGGGGCGCGCTGCGCTGGCGCGGGCCGACAATGCCACCGCACTCGGCACAGGGGCAACGGCGGACTTCAACGGCTCCACCGCAGTCGGCACGGGCGCAACGACAACCGCCGACAACCAAGTGATGCTGGGCGGATCGGGCTCCAGCGTGGTCATCGCGGATATCGCCAGCAGCACCGCTGCACAGCAGGGGCCGGTCGATGTCGTCACCGTCGATGCGAATGGCGTGCTCGGCAGGCAGCAGGCCGCGACCACCGCATCGGTCACACGGGTGCGCGATTACGCCGGCCACATCGCTGCGGTCAGCGATGCCCAGTTCCAGTCGCTCAGCCGGGATGTCAGCGCATTGGGCGGCCGGATCGACGGGCTGGCCTTCCGCCTCGAAGATCTCAACAAGCGCGCGATCGGCGGGGTCGCGGCGGCGATGGCGATGGGCCAGGGCAAGATCGTGCCGGATTCCGGCATCTCGATGACGCTCGCAGCCTCGACCTATGGCGGCGAGGAAGGCTTTGCCGCCATGCTCTCCGGTCGCCTCAGGGAAAAGGTTTACGTCTCGGCAGGGATCAGCGGCAATACCGGCGATGAAACCGTGGGCGGGACCGTCTCGGCAACCTTCGGCTTCTGACACCATGCAGCCGGGCGGAGCAATCCGCCCGGCATGCGCATAAGAGAAAAATCCGGCCGATCACCGGCAGACAAAGCAATCAGGCGATCGCGGATTTATCAAATGCTGAATCGCACGATTAATAATCCATAAACAATTTGACCAGGCGGGAGATTATCGGAATTGTAGCACCATGACGGGCAATCATGGTCGCGATTCGCCCGATTCAACCTTGGGGGACATCATGACAAAATCATATCTTCTCGTCGGCACAGCCATCATCGGCGTGGCCGCCGCATCGGCTGCACCTGCTCAGGCACAGGTTCGCGGGCCGATCGAAGGATCGACGCTTGAAGGCCTCTTTGTCGAGCCGAGCAATATGGCCGACATCGAAGACGAAGACGAGGTAGCAGAGGAACAGGGTTCCCCTGCGCAACCGGAAGGCCCGGTCGCTGCAGAGCCTGAAGCACCTGCACCTTCAACCACGCCAACCGGCAATGTCACCTCCGGCTCTTCCGATATCGGCACGGGCGGGTTCGCCGGTCTCGATGTGTCCGGCCAGGTCAGTGACAGCGTTTCGAACGCAGGGTTGACCGGTGGTTATGAAGGCGCGTTCACGCGGTTCGACGTCAGCGGCACGCCTGTTCCGGCCGATCCCGAACTGATCGTGCGCGGCGATGTCGGCATCAACGGCGCGGTGGATGTGAACAACACTCTGCCGGCAGTCGTGCAGATGTTCATCCGCAACAATGCGACCGGCAGCATCGGGTTCAACTGCACCGGGACCATGATCAATCCGCGCACCGTGCTGACGGCCGCGCACTGCGTCAACAGCCGCTCTTCCGAAGCCTACGGCACGGCAGCGACCGGCCAGTTCAGCATTCTCATCGGCACCGGGGTCGATACTGCGCCGCGTCTCTTCTCGACGATCAATACCGGGGCGAATTATGCCCAGGGCGGTGTCGCGCAGAGCTCCGACGTGATCACCCACCCGTCTGCCAACCCGGACGAACTCGGCCTGCCCTTCCCCTGGGCCGACGTGGCGATGATCGCGCTCGACGAACCGATCACCGATGTCGGCACGATGCCGATCCTGCTGACCCCGCTGGACCAGCTCACGCACCTCGTGCTGACCGGCTATGGTACGAACGGCACGGGCGAAGATGGCGGCATCGATACCGGGTCGCCGTTCCTGCGCCGGGTGGGCGAGAATATGCTGGGCGCGATCGCGACCCAGTCTGCGTTCATCGACGCTGTTTTCCCCGGCTTCGCGCCGAGTGTGTTCAACATCGGACAGAACAGCCAGGCGCTGTATTTCCTCGATTTCGACAATCCGAACCGGACGCCGCAGGACGGCGAAAACTGCGTGTTCAGCGGTACGAACATCAACTGTACCGATCTCAACGCAGTCCTCGCGATCGACTATTTCGACGGCGCTGCGCTTGATCGCGAAGCTGGCACCGCACCGGGCGACAGCGGCTCGCCGCTGATCGTCGACCAGCTCTACGACTTCCCGATCATTGCGGGCGTTCTGAGCGGTGGTTACGATTTCTTCGGGACCAACAACCGCTACGGCGATGTGAGTTTCTACAACCCGCTCTATCCCTTCTTCGAGTTCATCTCGGAGAACACGCCGTATAAGTATGTCACCACGACGGGCCGTGACGGCAACTGGTCCGATGCCACCTTCTGGACGCAGGAACTCGATCCGGGTTTCTTCATCGACGATGGCAATGGCAATCTGGTCAATGGCGTGCCCGAAGGTGAGGAGCCCGGCGTGCTCGCGAACGGGCCGGAGCTTGGCACGATCCTGGGCGTGGATGTCTCCAGTTTCGACAACTCGGTTTCGCCCAACCTGCCTCCGATCCCGCCGCTGCCGGAAACCTCGCCGCTGCTTGGGGCGGGCTCGACAGGCTTCGTCCCCAACAACACCGATGGTGTGGTCGGGGTGTCGTTCCAGAACCCGGCGCTGTATTTCGATGTCCTGCTGACCAAGCCGGGTACGGTCACGGTGGACATGGATGTCGAGATCGACCGGCTGACCATCGCCAACGCCGCAACGCAGTTCGTGCTGCAAGATGGCTTCGACTTCACCACGGTGATCGGCGTCGAACAGTCGAACGGGTTTGCGACCATCGACGGCACTCTGAATTCGCGGCTTTATTCGCTCAACGGCGGCGTGGCGCAGGGTACTGGCACGATCAACACCGGCAACGGCTTCTTCAATGTCGCCGGCGTCGTCGCCCCTGCGGGCCGCGGTGTAACCGGCACGCTGACGATCAACGGCGATTACGTACAGACCGCCGCCGGTACGCTGGCAGTGGAAATCGCCGGGTCGGCCGGTAGCAATACCGGCGACCGGTTGAATGTGACCGGCACGGCGGTGCTTGGCGGCACTTTGCTGGTGACGTCCACGGTGGAGCAGGTCCCGGCTTTCGGCAGCACCTTCACTGTCCTGTCGGCCGGCGCGCTCGATGGCACTTTCGATCAGACCGAATTGTTCAGCCGCTCGACCCTGCTGAACGCTTCGAGCACGATCGATGGCAACAACGTCATCGTCAGCATCGGCGCACGGCGCATCACCGACATCGTGCTGGGTGACAGCGGCTCGGGCTTCGGCTCGCTTGGCCTCACGCTCGATACGATGCGGTTCAGCGGTCGGTATGCGCAGTTCAGCCACCTGTTCGGCGTGGTCGATGCCGCCATGCCGCAGGACTTCATGGCCACGCTCGCCGGCTTCATGCCGACCAGCGCCTTCGGCCAGACCTTCACCGCGAACGGCTTTGCCCAGCGTTTCACCGGGCAGATCGCCCAGCGCACGCTGGCACTGCGCGGTGCGGGCAATGCCGCGGCCGGGTTCTCCCGCGCCGGCAGCGCGTCCTTCGCCCAGGCAGGCGTTGCACCGGTCGAAAACAAGCTCGGCTTCTTCGGTTCGGTCAGCGGTAGCTACCTGACCCAGGATGGAAACGACCTGTCGAGCGGTGCAACTGCATTCGAACATGCCGCCTTCACCGAGGCGGGCGAGCTGACCTTCGGCATGGACTATCGCGCCAGCAGCAAGGTTGCCGTGGGTGTCGCGGTGTCGAGCGTGCGCAACAGCGCCAGCTCGGTCATCGGCTATCACCCGATGAACGATGAAAGCATGTCGGTCGCCGGCTATGCCGCCTTCGATCTGGGCAAGGCATTCGCCGACGTCCATTTCGGCACGGCAACGCAGAGCTACGCGTTGCAGCGGGCCTCGCAGGGTGACCTGGCGCAGGCGTTCCAGATGGCCCGTGGTTCGGCAGAAGGTCAGCAGACCTTCCTCGGCATGCGGCTCGGCTATGCGATGAAGCCGGTGCGCGGCGTCACGCTGGGTCCGGTGGCGAGCCTCGACTATGTCCGCTCCGACCTGGGCGGCTACAGCGAGTTCGATGCCGGCTCCTTCGGCCTGAATGTCGATGGCCGCACCTTCCATTCGCTGGGCGCGAAGCTCGGCGCGATGGCGGCAATCGACACCAAGATCGGTGATACGGGCACGGCCTCGTTCTTCGGCTCGGTCGCCTATGCCCGCGAACTGGCGGACACGACGGACGTTGTCACCGCATCCTTCATGGGCGCGGAAGACCTGCCGTTCCGGATCGTCAACCAGCTCGACCCGGAATGGGTGTCGGTCAATGCCGGTGCGGAGTTCAAGTGGTCGGATACGTTCAGCTCGAAGCTGAGCGTGACCTCCGATCTCGGCCGCGGCGCGCTGACCAACAATCAGGCGAACGTGGCGATGAGCTGGAAGTTCTAAGACCTCCATACCGACAACAAAAAACGCTCCCGGAAGGAAACTTCCGGGAGCGTTTTTCTTTGCCTGACCGCTTTATCCAGCCTTGCAGCTCTGTGCTGCCGCCCGCGTCCGAGCGACGGCGCGATCAGTTGCCGCCAGCGGCGATCCAGCGGTCGATCTTCGCCTCCAGCACCGGCAGCGGCAGGCCGCCCGTGTTCAGCACCTGCGCATGGAACGCCTTGATATCGAAATCATCGCCCAGCGCCTGTTCGGCGCGGGCGCGGAGTTCCTGGATCTTCAGTGCGCCAACCTTGTAGGCGAGCGCCTGGCTGGGGATGGCGATGTAGCGTTCGACCTCGGCGACCACCTCGGTGCGGGTCATGCCGCTGTTTTCCAGCATGAAATCGATCGCCTGCTCGCGCGTCCAGCCCTTGGCGTGGAGCCCGGTATCGACCACCAGCCGCATCGCGCGCAGCTGTTCGTCCTGCAACGTGCCATAGCGGTTCCAGGGATCTTCGAAGAACCCCATCTCATAGCCCAGCGTTTCCGAATAGAGCGCCCAGCCCTCCACAAACGCAGTCGTCCCGCCAAAGCGCATGAAGGCAGGCAGGTCGGTGTTTTCCTGCGCAAGGCTGATCTGAAAGTGATGCCCCGGCGCGCCTTCGTGCAGGTACAGCGTGACATTGCCCGTCGTCAGCCGGCTGGGCAGGTCATAGGCATTGAAATAGAAGATGCCCGGCCGCGCGCCATCGGGCGAACCCGACTGGTAGGAGCCGCCTGCGCTGAACTGTTCGCGGAACGGCTCGTATGGGCGGATTTCAAGCTCGCTCTTGGGCAGGAGCGAGAAATATTCGCCGATCTTCGCATCGACCTGCTTGCCGATATCGTAATAGCTCTGCGTCAGAGCCTCGCGGCTTTCCGGCTTGAACTGCGCATCGGTGCGGACATAATCGAAGAATTCGTTGAGCGTGCCGTCGAACCCGACCTCCGCCTTGATTGCCTCCAGCCCCTGTTTGACGCGGGCCACTTCGCTAAGACCAAGATCGTGCAGGTAATCCGGCTCAAGCGGCAGCGTGGTCGTGTTTTCGATCAGCTGGCGATAGAGCGCCTCGCCGCCTTGCATCTGCGACAGGCCCACGCTGGTGCGGGCGACCGGCAGATATTCGTCGCGCAGAAAATCGCGCAGCCGGGTGTGGGCGGCGTAGAGCGCCTCTGTGCTGGAGCGATATTCCGCAGTTAGGCGCGCCTTGTCGGCATCGCTGAAATCTTCCGGCATATTCACCACCGGCATCCACAGCGGCGATTCTTCCATCGGCATCGCAAGCTGCGTGTCGAGCTGTTCGATGACATTGCCGATGGTCAGCTTTGTCTCGAGAACCCCGCTGGCCATCCCCTTGCGAAACCAGTCGATCGACCGATCGGTGATCGCGACATAATCGGCATGGCGTTTCAGGTTGTTCTCGTAATCCGCCACCGTCTTGAACGGCGCCGCACCGCGCCCGCTGGCGAAGCTTGGGTAGAATGTGTGCATGCCGGTGAAGTGGTTGACCGGGCGCACCTGCGTCACCGCGACGATGTCATCGGCCAGGCCTTTCAGCGCCTGCTGCTGGTTGTATTCGAACACATCGTAGGCGAGCTGGTCGGTCGCGTTAAGCGCGCTGCGGTCGATGGCGGAAAGCTGCGTCAGGTTAAGGCGCGCATTCTCGATGCTGGCGAGGTTGTATTCCTCGGTCAGGAAATCGCCCAAACGGTCGGCATAGCGCATATCGCCGCGGAACAGCGCGCTGATCGGATTGAGCTTGAGATTGCGCTCATCCGCATCGGCAAACAGCGCGAACAGGCGGTCATGCTCGGTCTGCTCGGCGGTCTGTGGCACGCCGCTGGTGTTGGACGATGCCTGCGCGGCGGTGGAAGCCTGCGCCTCCCCGCCATGGGCAGCCCATGCAGCCAGCGGCAGGACGGCGGCGGTAAGAAGCGCGTTGCGAAAAGACGCCATTGAATATCCCCTGTTTCCTATGCCGCTCATCTAGCGGCGAGTGTGCGCATCGCCAACCGCACGGGCGACGACCGGGCAAGCCGCTTCGACAAACGACCTGAAGGCGGATGAAAATCAACGATCTGGCGATTGGGAGACGATCCCCGCCCGTGCTATTCTCTGCCGTGTGGCGTGGCGGGCTATCACGGGCGCGGCGTCGATACTGGGTGACGGCCACCGCTTCATCTGATCACTGAAGGAGATAAACCATGCGCTTTCCGATGCTTCTGGGTTCCGCGGCCATTGCCTGCGCCACGACCACCATGCTCGCCCCGAACGCCGCAAAGGCCGACGATTGCCTTCTCGACACCAACAATGATGGCGATGCCGATACGGATGTTGACACCGACCTGGGAGCGGATTCCGGCGGCAACGATACGTCGGTGGCCTGCGGAGCCGGTGCGAATGCGAGATTGGGCGATTCGGTGGCGATCGGCAAATCTTCCTCCGCATTCCGTGAAGGCACGGTCGCCATCGGCAGCGAAGCCACGGCAAACGGCACGGATTCGCAGGCGATCGGACGAAGCGCCCTGGCGAACAACACCAATGCCATCGCGATAGGATCGTATGCCCGCGCGTCGGCCATCAATTCCCTCGCAATCGGCGCAGGCGTCGGAGCCACCGATTCCGCGCAGGCGACCGCCGACGGCGCCATTGCGATCGGTGGCGGGTTCGGCGCCAGCAATGCAGGGGCGCAGGCAACAGGCGTCGACGCAGTGGCGATCGGCAATTACTCGCTGGCGCGCACCGGCAGCGTGGCCATCGGCGGTGACGGCGAAGATGACGATGATTTCGGGGCCCGCGCTGTATCGCGCTACGGGACAGCCATCGGCTCGGATGCGGGCGCCCTGGCAGCCCGCGCGTCGGCATTCGGCAGCGATGCTGTCGCTGTCGCAGAGGCCAGCGTGGCGGTCGGCTCCAAGGCGCGCGCCAATACGGCGGGTTCCGTGGCAGTCGGCCGGGACACGACCGCATTCGGCGCACAGGCGGTATCCCTCGGGGCATATGCCATCGCCAATGGCGGCAATGCCCTGGCAGCCGGCGGCAATGCCACCGCCGATGGCAATGATGCCATCGCGGTAGGCAGCAGCGCACTGGCCGACGGTTCGCAAACCACCGCCATCGGTTACCGGGCAATGGCAACGGGCTATCAGGCTTTTGCCGCGGGCACAGGGTCCGGGGCGAACGCCGCCGGTGCGACCGCCATCGGGTCCTATGCCGGGGCACGGCAGGCATTTGCCAGCGCCTATGGCTACGCATCCTATGCCGCAGCAGCCAATTCCACCGCCTTCGGCAGCTATTCCCAGGCCCGCGGGGACAACAGCTCGGCACTGGGCTATCAGGCGCGGACCGATCACAACAATTCCACCGCGATCGGCTATGCCGCCACCACCACTGCGGACAATCAGGTCACCCTCGGCGGCGCGGGCAGTGCGGTGCGGGTTGGAGACATCGCGGCGAGTACGGCTGCCCAATCCGGGCCGGTGGATGTCGTGACGGTGGACAGCAACGGTGTGCTCGGGCGGCAACAGGCCGCAACGGCTGCATCGGTCGCTGCCGTGCGGGCCGATGTCGGCCATATCGCGGCGGTTTCCGACGCGCAGTTCGCAGCCCTTGGCAACGATGTGCTTGCGCTGGGTGGCCGGGTCGATGCGATGGGCTTCCGTCTCGATCAGCTCGACAGGGACTACAAGGCCGGCGTCGCGGCGGCGATGGCACAGGCGGAAGCGCCGTTCCCGCCAGAGGCAGGCCAAACCGGCTATGCCCTGCGCGGATCGACCTTTCGCGGCGAATTCGCCTTCAGCCTCGGCCTGAGCCACCGGCTTGCCTCCGATGCGCCCATCGTGCTGACCGCAAGCGTCAATCATGCCGGCGACAAGGCGACGGGCGGCACGGTCGGGGTGGCCGGGATCTTCTGATCCCGGTTCAGTCCATGCAGATCCGGTCCCCGCGCCGCGCGACATGAAACCCGCGAGCGGCAACCTCCCGGCTCTGCGGGCTGTGCGGGTCGCGGATCGGGTTGGTGTGATTGTAATGGATGAAGCGGACCTTGGCGCGCACCTCGGCGGGCAACGCGCCAAGGCGCTCCATCACATGGCGCACCCGCGGATGCGGGATTTCGCGCATGTCGCGGCCCGGCAACTCGCCATCGTCCCAGAAGGTCGCATCGATAAACGCATGATCGACCTCCGCCAGCTGGTCTTCCAGCGTCTCCCCGCTTTCCGCCTCGAACGTATCCCAGCTGTCGATATCGGGCACATAGAGCGCGGTTTTGCCCGGGGTGACGATGATAAAAGCGGCGGTTTCTGAATATTCGTCGCGATGGGGCACGGCGAGGGACCAGACGCCGAACGTATCGCTGACGGGCGCGAGAGCGCCGGAATCGAGCGGATGCACCACGATGTTGGACAGCGAGACCAGCTGGCTCCACGGGCCGTTATCGTGCAGGAATGCGGCCATTCGCGGCAAGGCATAGACCGGCACGCCCTTCGCCCCCGCCGCCTCGCGCCCGAACCATGCAAGCCCCAGATAGTGTCCGATATGCGCATGGGTGAGGAAGACGCCATCCACGCCGAAGCTGCCCTCGCGCGGCGGAGCAATCCGGTCCAGCATGGCGAGCTGTTCGGTGATCGCGGGCGTGGCGTCGAACAGATAGCGTGTGCCATCCTCCCGATCGATCAGCGCAAGCGAGGATGGCAGCTGGCGCGGCCCGGCATCGCTTGCATGGCCGATCTGCGGCGCGCCTGCATCCTGCCCTGCCCCCCAACACAACCAGCTCGCGCTGGCATCCCTCCGTGGCGATGGCGGGGTGCGCCGCGCCAAGACCGAGCAGCGTGGTGCAGGCGAGCACGACCTTACGCATCGATGCCCGCCGCCGCATGGCCGAACAGCCGGTCGACCAGCTCGCCGCGTGTTTCAACGAAATCGAACTGACCGAGAGATATTCGGCGCAGGCGTGGCCGTTCCTTCTTGACACCATCGCCGTCTCCCTTGGCGTGTTTCGCAACCCATTTTCCCAAAGCGGGCAGCGGCTCTCCTGCTGCGCCGCCGAAGAAGTAATAGCCCTGCAGGCTCAAGTCGCGGTGGTGATGCAGCATCACGACCACCCAGCCGGAAGGCCGATCCGCCAGCGCAGTCTGCACATCGTAGCGGGCCGCACGGCCCTGGATGCGCTTACCCTTCAACTGGATATGGCGGGAAACCGCGCCGACCTCGATAATGACGTCGAACCCGCTATCGTCCACCTCGCCGCGCGCGATGCCGAAATCGAAGCATCCGCGCGCCCATAATTCGGATGCGATTTCGGCAAGGAAGCGATGTTCGAGGATTTTCTCACGGGCCGAGGAGCGGAGCGAGAGCGCTTCGATCCACAGATCGCTCATTCCGTCACGCGCCCGCGCACCATTACCCACTCGACATTTTCGAGCACGCGGACATCGTCTAGCGGATTGCCTTCGACAGCGATGATATCGGCCGAATAGCCGACCGCGATCCGGCCGATTTCATTCTCCATTTCAAGTACTTTCGCAGCCACGGTGGTCGCGCTGGCGAGGGCTTCGCTGTCGCTCATGCCCTGTTCGCGCATCAGGGCGAATTCTTCGGCATTGCGGCCATGGTCGAACACGCCGGCATCGGTCCCGAAGGCAATCGGAACGCCCCAGCGATAGGCCTTGCCCATGAAAACCTTGGCGGTTTCGGCCACTGCGCGGATCTTGTCCTCGACCACGGGGGTGTAGATGCCCTTGCCAAGCCGTTCGGTGACGCCGCGGAATGCCATCAATGTGGGGACCAGCACGGTCCCGTTCTGGCGCATTTCGCGCGCGGCCGCCTCGTCGATATAGGTCGCGTGTTCGATCGTATCGATGCCCGCCCGGCTCGCCGCCTCGATCCCGCGCGCGCCGTGTGCATGGGCCATCACCTTGAGGCCGAGCGAATGGGCGGTGTCGGCAATGGCCTTCATTTCCGTATCCGTGAAATGCGCCTCCAGCCCCCGGCCCTGCTGGCTCAGCACGCCGCCGGTTGCGGTGATCTTGATCGTGTCCGCCCCGTTCTGGCTGGCGCGGCGCACCTTCTCGGCGCATTCGACCGCGCCCGTACAGGCATAGCCGCTGGCGAGGATGGCGTTGATTTCAGGCCGGAAGCCGGAAACATCGCCATGCCCGCCGACAATGGCGAGCGGCGGCCCTGCGGCGACGATGCGCGGCCCCGGAATGACGCCCTCTGCCGTGCCGCGCCGCAGCGCATAGGCGGTGTGCTGGGCACTGCCCGCTTCGCGCACGGTGGTGAACCCGGCCAACGCCGTGACCCGCGCATTCTTCGCTCCGACGACCACGCCCCATTCATTCGGCTCGACCGTCCTGCTCCAGAAATCGCCGCCCGGATCGCCGGTCAGGTGGACATGCAGGTCGATCAGGCCGGGCACGAGCGTCTTGCCTTCCAGCCGCACCACCTCTGCACCCGCAGGCCCGGCCTGCCAGCCTTCGGCAATTTCGACAATCCGCCCATCGGTCACCGTCACCGTGGCGCGGCCCATCGGCGCGGCATCGGCGCTGGTCACCACGCCATCGGCCTGGATAATTGTCGTCTCGGCCATGACCGGCATGGCGAGGAAGGCAGCGGCCATCGCCGCAAGGCCTGCAAATTTCATCACTCTCTCCCTGTTTGACATCTTGATGCCTGCCCAATGACGACTGCACAAGGGGCAGGCATTGCATGCGCCCTGTCGTGCGCTATGAGCGGCGCATCGCTATTCCCGAGAGAGCTTGAGAGGACCTCCCCAGACATGAAACGAACCGTGATTACCGCTGCGACCTTGCTCGCCTCCGCCTCGCTCGCCGCGACCGCGCAGGCGCGCCCGATGACGCCGGAAGATGTCGCCAGAATCGAGAATGTCGGGTCCATCGCCATATCGCCCGATGGCAGCCGCGTGGCCTATACCACGTCGAAGCTGCCCGATGTGACCAAGGGCGAAAAGAACGGCAGCCATCAGGTGCAGCTCAAGGTCGCGCATGCGCCAATGAACGCGCGCGATTTCCTGCCCGACGACATGCGCGTGTCCAATGTGACGTTCTCGCCCGACGGGCGCATGATCAGCTTCGTCTGGTCTGACGAGGACGAAGACCGCGCCGTGTGGGGTATCCCGGTGGATGGCGGCGCGCAGCGCAAGCTGGCAGCGGTCGAGGACGCCGATGTGCGCTCGCACGCATGGTCGCCCGACGGATCGACCATCTGGATGCTCGCTTCGGCGGCAGAGGACAAGCCGCGCAAGAAGGAATCCAAGGCTGGCTTCGATGCCGTCGTCTATGAGGAAGAGGCACGGCTGAACCGCCTGTTTTCCGCCCGCCACGGCACTGAGGTGGACGGCGATCCCAAAGCCGTGACCATTCCGGGCTATGTGAGCGCGTTCAAGGTTACAGATGGCGGCAAGCTGGCCGTTGTCGAAAGCGCGCCGACGCCGCAGGTGGACGATTCCTACACCTCCAAGCGCGCGCATGTGCTTGATCTCACCACCGGCAAGCTGGTGCGCGTGGTCGAAACGCCGGGTAAGCTGGGCGACATCGAAATCTCGCCCGATGGCAAGAAACTGTCGATGATCGCGGCGGTCGACAAAAACGACCCCGCGGCCACCACGCTGCATCTCGTCGATATGGCGAGCGGCCAGTACAATGCGCTCAATGCGGGCGCGGCCGAGGCTGCGGTGGACGGCGAATGGCTCGAGGACGGCCGCCTTGCCGTGGTGATCCACAAGGGGGCACATTCCAGCCTGCGCATCTATGAGGGGACGCGCGTGGCGCAAGATATCGACGCAGGCGGCCTCAGCATCGACAATGTCGAATCCGCCAAGGGCCGCATCTTCGTGACCGCAACCTCGGCAGCGCATGCGGCGGAACTGTTCGAAGCGAAGAACGGCAAGTTCCAGCGCTGGACCACGCATAATCCGTGGCTGTCGGAGATCGATTTCGGCAAGCAGCGCACGCTGACCTACACCGCGCGCGACGGCCAGAAGGTCGAAGGCATCCTGATCGAGCCGGTCGGCGGCATCCCGAGCGGCGGTGCGCCGCTGATCCTGGATGTGCATGGCGGGCCGGAAGCTCACGAAACCAATGGCTGGAACACCGGCTACAGCTCGCCCGGACAGGTCGCAGCGGGCAAGGGCTATGCCGTCTTCCTGCCCAATTATCGCGGCTCGACCGGGTATGGCGTGGCTTTCGCCAAGCAGCACCAGAACGATTATGCGGGCAAGGAATTCAACGACCTGGTCGATGCCAAGCGCGCACTGGTGGAAGCAGGCGTGGCCGATCCCGACCGGGTCGGCGTGACCGGCGGTTCCTATGGCGGCTATGCCACGGCATGGTCGTCCACCGCGCTGAGCGAGGAATTTGCCGCAGGCGTGATGTTCGTCGGCATTTCCAACCAGATCAGCAAGTTCGGCACGACCGACATCCCGAACGAGATGTACAACGTGCACAGCCTGAAATGGCCGTGGGAGAACTGGCAGGGCATGCTTGAAGTCTCGCCGATCTACCACGTCGACAAGGCCGAAACCCCGCTGCTCATCATGCATGGCGCAGAAGATACCCGTGTCGCGCCGAGCCAGAGTTATGAGCTGTATCGCAACATCAAGGTGCGCAAGCCCGACACGCCGGTCCGCCTCGTGCTGTATCCGGGCGAAGGCCACGGCAACCGCAAGGCAGCGGCACGCTACGATTACAATCTGCGCATGATGGAATGGTTCGACACCTATCTGATGACGGGCAACCGCGATGCCGACATGCCCGGCCCGCGCCCCGAACTGAAGATCGAGGACGAGCCCGAGGATTGAGGCGAAACGCCTTCAGCAAAAGGAAAGGGCGGCCCCGCAAGGCCGCCCTTTTCGTTTTGGCAAAGGTTCGGGAAGGTCAGAAAGTGTAACCCAGCCCCACGCCGACCAGGAACTGGTCCGCATCGCCGCGAATGGCGGTGTAGGGGTTGTCCTTCGCATCGTTCATCTTGCGCGAATATCCGCCGATGAGGATCGCAGCGAGGCCACCATTGGCGAGGTCGCCATCCAGATCGAAGCCGAACAGCGCGTTGACGCCGAGCGAGGTCAGCCCGCCCTCTGCCTGATACAGCGGCAGGCCGCTTGCCGCGTTCTGTGCCGGATTGACCGAGTAATAATAGTCGGCGAAATCGTCATCGACGAAGGTTGCCCCGAACGAGAGCGACGTTGCGATGCCGCGGCTCAGCGGGGTGAAATAGGTCAGGCTCGGCTCTACCACCATGCCCTCATGCGCGCCCGCCACATCCCAGCGCGCATCGGCGCTGATAGTGACACTGTCATACTGATTGAGCACGCCGGGGAAGCTCACACCCGCACTCGGCCCGATTTCGAAGGCCCGGTCGAGCTCACCGGCGGCTTCGACCACCGGGTCCTCGATCTGGTCGGCGCGGCTGTTGCGCAGGCGGAAGGCCGGGCCAAAGGAAAAGCTCGGCCCGTCTTCCGCATCGGGGATGAAATCGAGCGCCAAACCGGCTGGGCGCGGGCTGATACCGATGCCGCCCAGGCTGCCCTGCACCACCGGAAGCGGGAACAGCACGTAATCGTCCGACCCGTCATAGCTGGGCGCATAACCGACCCCCAGGCCGATGCTCAGCCAGTCGCCATCATACACCGTATCTTCGTAACCGGCCTGCGGCTCGTCGGTCACGTCCTCCTCCGCATCCTGCGCGGCCAGCGGTGCACACAAAGCAAGCGCCGGAAGCGCGGCGAGACGAAGTACGGTTTTCATTATGGGCTACCCTCATTTGGTTGCGTTGCAACATGCAACGGACAAGAGGCCGGTGCGTTCCGCACGATACGCCGCGCGTTCCGACCTGCGCCCGCCTGTCCCGGCCCACGTCGATGCGCATTGCCGCCCTATTCGATGCCCGATAAGGGACACCGGTTATGAGCGGGACCATGATCGACATTGCCATCGTCGGCGGCGGGCTGGCAGGTGGGCTTACCGCGCTGGCGGTGCACCGTGCGCATCCCGCCATGCGCATCGCCCTGATCGAGAGCGGCCCGACGCTGGGCGGCAATCACCGCTGGAGCTGGTTCGAAACCGATCTGGGTCGCGCGGGCGAGGAATTGCTGCGCGATCTGCGCATCCTCGCCTGGGACAAGGGCACACAAGTGCATTTTCCGGCCTATTCGCGCGAATTGGCCGCAGGGTATCGCTCGCTCGCCAGCGCAGATTACGATGCCGGGCTGCGGCGGGAACTGCCGCCAGAGGCGATCCGCACCGGATGCACCGTGGAAACGCTTAGCGCAGACGGCGTCACGCTGGACAGCGGCGAGACAATCCCCACGCGCTGCGTCATCGATTGCCGCAACTTCCAGCCGTCGCCGCATCTTTCAGGTGGCTGGCAGGTGTTCATGGGCCGCCATATCCGCCTGCCCGCGCCGCATGGCCTCGATACGCCGATCATCATGGACGCACGGGTGCGCCAGCATGACGCCTATCGCTTCGTCTACACATTGCCGCTGGGCGCGCAGGAACTGTTCGTCGAAGACACCTATTACGCCGATGCGCCCGCGCTGGACCGCAGCGCGCTATCGGGCCGGATCGACCGCTATTGCGCCGCGCAAGGGTGGGACGGCGCGATACTGGGCAGGGAAACCGGCGTGCTTCCCGTCATCACGCATGGCGATATGCGCGCGCACCGGGCGCAGATGGCCCCGGACGGTGTGGTGCTGGCAGGCGCGCGCGGCCTGTTCTGCCATCACCTGACCAGTTACACCGTTCCGATCGCGGTCGAAACCGCACTCGCCATTGCGGAAAATGCCACCCTGCCCGGCCCGCAACTTGCCGCGATGGTCGATGCACGGGCACACAGCCACTGGCGTCAGACGCGGTTTTACCGCCATCTTGGCCGGATGCTGTTCGACGCCGCCCTGCCCGATGAGCGGTATCGCGTGTTCGAGCATTTCTATCGCAAGGACGAGGCGCTGATCGAGCGTTTCTACACCGCGCGCTCGACCATGGCGGACAGGCTCAGCGTCCTGTCGGGCCGCCCGCCGGTCGCTGTCCACCGCGCGATCCCCGCGCTGCTTGGCAAAGGGACCCCGCTGGTCCAAAGGAAAAGCACATGAACGCGCAAAGCACAGACATGTCTACCTCTCAGGCAAGCATCGCACCCACCGGGAAGAGCGCTTGCGTCATCGGCTCAGGCTTCGGCGGGCTGGCGCTGGCGATCCGGCTGCAATCGGCTGGCATCGCCACCACCGTGGTGGAGGCGCGCGACAAGCCCGGCGGGCGCGCCTATTTCTGGGAGCAGGACGGTTTCACCTTCGATGGCGGGCCGACCGTCATCACCGATCCCGACTGCCTGAAGGAATTGTGGGCGCTGACCGGGCACGACCTGGCCGAAGATGTCGATCTGGTCCCGGTCACCCCCTTCTATCGCCTCAGCTGGCCCGATGGCACGGTGTTCGATTATTCGAACGACGAGGAACAGCTCTTCAACGAGATCGCGCGCCTCAACCCTGCCGATGTGGCGGGCTATCAGCGGTTTCTCGAATATTCCGCCGGGGTTTACGAGGAAGGCTACGTCAAGCTCGGCCACAAGCCGTTTCTCGACTTCAAGTCGATGATCAAGGCCGCCCCCGCCCTCGCCCGCAAGCAGGCCTGGCGCAGCGTCTATTCGATGGTCAGCCACTTCATCGAGAACGAACAGCTGCGCGAAGCCTTCAGCTTCCACACCTTGCTGGTGGGCGGCAACCCGATGAAGACCAGCGCGATCTATGCCCTGATCCACAAGCTGGAAAAGGATGGCGGCGTGTGGTTCGCAATGGGCGGAACCAATCGGCTGATCGCGGGCATGGTCCGCCATTTCGAACGCATCGGCGGGACCATGCGGCTGGGCGATCCGGTGGAAAAGGTGGAAACGACCGGAACCCGCGCAACAGGTGTGCGCACGCATTCCGGCTGGCATCAGCGCTTCGATGCGGTGGCCAGCAATGCGGACATCATGCACAGTTACAAGACGCTGCTGTCGGGCACGAAGCGCGGCGACGCGCAGGCGGCAAAGCTGGCACGCAAGAAATTCTCGCCCAGCCTGTTCGTCGTCCATTTCGGGGTGGAGGGGACCTGGCCCGGCATCCCGCACCACTCGATCCTGTTCGGCCCGCGCTATAAGGGGCTGCTGGAAGACATTTACGACAATGGCGTGCTGCCGCAGGATTTCTCGATCTACCTGCACCACCCGACCGTCACCGACCCGTCGATGGCGCCCGAGGGGATGAGCACCTTCTATGCGCTGGTCCCGGTGGCCCATATGGGCAAGCTTGCGGTGGATTGGCAGGAAATGGGCAAGGTGCTGGAAAAGCGCGTGCTGGACGAGGTCGGCCGCCGCCTGATCCCCGACATTCACGATCGGATCGTGACCAAGTTCCACTATAGCCCGCGCGATTTCGCCCACGATCTCAACGCGCATCTGGGCAGCGCGTTCAGCCTCGAACCGATCCTGACCCAGAGCGCGTGGTTCCGCGGCCACAACCGCGACGATGTGATCGAGAATTTCTACCTTGTCGGCGCTGGCACGCATCCCGGCGCAGGCATCCCCGGCGTGGTCGGCAGCGCCAAGGCGACGGCAGGGTTGATGGTGGAGGATCTCGTCGGATGAGCGACGCGGCGATGAAACGTCTGGCGATTTATTGCGGCTCCGCCTCGCCCGAAGACCCGCGCTATCTCGAGCTTGCGCGCCAAGTGGGCGCCGAACTTGCCGAGCGCGGCATCGGGGTCGTCTATGGCGGCGGCAGGCTCGGCCTGATGGGTGCGGTCGCCAAGGGTGCGCTCGACAAGGGGGGCGAAGTCATCGGCGTCATTCCCGAAGCACTTGCCAATTCCGAAGTCGCCAATCACGACTGCACCGAACTTTATACGGTCGGCGGCATGCATGAGCGTAAAGCACGCTTCACCGACCTTTCCGATGGCTTCATCACCATTCCCGGCGGCGTCGGCACGATGGACGAATTATGGGAAGCGGTCAGCTGGGCGCAGCTCGGCTATCACACCAAGCCGGTCGGCCTGCTCAACGCGTTCGGCTTTTACGATCACCTCATCGCTTTCAACCGGCACATGATCGAGGTCGGATTTATCCGCCCCGCCCACCAGAACATCCTGATCGCGGAGGCGGAACTGCCAGCCTTGCTCGACCGTATGGCCAGCTATGAACCGCATACGCCCATTTTCAGCATGACGGCGGACGACCTCTGAAGAAGGAGCGATCATACACGCCTTCGCGCTATGTCCGCGCGACGCAAGCCCGTGCGGGCGGCGGGCGGGAGCGTTCGGCACTGGTCGCCAAGGCCAAGACCGCCATCGAACAGGGTTCGGCGAGCTTCACCGCATCCTCCAAACTGTTCGACAAGCTCACGCGCGAACGCACCTGGCTGCTTTATGCCTGGTGTCGGCGTTGCGACGATATCGCCGACAATCAGGATATGGGCGGGCCACTGGGCGATCAGGGCGACCGCAAGAGCGCCGAAGACCGCATCCAGGGCATCCGCGTGCTGACCCGCCGCGCCTTCGAGGAACAGCCGACCGCCGATCCCGCCTTCGATGGCTTCGGCCTGCTGGCGGATGAATGCCAGCTCACCCCCGACATGGCGAACGATGTCATTTCCGGCTTCGCGCTGGACGCAGGCGGGTTCGAGCCCAAGACCGAGCGCGATATGCTGCGCTATTGCTATCACGTGGCGGGCGCGGTCGGCGTGATGATGGCCAGGATCATGGGCGTGCCCGACGACGATGGCGAAACGCTGGACCGCGCCTGTGACCTGGGCCTCGCTTTCCAGCTTGCCAATATCGCGCGCGACATCGGCGAGGACCAGGCGGCGGGCCGCTGCTACCTGCCAGCGACATGGCTGGAGGAATACGGGCTGGAGCGTGGGCAGCTGATGGCGCCGGGCAACAAGTTCATCCTCGCCGGGCTGATGCCGCGCCATATCGCGCTTATGGAGAAGCACGAGGCGGCGGCACGGCTGGGCGCGCGCCGCCTGCGTTTCCGCCAGCGCTGGGCGGTGCTGTCGGCGGCGCGGATCTATGGCGCGATCGGGCGCAAGGTGCTCGACCGGGGACAGAAGGCGTGGGACCGCCGCGTGGTCGTACGCGGATACGAGAAATTGTGGCATGTCGGCGCGGCGTTTGTCGAAGCGCTGGTCAACCGGCCCGAAGAACCGGACGAGCCGATCCTGTGGTCCCGCCACGATTTCCGCCCGGTTGCCGGTTGGTAGTGCGCTGAGCAATATCACCCGTTCGGGCTGAGCTTGTCGAAGCCCTGTCCTTCACTTGTGGCGCTGCGTTAAAAAGAAGTGCAGCCCTTCGACAAGCTCAGGGCGAACGGTTTTCTTTTTCTCGAAGCGAGTATAACCCGCCCTGATGATCCAAAAGCTCCTTATCGCCAATCGCGGCGAAATCGCCTGCCGCATCATCCGCACCGCGCGCGCAATGGGGATCGCCACGGTAGCGGTCTATTCCGATGCCGATGCCAAGGCGCTGCATGTCAGGCAGGCGGACGAGGCGGTGCATATCGGCCCCTCGCCCGCCGCCGAGAGCTATCTGGTGGGTGACAAGATCATCGCGGCGGCGAATGAAACGGGCGCCGAGGCGATCCATCCGGGCTACGGTTTCCTTTCCGAGAACGCAGGCTTCGCACAGGCGGTGATCGACGCGGGACTGGTGTGGGTCGGCCCCAAGCCCTCCAGCATCGAGGCGATGGGTTTGAAAGATGCGGCCAAGAAACTGATGCGCGAGGCGGGCGTGCCGGTCACTCCGGGCTACGAGGGCGAGGACCAGTCGGTCGAGCGCCTCAAGTCCGAGGCCGATGCCATCGGCTATCCCGTCCTCATCAAGGCGGTCGCAGGCGGCGGCGGCAAGGGGATGCGCAAGGTCGATGCGGCGGCGGATTTCGAAGCCGCGCTCGAAAGCTGCCGGCGCGAGGCCAAGGCGAGCTTCTCCAATGACGAGGTGCTGCTGGAAAAGTGGATCACCTCGCCCCGTCATATCGAGGTGCAGGTCTTCGGCGACAGCCACGGCAATGTCGTCCACCTTTTCGAGCGCGACTGCTCGCTCCAGCGCCGCCACCAGAAGGTGATCGAGGAAGCCCCCGCCCCCGGCATGGACGAGGCGACGCGCGAGGAAATCTGCGCCGCCGCCGTCCGCGCCGCCAAGGCAGTCGATTACGAGGGCGCAGGCACGATCGAATTCATCGCCGACGCCAGCGAAGGCCTGCGCGCCGACCGCATCTTCTTCATGGAGATGAACACCCGCCTTCAGGTGGAACACCCGGTGACCGAGGAAATCACAGGCGTGGACTTGGTGGAATGGCAGCTGCGCGTAGCAAGCGGCGAGCCTATCCCGCTCAAGCAGGAAGAGCTGACCATCGACGGCTGGGCCATCGAGGCGCGGCTTTATGCGGAGGACCCGGCGAAGGGGTTCTTGCCGAGCACGGGGCGGCTTGAAGATTTCTGGATCGCTCAAAGCAACCGACGGGATGGGCCAGGACGCGTGGACACTGGCGTAGAAGAAGGAGCAGAAGTCTCGCCCTTCTATGATCCGATGATCGCTAAATTAATCGTCCATCGCGATACGCGCGACGAGGCGATCGCAGCGCTTGCCGATAAGCTCGGCTCATCACATTGCTATCCGGTGAAATGGAACGCCGGATTCCTACGCAACCTTGTGCTGGCCGAAGCCTTCGTTTCCGGCGATGTCGAAACCGGCTTTATTGAGCACAATCTCGATGAACTCTTGCCTCCTCTCGAACCGCCGCACGAGGTTCTTGAAGCAGCGGGACTGTTAATTGCAGCACGAGCGGCTGGGGCTCAGGCCGAAAGGACGGTCGAACTTGAAGAAGAAGATATACCATCGACTACGGCGTTCCGACTGAACTCGGCGCCGAAACAAACGGTTGTGAAGGTTGCTCACGGCTCTGAAGTCCATGAAGTCCAGATTAGCGGGCGGTCTGTTTGGGACCTCCCGCAAGCAAGGCTCAAGAATGACGGGGTTTTCGCATTCGACTATCAGGGATGGTCAGGCTTGTTTACCGAAGCCCGTGCCGACGCAGGCGGAGCACACTCCGCCGCCGACGGCGCGATCCTTGCGCCCATGCCGGGCAAGGTCATCGCGGTCGATGTGGCCGAGGGCGATACTGTCACCGCAGGCCAGCGGCTGATGGTGCTCGAAGCGATGAAGATGGAGCACGCGCTCACCGCGCCCTTCGACGGGACCGTGACCGGGCTTTCCGCCAGCGAAGGCGGTCAGGTGCAGGTGGAGGCGGTGCTTTGCGTGGTGGAGCCTGCGGACGGATAAGGCTCTTTCTCGCTCCCCGTTCGCCCTGAGCTTGTCGAAGGGCTGTATTTTCTTCTAGCGGTGGCTCCGAAAAGAAGGACGGGGCTTCGACAAGCTCAGCCCGAACGGAGATTGGGATGTCGTGGCAGGCCGAGCTAGACGAACTTAAGAAGCGCGAAGCGCTGGCCGAACAGATGGGCGGCGCGGACAAGCTCGCGCGCCAGCATTCGCGCGGGAAGATGGATGCCCGCGCGCGGCTCGCGGCGCTGTGCGATGACGGCTCTTTCCGCGAAATCGGCAAGATCGCAGGGCGCGGTTCCTATGATGCGGACGGCAATCTCACAGGCGTCCTCCCCGCCCCGTTCCTGTTCGGCAAGGCGACGATCAATGGCCGCCCGGTGGTCGCCACGGCGGACGATTTCACCATTCGCGGCGGGGCGGCCGATGCCGGAATCGCCCGCAAGATGGTGCAGGCGGAAAAGATGGCGCATGAGCTCAAGCTGCCCATCGTCCGCATGATCGACGGCACGGGCGGCGGCGGCAGCGTCAAGACGCTCGAACAGATCGGCGCGACCTATATCCCCGCCGTGCCCGGCTGGGGCGATGTGGTCGAAAACCTCGACACCGTGCCGGTCGTCGCGCTGGCGCTCGGCCCCACCGCAGGGCTTGGGGCGGCGCGCACGGTGGCCAGCCATTATTCGATCATGGTCAGGGGCCTCAGCCAGATTTTCGCCGCCGGACCCGCCGTGGTCGATGGTCTTGGCGAAAGCTACAAGGGCGCAGACGACCACAACCAAGCGAAAGAAGACCTCGGCGGCAGCGCCATCCACACCCGCAACGGCGTGGTCGATGATGAGGTGGGAAGCGAGGCCGAAGCCTTTGCCCGCGCCCGCCATTTCCTGTCCTTCATGCCCGAGCATGTCGGCCGGCTTGCCGCCCGCGCCGAATGCAGCGATCCGGTGGACCGGCGCGAGGAGGCGCTGCTGTCCCTTGTCCCGCGCGAGGACAAGCAGGTCTATTCCATGCGCCGCGCGCTCGACCATGTGTTCGACCGGGGGACGGTGTTCGAAATCGGGCGCATGTGGGGCCGCGCCTGCATCACCGCGCTTGCCAGGCTCAACGGGTGGCCGGTCATGGTGCTGGCGAGCGATCCGTCCTATCTCGGCGGGAGCTGGGATGCGAAATCGAGCGAGAAGGCCGAACGCTTCGTCAAGCTGGCGGACCAGTTCCGCCTGCCCATCGTCCATCTGGTCGATAATCCCGGCTTCATGATCGGGCGCGAGGCGGAAATGGCGGGCACGATCCGCTACGGCGTGCAGGCGATGAACGCGATTTACCGCGCCAGCGTGCCGCTCGCCAGCGTGGTGCTGCGCCGGGCCTATGGCATTGCGGGCAGCGCGATGAGCAATGCCGAAACGCACCAGTACCGGTTCTGCTGGCCGTCGGGCGACTGGGGGTCCTTGCCCATCGCAGGCGGGTTGGAGGTCGCCTACAAGGCAGAGCTGGAGGCGGCAGAGGATCCGGCGGCGGAACTGGAGGCGATCCGCGCCCGGCTGGACAAGGTCACCTCACCCTTCCGCAGTGCCGAGCGGTTCAATGTCGAAGACATTATCGACCCGCGCGACACGCGGCCCCTCTTGTGCGAATTTGCCGACCTCGCCTGGCGCAGGCTCGGCGCGGAAAGCTAGTCGTCTTCCGGCTCGGGCGGGCCGAACAGCGAGCCGCGCTCGCTGAACAGCACGAAGATCAGACTGAGCACGGCGGTGCACAGCAACGCCAGCGCCAGCGGCCGCGCCGTCCCGTCATAGGCATAGCCGATCAGCGCGCCGAGCAGCGCGCCGCTGGTCATGCGCAGGAAGCCCTGAGCCGAGGATGCTGCGCCCGCAATATGCTTGAACGGGCGCAAGGCAATCGAGCCGAAATTGGCCCCGATAAAGCCGAGCAGGCTCATATTGGCGGCCATCAGCGGCACGAATGTCCACAAGGTTTCATCGGGCTGGTTGGCGAAATAGAGCTGCGCCGCGGCGACCGCGATAAAAGCGAACAGCGCGACATGGCTGACCCGCCGCGCACCGAAGCGTTCGACAATGCGGCTGTTCGACCAGTTGGCGATGGCCATGCAGCCTGCGCAGATGGCGAAGATCATCGGGAAACGGTCGCCCGCGCCGAATGCCTCGCCGATTAGCTGCTGCGAGGAATTGATGAAGCCGAACAATCCGCCGAAAACCAGCGCGCTGCCGAGCGTATAGCCGATGGTTTCGCGCAGGGTGACGGCGCTCGTCATGTTGCGGCGGATGGTCGGGATATGGATGTCCTGCCGGTCTCCCTCATGCAGCGTTTCGGGCAGGCGGATGTATACCCACAGCGTCATCGCGCAGCCGAGAACGGCCATCGCCCCGAATATCCAGCGCCAGTCGCCAAACGCCACCAGCACCGCCTGCCCCACGCTCGGTGCGACGGCGGGGACGAGCAGGAAAATGACGAAGATCAGGCTCATCATGCGGGCCATCTTGTCGCCGCCGACCCGGTCGCGGATGATGGCGGGCGGCAGCGCGATAATGCCCGCCGCAAAGAAACCCTGCGCCGCGCGCAGCACGATCAGCATGTCGAAGGTCGTCGCCAGCGCGCAGGCAATCGACAGGCCGATGTAGCAGCCCAGCGCCACGAACAGCACGGGTCGCCGGCCGTAACGGTCGGCAAAGGCGCCGGGGACCAGCGTGCCAAGGCCCGCAGCGAGAAGATAAGCCCCGACCACGAACTGCCGATCGTTGCCGGGCGCGCCAAGATCGCTCGCCAGCGCATCGAGTGCGGGAAGGATGGCATCGATGCCGAAGGCGTTGCAGGCCATCAGCAGCGCCATCATCCAGATCAGCTCGCGCTCGCCAATCACCGCGCGTTTCGCGCGCACGGGAAGCGGGCGTTCACCCGAAGCTGGCTGATCGTTTCGCATTTGCACAAAATGTCGAGTGGCGCACAAGGTTCCGGTTTGCAACCCGCCTCGCTATTGAAGCGCAATGGATGACGGCGCAACGCACGATGTGGAAGAGAGCGAGGCCGACGGCCTGCGCAAGATCATCCATGTCGACATGGACGCCTTTTTCGCCAGCGTCGAACAGCGCGACAATCCCGATTTGCGCGGCAAGCCGGTCGCCGTCGGCGGGTCCAGCGGGCGCGGCGTGGTGGCCGCCGCGAGCTATGAAGCGCGCAAATTCGGCGTGCGCAGCGCCATGCCCTCTGTCACCGCCAAGCGGCTGTGCCCCGACCTGATCTTCTGCAAGAGCCGGTTCGACGTCTATCGCGAGGTCAGCCAGCAGATCCGCGCGGTCTTCCTGCACCACACCGCACTGGTCGAACCGCTGAGCCTGGACGAGGCCTATCTCGACGTGACGGAAGACCGGCTGGGCATTGGCAGCGCGACGCGCATCGCCCAGCTTATCCGGCAGGAAATCCGCGCCAAGACCCAGCTTACCGCCAGCGCCGGGGTGAGCTACAACAAATTCCTGGCCAAACTGGCCAGCGATCAGAACAAGCCCGATGGCATCTGCGTCATCCGGCCCGGCCAGGGTGCGGATTTCGTCGCCGGGCTGCCGATCCGCCGCTTCCACGGCATCGGCCCCAAGGCGGAGGAGAAATGCCACCGGCTTGGCATCGAGACCGGGGCCGACCTTGCCGCGAGGGACCTTGCCTGGCTGACCGCGCATTTCGGCAGCTTCGGCGAATATCTCTATCGCGCCGCGCGCGGGATCGACCTGCGCCCGGTGCGCGCCAGCCGGGAGCGCAAATCGGTCGGCGGCGAGCGGACCTTCCACGAAGACCAGCATGACGATGGCGAATTGCGCGAAACGCTGGAACGGATCATCGACATCGTGTGGGAGCGGATCGAACGCGCCGATGCCAAGGGGCGCACGGTTACGCTAAAGCTGAAATACAACGATTTCACGCTCAATACGCGGGCGAAATCGGTCCCGCAGTTGATTGCGGATAAGGGCGTGTTTGCAGAGCTTTCACGCACCTTGCTGGAAGAACAATTGCCCCTCCCCCGCCCGATCCGGCTGATGGGGCTGACGCTGTCCTCACTCGACGGGGTCAGCAAACTGTCGCGCAAGGAAAAGGCCGCGCGCTCGGCCCAGCTATCGCTGTTGTGACGCGCGCTCGAATTCGCGCCAAGCCTCCAGGCGCGCGCGCGCGCGTTCACCCAGCGGTTCGGGAAGCGAATGGAGCGGGAAAAAGCGCGCTTCCACCACCTCGCGCCCATCGGGCACGGGTTGATCGTTGGTGAAACAGCCGAACAGATGCGCGGTGTGGGGGCTGCCTGAGATGACCTCGTCGAGAGTGCCGACGGCACGGACCCCTTCGGCGCGGCATCCGGTTTCTTCGCGCAATTCGCGCACGGCCGCGTCTTGCGGCGTTTCCCTGCGCGAAATGCCGCCACCGGGAAGATGCCATCCATTCGGGCCATAGCTGTGCCGCATCAGCAGCAGCCGGCCCTCCCAATCCTGCGCGATGATGCTGACACCCGATAGGGGTGTGCCGCGCCACATGCGCCAGCGATGACGCAGCGCGTGGGCCAATCTGTATAGCGCATGTGCGACCATAGCACTCGCGATGCTAGGCCATAGCAAACGGTGAAAGAAGCGCCGAAACGCTCCTTTCACCGACTATCTTGACTCGTGGTAAGCTGGGCCTTGGATCAGGCGGCTGCCTGGGTCAGGAACCAGATGCGTTCTTCGGTCTGGTCGATCCAGTCATCGACGACGCCGCTCGTCGCGTTGTCGTTTGCTGCCTCGGCTGCGTCCTTCACCTCGATCAGGCGGGTACGGAACGTATCGTTGTCGTCCCGCAATTCGCGCAGCATCGCCTTGGCATCGAGCGAGGTATCATCCTGATCCTTGATCCGCGTTTCCTTCGCCAGCGCGCCGACGGATGTAAGCGTATCGCCTGCGTTCTTGCGCACGCGCTCGGCGATGTCGTCGACGATAGCCATGATCTGCCCGGCCTGTTCGTCGAACAGCAGGTGCAGATCGCGGAAATGCGGCCCCGCGACGTGCCAGTGAAAATTCTTGGTCTTGAGATGCAGTGCCAGCGCATCGGCCACAGCGCCATTGAGCGCGCCGATGAGCTGGGTTTTCGCGTTGTTGCCGGTGTCGGTCATAAATCCTCCGTTTTCAGTCTTTCAACCAATCAACGGATGACACCTGATCGAGTTTCCGAGTTTGAATCAATCTTATTGATCGACTGAAGCGATTTCTAAACAATCCCGCGTGCGGACAGGGCGATCACCACAGCCGCCACCAGCACCAGCGCGCCCACGGCAAGGCGTATGGCCCTGAGCGGCACGCGTTTTTCCAGCTCTGCGCCCATCGTCCACCCGACCGCCAGCGCCGCCGCACCGCCCAGCGCCCCACCCGCTGCCGCCATTGCCGGCGAAGCGGTTGCCGCCGCCAGTGCAAAGACGATAAACCGCGGCCCATCGCCGATCTGCCGTGCGAGCAGCACGATCCCGGCGGCCATTAGCGAGCGGGTGGGCTCGGCCGCCCGCTTTTCGCGCACCGGCCAGAACAGTTCGAACGCCGCCACCAGCATCGCAATCGCTACCAGCATCGCCTCTGCCGCGTCCGAAATCGTTGCCGGGATATAGGCCCCGCCAAAGGCCATGACCGCAGCCGACAGTGTGGACACCAGCGCGCCGAGCGCCAGCAGGGCGGGACGCGCGCCAAGCGCGGCGGACAGACGCGCCACCACCAGTTGGTCGCGCCCGCCCAGTGCCGTCACCAGCACCGCCAGCATGCCGAGGAAGAGCGACGCGCTCATGCCGCGCGCCCCTGCCGCGCATTTATCGCAATTTGATCAGGTGGCCCACCGCACATGCGCATGCGATAGCACCGGGCGATCATTTCGCGAATGCAGAGGGGAAGAAAGCCGTGGAACTCAAAGCAGGTATGGCCGCCATCGTCACCGGCGGCGCATCGGGTCTGGGCCGGGCGAGCGCCACTGCGCTGGCCGAAGCGGGGCTGAAGGTCACGATTTTCGATGTCAACGAAGAGGCGGGCGAGGCCCATGCCGCCGCCATCGGCGGAACCTTTGCGCGCGTCGACATCACCGACGAACAATCGGTGGTCGACGGTTTCGCCAAGGCGCGCGCCGCGCACGGCCAGGAACGCGTGACGGTGCATTGCGCCATGGCCAGCCGCCGCGGCAAGACGCTGGGCTGGGACAAGGAAGCGGGCGGATACAAACGCCTTTCCACCGAAGATTATGCCTTCGGGGCCGAGGGCATCCTCGTCTCCTCCTATCGCATTGCCAGCCTCTCCGCGCTCGGCATGGCGAACAGCGAACCGCTGAACGAGGATGGCGAACGCGGTGCAATCACGCTGACCGCCAGCGTGGCTGCGCAGGATGGGCAGATCGGCCAGGTCATCTATGGCAGTTGCAAGGCCGGGGTGAACGGCCTCGTCCTGCCGATGGCGCGCGACCTGATGGACCTTGGCATCAGGGTCAATTCCGTCATGCCCGGCATCTTCGCCACCCCGCTGATGCTGGGAATGAAAGACCGCAATCCGCAGATGTGGGACCAGCTCAATGCGAGCGTGCCCTTCCCCAAGCGGCTCGGCCACCCGGAAGAGTTTGCCTCGCTCATCCTGGAGATTGCGCGCAATTCCTACATCAACGCGCACCAGTTCCGCCTCGACGGCGCGATCAGGATGCCGCCGAGGTAGAACCGCGCGCCAGCATTCGGGCGGCACGGCATGGCACGGCGCGGTGTCAGCCGCGCTGCTGCCGCCGCCTTCGGGTAAGGTCCATGCGTAGGCCAAGAACGGCCATGAAGCCGATCAGCGCAATCGCGAACAGGCCGACCATGACATTCAGCCCTAACCTGCCGATGGGGTACAGGAAGTTCCACTTGTGGATCATGCTGAAGACGAAGCGTTCGGGTTTCTGCCAATCCTCCACCCGGTCGACCAGCACGCCCGCGCCGGTATCGACATAGAGCGAGGCATTGACCGGCGCGCCATAATCGACCCGCCAGACGGGCAGCCGTTTGTTGCGGAAATCGTATTCATGGCTGAAACGCGTCACCAGTTCGGCCCCGGTCACCGCGTCCTCGCCTGCGCCTGAAAACCTGTGCGCGATGGCCAGCGCCATATCGCGCTCGCCGTCAGGGGCGATGTCGCCGGTGTCCGCATCGATATAGATCGCCGGGCCATCGGGGCGGATACCGGCATAGCGCGCGTCGCGGATTTCGGCATCGGTCTGCGGAATGCGCGCAGGGGCTGCGGCCATATGCGCAGAATGGTCGTGCATGTCCGGCGCGGCTTCGGCGGCAGGTTTGGCCGCAGGCGAGCCATGGTCATGCTCACCGCCACCTGTGCCGCCCATCTTGGGGGCGAGACCAAGGCGATAGAGTGGCCGCCCATCGCCGCCTGCGACCAGCGAGACCGAGGCGATATCCCGGCCCGCGCTCAGTGCGGACCAGTCGCGTTCGACCGGCCATCCGCCCGCTGCAAGGGAAACCGGATCGCCCATCCTCAACTGGCTGCCCGGCGGGACCAGCGCGGCCTGCACCAGATGGTAGATGCCGCTCAGTGAAAACATGATGAGCGGCAGGGCGAGGACATAGCCCATGCGGCGATGCCAGCCCCGCGCGCCCGGCATCCGCACCTTGCGGCGCACCGCGATCAGCATGACGATGCCGGTCGCCGCCAATGCGAACAGGCTGCCGACCATAACGGCAATCACCGCCACCCGTAGCCAGTCCATCCCCGGCGGAACCCATTCCCAGGTGTGCAGCGCGCGGAACACCGATTGCAGCATCTCCTTGCGGCCATTGTTCACCGCCGCCAGGCTGGAGGTTTCGGTGTGGACGAAAGCGGTGAGCCGGTCGTCGCCTGCGAACTCCAGTTTCCAGACCGGCAGCAACCGGTTGACCCATGGGTAGTCGGGGGAGAATTCCGTCTGAAGGGTCGCGCCTGTCAGCGGCGTATCGCTGGCGAGGAAGTGCCGGGCGAGAAATTCGGCCTGCTGGCGGTCGCCATCGGCGATCTCTTCCCCGGTATCGGGCCGGAAATAGCGGCGGGGGGCCATCTCCTCCACTGTCACCTGCCACAGGCTGCCTTCTGCCGGGCCGGCTACGGTCTTCACCGCCAATGCGCGGTCGATCCCCTGTGCTTCCAGTGTTGCGGCGATGGGCCGGGCCTCGGCCAGATCGGGGCGCGAGGCGGGCGGCATGAACTGCGCCTGTTGCGGCCCGAACAGGACCATGGCGATATGGGTGAGACCCGAAATGCCCCAGATCAGCAGCGAGATGCCCCCGACAAGGCCGAGCCAGCGATGCTTGGAATTGGACCAGCGCCCGGCATTGTTCTTGCGGGTCATATTGCGATCCCTCCCTTTTAAAACCGCGCGCGCAGGCCGCCGAAAACGGCGCGCCCCTGCCCCGGCGTGTAAAGTGCCGCGTTCTCGCTCTGCTGGTTGGCCACGGTCGCAAGGTTGGAGATGAAGACCGTGTCGAAGAGGTTCTCGACCGACCCGAACATTTCCAGACCCTCGCTCAGCGTCACCCCGGCGGTGAGCTGGACGGTTTCATAGCCCGGCGCCCTCTCTGTGTTGGCGTAATCCGCCCACGCGCCCCTGGGCACGTAGCGCAGCGTTGCCGACAGATAGAACCGATCGATCCGGTCGAAGCGCGCCTCTGCCACCAGGATATGGCGCGGAACCCCGGCCAGCGGGTTGTCGCCATATTGCGAATGCCCATCGAAATGGAAATCGTTGAGCGTGTAGGCCGCGCTCAGCCGCAGCGACTGGCCGCGTGCGGCGAAGAAATCCCGACCCGGACGGATATCCACGCCCGCTTCGATCCCCCGATGGACGGTGTTTTCGCCATTGGCGGTAATCACCACCATGCCGCCACCATCGGGCACGGCCAGATTGATGAATTCGTTCTCCAGCTGCGCGCGATAGGCGGACACATCCCACGACAGGATACCTGCCTGTCCGCGCGTGCCGATTTCGAACACGCTCGCGCGCTGGGGTGCGATCGGATCGAAAGGCAGGATGCCGCCCGTGGTGAGATCGGCCAGGCTCGGCGCTTCGAAGGCGCGGTTGATATTGCCGAAAAGCTGGATGTCCTCGCCAAGGTCCAGCAGCACGCCGATACGCGGGTTGAACTGATCGTATTCCGCCTCGCCCGACACGGCGTTGACCACGGCCGTCACTTCGCGCGTGGCGCGCACATACTGGCCGCCCGCCATCAGCGTGACATCGTCCGTCAGGCCGAGATCGAGCTGGGCATAGCCGGTCAGCAACGAGGAATCCTGATCCGAATGGGAGCGCAGCGCGCCGCGCTGGCCGCCATCGTTGACGTAGGATTTCGCATCGTTGCTGCCAAAGGCATAGCTCGCACCCATTTGCCAGCGGCTCTGCGGGGCGAGGAAAGGCAGCGCGCCGGAAACACGCAGCGATCCGCCGATCTCGTCCTCGCCCTGCACGATGATCCCGGCAAAGCGTGTGATCGCATGATCGAGCGTGCGGCGCGAATACCATGCGCCGATTTCCACCTCGGCCCCGCCCAGATCGATCGCAGTGCGGTTGGCGATCCGATAGACATCGAGATTGCGGTCCCAATCGTCGGCAATCGGGCCGGGATCGAGCACTTTGACCGGACCGCCGGGGAAGAACGGGCCGATGCGAACCGGGCGCGCCGATGCGGTGGGATCGGCCAGTGCATCTGCGAGGCGCAGCGATCCGGCCAGCTCGAAATTGTCGCTCAGCGCGGTGGCATAAACCCGTGTTTCGATCTTGTCCGAAACCCGCCAGCCGATATTGCCATGCGCATAGACGCTGCGCACCGCGCTGTGGGTCCGATAGCCATCGCTCGACAGCCCGGTGACGCCAACCCAGTAATCGGTATCGCCGCCCGCACCCGATATCGCGGCATTGGCCCGCACGGTGTTGAAGCTGCCGCCTTCCAGCCTGAGCGACACCGGCGCATAGGCGGTGCGTCCCGTCGGGCTGACGACATTGACCGCACCGCCCAGCGATGCCGCGCCATAGCGCAGGCCGTTCGCGCCCTTGAACACTTCGAGATAGCGGACCGTCAGCGGATCGACTTCCTGAAATTCCGTGCTGCCCGATGCGCGGCTGATCGGCACGCCATCGCGCAGTACGGAAAGCCCGCGCCGCTCGAATGTCGCGTTGAGGCCCGACCCGCGGATCGAGATGCGGCTTTCGCGCTGGGCGCTGGTGTCGGCAAACACGCCCGGCGTCAGCTCCAGCGTGTCGCCGATGGACTGGGCGAAGATATCGGCAAAGCCCTCATCCTCGACGATGCCGATGGCGCCGGGAATGCGTTCGAGTTCCTCGCGCGCCTTGGCGACCGATGGCGCGGTGGGCGTACCCGCCCGGCTGGCCATCACGACGATTTCGTCCTGTTGTTGGCCGACCCCTTGCGCAAGGGCCGGGGCGGCATGGGCGGCGATGAACACCGGGGCGATGGAAGCGGTCAGGCGCAGGCATGCGCGGACCGGCAAGGTGTTGGTCTGGGTAAACACGGGTTCAACCTGTTCGGATTGTTCAGGAAACCAGCCGCTCGAGCTTGGCGAGCGAGGTGTCCTCTTGTTCATGGAAATCGATGATCGATTGCAGCTTGCCTGCGCGGTCCATCAGGAACACCGCGGCGGTGTGATCGACGGTGTAGTCACCGCCCTCGACTGCGATCTTCTCGTAATAGACGCCGTAAGCCTTGGCCGCCGCCGCGACCTGCGCGTCGGTTCCGGTTAGGCCGATGATCGGCGTGCCGAACAAATCGACATAACGGCCGACATCTTCCGGGCTGTCATATCCCGGATCCACCGACACAAACACGATATCGAATTTGTCGCCATCCGCGCCCATCCGCCCGCGCAGCTTGGCCAGCCGGTTGAGCGAGGTGGGGCAGACATCGGGGCAACGGGTGAAGCCGAAGAAGATCGCATAGGGTTTCCCCGAGAGCGTTTTTTCGGTGAAGGTCGATCCGTCGGCAGCGGTCAGGGTGAACGGCCCGCCAATGGACGAGGCGAAATGGGTCTGCGGCGATGGGTCGCCTCCATCGCGGCTGTCCGTGACCAGATACAGGCCGACCCCTGCCGCCAGCGCCACCAGCAGCCACAGCGCGGTGCGCGTCCTTTTCATGGCCGGGCGGGTCATTGCGCCGCCCCCTCGGGCGCACCGTCGGCGATGGAGCGCACGTCCAGCTGCACCTCGATCTTGCCCGCCTGCGCGAATTCCAGCGTGATCGGCACACGCTCGCCATCTTTCAACGGACGGGCCAGCTGCATCAGCATGATGTGAAACCCGCCGGGCTTGAGCGCGACCGATCCGCCCGCCGGAATCTCCAGCCCATCGCCAAGCTGGCGCATCCGCATCACGCCGCCGGTCATGTCGACCGTGTGGATTTGCACATCACCCGCCACGGGCGTGGTCCCGCCGACCAGCCGGTCGGGCTCGTCGCCCTTGTTGACGATGGTCATGAATGCGCCGCCCGCATCCTGCCCCACGGCGGTTTCGCGCGACCATGGCTGCGCGATCCTGAGCTGTGCGGATGCCGTCTGCGCGGTTTCGCCCGACAGGTCTTCGGCGGATGGATTTTCGGTTGTCTGGCCACAGGCCGACAGGAGCGTGCCGCCAGCAAGGGCCAGGGCAAGCGAAAGGGAACGGATGTGCATGGGAATGTCCTTAGGAAAAAGGGAGTGGGCGCCTGACGCGCAAGGTCGCGATTGGCGGCAGGCCGCACGCAGGCCGCCTGCGCATCGTGCGTGCACGGAGCACGGCCATGGCGGGCAGCCCGCAGGGCAGCCATCGAGACGAAACATTGGGAGAAACTCCGACAGACCGGCACGCACATCGAAGCACGTGCCAGCAGGGCCGACAAATCAGGTTACGATGTCAGGCGTGTGCCGGTGGTCCGCGCAGCGGCGGGCGGAGATGGGAAATCGGCCCGAAGGCAAGCCGCCGTAGCGGCGCGAGCCCGAGCACGAGAATAAAGCCAAGAACAGCCGCAAGCAGGATCGCATCGGCCCCGCCAATGGCGAGCTTTGCCAGGCCCGAAAAGGCGCATTGATCGCCCTTGGCGGCCTGATCAGCGCGGCTTTCGTCATGCGCCTTGCCGGGAATGACAAGCTGCATCGTTTCCAGCGCGCCCGTGCTTTCGGCGCAGATCGTCACGCTCAACACCCTGTCGGGCGAGGAGGAGAGCATGAACCCGGCAGGCATCGCCGCCTTGATGCACAGCGCCAGCACCAGCACCCCAAGGGCGATGGCGCGATGGCCGAGAATCAAGGCGCGCAGGCTGTGCATCCGAACCGCGCCATTAACGGCCGGTCGGCGGTTTGTCAGCAAAAGAGACGCCGCAGCGCGCCTTAGCCGGCGTTAAAACCGACCCGCGGTACGGCTGCCCAGGTGGTGTCGTTGCGAAAGAAGCGGCGAATACCGACGAGGCGATACCACAGGTTAACCTGGCGATATCCGAAATTCTCGATCACCGCCGCCACCCCGATACGGAGCAGATCCCTGGCGCTGGGGGTGCGCCGCAATTGCTGTTCCTCAAGCGCGAGCGTGCCCACGCTCAGCACACAGCCGAACACCACCGAAACGAAGAAGAACGCCACCGCCATCATCGGGTCGAGCAATCCGAGCAAGGCGGCCGCCGGCAGGACCAGGTATCCGATCAGTTCCGCAGGCGGACCAAGGATATCCTCCAGTACGATATGCGGCATGGCGAGCAGGCCGATGCGGCCATAGCGCGGATTGCCGATCATCTTCCAATGGCGCTGCAGCGTTTCGAGCGCGCCCTGCTGCCAACGGGCGCGCTGATTGTCGAGCCCGCGAAGCGCGGCGGGCGCTTCGGTCCAGCAGACGATATCGGGCACGAACGCCAGGCGATATTCGCGTTTCTGTTCGCGCATGAAGCGGTGCATGCGCACCACCAGTTCGAAATCCTCGCCTACCGTGTCGTGGCGATACCCGCCCATTTCCACCAGCGTGGACCGGCGGAACAATCCGAACGCACCGGAAATGAGCATCAGCGTGTTGGTGTGCGCATTGGCGACGCGGTTCATCAGGAAGGCGCGCAGATATTCCACGATCTGGAAGCGCGGGACCATGTCCTTGGCGATCCCGATCTTTTGCAGCGACCCGCCCCTGATCGTGCAGCCATTGGCAATGCGGATCGAGCCGCCCACCGCGATGAGCCGCTTGTCGTCGTACATGAACGGTTCCGAGGCGCGCAGCAGGCCATCGGGTTCGATGATGGAATCGGCATCGATCACGCAGACGAGCGGCGTGCGAGCGAAACCGATCCCGGCATTGGCCGCATCGGCCTTGCGCCCGTTCTCCTTGTCCACAACGAGCAGGTTCGGATAGCGGCTGGAGCGGTAAGTGCCGAGGATCTTCGTCTTCTGAAGCGCGGCAATCTGGGTGCGCTGTGCAGGGCGCATCTCGAAGGCCCGGATCAGTTCGGCCAGCGTGTTGTCCTTCGACCCGTCATTCACGACGAGGACCTCGTGGTCCGGATATTCCAGCGCGAGGAGCGCCTTCACGCTCTCCACGATCGACAGCTCCTCGTTATAAGCCGGGGCGATGACCGAGATTGGCAAGGCCAGGTCGGAATAGCGCTGCCACAATTCGCGTGCGCCCTCGCCGGGGCTGACGCGGGTGAGGAACACCCATCCGGCAATCAGCAGCTGCACCCCTGCAATGGCGTTGCGCGCCGCGACAACGGCGAAACATGCGAAAGACAGCCAGACAATGCCCGTCGCCCCGACATCGATGATCTCTGCCCAGCTCACGACACCGCCTTGATCGGTGGTGGATCGATGGTGGCCGTTGCGTCCAGCACAGGGGCAAGTTGTTCCAGCGCCTGCTCGGCCCGCAACCGCACCCAGAGCTGTGCATCGTCGCGCAAAACCATCAGTTGCGGAACCGCTTCGGTCAGGCCCAGCCGGCGACTTGCCGCGATGGCTTGCAGACGCACCGCGGTGTTGTCATCGCCGAGCCCCGCGCTCGTCCATTTGGCCGAGGCGGGATGGCCCAGCCGCGACGAGGCACGCAGGACTGCACAGCGTATTTCGGGATCGGGATCGTCGGCCAGCCCCTCCAGCACGGTGATGACCTGCATGTCCCCCGACCAGCCGAGGGCATCGACCACCTGTGCCCGCCAGGCCGGAGACAGATTGTCGTCCAGCAACAGCATCATCTGTTCGGGATAGAGCGGTGCGGCCGAACGCAGCAGCGCGATATCGAGCCGGCTCGGCAGGCGATTGTACCACCCCAGAATGCGCAGCATCTCGCGCGGGGGCGGCAGCGCTCCATTGGCCCCGAGCGCAAAAGCCGCTTCTAAGCGAACCCGCGCACTGCGGTCGCGTGCCATCATCTGGCGCAGACGCGCAACACAGGCTTCGCTGCCGAAGCGTTGCAGCAGATGAATGGAACTGATCCGCTCTGCCCGCGCGACGCTGTGCGATCGGCGCAGGACATCCCTCAGCACGCCGTCGAACTCGGCAATCTGAAGCAGCCGCGTGCGCTCGCCGCCCCGCAACAGCGGCAGAATGCGCGAGATCGCGGCCAGCCTGGTGCTGCGCTTCCATTCAGGAGTGGCGGCGGCCCGTTGCCCGGCCACCCTCTGGAGGTAGCTGCGGGTGACCGCCGTGTCGCGATCGTCCCGCTTCGCGCGCTTTCGCTCCGACACATAGCGGCGCAGGACAAGCACAAGAAACGCGAGGCACACCGCAATGGCACACATTATCGTGCCGTAAATTACGTTCTCATAGCCGGTCATGGCGCACCGAAGCGGAAGGTGAGCGCCAGCGTCCCGGCCCAGCGGCGATAGCTGTTCTTGCGATCCTCGTGGCTGGCCGCCGCGGTGATGGCCAGCGCATCCGCAAGCGGGATGGTGACGCCCGCAGCGACGCTGCGCAATTGCCGCACGCCATCGGCCTCTGCATCGGGATAGCTCGCCCCGATGACGAACAGCGAGGCATCGTTTGCAAACGCATAGTCGAACCGGGCCGAACCGCCGAGGCGATGCGTGCCATCATCGTCGAAGATGTTGATCGCGCGCCCTGTCACGCTGGCATTGCGGCTGAATGTGTAGCGCAGCCCCGGCTGGACGGCCACGATTGTCCCGGTGTCGTATTCGGCAACCCGCATATCGACCAGCACGGACACATTCCGGGTGATGTTCAGTTCGCCCCCGCCGCCGACGCTCCAGCGTTCCTGAAAGTCGGGATCGGGTACGGCGCTGGCGGCAAGATAGATCGAGCCTGCATCGATCCGGTGATCGATCCTGGCGCGCAGCCGTGTGTCGACAGCGCTGCGTTCTTCGCGCGCTATACCAAGCGCCAGCGTGTCCGCGCCTGACAGATCGACAGCCACTGCAAGTTCCTGTGAATTCCAGGTGCTGCTCGCGCCGTTTTGCAACGTGATATCCGACAGCCCCGCCACCACCGAAACCGAACGCATGCGCAAACCCTGCTGGCCCTCTTCTCGCGCCAGCGCACGTTGCAGGGCATCGAGCTCGGGATAGTTCGGGTCGCGCGCCGCAATCGCTTGCGCGCTGTCCTGTGCCGCCTCGCGGTCTCCGTTCCAATAAAGGATAAATCCGCGCGCGAGCGCGATATCGAGATCGTCCGGCGCGCGTGCGGCAGCCGCGTCGATCCGTTGCTGGGCGACGTCCAGCCTGCCCGCACCCGCATCCACCATGGCCATCCGCCGCAACAGGTCGGGATCGTCGGGCGATGCGGCGAGCAGGGGCGCAAGTATGTCCCGTGCCCGGCTGAATTCTCCGGCCGAGCGCGCTGCTTCTGCGGCAGCAATCTGCTCTGCCCGCAGCGATGCCGTGTCCTGCGCAGCAACTGGCGATGCGGCAAGCACCGCAGCCAGGGCAAGGACGCGGCAAGCCCGCTTCATCCCGTTTCGCCGACCAGCGCCGCGATACGCACGAGCAATTCCTGCGGAATGAAAGGCTTCGTCAGATATTCCGCCGCCCCGCCCTTGAGGCCGGCAATGACGTCAGCCTCCGCATCGCGCGAGGTTAGAATGACCACGGGAATGGCACTCAATTCCGGGTCCGATTTCATTTCCGCCATGACATCCGGGCCGGATATGATGGGCATCATCGAATCGAGCACGACCAGATCCGGCCGCTCGGCCCGAACATGGGTCAGCGCCTGTTCTCCATCGCGCGAAACCGCCACCGAATGGCCCGCACCTTCCAGTCGAAATTTGAGAATTTCGACCAGAATGGGGTCGTCATCGGCGATCAGTATTCTGGCCATTTGCTACTCCACTTCACGCGCAGCCTAGGGCGGCAATCCATAAAGAAAGTTAACATTCATGTACGTAGCGCCGAACGCGTAACAATCTTACAACGCTGCACATCATGCGCTTGCCCCGGCATCGGTCAGGCGTTCGTGCAGGGAATGAAGCACCTCCATGTGGCGTGCAGGCTCCTGATCGCTCAGCAGCGCTTTCTCGCATTCGCGGCAGAATTCACCCAGTTCTTCTTGCCCGAAATATGCCGCCACGCCGCTGATCTGATGCAGAATAGCCGCGATATCGGTCTGCTCGGTGTCGACCGGATTGCCCCTGTCGATCACCGTATCGATCGCTTGCAATGCCAACTGCCTGCGCTCATCGAACATGGCGCGCAGCCGCGGATCGGTTTCCTCCTCGATTGCGTCACCGTCGGTCTGGGGATCGCCATCCGTACCCGGCATATCGTCCGCCTGCTGCTGCTTTTGCTCCTCCTGCCCTGGCTGCTCGGCCCTGGGGGACCATTCGGCAATGGCGGCGAGCAATTGCTTGAGGCGCAGCGGCTTGGCGAGATGCGCCTGCATCCCCGCCTCGGCACATAGCTGCAGGTCGTCTGAATAGGCATTGGCCGTGACCGCCACGATGGGCAGGGTCGCGGCATCGATGCCCGCCTTGCGGATCGCCCGCGTCGCCTGCAACCCATCCATTTTCGGCATCTGCATGTCCATGAGGACCATGTCGTAGGGCTCGCCGGCATCGCGTGCCTCGATGACTGCAGCGACAGCTTCCTCCCCATCGCGGGCCAGGGTGCATTCGTGACCGGCCTTCTCGACCATCGCCATCGTCAGTTCTTGGTTCACCGGATTGTCCTCGGCAACCAGGATGCGCAGCATGCGCTCCGCAGTATATTCCTCGGCGGGCGCGATCACGGCCTCGGCGCGGACAGTTTCGGTGGTTTCGTTGAGCGGCAGCGCAAGGGTGAAGACGGACCACTCGCCCGGCTCGCTTTCCGCCCGAAGATCGCCGCCCATCAATTCGGCAAGTTCGGCGCTGATCGGCAGGCCGAGCCCGGTCCCGCCATAGCGCCGCGCCGTTGTGTCGTCGGCTTGGGTGAACTTGTCGAAAATGCTCTCCAACCGGTCTGCGGCTATCCCGATCCCGGTATCGCGGACACTGATGAACACCTGCGGCAGTTCGTCCGACTGCCGCCGGCTCACCATGGCGGACAGCTTGACCTCGCCTTCCTCGGTAAACTTCAGCGCGTTCCCGAGCAGGTTGAGCACGATCTGCCGCAGCCGCATCTTGTCGACCAGCACGAAGGGCGGCAAGGCCGGATCGAGTTCGAGCCTGAGCGCAATATTCTGCGCCTTTGCCACCGGCTCCATCAGGCGCTGGCAGCTTCTGAGCGTGTGGCGCAGATCGGTCGGTTCGCTGACAACCGCCATCTGCTTGGCTTCGATCTTCGCGAAATCGAGCAGATCGTTGAGCAGCCGCAGCATCGCATTGCCGGAATCGGCGATCATTTGCAGGCGGCGTTTCTGCGTGGCGTTCTTTTCCTCCGACAGCGCCAGTTCTGTAAACCCGATCACACCGTTCATCGGCGTACGGATTTCATGGCTCATATTGGCGAGGAAGCTGGTCTTCGCCCGGTCGGCAGCGCGCACTTCCTCGATCATCTCGGTCAGCTGCTCGCGCATCAGGGTTTCGTCGGTGCGATCGATGATCACCCCCAGCACCGCCCGGACCTCGCCGTCATCGTCGGTGTCGACCTGCCCGCGCACCTCGACATGGCGCAGCTTGCCGCTCGCGGTCCGCAGCCGCACCTTGATCTGGTAGGGTTCGCGTGTTGCGATCGCCGTTTCCAGCGCCTGCTTCACAGTTTCGCGATCGTCCGGATGATAGAACTCGATCGCATTCTTGAGCGCGGGCGTGTCCCCCGGCTCAAGTTCGTGCAGCCGATACACTTCGTCAGACCAGTGTATCTGATCGTCGATCAGATCGAGATGCCAATTGCCGATATGCGCCGTGGCCTCGGCGATTTCCATCATCCGGTTGCGCTCTGCCAGTTCGGCGGTCGCCTGATGCACCTTGCGGATGGTGTGACCTTCGCGGCGCACGAAGGTGAACAGCAGGATGGCCAGCAGCGCAGTGATTGCAAACCCGCTGGTCAGCGCGACGATGGGTGCAATGGAGGCATAGCGCTTCTCGAATGTCGGCAGGCTCGTCCAGTGCAGCGTAAAGGGCTGACCGCCGAGCATGATCGTCTCTTGCCGTTCGAACGCTGCCTTCGGGCTCGCCTCACCCGTTTCGAATATCATCGCGTCGGGATCGGCGACGCGCCCGTGATAGACCTGGAGATGAAACTCATTGCCCTGCCGCGGGGTCAGATCGTTGAGCAGTTCCGCGGCGACCAGCGGGGCATAGACCCACCGCCCGGTCGGCTTGCCGGCATCGTCCCTGACCGGGAGCATGAGCAGGAAACCCGGGCTCTGCTGTTCGTCCTGGACCAGCACGATGGGCCTTGTCAGGATCGATTCGTCGCTCGACATCGACAGCGCGATGGCGTGTCGCCTCCCCTCTTCGAATGCGAGGTCGAGACCGAGCGCGGCGACATTACGGGCCAGGGGCTCGATCCGGTTGATGACGTAATGCTGATCGCGCTGGACGCGCGGGTGAACCTCGAACCGGTCGCCGAATTCGCGGGCAAACCTGTCGCGGAATGCGGGCATATCGTCATCGGCAACCGCTTCGAAAATGCCCAGTCCGCGCTTGCCGGGATAGGATCGGTCAAGATCCAGTCGCTCGACATATTTGCGCCAGTCGGCGGGCGAGACTTCCCCCTCGACAGTCACGAAGGCGGCCCCGCTTTGCAGGGCCAGCTGGTATACATGCAGGCGGTGACGTAGCGCCTCGTCCGTGTCCCGCGCCAGGTTCGTGAAACCGGACTGCGCATTCTCGTATTCGCGTTCGGCGATAAACCGCCAGGTGTAGAAGGTGATGAGCAGCGTACTCACCAGACAGATGGCGACGAGCGAGCTGGCGTTCTGAAGCAGGCGTCCACGCCACTTCACTGCCACCGGCGACTGGCTGGACAGCAACAGGATCGGGGTAATCAGGATCACGCCGAACAAATCGCCCGCATACCACGTTACCCAGTTGCCGACGATTTGTTCGGGATCGACCGTCCCGGTGGCAAACAGCGTCGCCACCCCGATTGTCGGCGAAATCAGACAGGGGATAACGACCACCAGCAACACGGCCAGAGCGAGCCGCCGATAGTTGGAAAGTTCGATGCCATCGGCAAACCTGCGCGCCATCGTGAAGCCGACCAGCCCCTGAACGCTCGCGCCGACACCCACCATTGCGGCGATTGCCAGGGCCGGCCCGATCGTGGCGAGCCCGGCGGCATCTTCCGCACCGATCATCAGGTTCAGCGCACACGAGCCGATCCAGATGCCGGGCCACAGGCTGGGGCCCCGCGCCAGCAGAGCACACAGCGCGACGCCGGATGCAGGCCATACGATGGTCGCATAACCCGGCGGCACGGCAAGAAAGGTGCCGACGTAACCCGCCACGAAATAGGCCATGGCCAGCAGCGCAATGTTTCGCAGAGTTTTCAGCCTGGAAGCTCCTCGCAGTTCGCCCTCGCCATCGCCGCCCGCATTTCCGTTCACATGTTTTCGGGAGCAGACGGCATCGTGCTGCCAGAATGGCACTCAATATGCCTAAGATATCGTAAAGCATGCGGGTGCTGACGTGCCCCGCCGGACCGCGCGCGGCCTTGCACGCGCCCGCTATGCAGCGCGATGCAAACCGTGTCTCGGCATGGGCGATGCCCAGTCTTGTCGCCCGCAACACGCGTTCAGCCCCTTCGAAAGGGACGGCGTCCTGTGGCAATTTTGGGAAGTTGGAGCGGGTGAAGGGAATCGAACCCTCGTCGTCAGCTTGGGAAGCTGCTGCTCTACCATTGAGCTACACCCGCAACATGCTGTTTTAAAAAGGATTTACACAGGTATCTTCTGAAATCTTCCAACAGCCCCTTCCAACATCGGTCCGACTAGCGGGGGAATTGAATCCTTTCAATAGGTTACCAGCTAACCAACTGGAATCTCGGCGATTCTTGACTTATCCCCAGAATACGGTAAAAAGGCCTTGGTGGTTCTCCGGGTTATCCGGGTTGGAGGCCGATAAACCTCTGGCGTCCGTGCAGCACGCTTGGCATCGAGGCTGGGCTAACAGGCGGCGGATTAGACGGCTCCGGGTTCCACCATTCTCTTTTGCCACCACTGTTTCGGATAGCCATAGAAGCGAAGTATTTCACGTTGGCTCTCTGGCACATTGAAGCGGTCGAGCGCCTTCCAATTTGGCATGAGCTTCACCCCATAGCCTGAGATCAATCCACTTACCGGATCGCACGCCATCCTTGGCTTCAGCAATTTTGCGAAGCTGGAATCGCGCCGTGGCACGTCCAGTACATCGACAGCCCTATAAAATGCGCTCGAGACGATATCCGGCATTTTCAATGCTGCTAGTTCTCGGTGTGGGAAAACCTTGAGTAGATCCCGATGAAGGCATCGAAAGTCCACTTTGCCCCACGGCAAGTACAATGGCCTGTCACCTCCCACACTCTTCATATTTATCCATTCGAAGTAGGCGTGCATCTGACTGTAGCGGAGCCCGCCTCGCTCACTAAAGACCAACTTGACGCGAGAGGGCCGACCAAATTTTTTGATCGAATTGATCGCGACGAAATCGGTCAGCCGCTCGAGCAGAACCCTGCTCATCCAACAATAGAACCAGTTGTCCGCTGGCATGGGCGACGTGATCCGTGCGGCGAACGGATTGGAATATCCTTGCATATTCTGCTTGTTCGAGAGGATCGTGAAGAAACGAACATGTCGGTCAGCAAGCATAGAACACGCGATGGTCTTTCGGGCGTCGGTCAGCTTTGCAAAATGGATATCTTGCATCTGGGGGCTGTTGAATGCCCCCATGATCTCCGCGATCCATGTCTCAACCTCAAGCTCGAGCTCTGCAGGTATGAGTGCCGCAGAAAGGATGAACCACTCGCTTGCGCCCTTTGCTGATCTGGGACGCACACGTTTAAGGCCAGGATCACCTGCCTCATCGATATAAGCAACGTAGTCATATTCAGGAGCTTGCTTCATAGACCGGAAGAAGCCCTATCTTGCTGAGACAAGTCAAATTTTCACAGCGATTTGTCGTCCTCAACAGCCTTCCAACATCACCCCGTCAAACTAGCGCAAGTTGGAAGGATTTGAGCGAAAAAAGCCAATGTTTTCAGCATAGCCTTAGACTTGGGAAGCTGCTGCTCTACCATTGAGCTACACCCGCGCAGCGCCTGGCGCTTTCCACGATGTCCGCCGCATGGTCAATATGCCTTGCGCACGGCAGGGCGCATTTATCGGTCTTCAGCGCCCCCGGCGCACAAAAAAGCGATCCCCGGCATCTGGTCGCCGGGGATCGCATCGGGGCCGTCCCCCTCGGACACCCGATCAGAAGCGGTAGGAAACGCCCGCGCTCAGGACCCACGGGTCGAGATCGTGCTCGGTTTCGATGGCGAGCGTGTTGCCGGCATACCAGCGCGCGGTCGTGCCGACGAAATAGCGTTTGGCATCGAGCGTGACGCCCATGCCGCTATCGCCCAGTGCGATGTCCATCCCGCCTTGCAGGACAAGGCCGAGTTCGTCCGACAGCGTGGTGCGCGTGACACCCAGCGGAACGGTGGCCGCACCCGGTTCGACATCGACCCACCAGAAATAGGTGGCGCCCGCGCCGACATAGGGTTTCACCCCGCCCAGATCGAAGTGGTACTTCGCCGTCAGGGTGGCCGGGATGAGCTTGGCATCCGACACCAGTTCCGCACCGGGCAAGCCGGACACCGCATCGACATCGTGCTGGGTCATGCAGCAGATGGTTTCGAGCGAGAATTGCGGGCTGACGAAATATTCCACGGCCAGTGTCGGCACGAAATTGTCGGAAGCTTCAGTTTGCGTGCCGGCAGGCAGGCCGACGATATCGGTGTTGATCTTGTCGATCTTGCCATCGGGCAACACGAACGTGCCGAGCACCTTGATCTGCAGGCTGCCGTCATTGTCCTGTGCCATGGCGGGCGTTGCGAACATCGCTGCACCAGCCAGGGTGGCCGCCAGAAACTTCTTCATTGTCTTGTCCTCTTGGGGTTGCAGCGGCCGCACTGTGCGGCCCAGGGTTTTTGCAACTCGAGGCGCTGGATGGCCGCCGAAAAGCATGCGCGCATTGATCCAGATCAAGGAAAACGGACACGCCGCGGTCGATAGGGTGGCCATGTCCACATTCACCGACATCTTCGAACGGTTTGCGCGGCGCGTGCTCCCGCACGGGCAACCGGATGCCGAGCGGCAGCGCTTCCAGCAGCTGGCCCGGCTTACCGCCCTTGGCGCGGGCCATTCACTCGATTTCGAGGAATACGATGCGCAGCTGGTCTATGTGGTGTCCGGCGAAACGAAGCTGGTCGCCCACGCCTCAGGCTCGCGCGAACAGATCATCGCCTTCCACTTTGCAGGCGATGTCTATTCCGTGCCGGCGCGCGACAATTATTCCTATTCCGTCTGTGCGCTGACGGACTGCGACCTGCTGCTGTTTCCCTCGCGCGAGTTTCTCGAACTGGCCGGGGATGAGCCGCATATCCTGCGCCACCTGCTCGGCAACACGACCGATTCGCTGCGTCGTTGCCGGGAAAAGACCATCGCGCTGGGGCGCAAGACGGCATCGGAACGGGTTGCGGTGTTCCTGCTGGCGATGAGCGAGCGAATCGGGGTCGCCGACGGACAGCGCGTTACCCTGGAATTGCCCATGTCCCGCCGCGACATTTCCGAAAGCCTCGGCCTGACCATCGAAACGGTGAGCCGCCAGCTCACCGTTCTGCGAGCTGCCGGGATCATCGAAACCACCGGCCGTTCCACGGTCGTCCTGCACGATCCGCAGCAGCTGCGGCAGCACGCCGGGTATCTGCTGGAGCCGGCATGACTTCTTTTTCCAAATTTGATCCAGGTCAATGCAGCAGCGCAGGCATGCGCGTAGGCGGCGGCCAGAAGGACGGAGACCCCTATGCAAGCTGAAACCGCACTGGGCCGCGTTGGCCTGTGGTTCCTCATCATGCTCGCCGCGACGGCCGCAGCCCTTGCCGCTGCCGATCCCGGCTTTGCAGCCCATGCCACCATCATCGCCGTGCTCGGCTTCGTGATGATCTGGGTCAGCGCCTCGCGCTTCGACCCGATGGGCAAGGCCCGGGGGTTCTTCAAACTCCCCGACAATGATTCGCGCTATGACGACGATCCCATCCGCTGGGGTGTCATTGCGACCATGTTCTGGGGTCTGGCGGGCCTGCTGGCCGGGGTCTTCATCGCCGCGCAGCTTGCCTTCCCCCAGCTCAATTTCGAGCCTTACCTGAATTTCGGCCGCGTTCGCCCGCTGCACACCAGCGCGGTGATCTTTGCCTTTGGCGGCAACGCACTGCTGGCGACCAGTTTCTATGTCGTGCAGCGCACCTGCCGCACCCAGCTTGCCTTCCCCACTCTCGCCCGGTTCGTGTTCTGGGGCTATCAGCTGTTCATCGTGCTGGCCGCGACCGGCTATCTGCTCGGCATCACCCAGTCGAAGGAATATGCCGAGCCGGAATGGTATGTCGATCTGTGGCTGACCATCGTTTGGGTGGCCTATTTCATCGTCTTCGTCGGTACGCTGGCCAAGCGTAACGAGCCGCATATCTATGTGGCGAACTGGTTCTATCTCGCCTTCATCGTGACCATCGCGATGCTGCACATCGTCAACAATCTGGCGATGCCGGTGAGCCTGCTCGGCGCGAAAAGCTACTCAGCCTTTGCCGGTGTGCAGGATGCGCTGACGCAGTGGTGGTATGGCCATAACGCGGTCGGGTTCTTCCTGACCGCAGGCTTTTTGGCGATGATGTATTACTTCGTGCCGAAGCAGGCGGAACGGCCGGTCTATTCCTATCGCCTGTCGATCATCCACTTCTGGTCGCTGATCTTCCTCTATATCTGGGCGGGTCCGCACCACCTGCACTACACCGCGCTGCCCGACTGGGCGCAGACGCTGGGCATGGTCTTCTCGATCATGCTCTGGATGCCCAGCTGGGGCGGCATGATCAACGGTCTGATGACGCTGAACGGCGCATGGGACAAGATCCGCACCGATCCGATCATCCGCATGATGGTGCTGGCCCTGGCCTTCTACGGCATGAGCACTTTCGAAGGGCCGATGCTGTCGATCAAGAGCGTCAACAGCCTGTCGCACTACACCGACTGGACCATCGGCCACGTCCATTCCGGCGCGCTGGGATGGAACGGCATGATCACCTTCGCCTGCGTCTATTTCCTCGTGCCGCGTCTGTGGAAGCGTGAGCGGATGTATTCGCTGCGGATGATCAACTGGCACTTCTGGCTCGCGACGCTGGGCATCGTTTTCTACGCCTCCAGCATGTGGGTTGCCGGCATCCAGCAGGGCCTGATGTGGCGCGAATACGGGCCCGATGGCTATCTCGTCTGGTCTTTCGCAGACAGCGTTGCCGCGATGTTCCCGATGTATGTGATCCGCATGCTCGGCGGGCTGATGTACCTCTCGGGCGCGGTCATCATGTCCTACAACATCTGGATGACGCTGGCGGGCAAGCTGCGCGAGGAGGCCCCGCTCAGGGATGCCGCCTACGACGCCGAAGCCGACCGTCCCATCGTCGCCGACCGTCCCAGCGCCGTACCGGCGGAATAAGAGGCAGCCATGACCGATACTCCCAAGGAAGCCTTCTCCGGCCACAAGCGGCTGGAGCGCAACATCACCCTGCTCGCAGTGGCCACGTTCATCACCGTGTCCATTGGCGGCCTCGTGCAGATCACGCCGCTGTTCTATCTCGAAAACACCATCGAGAAGGTGGAAGGCGTGCGGCCCTATACCCCGCTCGAACAGGCGGGCCGCGACATCTACATTCGCGAAGGCTGCTACACCTGCCACAGCCAGATGGTCCGCCCGTTCCGCGACGAAGTGGAACGCTATGGCCATTACAGCCTGGCGGCGGAAAGCATGTTCGACCACCCGTTCCAGTGGGGGTCGAAGCGGACCGGGCCGGATCTGGCGCGTGTGGGTGGCCGCTATTCGGATGAATGGCACGTCCAGCACCTCGAGAACCCGCAAAGCGTCGTGCCCGAAAGCGTGATGCCGCAATACGGGTTCCTCAAGGATACCGAACTTGCCATCGGCGATCCGCAGGCGACGCTGACGGCGCTGCGGCGGGTCGGTGTGCCCTATTCCGACGCCGATCTGGAAAACGCTGAGGCCGACATGCTCGCCCAGGCCGATCCCGATGCCGATGCGGGCGATCTCGCCACGCGTTATCCCAAGGCGCAAATCCGCGATTTCGACGGCAACCCGAACAAGCTGACCGAGATGGATGCGCTGGTCGCCTATCTCCAGATGCTCGGCACGCTGGTCGATTTCGACAGCGCCGCCCCGCTGGAAGAACTGGCTGAGGAGAAGGGCCGATGAGCCTTTACGAAACCCTGCGCCATTTCGCCGACAGCTATGCCCTGATCGCAATGCTCGGCGTGTTTGTCGCCCTGTGCGCCTGGCCGTTCCGCCCCGGGGCGAAGAAGCGCAACCACGAAGCCGCAACGCTGATTTTCGAAGGACAAGACGATGGCGAATAAGCGCATCGACCAAGCGACCGGCACGCAAACGGTCGGCCATGAATGGGACGGGATCGAAGAACTCGACACCCCCATGCCCCGCTGGTGGCTGTGGACCTTCTACCTCACGATCGTGTTCGCGATCGGTTACGTCATCGCCTATCCCGCATGGCCGCTGATCGACCGGGCGACTGTCGGTGTTCTGCAATGGTCGAGCCGCGGTGAATTGTCGAAAGACATGAGCATCGCCGACCAGGCACGCGTTTCCGTTCGCGAACAGCTGGCGCAGATTCCGATCGAACGCCTGCCGGAAAACAGCGAGTTGATGCAGCAGGCGGTGGCTGGCGGCGCGGCGGCCTTCCGGGTCAATTGCGTCCAGTGCCACGGTTCGGGCGCAGCGGGCAGCCAGGACCTGGGCTATCCGAACCTCAACGACGATGACTGGCTGTGGGGCGGCGATCTCAAGGCCATCGAATACACGCTGCATCACGGCATCCGCCAGGCGGGCCACGATGCAACCCGCACCAGCGCGATGCCGCCCTTTGCAGGCGCATTCGACACCGCCCAGCTCAACGCGCTGACCGATCACGTCCTGTCGCTGAGCGGAAAAGCCCAGCCCAATGCCGCAGGGGCGCAGATCTATGCCGATAATTGCGCGGCATGCCACGGCCCGACGGGCGGCGGCGACCGGGCGCAGGGGGCGCCGGTGCTGAACGATGCCATCTGGCTGCGCGGCAACAGCCGCGAGGCAATCAAACGCCAGATCCTGCAGCCGCGCATGGGCATGATGCCCAAGTGGGAAGGCCGCCTCGATCCGGTGACGATCAAGATGCTGGCCGCTTATGTCCATTCGCTCGGGGGAGGCGAAGACTTCGTTGAGGTCGCCGAAAATCCCGAGGTAGAGGTCGATGAGCAACCCTGACGAACGCAAACCGGGCGGCGGCCGAGACTGGTCGGTCGTCGTCGAGGATGGCATCGCCAAGACCAACGAGCCGGTGTCCAGCGCCGTGGCGGAACCCGAAGCGACCACGCGCCGCCACGAGCCGCACGAACCGGCAAGGGCGACCTTGCCGCAAAGCCTCTACGAAAAACGCGCCAACGTTCACAACAAGCGCATCGACGGCCCTTTCCGGCGCTTCAAATGGCTGGTTATGGTCGTCACGCTGGCGATCTATTACATCACCCCGTGGCTGCGCTGGGATCGCGGGCCTTACGCTCCCGACCAGGCGGTGCTGGTCGATCTCGCCAACCGCCGCTTCTACATGTTCGGCATCGAGATCTGGCCGCACGAATTCTATTACGTTGCGGGCCTGCTCATCATGGCCGGGCTGGGCCTGTTCCTGGTTACCAGCGCGGTGGGCCGCGCGTGGTGCGGCTATGCCTGCCCGCAGACCGTGTGGACCGACCTGTTCCAGCATGTCGACCGCTTCGTCGATGGTGACCGCAATGCCCGCATGCGGCTGGACGCGGCGCCGTGGACTTGGAGCAAGGTCATGCGCCGGGCTTTCAAATGGTCGATCTATCTGCTGATCGGTTTCGCCACCGGCGGGGCGTGGATTCTCTATTTCGCCGACGCGCCGACATTGCTGCGCGATTTCTTCACCGGCGAGGCGGCCCCGGTCGCCTATGTAACCGTCGCGGTGCTGACGCTCACCACGGTGACGCTCGGCGGGTTCATGCGTGAACAGGTGTGTATCTATATGTGCCCCTGGCCGCGCATCCAGACCGCGATGATGGACGAACAATCGCTTCTGGTCACTTACAAGGACTGGCGCGGCGAACCGCGCGGCAGCGTCAAGAAGGCGCAGAAAAATCCGGGCGCATTCGGCGATTGTATCGATTGCCAGCAATGCGTGCAGGTCTGCCCCACCGGGATCGACATCCGCGAAGGGCCGCAGATCGGCTGCATCACCTGTGCGCTGTGCATCGATGCCTGCGACCGGGTGATGAAGGATATCGGCCGTCCGCGCGGGTTGATCGATTACGCGACGCTGGAAGATTGCGAGCGCGAAGCGGCGGGTGGTGAGACCCGTTCGCCCTGGCGTGTGCTGCTGCGCCCGCGGACCATCGCCTATTTCTTGATCTGGGCCGGGATCGGCGGGGCCATGCTGTTCGCGCTGGGCGTGCGCAGCCACACCGAACTGACGGTCGCGCCCGATCGCAATCCGCCCTTCATGCTGCTGTCCGATGGATCGGTGCGCAATTCCTACACGCTCAAGCTGCGCAATATGGAAAGCCGGCCGCGCGACATGGAAATTTCCGTTGCGGGGCTGCCCGGCGCGGTGATGTGGACCGACACAATCAAGCGGGCCGACGCTGCCCCGGTCCAGACGGTGACTGTGCCTGCCGACCAGACCCGCGCGGTGCGCGCCTATGTCGCCGTGCCTGAGGGTGTGACGACGCAGGAATTCGCTTTCACCGTTACCTCGCTCGACGAGCAACGCGAAAGCGACCGCGTAGAAACCCGTTTCGACGCACCGGAGGCCCCGTGATGAGACGCGAATTTACCGGACGGCACATGGCAATGGTAATGATCGCCGGCTTCGGCATCGTGATTGCGGTCAATTTCTACATGGCCTCGCTCGCGATTGGCGGGTTCGGCGGGGTCGTGGTCAAGAACTCCTACGTCGCCAGCCAGAAGTTCAATGGCTGGCTGGAAGAAGCGCGCACCGCAGACCGGCTGGGTTATTCGGCCAACATCCGCCGCGACGATGAGGGCCGCCTCGCGATTTCGACCGATGGCGTGCCGCAAGGTGCGGTGCTTTCGGCCCGGCTGCGCCGCCCGCTCGGCCAGCCCGAAGATAGGACGATGGTATTCGAACACATCGGCGAGGACGAATATGTCTCGACCACCGCCCTGCCCGATGGCCGATGGATCGTGCGGCTGGCCATCGAGGCCAATGGCGCGCGCTGGGTGGATGAAACCGAACTGCGATGAACGCGCCCGTCGCCCTCGACACGCTCGACACCCTCGACAACGTGAAGCTGGAAGACAGCCGCTTCACCGTGCCGGGCATGCGCTGCGCCGGATGCATCGCCAAGATCGAGCGCGGGCTGGACGCTCTCGACGGGGTCGACAAGGCACGCGTCAATTTCTCTGCCAAGCGGGTTGCGGTGCGCCACACGCCGCAGCTGAGCGAAGCCGCGCTGGTCGAAGCGATTGCCGAGATCGGCTTTGAAGCGCAGCCGGTGGCGGACAATCCGCTGGCCCAGGACGAGGCGGAATCCAAGGCGCTGATGCGGGCGCTGGCCGTGGCCGGGTTCGGCATGATGAACATCATGCTGTTGTCGGTCAGCGTGTGGTCCGGCGCAGGCGGCGTGACGCGCGACCTGTTCCACTGGCTGTCCGCCCTTATCGCGCTGCCGGTGGTCGCCTATTCCGGCAGGCCGTTCTTTGCCAGCGCGGCCATGGCGCTGCGCCACCGCCGCACCAATATGGACGTGCCGATTTCCATCGGTGTCCTGCTGGCTGTCGCACTCAGCGTCTATGAGACGGTGACGGGCGGCGAACACGCCTATTTCGATGGCGCGGTGATGCTGTTGTTCTTCCTGCTGTCGGGCCGCGCGCTCGATGCGATGATGCGCGGCAAGACGCGGGCCGGGATCGGCGCCCTGTTGTCGCGCATGGGGCGCAGCGCCACGGTGCTGGAAGAAAGCGGCAAGAGCCGCACCGTCGAGGCCGAGCGGCTGGAGCCGGGCATGATGATGCTGGTCGCCGCTGGCGAGGCGCTGGCCGCCGATGGCGTGGTCGAAAGCGGGGCAAGCACGATCGACAATTCGATGCTGACCGGGGAAAGTGCGCCGCAACCGGCGGCCGTGGGCGATATTGTGCATGCTGGCGCGATCAATCTTGGCAATCCGCTGCATGTGCGCGTCACCGCCGCCGCATCCGACACCGCGCTGGCGGAAATCGCCCGGCTGATGGACGAGGCGGGCCAGTCGCGCAGCCATTACGTCCGCATCGCCGACCGGGCCTCGCGGCTCTATGCCCCGGCGGTGCACACGCTGGCGCTGCTTGCCTTTGTCGGCTGGATGATCGCGGGTGCGGGGTGGTATCAGTCGCTTGTCATTGCCATCGCCGTGCTGATCATCACCTGCCCCTGCGCCATGGGGCTGGCTGTGCCCGCCGCGCAGGTCGTTGCCTCGGGGGCATTGGCGAAGCGGGGCCTGATGGTGAAGGACGGCAGCGCGCTGGAACGGCTGGCAGAGGTCGACATCGCGCTGTTCGACAAGACCGGCACGCTGACCCGCGGCGAGCCGCTGCCCAATCTGCAGCACCTTTCCCCGCATCAGGCTGCCATTGCGCTGGCACTGGCGCGCACCAGCCGCCACCCGCTGAGCAAGGGCCTGACCGAAGCGCTGGAAGCCGCGCAGGTCGAACCGGTCGCCATCGCAGATATCCGCGAAGAAAGCGGCCGCGGAGTGCTTGGCCGGTTTGGCACGACCCCGGTGGCGCTGGAGCGCCCCGAAACCGATGGCGCTTCGCTCTCCACCTGCCTGCGTATCGGCGATGAGGCGATCATCATCCCGTTTGTCGACCCGGTCCGCGGCGATGCGCACGCCACCCTCGGCAGGCTTGGCGATGCAGGGATCGAAAGCCGGATCGTTTCAGGTGACCGGCGCGGCCCGGTGCGGTCCCTTGCTCAAGAGCTGGGCATCGACTGGCAGGCCGAATTGCTGCCCGATCGCAAGCTTGAGCTGCTGGAAAACCTCAAGGCCGCAGGGCATCGCCCGTTGATGGTCGGCGACGGGATCAACGATGGCCCTGCCCTTGCCGCCGCCCATGCCTCGATCGCGCCGGGCAGTGCCAGCGATGTCAGCCAGCAGGCTGCCGATGCCGTGTTCCTCGGCAGCAAGCTCATGCCGGTGGCACTGGCCGTGCAGGTCGCGCGCCGCACAATGGCCATCGTTCGACAGAATTTCGCTTTCGCGGTGCTCTACAACGTGTTCGCCGTGCCGCTCGCGCTGGCGGGGCTGGTCACGCCGCTGATCGCGGCCGTCGCCATGTCGCTCAGCTCGCTGGTCGTGGTTGGCAATTCGTTGCGACTGGCAAAGGCGGCACAATGACCGGGCTCGCATTTCTCATCCCCGTGGCACTCGGCATGGGGCTGCTGGGCCTTGCGGCGTTCTTCTGGGCGATGCGCCGGGGCCAGTTCGAGGATCTCGACGGCGCAGCGCAGCGCATCCTGATCGATGACGAGGAGGATGAGGGATGACCCCCTATCTCTGGCCGGCAATGGCCGCACTGATTCCGCTCGCCTTCGGCCCCCTACCCCAGCCAAGCGAGAGCATCACGCTTTCGCTGTGCAGCGGGCGCACGGTCACCATCCCGATCGATGGCGAGGAGGACCAGGCCCCGCCATGCTCGGCCAAGGGATGCCATGCCGGATCGTGCCGCAAGAGATTTGACTTGGGTCAATGACCCGCCCGCACCGCGGCCCCAAAAGGCTGCGCATGTGGACATATTACCCCGAACTGCTCGCCACGCCCGTGCCGCGTTACACGAGCTACCCAACCGCCGCAGAGTTCGGTGACCTGCCCACCGATTGCCACCGCGAGGCGTTGCGCAAGGCACGTGGCTCGGCCTCGCTCTATGTGCACATCCCGTTCTGCGAGAAGATCTGTTTCTATTGCGGGTGCAACACCGGCAAATCCAACCGCCGCCAGCGGCTGGAATCCTATCTCGACGCACTCCACCGCGAGATCGACATCGTAGCGGGCGAGCTGGGCGACGATGTCCGGATCGAACGCATCGCTTTTGGCGGGGGCAGCCCCAACGCCATCACGCCGGACGATTTCCGCGCGCTCCACGCCGCGCTCGCCCGGCGGTTGCCGCTGCGCGATCCGGTGCTCTCGATAGAGCTCGACCCGCGCACGATGACGCGCGAATGGGCCGATGTCATCGCGGTGACCGGCATCACGCGCGCCAGCATGGGGGTCCAGACCTTCGCCCCGCATTGCCAGGAAGCCATCGGGCGGGTGCAAAGCGAGGATTGCATCGTCGAGAGCGTCGACTGGCTGCGCGATGCGGGCATAACCTCGCTCAATTTCGATCTGATGTATGGCCTGCCCGGCCAGACCATGCACGATCTGGAAGATACGCTGCACCGCACCCGCGTGCTGGGCGCGGACCGGATTGCGCTGTTCGGCTATGCCCATGTGCCGCATATCGTGCCGCGCCAGCGGGTGATCGACGCATCGAACCTGCCCGACCAGGCGCAACGCTTCGAAATGGCGCAGCTCGGCTACAGCTATTTCGCGACGCATGGCTATGCCCCCATCGGTTTCGACCACTTCGCGCGGCCCGGCGGCGATCCGCTGGCCAAGGCGGCGTTCGACGGCACGCTGAAACGCAATTTCCAGGGCTTCACCGACGATCAGAGCGACATCCTGATCGGTCTCGGTGCATCGGCGATCAGCAGCTTCCCGCATTTGCTGTCGCAGAACGAGAAGAACAGCGGGCGCTATCGCATGATGTCATCCCAGTCGCGGCTGAGCGCCAATCGCGGGATCGTGCGCGGCGCGGACGACCGGTATCGCGGCGCGGTGATCGAACAGCTGCTGTGCCAGGGCCGCGCGCGGATAGGCACGCGGTTGATGCAGGAAGTCGCGCAGCGGCTGGCCCCGTTCGAGGATCGCGGGCTGGTGTCCATCGACCGGCAATGGCTGACCATCCTGCCCGAAGGCCTGCCCTATGCCCGCACGGTCGCCGCGCTGTTCGACGCCCATCGCCAGATTTCCCCAACGCGGTTCAGTTCCGCCGTGTAGCGGCCCCGGCCTGCCTTTTCCGTACCGGAATCCGTGCCTTGGCGGTTTGCGCTCGCGTGCAGAATAGCTAAAGCGCGCCGACAAGGAGATTCCCCATGCGTCAGGTCGATCATTTCATTGCCGGTGGAGCCGGTGGCGGCACGGGCCGCACCCACAAAATCTGGAACCCGTCGACGGGTGAGGTTCAGGCGGAAGTCGCGCTGGGCGATGCCGCGCTGCTCGAACGTGCGGTGGCAACCGCGAAGAAGGTCCAGCCCGAATGGGCCGCGACCAACCCGCAAAAGCGCGCCCGCGTGATGTTCGAATTCAAGCGGCTGGTCGAAGCCAACAAGCAGGAACTGGCCGAACTGCTCGCATCCGAACACGGCAAGGTGGTGGACGATGCGCATGGCGATGTGCAGCGCGGGCTCGAAGTGATCGAATTCGCTTGCGGCATCCCGCAGGCGCTGAAGGGCGAATACACGCAAGGCGCAGGCCCCGGCATCGATGTCTATTCGATGCGCCAGCCGCTGGGCATCGGTGCGGGCATCACCCCGTTCAACTTCCCGGCCATGATCCCGATGTGGATGTTCGGCATGGCCATCGCGGTGGGCAATGCCTTCATCCTCAAGCCGTCCGAACGCGATCCCAGCGTGCCGGTGCGCCTCGCCGAACTGTTCGTGGAAGCGGGCGCGCCCGAAGGGCTGCTGCAGGTGGTCCACGGCGACAAGGAGATGGTCGACGCGATCCTCGACCATCAGGACATCGCCGCGGTGAGCTTTGTCGGTTCGTCCGACATCGCGCATTACGTTTACAAGCGCGGCGTTGCTGCGGGCAAGCGCGTCCAGGCGATGGGCGGCGCGAAGAACCACGGCATCGTCATGCCCGATGCCGATCTCGACCAGGTGGTGAACGATCTCGCCGGGGCCGCCTTCGGCTCTGCGGGCGAGCGCTGCATGGCGCTGCCGGTGGTCGTGCCGGTGGGCGAGGATACCGCCGACAAATTGCGCGAAAAGCTGATCCCGGCGATCAACGCCCTGCGCGTCGGCGTTTCGACCGACCCTGAGGCGCATTACGGCCCCGTCGTCACGCCCGAACACAAGGCGCGCGTCGAACAATGGATCGACACCGCGGAAAAGGAAGGCGCCGAAGTCGTCATCGACGGGCGCGGCTTCAGCCTGCAGGGACATGAAGACGGCTTCTTCGTCGGCCCGACCCTGCTCGACCGGGTCACCACCGACATGGAAAGCTACAAGGAAGAAATCTTCGGCCCCGTGCTCCAGATCGTGCGCGCCAAGGATTTCGAGGATGCGGTGCGCCTGCCGAGCGAACATCAATATGGCAACGGCGTGGCCATCTTCACCCGCAACGGCCACGCCGCGCGCGAATTCGCGCATCGGGTTAACGTCGGCATGGTCGGCATCAACGTGCCGATCCCCGTGCCGGTCAGCTATCACAGCTTCGGCGGCTGGAAGCGCTCCGGCTTCGGCGACACCGACCAGTACGGCATGGAGGGCCTCAAGTTCTGGACCAAGGCCAAGAAGGTCACCCAGCGCTGGCCCGATGGCGGCGGCGACGGCTCCAATGCCTTCGTCATCCCGACCATGGGATAAGTCGGCCGGCTGACGCATTGTGAAGGATATGACGATGATGAAAACACTTGTCCCCGCCCTGTCCTTCGCACTTGCGCTCGCCGCATGTTCGGACACGGGTGAACAACCCACCGAACCGGCAGCGAGTGAAACGGCGATACCGGTCGAACCCGATGGCGGCATTGGCGACGGCGCTGGGCCGCCGCCGGGCGCGGCCAACACGATCCCGGCAGCTTTCCTCGGCGTGTGGGACTATATCGAGGGATCGTGCAACCCGGCCTCCGACCTGCGCATCGAGATAAAGCCGGAGAGTATGCACTTTTACGAATCGATCGGCGAAGTAACCGGCGTCGAGGTGGAAGGCGCGGATCGCATCGTCGTTTCGCTGGCGATGGAAGGCGAAGGCGAAAAATGGGAGATGTCCCGCGCCTTCACGCTGTCGCAGGGCGGCGAGAGGCTGACCCCCACGGCAATCGGGGACGAACAGTTCGAACCGATGCCGCTCAAGAGGTGTCCGGCATGAAGGCGCTGCTGACCCTGCCGCTGTTTGCCCTTGCAGGTTGTGCGACCACCGCGCCCGCCGAGCCCGAACCGATACAGGATCGGGAAGTCGGTTGGGACGCGCTCTGCTCGGCCGAGGCTGCAAAGGAATTTGTCGGCCAAACAGCCTCTGGCGAAACGGGCGCGGCCATTCATCGCGCCACGCGCGCGGCCATCTTCCAGTGGGTTCCGCCCGACACTGCGGTGACGATGGATTATCGCAAGGACCGCGTGCGCGTGTCCTACGACCGTGCAATGGTCATCACCGCCGTGCGCTGCGGATAGGACCAGTCATGCAGGCGTGCTTGCCGCGCGCGTTGGATTGAACAGCAGGCTCGTCGCGAGGTGGTTAACCAGTCACGCTTGCCCAGACTTCACTATTCGCGCATGTAATGCACGAAATGGAGGGTCTGGCGCATGAGTAAACTTACCGTTCTTTTCAGCCTGCTTACTGCTGGCGTGCTAACGATCACAGGTGGGTTTTCATCACACGCCTACGCGCAAGGGCCACTGCTCGTGCCGTCCACCGAAGGCGGCGTCGTTCCAACGCTGTTCCGCGAAAGCCGCTGGGGCACGACCAAGGACGCATGTGAAGCGGAGGGTGATTTCGCCCCCGGTCTCGTCGTCTGGCGGCCCGATGGCGTGGTGATCGAAGGCACGGAAATGCGCGTCGTCAAAGTGACCGCCAAGGGCAAGAATTTCATGGCCGCGCGGATGCATTCCGGTTTCAACCCGATGAATGTCGGACTGCACAGTTTTGCTGTGCTGGGCGAAAAGAAGCTGGTTTGGACCGATGAACGCGAACGGCCCCATGTCGCGAAAAGTTACATGCGCTGCGGCCTTGCCGAAAACGAAGATCGCCCTTCGCCTTCGGAGATGATGCAGGCCAACCGCTGGGGCGTGAGCGCGGCCGCCTGCCGCGATGAAACCGGCGATGGCAGGGGGGTGATCGCGTTCCTCCCCCACGGCGCGGTGATCGAAGGCGAGGAAGCCGAAATGGGGCGGCCCAAGGTGCAGGGACAGTCGTTCCTGCGTGGTCCGTTCTATTTCCGCGACGCAAGCGGTGTAGTGACCACAAGAGAGCTGGACTTCACGGTCGTGGGTCGCCGCAGGCTCGGTTATGGCGAATATGTCGACGGGCGGCTGGTGGAACGCGGGCGCTATCTTCGCTGCGATTGACCGATGCAGAACCTTCCCCTTTCCCTCCGCTCTTTCCCTGCGCGCATCGCGGCGTTATTGCCCGGCGTCATGACAGGATCGGTCGAAAACGCCGCACGATACAGGTGAGCCGCAAACACGCCTTCACCGGCTCGCCTTACGAGGCGCAGTTCGGCTTCGCCCGCGCGGTGCGCGAAGGCAACCGGATCGTGGTGGCCGGAACCGGCCCGGTGGAGGACGATGGAACGTCCACCCAAGGCGATGCCGCCGCCCAAGCCGCACGCTGCTTCGTCCTGATCCTGCGCGCTGTCGAGGAACTGGGCGGGAGCGCCAAAGACGTGGTGCGCACGCGCATGCTGCTGACCGACCCTGCCGATCAGGACGCGGTCGGCGAAGTCCATGCCCGCTTCTTCGGGGAGGCGCGACCTGCCGCAACAATGGCTGGTGTGGCATGGCTCTGCCGACCGGAATGGAAAGTCGAGATCGAGGCCGAGGCAATCATCGAAAGCTGACCGCGCTGCCCCTTTTCACCGGACCCAGCCGACGCTAGGGCAACCGCCATGACAGGACAATTCCGACTGACCGAAGAGCAGCTGCAGATCCAGGAAATGGCGCAGCGCTTCACCGCCGACAACATCACCCCCCATGCGGGCGAATGGGACCAGACCTCTCACTTTCCCATCGATGTGATCAAGCAAAGCGCAGAGCTCGGCTTCGGCGCGATCTATGTGAGCGAGGAATCGGGCGGGATCGGCCTTGGTCGGCTCGAGGCGGCGCTGATCATGGAAGCCATGGCCTATGGCTGCGCTGCGACCAGTTCCTTCATTTCGATCCACAACATGGCCGCCTGGATGATCGACCGGTTTGCGGGCGAGGAACTGAAAGCGAAATACCTGCCCGATCTCGTGACGATGGAAAAGGTCGCGAGCTACGCGCTGACCGAACCGGGCAGCGGCTCGGACGCGGCGGGGCTGAAGACCACCGCCAGGCTCGACGGCGACGACTACGTGCTGAACGGCACGAAGCAGTTCATTTCCGGCAGCGGCTTCAACGACGTCTATGTCACCATGGTCCGCACCGGGGAGCACAAGACCAAGGGCATTTCCTGCTTGGTCATCGACAAGGACACGCCGGGCCTGTCCTTCGGCAAGCCGGAAAAGAAACTGGGCTGGAATGCCAGCCCCACCGCGCAGCTGATTTTCGAGGACGCGCGCGTGCCGGTGGCGAACCGGGTCGGCCCGGAAGGCGACGGGTTTCGTTATGCGATGATGGGCCTCGATGGCGGGCGTCTCAATATCGGCGCCTGCTCGCTCGGGGGCGCGCAGCGCTGCCTCGATGAAGCGGTGAACTATACGAAGGAACGCCAGCAATTCGGCCAGCCCATTGCCGATTTCCAAAACACCCAGTTCATGCTCGCCGACATGGCGACCGAACTGGAAGCGGCGCGTGCGCTGCTGTATCTCGCGGCGGCCAAGGTTACCGACAATTCGCCCGACAAGAGCAAGTTTTCGGCCATGGCCAAACGGCTCGCGACCGACAGCGGCAGCAATGTCGTCAACAATGCGCTGCAGCTGTTCGGCGGCTACGGCTATCTGAAGGAATATCCCATCGAACGCTTCTGGCGCGACCTGCGTGTCCATTCGATCCTCGAAGGGACCAACCAGGTCATGCGCATGATTGTGGGCCGGGAGATGCTGCGCCAGTGAGCGCCACCGGCCTTGCACTGGTGACGCTGGTCATCCCCGATTACGATGAAGCCGCCACCTTCTTCACCAAGGTGCTCGATTTCGACCTGATCGAGGACAGCGATCTTGGCGATGGCAAGCGCTGGGTGGTCGTTGGCGGCAAGACGGGTGGGCGCATCCTGCTCTCCAAGGCCAAGGGCGACGAGCAGCGCGCAGCCATCGGCAACCAGTTCGGCGGCCGGGTCGGCCTGTTTCTGGAAACGGACGATTTCGCCGCGACCCACCGCAAACTGAGCGATGCGGGCATTTCCTTCGAAGAAAGCCCGCGCCGCGAAAGCTACGGCACTGTCGCCGTATTCAGCGACCCTTTCGGCAATCGCTGGGACCTGATCGAATACGAGAAAACTGCATGACCGACGAAGTGAACATCCACACCCATGGCCGCACCGGCCACCTCTCGCTCAACCGACCCAAGGCGCTGCATGCGCTGACGCTCGACATGTGCCACGCGATGAGCGCGGCGCTGACTGATTGGGCCGCCGACGATGCGGTCGAGGCCGTCATTCTCGACCATGCCGAAGGCCGCGGCTTTTGTGCAGGCGGGGACATCAACCTGCTGCGCCATTCCGCGCTGAACGACGACGGGGCGAGCGGGCGCGCCTTCTTCCATGACGAATACCAGCTCAACCACCAGATGTTCGAATACGGCAAACCCATCGTCGCCTTCATGGACGGCATCACGATGGGCGGCGGCGTGGGCATCGCCCTGCCCTGCCAATATCGTGTGGCAACGGAAAATACACGTTTCGCCATGCCGGAATCGGGGATTGGCCTGTTCCCCGATGTCGGCGGCGGCTGGCACCTGTCGCGGCTCGGCGGACGTCTGGGCCAGTTCCTCGCGCTGACGGGTGCGCGGCTCGACGGGGCGGAATGCCATTTTGCCGGGATCGCCACGCATTACCTGCCCGCCGACAAGCTCGCCGAAGCCAAGGCGCGCATTACCGAAAACCCCGACCGGATCGCGGGCATCCTGTCCGAATTGTCCGTCACCCCGCCCAAGGCGCGGGTCGAGGAGAATTGCGACCGGATCAACAAGCATTTCGCCTCCGACCGCTATGAGGATATCCTCGCCAGCCTCGAGGCGGATGACAGCGAATGGGCGGCGAAGGAACTTGCCACCCTGCGCACCAAGAGCCCGCAGACCTGCAAGGTCGCGCTGCGCCAGCTCGCCGACAGCGCGAAGCTGGACAGTTTCGCCGACAATATGCGGATGGAATATCGCATCGCCAGCCGCGTGCTGACCCGCCCCGATTTTGCCGAGGGCGTACGCGCGGTGATCGTCGACAAAACGCATGATCCCAAATGGAACCCCGCGACGGCGCAAGAGGTCAGCGAGGAGCTGATCGACAGCATCTTCGCGCCCCTGCCCAATGGCGAGGAATGGACGCCCTTGAAGTAAGGCCCAGCACCGTCATGCTGAACTTGTTTCAGCATCCATCTCGCCTCATGCGAGGGCGGTGCGGACAAAAACATGGACCCTGAAACGAGTTCAGGGTGACGAATTGGAGAGAGCCGAATGGCCGACTACGAAACCATCACCGTCGAACAGCGCGACGCGGTCACGCTGATCACCCTCAACCGCCCCAAGGCGCTCAACGCGCTGAACAGCAAGGTTCTCGAAGAACTGATCGAGGCCTTCGCCGCCTATCAGGCAGACAGCAGCCAGCTTTGCGCCGTCCTCACCGGGTCGGGCGACAAGGCCTTTGCCGCGGGCGCCGACATCAAGGAAATGAGCGAGAAGCCTTCGGCCGATTTCTATCTCGACGATTTCTTCGCCCCTTGGACCAGCGAGATCGTGAAGAAGACCCGCAAGCCTTGGATCGCGGCGGTCAACGGCTTTGCGCTGGGTGGCGGGTGCGAGCTGGCGATGATGGCCGATTTCATCATCGCGAGCGAAAACGCCAAATTCGGCCAGCCCGAAATCAAGCTGGGCGTTGCGCCCGGCATGGGCGGATCGCAGCGTCTGACCAAGGCAGTCGGCAAATCCAAGGCGATGGAAATGTGCCTGACCGGCCGGATGATGGATGCCGAGGAAGCCGAGCGCAGCAATCTGGTGGCGCGTGTCGTCCCCCATGACAGTCTGCTCGACGAAGCGCTGAAGACGGCTGCCCAGATCGCGGGCATGCCACCCATGGCGACAATCGCGAACAAGGAAATGGTCAACGCCGCTTTCGAAACCTCGCTCGATCAGGGCCTGATCATCGAACGCCGCATCTTCCAGATCCTCACCGCAAGCGAGGACAAGGCCGAAGGTATGGCCGCCTTCGTCGAAAAGCGCGAGGGCAAGTGGAAGGGGCGGTGATCTTGTAGCCCTCTCCCCTTTTGGGGAGAGGGTTGGGAGAGGGGATTGCCACGTCGCAAATGACGAGCCCCCTCACCAACTTCGGCTAGCGAGCCAGCTCGCAAGCCTGCGTATCCTCTCCCCTCACGGGGAGAGGGCTTTTACGGAGAGAAAACATGAAAATCGCCTTTATCGGCCTCGGCAATATGGGCGGCGGGATGGCCGCGAACCTGGTGAAAGCCGGGCATGACGTGAACGCCTTCGACCTGTCGGAAGACGCGCTTGCGACGGCCGAGGCAAATGGCTGCGCGACGTTTACCGATGCCGCCGAAGCCGTGCGGGGTGTGGACGGCGTCGTCACCATGCTGCCCAATGGCGGGATCGTGAAGTCAGTCTATGAGGCGAGCGTCATCGGCAAGGCCCCGGCGGGTGCGGTGCTGCTGGATTGTTCGACCATCGATGTCGCCACCGCGAAGCAGGTGATCGCCGAGGCGGAAGCCGCCGGTTACGATATGGTCGATGCGCCGGTATCGGGCGGGATCGCGGCGGCCAATGGCGGCACGCTCACTTTTATGGTCGGTGGGACGGACCAGGCTTTTGCCCGCGCCGAGGAGGTGCTGAACGCGATGGGCAAGGCCGTGATCCACGCAGGCGATGCAGGCGCGGGCCAGACCGCGAAAATCTGCAACAACATGCTGCTCGCCATCACCATGATCGGCACGACCGAGGCAATGGCAATGGCAGAGAAGCTCGGCCTCGATCCGCAGAAATTCTACGAGATCAGCTCGCAAAGCTCGGGCTATTGCTGGCCGCTGAACGCCTACACCCCGATGCCCGGCGTCGGCGTCGAAAGCCCGGCGGACAAGGATTATCAGGGCGGCTTCGCCACCGCGCTGATGCTGAAGGATTTGCGGCTGGCGATGGAGGCGGCGGGCAGCGTCGATGCCAGGACCGCGCTGGGCCGGCACGCCACCGAAATCTACGAATCCTTCGCCAAGGAACATGGCGGGTTGGATTTCTCGGCGATCATCAAGACGCTCTGATCTCCGCCAGCACCCGCGCGAGCCATTCACGCGGGGCCTTGCGGCGGCCCACATCGGCGACGAATTCCTGGCCCCGCGCCACGCTCTTGAGGCGTCCACCGCGCAGCCAGCGCTCGGCCCGGTCGTGATAGCTTAGCCCGCCGCGCTTCAGCCAGTCGGGCCTGTGCCACACGGATGGAGGGCCTTCGGGCACGGTCAGCCGCAGCGCGTCGCTCGCCCGCCGCGCCTGCGTGCCCGGACCGATATAGACCGCATCGTTGGCGGCATGCAGCGCCAGTGCATGCGGGTGGGCATGCTCCACAAGATGATCGGGAACGCCCCGCGTCAGATCGACGATCTCCGCGACCTCCATATAGCCGAAGATGCGGTGATGTGGCGCCCCGCCTTCTTCCCGAAACAGACCGAAAAACAGGAACACATCGCCCACCCCCACACCCTGATTGCCAAGGTGGGTCTGCGCCGCGCCGCATTGGCCGAACAGGCATGTGCCATCGGGCAGGAACATCGGGTCGTGGTGGCACAAATCGTCTGCGCCCAAGCGGCCCCGGCTCGCCCGCGCGGCATGCTCGCCCAGCCCCAGATCGCCGTAACTTGTGCGCGAGGCCACACCGCCGGGGATCGGCAGGCTCACCGGCTGGCCATCCACGATCGGCGACGGCCCGCCGCCAGAGGCGCTGTCGAAGCCCTTGCGACTAAAGACGATCTTCACGCAAGCAGCCCCGAACGGGTCTAGCGCCCGCCGATCTCGCTCGCCGACGGTGTTCCTGCGGGCGGCGAAGGTTCTTTCCACGCCAGTTCCGGCTTTCTCGCCGCCTGCGTTTCGTCGAGGCGGCGGCGCGGGGCGTAATAGGGCGCGGCCTTCAGGCTCTCGTCACCCACTTTCGCACGTTCCGCCACGCTGCGCAGCGCCATGATGAACTGATCCAGCGTTGCCTTGCTTTCCGTCTCGGTCGGCTCGACCAGCATTGCGCCATGCACCACCAGCGGGAAATACATGGTCATCGGGTGATAGCCTTCGTCTATCAGCGCCTTGGCGAGATCGAGCGTGGAGATGCCATCTGCAAAGCCTTTGTCGCTGAACAGCGCCTCGTGCATGCACGGCCCGCTGTGGCCGAAGGGCGCGTCGAGCACGTCCTCCAGGCTGCGCAGGATATAATTGGCGTTGAGCACGGCGTCTTCCGCCACCTGCTTTAACCCATCTGCCCCGTGGCTGAGGATATAGGTCAGCGCGCGGGTGAACATGCCCATCTGCCCGTGGAAGGCGGTCATCCGGCCGAACGCCTCGGTGTGTTCGAACTCGCCGGCGTTTTCTTCCTCCACCAGATGGACGACGCCATCGTCCGTCTTCGCGGTGAAGGGCAGCGGGCCGTAGGGCGCGAGCGCTTCGGACAGCACGACCGGGCCGGAGCCGGGGCCGCCACCGCCATGCGGGGTGGAGAAGGTCTTGTGCAGATTGATGTGCATCGCATCGACGCCGAGATCGCCGGGGCGCACCTTGCCGACGATGGCGTTGAAGTTCGCCCCGTCGCAATAGACGAACCCGCCCGCCTCATGCACCGCGTCGGAGATCGCCTTCAGATCCCGCTCGAACAGGCCGAGGGTGGAGGGATTGGTGATCATTACGCCCGCCACATCGGGGCCGAGGCGGTTCTTCAGCGCGTCCAGATCGACCCGGCCATCGGCATTGGCGGGAATGTCCTCGATCTCGTACCCGGCAAAGGCGGCGGTGGCGGGGTTGGTCCCATGCGCGCTTTCGGGGACGAGGATGACCTTGCGCGCATCGCCGCGCGCTTCCAGCGCGGCGCGGATGCACAGGATACCGCACAACTCGCCATGCGCGCCCGCCTTGGGGCTCATCGCGACGCCGTGCATGCCGGTCAGCTCAATCAGCCAGTGGGCGAGTTCGTTGACCACTTCCAGCGCGCCGCGCACCGTATCGACCGGTTGCAACGGATGGACATCGGCGAAACCGGGCATCCGCGCGACCTTTTCGTTGAGGCGCGGATTGTGCTTCATCGTGCAGCTGCCGAGCGGAAACAGGCCCAGATCGATGGCATAGTTCTGGCGGCTAAGGCGCGTGTAATGGCGCACTGTTTCCGGCTCGGAAAGACCGGGCAGGCCGATGGCATTGCTGCGCTCGAACCCGCCGAGGCGGTTCGCCCCATCTTTGGGTTCGGGCAGGTCCACGCCGGTGGTGTCGTTGCCCGCGATCTCGAAGATCAGCGGTTCTTCCAGCATCAGCGCGCGGTTGCCGGTGGCGGTGTCGGGACCGCTCATCGCGTTGTGGCCGATGACAGGTGTGCCGGGCTTCCAGCCGGACGCGTTGGGCGTGCTCATGCCAGCGCCTCCTCAAGCGCAGAGGCCAGCGTTTCGATGTCCTCCTCGGTGGTGGTTTCGGTGACTGCGACCAGCAGCCCTTGCGAAAGATCGTCATTGCCGGGGAACAACCGGCCGAGCGAAACCCCGGCCAGTACGCCCTTGTCGGCCAGATCGCGCACGACCTGGCGCGCATCCTGGCCGATCAGCACGGTGAATTCGTTGAAGAAGGCGTGGTTGAGCACGCTGACGCCCGGAACCGTCGCCAGCCGGTCGGCGGCGAGGCAGGCGAGGCGGTGGTTTTCCATCGCCAGTTGCCGCAGCCCCTTTTCGCCCAGCAGCGTCATATGGACACTGAAGGCGAGTGCGCAGAGGCCCGAATTGGTGCAGATGTTGGACGTCGCTTTCTCGCGGCGGATATGCTGTTCACGAGTCGACAGCGTCAGGACGAAGCCGCGCTTGCCCTCGGCATCCTGCGTCTCGCCGCACAGGCGGCCCGGCATCTGGCGGACGAGCTTTTCATCGCGCACCGCGAACAGGCCGAGATACGGCCCGCCGAATTGCAGGCCGACGCCGATCGACTGCCCCTCGCCCACCACGATATCCGCGCCGAGTTCGCCCGGCGATGCGATAGCGCCCAGTGCCACCGGCTCGGTATTGACCGCGATCAGCAGCGCGCCCTTTTCATGCGCCGCCTCGGCAATCCGCGCGAGGTCGGGCAGGCGGCCCAGGATATCGGGATATTGCACCACGACACAGCTCGTATCCCCGTCGATCCGCGCGATCAGGCCATCGTCCTCAGGCTTCGGCGTCAGGCTGGGCGGAGCGCCGGCGATCACATCGTCGGTGAACTTGGCCATCGTCCGCACGACTTCGGCATAATGCGGGTGCAGCGCGCCGGAGAGTACGACCTTGCGCTTCTTGCCGCGCGCCACGCGACCCGCCATCGCCACCGCTTCCCAGCATGCAGTCGAGCCATCATACATGCTCGCATTCGCCACCGCGCAGCCATAGAGCTTGGCCACCTGCGTCTGGAATTCGAACAGCATCTGCAGCGTGCCCTGCGCGATTTCGGGCTGGTAGGGCGTGTAGGCGGTGAGGAATTCGCCACGCTGGATGATGTGATCGACACTGGCCGGCACATGGTGGCGATAGGCCCCCGCCCCCAGGAAGAACGCTGCATCCGCCGCCGCGAGGTTCTTCTTCGACAGCCGCCGCATATGCTTTTCGACCGCCATTTCGCTGGCATGCATCGGCAGCCCCTCGATGGGCCCGGAAAGCCGCGCCTCTTCGGGCACATCAGTGAACAGGGCATCGATATCGGCCGCGCCGATTGTATCGAGCATGGCCGAACGGTCGGTATCGGTCAGGGGTAGATAGCGCATTTCGATCCCTTGTGTGTCCCAGCGAAGGCTGGGACCTCATGCAGTGTGGCACTTGCCCGAAGGAGGCCCCAGCCTGCGCTGGGGCTCAATCCCTAGAGCCCGTCGCAGAAGCTCTTGTAGGCGGCTTCGTCCATCATCCCGTCGAGCTGGGACTTGTCGCCAATGGTCATCTTGAAGAACCAGCCGTCTTCCTCGGGCGAGCTGTTGACCAGCGCCGGATCTTCTTCCAGCGCGGCATTGGCTTCGACGATCTCGCCGCTGATCGGCGCATAGACGTCACTCGCGGCCTTGACGCTTTCGACCACGGCGGCGTCTTTGCCCTGATCGATGACGCTGCCGACTTCGGGCAATTCGACAAAGACGATGTCGCCCAGCTGGCCCTGTGCGAAGTCGGTGATGCCGACCGTGGCGGTATCGCCTTCGATATCGAGCCATTCATGTTCGTCGGTGAAATAACGGGCCATCAGGTCAGCTCCCTCTGTAATAGCGATGTGGGACGAAGGGCATGGGTGCGACCTTCGCGGGCAATCTCTTGTTACGAACCGCGACTTCCAGTTCGGTTCCCTCGGCGGCATGTTCCGCCGGCACATAAGCCATGGCGATGGGGTGGCCGAGCGTGGGCGAGAAGCCGCCGCTGGTGACCACGCCGACCTGCTCGTCGCCTGCAAAGACCTCTGCGCCTTCGCGCGCGGGCAGCCGCCCTTCGAGGACGAGGCCGACGCGCTTTTCGCGCGGGCCATCGGCCAGGATCGCGGCAAGCGGCGCATGGCCCATCCAGCCGCCGGTTTCGCGGCGTTTCTTTGTCAGCGCAAAGGTGAGATCGGCGCTAACCGGATCGCGCTCGGCATCCATGTCATGGCCATAGAGCGGCAGGCCCGCTTCCAGCCGCAGCGAATCGCGCGCGCCCAGCCCTGCGGGACGGATTTCCGCCTCCGCCATGAGCCGGTTGGCGAGCTGTTCCACCTGGTCGGCGGGAACGGAGATTTCGAAGCCGTCTTCCCCGGTATAGCCCGCGCGGCTGATGCGCAGGGGCAATTCACCGAAATCGTAGGTCAGCGACTGCATGAAGACGAGATCGTCGGGCACGCCGCGCATCACCCGGCCCAGCGCACCTGCGGCCTTGGGGCCCTGCAGCGCGATCAGCGCCTGATCTTCCATATGCGTCAGCGTGATTTCATCGGGCAGGTGCTCGCGCAGGTGGGCGATGTCGTCCCATTTGGTTGCGCCGTTCACCACGAGGTAGAACGCCTCTTCGCCCCAACGGCCTTCCTCGAGCGTATTGCCCTCGTCATCCTCGACCGGGGCGATCCATTCGGTGACGTTGGTGACCATCAGATCATCCAGCACGCCGCCTTCTTCGTTGAGCAGCAGCGTATAGCGCACGCGCCCCGGCTTGAGGCTGGCGATGGCGCCGGGAACCAGCGCCTCCAGCGCCTGCGCCGCGCCTTCGCCGGTCACCATCAGCTGGCCCATATGCGACACATCGAACAGGCTCGCCTGCTCGCGCGTCCAGGTGTGTTCGGTGACGATACCGCCGTTCGGCCCACTATACTGGATCGGCATTTCATAGCCCGCAAACGGGACCATCCGCGCGCCGTGCATGTGATGCCAGGCGTCCAGCGGCAGCTTTTCGATTGTATCGGTATCGCTCATCGGGTTCCCGTCGGCATGACGACGCCCCGACAGCCGGAGCGCCTGTTTCATGCCCCCTCTGTCGGGAAACCTGAGAGCTTAGCCCGCATCACCCTGTAACGAGCGACCGGCCTTCCCCTTCGGTGGCATACCGCAAAACCGGCATGCGCTTTCCAGAGTGTCGACTTTGCGCGGTCCGGGGGCCTGAGAGTTTCCGGGGCGGTTGCTCCTTCGGCGCCGCCAACGGTTGCCCGCCAGCGATCTCTCCCGCGCATCGCGCCGCAGAATCGCTCCTGCGGGTGACGGCGTTTCCCTGCTCTATCGCGCGCGGCTGGTCAATCGAGATTCGGGCGCAGCCAACGCTCTGCCGTGGCGATATCCACACCGCGCCGCGCCGCGTAATCTTCCAGCTGGTCGCGCCCGATGCGTGCCACGCCGAAATACTCCGCCTCCGGGTGGCCGAAATAGAACCCGCTGACGGCGGCGGTGGGATACATGGCGAAGTTTTCCGTCAGCGTCAGCCCCGTGTGCTTTTCCGCATCGAGCAGATCGAACAGGATTGGCTTGAGCGAATGGTCCGGGCAGGCGGGATAGCCGGGCGCAGGCCGAATGCCGCGATATTCTTCCTTGATGAGCGCTTCGTTAGTGAGCTGTTCGCCCGGCGCATAGCCCCACAGATCGGTGCGGACATGCAGGTGCAGCCGCTCGGCAAACGCTTCGGCAAAACGGTCCGCCAGTGCCTTTAAAAGGATGTCGGAATAATCGTCCTTGTCGGCGAGGAAGCGCTTGGAATGGTCCTCGATCCCGTGGATGCCGACAGCGAAACCGCCGATCCAGTCGCCCGCCGGATCGATGAAGTCCGCCAGGCACATATTGGCGCGGTCGCGCGATTTCTTCACCTGCTGGCGCAGGAAGGGCAGGACGGTGTGCGTTTCACCTTCTGCATCGTGGATCGTGACATCGTCCCCGTCGCGCGCGCAGGGCCAGAACCCCACAACGCCTTTCGCCGTCAGCCATTTCTCCGCGATAATCCTGTCGAGCATGGCGTTGGCATCGGCGAAAAGCTGCTGCGCGGTTTCGCCGACCACTTCGTCGTCCAGGATCTTGGGGTAGGTCCCGTGCAATTCCCAGGCGCGGAAAAACGGCGTCCAGTCGATGTAATCACGCAGATCCGCCAGCGACCAGTCGTCGAAGGCGTGCACGCCCGGTTGCAGGGGCGGCGCGGGCTTGTCGCTCAGATAAGCATCGTAATAATTGGCCCGCGCTTCCTCCAGGCTAAGCAGCACGCTGGGCGACTTGCCCGCCCGTGCTTCACGCACCTTCACGTATTCGCTGGCCGTGTCCTCCACGAAGCCATCGCGCTGGGTGTCGGACAGCAGGCGGCTGGCAACGCCCACCGCGCGGCTCGCATCGAGCACATGGATCACCGGGCCGGGATAGGCCGGGTCGATCCGCAAGGCGGTATGCACCTTGCTGGTGGTCGCCCCTCCGATCAGCAGAGGCATGGTCATTTCCGCGGTCTTCATCTCTTCTGCCACGGTAACCATTTCGTCGAGCGAAGGGGTGATGAGGCCGGACAGACCGATCATGTCGGCCTCGTTCTCGTTCGCGGCGGCGAGGATCTTCGACCACGGGACCATCACGCCAAGGTCGATGACCTCATAGCCATTGCATTGCAGCACCACGCCGACGATATTCTTGCCGATATCGTGCACATCGCCCTTCACGGTCGCCATCACGATCTTGCCCTTGGATTGATCGGCAAGCCCGCTCGCTTCCTTTTCGGCCTCGATAAAGGGGATGAGGTGGGCCACGGCCTTCTTCATCACGCGGGCGGATTTGACGACCTGGGGCAGGAACATCTTGCCACTGCCGAACAGGTCGCCAACCACATTCATGCCGTCCATCAGCGGGCCTTCGATCACCTCGATTGGCCGCCCGCCCTGTTCGGCGATCTCCAGTCGCGCCTCTTCCGTGTCCGCGACGACATGCGCGTCGATGCCCTTGACCAGCGCGTGTTCCAGCCTGCGCTTGACTTCCCAGCCGCGCCATTCCTCCGCCGCCTTCTCGTCTGCCGCGCTCTTGCCCTTGTAGCTTTCGGCAAGATCGATCAGCCGTTCGGTGGCATCTGCACGGCGCATCAGGATCACATCCTCGCACGCCTCACGCAGTTCCGGGTCGATCTGGTCGTACACGTCGAGCTGGCCCGCATTGACGATGGCCATGTCGAGCCCGGCGGGGATGACGTGATAGAGGAACACAGAGTGCATCGCGCGGCGCACCGTCTCGTTGCCGCGGAAGCTGAAGGAGAGGTTGGACAGGCCGCCCGATGTCTTGGCATGCGGGCATGCCGCCTTGATCTCCGCCACCGCCTCGATGAAGTCGAGGCCATAGCGGTCATGCTCCTCGATCCCCGTCGCCACGGCGAAGATGTTGGGATCGAAGATGATGTCTTCGGGCGGGAAACCGATCCCCGTCAGCAGCTCGTAGGCGCGGGTGCAAATTTCCACCTTGCGCGCCTTGGTGTCGGCCTGCCCCGTCTCGTCGAAGGCCATGACCACGGCCGCCGCGCCATAATCCATGCACTTCCGGGCGTGGGCGAGAAATTCCTCTTCGCCCTCTTTCATGCTGATCGAATTGACGATGGGCTTGCCGGACACGCATTTAAGCCCGGCTTCGATCACGCCCCATTTGGAACTGTCGATCATCACCGGCACGCGGGCGATATCGGGTTCGGCGGCGATCAGTTTGAGGAAGGTGGTCATCGCCTTTTCGGCGTCGAGCAGGCCTTCGTCCATATTGACGTCGATCACCTGCGCGCCGTTTTCGACCTGGTCGCGCGCGACCTCGACGGCGGTTTCATAATCGTCCGCCATGATGAGCTTCTTGAACCGGGCGGAACCGGTGACGTTGGTACGCTCGCCGATATTGACGAAACGGGCGGTGGAAAGATCGGTCATTGTGTCAGGTCCGCTCGATGGCGCGCGCCAGCACGACATCGTCATAAAGGGTTCCGCCGACATCGAAGCGGCGCGTGGCGATCTGGTGGAAACCCTGCTTGGTATAAAAGGCGATGGCCCGGTGGTTGTCGTCCTTGACGCCCAGCAGCAGGCGGTCATGCCCCGCCGCACCCGCCAGCGCATGGGCAAACAGGTCGCGCGCAACGCCCGATCCGTGGAAGCGCGAGAGGAGATATATCTTCTTCAGTTCCACATCGCCGGGCTGCGCCGCGTCGAGTTCGGGCGCATTGATCAGCGCATAGCCCACCGGCGCACCGTCCACCTCCGCCAGCCAGGCACGTGCGCCCTTGGCCATGAGCTGGGTCAGATAGTCTGGATCGTGCTTCTCGATGCAATGCGCGACCAGCGCATCGCCCGAAATCATGCCTGCGAAAGTTTCGAGAAATGTCGCGTTCGAAATCAGCGACAGGCGCGCGGCATCGTCCGCCCCCGCTTCGCGAATGATCGCACCATTGGCCGAAGACGCGCTCATGCCGCCACCGTGAACGGCTCCAGCCCGGCAAGGCGCATCTTCTGGTCGCCGCCGGGCACTTCGCGCGGGGCGATACCATCCACTGCTCTGGCCATCGCGGCGATGTGTTCGGGCGTCGAACCGCAGCATCCGCCCAACGCGTTCACCCGGCCATTTTCCGCCCAGATCCGCGTCAATGCGGCGGTTGTTTCCGGCAACTCGTCATATTCGCCCAGATCGTTGGGCAGGCCCGCATTCGGATAGGCCATCAGCCAGGTATCGGCGATGTCGGACAGCAGCTGGACATGCGGGCGCAGCTGCTCGGCGCCGAAGCTGCAATTGAGGCCGATGGTCAGGGGCCGCGCATGGCGCACCGTGTACCAGAACGCCTCCACCGTATGGCCCGACAGATTGCGGCCCGAAAGGTCCGTCAGCGTGAGCGAGAGCATCAGCGGAATGTCGCGCTCCAGCTCCCGCTCTAGCTGTTTGCCGGCCATGATACCCGCCTTGCAATTAAGTGTGTCGAACACGGTTTCAATGAGAATGAAATCCGCCCCGCCCTCGACCAGCGCGCGGCATTGTTCGACATAGACCGCCACGATCTCGTCGAAAGTCACTTCACGAAATCCGGGGTCTTCGACATCGGGCGACAGCGACAGCGTCTTGTTGGTCGGCCCCACCGCGCCCGCCACGAAACGGGGAATGCCATCCTTAGCGCTGGCCTCGTCCACCGCCTCGCGTATGATGCGCGCTGCGGACACGTTGATTTCGTGCACCAGATTTTCCGCACCGTAATCGGCCTGGCTAATGCGGTTGGCGTTGAAGGTGTTGGTCGCCAGAATATGCGCGCCTGCAGCGATATAGCTGTCGCAGATTTTGCGGATCACCTGCGGCTGGGTCAGGTTGACGAGATCGTTATTGCCCTTCTGCTCGTCGGTCAGGTCGGTCCCGGCGGCATAATCTTCCGCCGACAGCCCGGCGCGCTGGATCGCCGTGCCATAGGGGCCGTCCTTGATCAGGATGCGCTGCGCGGCGGCAGCTTCGAATTCCGCTCTTTTCGACATGGATCAGGCCTTCGGGCGCAGGCCGAGCATATGGCAGATGGCATAGCTCAGTTCGGCGCGGTTGAGGGTGTAGAAATGGAACTGGCGAACCCCGCCTGCATAAAGGCGGCGGCACAATTCGGCGGCGATGGTGGCGGAAACGAGCTGGCGCGCTTCGGGCCGGTCGTCGAGCCCTTCGAACAGCCCTTCCATCCAGGCAGGGATCGCCGTGCCGCACAGGCCGGACATGCGCTGGACCGCGGCAAAGCTCATCACCGGCATGATGCCGGGCACGATTTCGCCCTCGATCCCGCGCGCCTGCACCCGGTCGCGGAAGCGGAAGAAGCATTCCGGCTCGAAGAAGAACTGCGTGATGGCGCGCGTCGCCCCGGCGTCGAATTTCGCCTTGAGGTTGTCGAGATCGGCTTCGGCATCGGCGCTGTCGGGGTGGACCTCGGGATAGGCCCCGACCGAAATCTCGAAATCGGCAACCTGTTTGAGGCCCGCGATCAGTTCCACCGCATTGGCATAGCCGCCCGGATGCGGCGTATAAGTGCTGCTGCCGTCGGGCGGATCGCCGCGCAGGGCGACGATATGGCGAATGCCGCTTTCCCAGTAATGGCGCGCCACCTCGTCCACCTCTTCGCGGGTTGCGGCGACGCAGGTGAGGTGGGCAGCGGCGGGAATGCCGAGTTCGTTGTGGATGCGCACGACCTGTTCATGCGTGCGCTCACGCGTGGATCCGCCCGCGCCATAGGTGACCGAAACGAAACGCGGCCCGAGCGGGGCGAGCGCGCGCACGCTCTTGGCCAGCGTTTCGCCCATCTTTTCCGTCTTCGGCGGGAAGAATTCGAACGAAATGTCGATATCGCCTGCCAGCCCTGAAAAAAGCGGGCTTTCCAGCGCGAGCTGAGCCTCGCGCATCTGGTCCATTGTCGGGTTCAAGGTGTTGCCCTTTTCGATTCTTCGCGGCGCTCGCCCGTCCAGATCTTCACGATCAGTTCGCCATCGTCGAGCGTGTGGGGGGAAAACGGGGTGAAGCCGGCTTCCGCCAGCAGGCTGTGCATTTGTTCATCGGCAAAGCCGAGCCGCGCATGGGCGTACCGTTCGCGCAGTTCCTCGTTTGCGTGAGGCGCAAAATCGACGATGGCGATCCGCCCGCCAGCGCGCGTGACCCGCGCAGCCTCGGCAAGCACATTGGCCGGCGACTGGGCGAAATGCAGCACCTGGTGAAACAACACGGTGTCGAACGAGGCAGCGGCAAAGGGCAGGCTGGCGAAATCGCCCTGCACCAGTTCCACTCGTTCCGTGGGCAGGTGCTGCAGCTTGGCACGCGCAACACGCAGCATCGCCAGGCTCTTGTCGAGCGCAACGATATGATCCGCCCGCGCCGCAAACAGTTCGGCCATCCGGCCTGTCCCAGTGCCGATGTCGAGCAGGCGACCAAGCGGTTGCGGACCCAGCGCTTGGGCCAATGCGGCTTCGACCTCGTCATCGGAGCTGTGGAGACGGCGCAGTTCGTCCCAGTCTTCTGCGTGTTCCGAAAAATACGCCTGGGCCTGCGCCTCACGCGCGGCGCGGATGTCACTCAATCGCTGGCGGTCGCCGCTGCACAGCGCGCCGAATTCGGGATCGGCGTCTTCAGCGCGGGCCAGCAGAGCGGCGATATTGGCGGCGATCTGCCCCTCCCCGCCCGCGCCGGACCGGGCGCGCAGGAACACCCAGCTGCCTTCACGCCGCCGCTCCGTCAATCCGGCATCGCACAGAATACCGACATGGCGCGAGACGCGCGGCTGGCTCTGGCCGAGCACCTGCGCCAGTTCGCCCACCGCCAGCTCCATCGAGCCGAGCAGGCGCAAAATGCGCAGCCGCGTTTCATCGGCAAGAGCGCGAAAGGTCGGTTCAATCCGCATGACGCCCACGATATAAAGATATTTTTATATCTGTAAATGCGGTGGTGAAATGGGCCTTCGCCTCCATGCGCGAAGCTTCAGGTCCGTATTACTGACTATTGAAGCGCCTGCCGGGCGATGGCTAAGTTTTGCCGATATGCGCGACGCAACCGGCGTCTCCCCCGCGTGACCAAGGATCAGGGGAAGGCGCGGACGTTTCCCCAATTGAAATGAAACGGAATTTTTACGTATCGACCGCACAAACGGCTTTGGACGGATCAGGTATGACTGCCGCAGCGGAGTGTCCAAATTCACCCGCACGCAGGCGAAGGGAAAGACGATGGGGCCCACGCTCCACATTACAGGGACTCCGCCGCGCGCGGTAAAGCCGACAGCGTGACGGAGAGCGTCACGCAACGCCAGCTCGAACGCAGTCGTTTCATCGACGACCTGCTCTCCTACATGACGCTGGAGGAAAAGCTAGGCCAGGTCGCGCTGTTCGACCTCGACGATCGCCGCCCGGGCAACGATCATATGGTCACCACCCACGCCAACCTTTCGCGCCTCATTCGTATGGGCGGCGTCAGCGCGGTGAAGGGCACGGTAGGGCGCGAGGAATGCGTTGCCCTTCAGACCCATGCCGTCGAACAATCCCGCCTCGGCATCCCCCTGCTGTTCGCGCGCGATTTCGCGCATTGCAGCGCAGGGACCGTGCCTGCAAAGCTGGCACTGGCCGCCAGCTGGGATTTCGATGCCCTGCGCGCCTATGGGGCCTCACTTGCCGCCTCCGCCAGCCGTCAGGGCATCAACTGGGTCCATGGCCCTCATGCGCGTCTGCTTTACCCGAACCACGATCTCGCGCCTGAAACCACGCTCGGCAGCGATCCACTGCATGCCGCGCAGATCGCCACCGCCATCGGCGCAGGCATGCAGGAGGCAGGGCTGGACAGCAATGCCAGCGTGCTCGCCTGCCTCGATTGCGAAGAACTCGAACAGCATCCCGACCGCGATGTGCCGATGATCTTCCTCAAGAATGCGGCCTATGAGGCGCAAAGATATGGCTTGCAAAGCGCCTCGATCAGCGGCCTTGCTGCCGGCACGGTCGAACGCCTTGCCAGGCGCGGCATCCTCAAAGGGTTCGCCGGGATCGCGGTCAATGAGTGGCAAGCCTTCCAGAAAATTCTTCAGGGCCATGTCATGGCCGACAGCCGCACCCTCCCGTTCCTCGCGGCGGAACGGGCCCGCGTGGCGATCGCAAAGGGGGAGCTGAGCGAAGCGCGGATCGACGACGCTGTGCGCCGGGTGCTTGGCACGAAATACGATCTGGGCCTGTTCCGCGATCCCTTTACCCGGCTCGAACACTCGCCTGGCGAACCTCCAGCAGACAGCTCGTACAAGACCGGTCGCCTGGCGCGCAATGCGATGGTGCTGCTCAGGAACAGCCAATCCCTTCTCCCCCTGTCCGTCGATTCAGGCGAACTGCTCGTGGTAAGCGGGCATGACGGCGGGGCGCAGCAGCCCTTGCGCGATGCGCTGGCCTTTGCAGGCATGCGCCATCGCCACGTCCGGGGGCTCGCGCTGGGCCATGCCGCCAACACCGAAACGAGGCAGGAAGAGGTCGACATGCTGGCCATCGGCATGGCGAGCGATGCGGCGCGCCGGGCCGGGACCGTTGTCGTCATGCTGACCGACACGGATTTCGACCCGCCGGGCGATCTCGACAGCTGGCCGCAACCGAGCCCCGCCACGCAGATGCTGCTGCGATCGCTCACATCGGCCAATCCTCGCATCATCATCGTGCTGGCGACGTCCGGCCCGGTCCAGTTCGGCGCGCTTTCACCGCACCTCCCGTCCGTTCTTCTGGCATGGCAGGAACTGCCCGGCATGATCGAGGCGCTGGGCGATATCCTGTCGGGCAAGAGTAGCCCCGCGGGCCGCCTGCCGACCGCCATGGCGCTCGGCCGGGGAGAACCCGTCTTACCTTTCGGCTTCGGCCTTGGTTATTGCGCCATGGCATGGTCGGACCTGTCGGTGGAACTCGGCGCAGACCGGATTTTCGCCCAGATCAAGGTGCGCAATCTGGGCGATATTCCGGCGACCGAAACCGTCCAGCTCTATATCCGGTCGGCAAGCCCCGACGGTGACAGCCTCCCGTTCAGGTACAAGGGCGCGCGCCGCCTCTATCTTGAACCCGGCGAAAGCAGGGTGGCGCAATTCGAGATCGGGCACGCCCAACTCGGCGACTTTTTCGAAGACGGCCATTATCGCGTGCGTCCGGGTCGCTATGAAATCGGCCTCGGCACACATGCCGGTGCGCTGGATACGGCAGAGATCGATCTGCCAGAGGGCGCCGCCAATGCGATGACCTATCGCGAACCGGAAAAACGGGACACCCGCAAAACCGCCGCGAGATGACTGCGCGCGTCATGCGCCGAGTGGGCAGCGATCGCTGTCTAATGGTCGCCACCCACCGGCTCTATCCGGCGGTAGGCGATATCGCGGGCAAGCGGCGCGGATAAAAGTATCTTCTGGACCGTGCCTGTCGCATCGCGGATCATCCTGATCTGCTGCGCCTTGCCGCCGCTCAGCGGCCTGAAGATATCGGGCTGATATTGCTCCAAAACACTGGACGCGCCGCTTCCCATGCGCAGCGACAGTCCCTCGCGCTCACCGGACAGGGTGGCAACTTGCTGCAACTCCTCGCTGTAGAAGCGTCCGACAATTGCCCCGGGCCGAAATATCGTTTCCTGCACGGGTTCCATCTCGACGCGCGGGGCGACCAGATATCCGTCCTCGCTGATCTGCCAGCGCATCTCGCTCGCCTTGCCACTGGCAAAGTCATGGAACTCCATTCTGAGCTCAGCCACTGGATTGAGCAGGAAGATGCCCTTGCCCACCTGCTCCACCGGCGTGCCCCCATCCTTGCCGAAAGTGGCGAAGGTCAGGTCGTCACCGCTCCTCCTGACAGAGAACACGACCCCGGCATACAGTTCGTAGTCACCGACATAGTGATCCAGAGCCGCGCCTTTTTCAGGGACGAACGGCCTCACCGGCGCGGGCTCGAGGCTATCGGCCAGGACGATATCGGCGAGGTCGAAGGCGAAGGCCGCTTTCTTGAAATCCGCACGATTTCCCATGACGGCGATCGTCACTCTCTCGCCGGGTATGCGCAACAGGAAGCTGCGAAACCCACCCTCGGTCCCACCATGCGACCAGGTATCGACGCCGCGGTAGCTGCGATATTCCTGGCCATTGGTGGCAATCGCACGGCGGCCATCGGGAAGAAAAGCGCGCGCCTCCATCATCCTGGCGACGCGCGGCGATGCGAGGCGGCCACTCTCCAGCGCATCCGCCCAGCGCAACAGGTCTGAAGGCGTCGAAACGATCCCCGTAGACCCATAGCTCGCCGCAAGCGATTGCGCGTTCGCAAACCCGTTTCCTACCAAACGATAGCTTTCGGCCAGATGGTGGATAACCTCGAACGGATCGGTTCGCACAAGGCTGCGGGTCATCCCCGCCGGGTCGAAAATCCGCTTCTGGATGAATTCGGCAAAGGGCATGCCGGACACCCGGGCAACGATCTCGGCCAGCAATTGATAACCCGTATTGCTGTATTCCTGCCGCGCGCCGGCTGGAAAATTGACGTCTTGTTGCCGATAGATGAGATCCAGCGACTGTGCGGGCACGACCGGGCTGGAGTTGGTCGAACCTGTGAGTTCAAGCAGCGTGTTCACCTCGCGCAGTCCACCGGTATGCTCGAGCAGATGGCCGACCTTTATCGGTGTTTGCCGCACCGCCAGCTCGGGGATCACGGTGCGAATGTCCTGATCGAACGACAGCTTGCCCTCATCGATCAGCACCATAATGGCGAAAGCGGTGAACTGTTTGCTGATCGATGCAATCTGGAACCGGGTGTCCGCATCGATCGCCGCGCCCTGTTCGATATCCGCCAGTCCCGCCCACCTCTGGTAGACAGGTTCACCGTTCATCGAGATCGCAACGCTGATCCCGGGTCCATCTTCGCGCTCATATTGCGCGACCATGCTGTCGACCGATGCCCAGTCAGGTTGATGGGCGGCGAGCGGGGCAGCGGCGAGAAGACCTGCCAGGCAGGCAGCAAGGCGGTGGAGGAAACGTGGCATGGGCAGTGTTGCTCCGGACAGGGGATGACCTGCCATCCACTGCCGGATCGAGGCGTTAGACGCGTCCGGTTTCGCGAAGTCGGACCGATGATGTCCCATGCTGCCGACGATAAGCCGACGGCGTCATTCCCGTGTGCTTGCGAAACGCGGTGTAGAACGAAGATTTGGTGTTGAACCCGGCGGCAAAGAGAATGTCGGCAATGCCATCGTCGGTTTCGGTGAGCAGATGCTTGGCATGGTCGATCCGATAGCGATTGATGAAATCGAAGAAATGCACTGCGTGATGCCGGTTGATCAGTTCGGACAGCTCCCGCGCAGAAATCCCGCTCTTGCGCGCCAGCCGCGACAGCGACAGTTCCGGGTCGAGATAGGGGCGGTGGGTGTCCATATACTGCGCCAGCCGAACATCGTCCTCCGCAGTTTTGTTCGACGCGAACCTTGTCGCGGCGACAAGCGGTCTGTCCGCTCCCCTGAACAGGCCCGGAGCAAAAAGCGCACAGAACGCGATAGCGGTCAGGATCGCCCCGACGATCAGGGCCGCCACGAGCTGGAGCAATTCGATGGTGTCGGCAGTTTGCGCACCAGCGGATAGCCAGCGAAGAACCGAAAAGCCGTGGGCCACAATCGAGGCGCACAGAAGCAGCGCCAGCAACCGCCAGCTCGCCGAGACTTTATCCAGATGCCCCTTCAGCGCGCGCCGCACATCCCACAGCAGCATGGCCGCAAAGCCCGTATATCCAAGATATTGAATCTCAAGAAAGATCCGCAGCGCCGGCAGGCGATATCCGACCATCGCCATCGCCAGAAGGACGGTAGCGGGCAGCAAATGCAGGGCATCCATCCGCCGCAGCCCCCGTTCGGGCCTCAGGTAAAACAGGAAGAAACCGGCAAACAGCGGCATCTGGAGCGCAGCCAAGGCTGGCCGAAGGTCGGCGATCCGCGGGTGGCCTCCCCACCAGCTGCCCGCAAACCAAGCGCTGATATCGATGACGGTCAGCAGAAGGAAACCGGCAAGCAGCCCATTGGCAATCCGGCACTTCGATGGCGCAAGCGCCAGGAACGTGGTCAGAATGAGCGCCAGAAACGACGCCATCAGTGCAGCGGTGGGAAGCGGCATGGGCATACGCTCTTCTTCTCCTCAGCCTGGCACGATTGGGCAACCGTCCAGTCGCGAAAGATCGGGAAATCGCTCCCGTCATCGAAGCAAACCCTCGCGGGGACGAACAATATCGGCAGTTGCCGCCCGCTTCCCTTCAAGCCACGCTGACACCAGACGAACAAGCTGGAGACAAGCAACCGATGGATACCCGCACCGATAGTTTCCCGGTCATTATCGGGGTTGGCCAGGCGGTCGACCATTGGAACGGGCGCGACCCGGCCGAAGCGCCGCACCCGCTCGCCATGATCCGCACCGCAATGGCGCGGGCGATCGAGGATACGGGGAGCGCGGGGGTGGAGCAGGCCATCGATTGTGCGGCGTTTATCCGCACCTTCCCGGATTCTCTCGGCAGGCCGGTCACGCCATTCGGCACGATCAGGAACCTGCCGCGCGCCGTTATGGCCGAAACCGATCTGAAACCGCGACGCGTGATCTATTCCGTCGTCGGGGGCGACCAGCCGCAAGCGATGGTCAACGAACTGGCCGCTGCGCTTTCCAAAGGCGAATGCGAGGTCGCGATTATTGCTGGCGGCGAAGTGACCGGCGCAATGAAGGCGGCGATGAAGAACGGGCATGCACTCGACTGGGCGGATGATCGCGACGGGCCGGTCGAAGATCGCGGCAAGGGCGATGCGCTGCTTTCGAAATACGAACTGACCAACGGCCTTGGCATGCCGCCACAGGTCTATGCGGCGCAGGAACAGGCCTGGCGCGCGCGCAAGGGCCTGACCACGCGCGCCTGGCGCGATCTTGCGGGCAAGGTGTTCGCACGCTTTTCCGAAGTCGCTGCGGGCAATGCCTATGCCCAGTTTCCCAAGGCGCTGGATGCCGAATTTATCGCGACGCCATCCAGAGCAAATTATCCGATCTGCGACCCGTTGCTGAAATGGCATGTGGCGCAAGATGCGGTGAACCAGTCGGCAGCGCTGGTCCTGACCACGGCCGGCAAGGCACGCGCGCTGGGCATCGCGGACGACAAGATGGTCTTCCTTCACGGCCACTCGGCCATCAAGGACAAGCTTGTCTCGCAGCGCCCCGATCTTGCGCATTCCGCCGCGACGAAGCTGGCTCTGGCACAGGCGCTCGAAATGTCGGGGCTCGAAAGCGCGGCGATCACGCACCGCGATCTCTACAGCTGCTTTCCCATCGTCCCTATGCTGGCCGCGGAATATCTCGGCGTCGATCCACTTGTCGATTCCATGACCGTGACGGGCGGCCTCCCCTTCTTCGGCGGGCCGGGCAACAATTATTCCACCCATGCGATTGCCAGCATGGTCGAAACCTTGCGCAAGGATCGCGGCTCTTACGGGCTCGTGCTCGCCAATGGCGGTTTCCTCAGCAAGGAATCGGTCGGGATATACTCGACCCGCGCGCCCGAAAGCTGGTCACCCGCCGACAATGCGGCGTCCCAGCGCATGATCGACGAGGGCGCGGAAATCGCGTTGCTGGACGAAGATTGCGAAGCGCAGGTCGAAGCCTTTACGGTAATCCACGGCAAAGACGGACCTGTCAGCGCCTATGTCATTGCGCGCAATGCCGATGGCCGCGCCATCGCCCGCATCGACGTGACCGACGAAAGCGCGGCGCAAATCCTCGAAGCCCCCGACAATCTGGTCGGGCAAAACCTGTCCATAAGCCACCGCGATGGCGTGAACTGGGGGCAGGAATTGCGACCTTCACCACAGGATCACACATCGGATGGCTAGGGGACCGGCGCGGGCCGGATTGGACACGCTCGGCAACGACAATCGGAGCCTGCCGGTGCGCCCCTAACGCTCGATCACGTCGCGAGACATCGGGGCCAGTTTTGACAACAGCCGGTTCTGTGCTGCGAAGGGAACCCCGGCCTCGCGCATCGCCCGCTGGAGGTTTTCGACCAGCGCGTTGAGGTCGGCTTTCGTCAACCCCATCGCGTCATGCGCGGTCCGCATGTCGCGCCCGGTGTAATCGCAGTTCGCGCCAAGCAGGTAACAGAATTGCTCGCCCAGCGTCCGCTTGAGCCTCACCATGTCGTGCGCGACGAAAATATCGGAAATCCTCGGATCCGCTTCGCTCAGGTCGACCGTGCGCTCGGCAATCCTGCGAATGCCCTGCTGGCCGCCAAAGGCAGCGGCAAGCCGCTCCCCCTCGAATGGCTCCGCCCCAGCGTTCGCATTGTTCTGTTCATACGGTTCGACCGGGAATTCGCCGGTTTGCGGGTCGCGCACCCGCTCCTCCACTCCGAACTCCTTGTCCCAATCGACGCCTTCGGCAGGTGTCTGCTGCAGGAGGAGCAGGGCATACAGGGTGGTCGTCAGCATGTCGGTATCCTCAAAAAGCGAGCTGGGCCGAGAGAAACGCGCCGCGCTGGTTCTCGAAGGTCGCGATCGATCCCAGATCGGCATAGGCCGCCGTCACGGTGACATTGTCGGTCACCGCATAGGCGGCGAAAAGGTCGAACCAGTCGTCCTCGCCCAAGCCGAGATTGTCGGGCTTGGTCCGAATTTCCGCACCAATCACTGCCCGGCGCGACAGCTGATATGCAAGCGAGCCTTCGAACTGGAGCGAGTGCCCTTCCCCTGCCGCGCTGCCGAAACCGAGCAATCCGTTCTGGTTCGCTTCGGTGTAACGGGCCGTTGCGTTGACCAGCAGGCTGTGCGCGAGGAACAGCTTGGTCGCGCTCAGCGTGTAGTCGGTCCCCCGATCGTCCGCAGCGCCAACGGCGAGGGCTATCGGCCCGTCGAGATTACGCTTGTGCTCCACGCCGACGCTGACCTGAGGCAGCATCGGCTGGCCGTACACAACATCGCCGAACAGCCGCAGCTTGGCCCCGAATACGTCCTGGTTGAGCCTGTAACCCTGCCCGATCCCGAGCGCCGCCCCGACATCGCGCGTGTCGAAATTCTGCCGCGCATAGGAAAGCTCGACCCGGTTCATGATCCCGAGCGAGACACCGTGGCTTTGCCAGCCGTAATCGGGCAGCTCGATGATGGTCACGTGGCCCGAGACCCCGATCCCGCGATCCAGTTCGCGACCGGCAATCGTGGCCCAAGTGGCGATCCCGCCCCCGCTGGTTCCCTCAATGGTGGTAACCCCGTTGGTAAGGACCAGTTTGTCCCCCTCGAACCATCCGATTTCGTCCGCCAAAGCGGATGCCGGAGCCGACATGGCGGCGACACCAACGGCCCATGGAATTGTGCTGCGCATTACGCGGCCACTAGGTGGCCATGGTTAAAAGCCGCTTAAAAGCGCCGCGACGCTTTCTTAATGCCTCGCGCCTAGTGGCGGGGCATGAGACTCCACTGGATATTTCTGGCTGCACTCGCACTCGGACTCGCCGGTTTTACGGTGAAGGCCGCCTCGCCGGCCAATATGCGCATCCAGGTGACAGACGAGAATGGCGTGCCGGTGCGCGATGCGGTGGTGGAGCTGATGCCGGCCGGCGGGTGGTCGGGGGCCATCCGCTTCCCGTGGCGTATGGCAATGGCCCAGCGCAACGAGCAGTTCGTCCCTGGAACTCTGATTGTGGCACGCGGCAGCAGGGTGGCTTTTCCCAACCTCGATAAGGTTCGCCATTCCGTCTATAGTTTTTCCAAGCCCGCCCGCTTCGAGATCGACCTTTACGGCCGCGATCAATCGCGCACGCAGGACTTTCCTATTGCCGGAAGCGTCAAACTGGGTTGCAACATCCACGACGATATGCGCGGCTACATCCGTATCACCGATACCCCGTTCGCGGCCAAGACCGATCATAACGGCTACGCCGACCTCGGCTCGCCGCCGTCGGGTGGTGCAAAGCTCACGGTCTGGCATCCGCGCCTGCGCGCACCGGGGAATGAACAGGCCCAGAGCCTGTCCGTTACCGGCCGCGATACCGTGCGGAAGGTGAAAGTCCGGCTTCGATGATCCGACGGCTGAAATCGCTGCGTTTCGGATCGCTGAAACTGCGCATCGCAGTCCTTTACGCGGGACTGTTCGCACTGGTGCTGGCAACAATAGTGGCCATCGCCGGAAGCGGCCTCACCCGGTTCGGCGAAGACAGCGCGACGCGTGACATGGCCGCAAATGCGCGGGTGTTCGACGAAATCATCGATCTGCGCGCCAGGCAGATGCGCGGCTCGGCCGACGTTCTGTCGCGCGATTTCGGCTTCCGCGAGGCAGTCGCCACCGAAGACAGCCCAACCATCGACAGCGCGCTCGAAAGCCTGAAGGCACGCTCGCGAACGCATGCAGCATTCGTCGTCGGGCTCGATGGAACATTGCTTGCCTCTGGCGACGCGCGCGTTTCCTCGCCGGAATCGCTCTGGTATCGCCTCGACGAGGGCCAGCAGCACGGCATCATCCGTATCGGGGACCAGCTTTCGCTGGCAGCGGCATCGCCCATCGAGGCGCCCGACCTTATCGGCTGGCTGGTGCTCGCCCAGCCGCTCGACAAGGCCGAGCTGGGGCGGCTGGCCCAACTCGCCGCCATCGATCTGGAAGCCCGGGTGGCGAGCGAAAGCTCGCTGCCCGAATGGATGCAGGCGGCGGCAATCGGCAAAGTGTTCGAACACACGACAGATAGCCGTTCGCTCTATCAGGTATCCAACCTCCCCGTGCTCGAGGACGGGCTCGAGCCCCGCTTGGTCCTGCGCCATTCGCTGTCCACATCGCTCGCCCAATATGCGAAGCTGCAGCACCTGCTCGTCATCCTCGCCCTCGTCGGCGTTGCACTGGTCGTGGCGCTTAGCTGGCGTGTGGCCCGTACGGTCACCGGACCGCTGCAAAAACTCGATGAGGCGACCCGCCTGATCGGCGAAGGCCGCGAAGTCGAACTCAAGATCGACACCGATGACGAGATCGGACGGCTTGCGACCAGCTTCAACCAGATGGTCAGTGACATCGACGAGCGCGAGCGCAAGATCATCCATGTCGGATTGCACGACGACCTGACCGGCCTGCCCAACCGCAGGCTTTTCGTCGAACAGTTCGGCCACGCGCTGGGGCGGATGAAGGGTGGCGAGCGGCTCCTGATCATCTATGCCGACCTCGACAACTTCAAGGTGGTCAACGACACGCTGGGCCATCCCAGCGGCGATGCTCTGCTGCGCGACGTCGCCGATCACCTGCACCACAACCTTCCCGAGGCGCTGGTTGCCCGACTGGGAGGGGACGAGTTCGCAATCCTTCTCGAAGAACTCAATCCGGATACCAATCTGGCGGTGGTGGCCGAGCGCGTCCAGAAGTGCTTTGCGCGCACCATCGTGCTTGACGGGCAACAGGCCGAATGCAGCGCCAGCATCGGCATCGCCGTGGCTCCGGGCGACGGAGGCGATGGCATAACGCTGATGAAGCATGCCGATCTCGCCCTCTACCGGGCCAAGAGCGAGGGCAAATCGACTTACCATTTCTTCGAGCCTGCGCTTGACGAGCAGGCTCGCCAGCGCCGCCAGGCGGAACTGGACCTGCGGCTGGCCCTGCGCGAGGGGCATTTCGAGCTCAATTTCCAGCCGCTTTACAACCTGAAGGAAGAAAAGCTCACCGGCTTCGAGGCGCTGATAAGGTGGAACCATCCCGAACGTGGCCGGATCAATCCGAAGGAATTCATTCCCCTTGCCGAAGAAACCGGGCTCATCCTGCCGATCGGCGAATGGGTCGTTCGCGAAGCATGCCACCAGGCATCGCGGTGGCACGGAGACATCTCGGTCGCGGTCAATATCAGCCCCAAGCAGTTCGCCTATCCAGGGCTTGCAAACACGATCCTTCAGGCGTTGTCTGCCAGCGGCCTTGCGCCCAGCCGGCTCGAACTCGAAATCACCGAGAGCATATTTATCGCCGACGTCGAACAAACTCTGGCGACGCTCCACGGACTGCGCGATCTGGGCGTGCGTATCGCGCTCGACGACTTCGGCACTGGCTATTCATCGTTGAGCTATCTGCGCTCGTTCCCGTTCGACAAGGTCAAGATCGACCGCAGTTTCGTCGAAGATCTTTCGAACGGCGGCAATGCCCACGCGGTCATCCGCGCCATCACCACGCTGGCCGATGCACTGGGGATGGAAACGCTGGCCGAAGGGGTCGAACTGACCGAACAGCTCGATGTGCTGCGCCGCGAGGGGTGTCGCAACATCCAGGGCTATCTGTTCAGCAAACCAGTGGCCGCAAGCGAGGTGGCCGGCCTGCTCGAAACCGATTTCGGAATGGCGTGCCACAAAGTGGCGTAGCGGGATTTTGCAAGAGGTGCTGGTGCCGCTTACGTGACTCGAACACGTGACCCCATCATTACGAATGATGTGCTCTACCAACTGAGCTAAAGCGGCACTCGACGCTGAACAGCGAGAAGTGGAGGCCCGAGCCGGAATCGAACCGGCGTGCAAGGATTTGCAGTCCTCTGCGTAACCACTCCGCCATCGGGCCTCGCCCTTGCCTCTCGGCACGGGAAGCGGCGCACTAGCGATTCTCTGGCACAAAGGCAATCGCCACGTCGCACCTTACGTAACGTCACTCTGGACGCACCGCACGATAGCGGCAATGACCCGCCCCCATGAGCATTGCGAACCTTCTCGATCCGATCACCGCCGAGGGCGGGAAAACCACCTTCACCGGCCTCGACAACTGGCTTCAGGGCCGCACGCTTTATGGCGGCGCTTCGGCACTGATTGCCTACACCGCAGTCCAGCGCGCCTTCCCCGACCTGCCGCCGCTGCGCGGCGCGCAGGTGGCCTTCGTTTCCCCCACCGGCCCCGAGGTCGAGCTGCGCCGCGAAATCGTGCGCCAGGGCCGCAATGTCGCGCAGGTGCGCAGCGAAATCTGGTGCGAGGGCAAATGCACGCTGACCGCTTTCTGGCTGTTCGGGACCGAGCGCGAACCCAATGCCGTCCACGAGGCCGCGCCCGTCAACGACTGGCCCGGCCCGCCCGAAGAGGCGGATCTCGCGATGGCGGGAAAAGGTCCGGCTTTCATCCAGAACAATTTCGAGATTCGCCGGGCACAGGAAATGCAGGGTCCGGGCGAGCCGGTGGTGCGCCGCTGGGCAAGGCTGACGGATCGCGAGGCGATCGACCCGATCAGCGAGCTTGTCCTGATGGGCGACGTGCTGCCGCCCGGATCGATGCGCGCAATGCAGCGCCAGGGGCCGCTCAGCTCGATAAACTGGTCGTTCAACCTTCTGGAACCTGCGCCCACCACGCGCGATGGCTGGTGGCTGGCGGAAACCGCGAGCCAGCATGCCGACGCGGGCTATTCCTCGGAAAGGCTGCGGCTGTGGAATGCGGATGGCCGGCAAATCCTCGACGGGATGCAGTGCGTGGCGGTGTTCGGCTGAGGTCGGGTTGCCGCCGCAGTTTCGCGGCCGCGCGATTGCATCCACCGTTCAGAGCCACACCGAGCGGCGGTCGATCGCCCGCTGGAACCCCGCGGCAAACGAGAACGCCCGTGCCCTGAGCAACACCCGTCGGCCTTCTGCGGTGCGGGTGTAAACCAATTTCGATGACCCGATCCGTTTCCGCCACAGCTCGGCAAAACGCTCCGCATCCTGCTTGCGCGCGCCCAGAGCTGTCGGAACAGCGTGATAATCGACGCGGGTTTTCAACCCGAGCCGCGATGAACGCACCAGCAGATAGCGCGGGTTTTGCACCGGCCCGAGGATTTCCGCGATCGCCTGCATCACGGCCCGTTCCGTCGCCCGACCGACCCCGGTGAGGACGACGTCCTTGCGCCCGTCCACGCTGGTGCGGATCTCGACCGCGCCGCTATCCACTTCGTGCCGGGCGACTATATCGGCGTCCGCCAGCGCGCGAAGCGTTACCCGGGTCAGCTGCGTCAGGCTCTTCTCCAGCGAACCGTTGCGCCATGCCAGCCGCGCCGCCTTGGCGAGCCTGGGCAGGCTGGCGAGCGTTGCCATCCCGGCAACGCCCATCGCGACAAGCCCTAGATCGCCGACCGCCTCCAGTCCGCGCAATTCGTTCGCCGCCGCGAACCCTGCGCTGCCCACCACGCTCCAGCGCAGGGCGTGAAGCGTGTCGAACCAACTGAGCGCGCGCGGAGCGTAGCTGGACGCCGCGGTTTCGCGCACACGGGCATGCGCCTTGCCTTCACCGAGCGAAACGCGCCACCGCCCGGCAATCGCGGGGCGGTCGGCGGCGATGGCGAAGGTGTGCGCGTTCGCTTGTGCCACAGACCACGCGGGGTCGAGGCCCAGCCGGGCAACGCCGTCCTCGATCAGGGTCGAGTTGCCATTGGCGATCCCCTCGAAGGCCTTGAACCGGCGCGCCACCGTATCGAGATCGGACAAGCCGGGCACGCCGTTATCGTCCAGCACGCCCCAGTCCAGCCGCGACGCAAGCCCGGCCCGGCCTTCTGCGTCGGCGGGATCGAGCGTGGCGAGATGCCAGATATTGGCGACCTTGTCGGGCCGCGCCGGATCGATCCGTATCGCGCGCCCGCGCATCTGGTTCGACAGCATGAAGGATGCCGCATTGCTCGCCAGTACCAGCGCGTTGAGGCTGGGCGCGTCCCACCCCTCTCCCAACAGCGATTGTGTGCCGACCAGAATGCGGATGTCGCCCCGACTGAAAAGCGCCGTAACAAGGCGGACCAGTATCGCTGAGCTCCCGCTGCGGCAGGCAATGCGAAGATGGCCGGGCGCACCCGAAAGGGCGGAAAACCGGAGCGTTTCCGGGTCCAGCGCCATGTCGCGCATGATCGCATCGATGCCCGTCCGCGCGCTTTTCGGGACGATGACGAGGCTCCCGGTGAGCACACCCAGCCGGTTGTCCGCTATGGATGCCCGGCGCAGCACCTCGAAAATCGGTGCTACACCCAGCTTTGCAGGCGTGTAATCGGAGGCCGGATCGGTGGGCAGCTCGCCCTCGCGGATATGATCGGACAGCACGACCATCCGCAGATCGTCACCCAGCGTTGCAGCTTCGGCGCGGGCAATCGCGACGATGGATTCCAGCTTGCCGAGGCTTGAGGACATCAGCCTGAGGACCGAACGTGTCTGGCGAAGCCTGACCCTGCGCCCCTCGATCAGGCCATGGCGGGTGAGCCGGTTGTGCAGCGCCTTGTGCCGCTGGGAATCGAGCGGAAAGCTGTCCGAGTGCCGGAACAACACCCCATCGAGAAACCGCTCGAGCCAAAATTGCGTCGGTGGCGGCACGTCCTTTGCCGATACCCCCAGCAGATCGAGCGCAGGTTTGGGAAGGCGATGCCCGGCGGCGGCCAGCAGGACGAGCGTGGCCGATAGCATTTCCGGCGCGTCCAGAATGGCTTCGATATGGCTGTCGGGATCGGTCAGCCAGGGGTGCGCCAGCAGCCGGTCGTGCAGTTTTTCGTCGCTGCGCAGATCGAGCGCCAGCGCCGCGATTGCCTTGCGCCGCCGGGCCAGCAGCTCCAGCGCATCCTGCGTCGGTTCCGACAGTATCAGGTGGTCTTGGTGCGGGCACAGATCGCCGTTGCGGACCAGTTCGGGTATGCCGATTTCCAGATCGATCTGGCCGCATAGTTCTTCGTAGCGTGCCCATTCGGCATAGCTGGCATCGTAAGGCGGGGTGGCGGTGAGCGCGACGATGCGAACATCGCGCAGCTTGCGCGCCAGCTCCACGAGGCATTTCCACCACTCGCGCCGCAAATGGTGCGCCTCGTCCAGAACCAGCGTGAGCGGGCCGTGATCGTTAAGCCGTGCGATTAATGCGTCCAGCGCATCGCCCCGTCGCAGGGCGTCGAGCGCCTGATATGTCGTCAGCGTGAGTTCGCGCAGATCGCCCAGGTCGCGCGATATCGCGTCCCTGGGCGGCGGTGCATCGAGAAACAGCGGGCACAGCCGCTCTGCCCACTGGTTGCGAATGGCAATCGTGGGTGCGAAGATCAGCGCCGGCCTGCCGATGCGCTGCACGATCTCCAGCCCCAGCACGGTCTTTCCCGCCCCCGGCGCAGCGACCACATGCAGCCGGTCGTCGCCGAAATGCTCGTCCATTTCGTCGAGGACACGCGCCTGATAATCGCGCCACCTGCCCTTGAATTCCATGTCCTTGAGCACGGTGCGTCGATAACAGCAGGCCCCGGCTGCGGCTATGGCGATGTGCGGTTTCGCCGCCCCGTCAGCGCATGCCCCCATCCGCGCCGAGCCGTATCTCCCCGGTGAGCGCCAGCGCATCCCGGAAAGCGTCGTCATGGCTGATACACAGCAGTGCACCATCATAGCTGCGCAGCGCCTGTTCGAGCAGTTCGGTCGCCTCGATATCGAGATGGTTGGTCGGCTCGTCCAGGATCAGGAGCTGCGGCGGATCGGGACGCGAGAACAGGCAGGCGAGCGCCAGACGCACCTTCTCGCCGCCCGACAGGCTGGCCACCACCCGCTCGACCCACGCGCCGCGAAAACCGTATGCGGCCAGCGCCGTATGGACCGCCTGGCGGCCGAGCGCCGGATTGTGCGCGCGCATTGCGGAAAACAGCGTGTCCTCGCCGGAAAGCAACAAGAGATGCTGGTCGAGCAGCGCAAAGCGCCGGGCGTCTGCCGTGATGGCCCCGGCGCTCGGATCGTCGAGCCGGGCGATGATCCGCGCAAGGCTCGTTTTCCCGGCGCCGTTCGGCCCGGTGATGGCAAGCCGCTCTGCCCCGCGGATATGCAGGTCGAGCGGGCCAAACACACGCCTGTCGCCGCGCCGGCAGACAATTCCTCGTGCATCGACCAGCACGTGGTTCGAGGAGAGCCCGGTCGGCGGCAGCTCCATGTGCAGCGGAACCAGCCGTTCGACCTCATCCTGCGCCAGGCGCAGCGCCTCGTCGGCCCGTTCGGCCAACGTGTCACCCACCGAGCCATAGCGCGCGGCCGTTTTCTGGGCGCGTTGTTGCTGTTTGTGGTGGTACATTTTCGGGTCGCCCCCCTTTGCCCGCGCGATACGCCCGGTGCGATCCCGCCGCGCCTGCTTCTCGACTTCGCGCTGGCGGGCGCGCTGGGCCGCGGCGTGATCGGCGCGCGCGTTCTCCAATCTGTCCTGCGCACGCAGCCGCGTAGCCTCGCGCCATTCGCTGAACGCGCTCCACCCGCCGCCGACCACCGCGACCTGCGCAGGTGAAAGTTCGACGATCCGGTCCATCCGGTCGAGCAGCCAGCGATCGTGGCTGGCGCACAGGAGCGGGCCATTCCACTCGTCCACCAGTCGTGCCACCGCATCGCGGCCATCGCGGTCGAGATCGTTGGTCGGCTCGTCCAGCAGCAGGATATCGGGTTCGGGCAGCAGCAGCGCCGCCAGTCGGGCGCGCATCCTTTCGCCGCCACTCAGCGTCTCGTAACGGCGGGTGAGATCGATGCCCGCCAGATCCGCACGCGCCAGTGCCGCGTCCAGCCGCGCCTCGAGCGACCAGTCCGCCCGGTCGATGTCGTCGGGCCTTGGCGCACCCGCCTCGATCCGGCGCAGCCGCGCCAGCGCTTCGCCCGCGCCCAGCACATCGCTTACGCGCAGCTCGCCAGGAATGGTCGACTGGCGCAGGAACCCGATACGGCCATCGACATGGATCGTGCCGACGCAGGCGATGTCGCCAGCGATGGCCCGCAGGAGCGAGGTCTTGCCCGCCCCATTGCGACCGAACAGGCCGACCGCCTCGCCGCCGAGGCGCAGCGAAAGATCGGAAAATAGGGGAATGCCTTGGGGTGTCGCAAGCGACACGGCGTCGAGAGTGAGATGGGGCATGGAACACCAGTGCAAACAGTTGTCGGGGATGACGGTCCTGTTGCTCAGATGTTCATTGATGCAGTGTCCCTGTTCGACGCGCCGAGGATTGGCGATGGCCCTATTGTGCGCGCGGCGACCGGCAAATGCAAGCCGCCGCGCGCAGCAGGCATTCCTAGATATCGGTGAAGCTGGGCGTCCGCTTCTGCATTTCGGCCATCACTGCCTCGATCTGGTTGGGCTTGCGGATGATGTCGCCCTGCTCGACGCTTTCGGCCATCAGGATCGCATCTTCGCCCTCTTCGTGCATGACATGGAACAGCCGCTTGGCGCCGCGGATCGCGTCGGGGTTCTTGTTTGCGATGGCTTCGGCGATCCGGGTTGCGCGGGCCAGCGGGTCTTCCTCGACCATGGTGGCAAAACCCAGTTCGCGCGCTTCCTCGCCAGTGAATTCGCGGTTGGTGTAGGTCAGTTCGCGCAAGGTGTCGTCGCGCACCAGCCCGCGCCACAGGGCATAGCCGCCCATATCCGGGACCAGCCCCCACTTCATCTCCATCACCGCCATGCGCGTTTGCGGATGGACCACGCGGATGTCAGCCCCGCTGGCAATTTGCAGGCCGCCGCCAAAGCACACGCCATGCACTGCCGCAATTACGGGAACCGGGCATTTGCGCCAGGTCATGGCGACTTCCTGGAACGTGTTGGCATTGCCATGGGTGCGATCGGTAATCGGCTTGCGCTCTCCATCCGGCGCTACGCTGAGGCTCGACACGTCGAGACCGGCACAAAATGCACGCCCCTCGCCCGAGAGCACCACCGCGCGCAGGCCCTTCATCGTGCGCAGAGCCTCGCCTGCCTCGATGATCCGCTCGAACTGTTCGGGATCGAGCGCATTCATCTTGTCGCCGCGGGTAAAGCGGACCTGCGCAACGCCATTATCGGCAAGATCGATCGAGATACGGTTATTTTGTTGCATAGATTGGGCTCACGGTAAGGATGGGTTCTCCATCACCGTTGCTGAGCCCATCGATCATGTCCAGCGCCTCTTCACGAGCATCGTGGAAACCGAAGAAGGATGAATTGCTCTTCAGCCCCAGGCGATAGCCGCCATCGGGATCAGTCTCCACCAGCCAGGCCGCACGCGCCACCGCGAGCTTGGTCCGCAGGCGCGACACATGGACCGCCACCGAATTGGTTTCCGGTTCATGGTTCAACCGCCACACATCGCGCAGCAAGTCGCGCCGGGAAACGCGCTCACCCGGAATTTGCGCCAGCCGCCACAGCAGCCCGAACTCGCGCGGGTGCAGCCCCAGCCAGCGCTCGGCAATCACCCCGTCGCGGTGGAACAGGTCAAGCAGCACCGGCCCTGCCCGGCGGTGGCGCGGCAATGCATCGGCCGACGCCTTGAGCCGCATCAGCCGGGCAGCCAGTTCCACCACCGCAACTGCGCTCGGCAATGCCTCGCCCATGCCGAATTCCAGCATCCGGGCGCGCAAATCCGCATCGTCCGCACCCACCGCGGCGACACGTTCGGGCCTTGGGATCGCACGCCAGTTGGCCAGCAGGCCGTATTCACGGCAATCGAGAATCCACGGGATGCCCTGGCCGTGTGTCGCCCGATCTTCGGGTCGCAGCATCTGCCATCCAAGCAGGCGCAGATCCCAACGCCCCGGAGGGGTCGGCTCCAACGATGCCCAGACGAACTGTTCTGTCACAACGGCTCCTTTGCCCGCTCCCGACACTCATCGAAATGATCGGGGGAGCGGGTCGGGGCCCGACCTGCGTAGCAGTACCTAATGCCGTTTTTCGAGTGCCGGGACGCTGCGCGATGTCACCAAACCGGCCTGCCCGGCCGCTATCAGCGGCTGTCCAGGAAACGCTTGATATTGCGGGCGGCCTGGCGGATGCGCTGCTCGTTCTCGACCATGGCGATGCGCACATGGCCTTCGCCTTCCTCGCCATATCCGACCCCCGCGGCCACCGCGACGTCGGCTTCTTCGAGCAGGCGCTTGGAAAATTCCAGACTGCCCATATCCTCGAACCCCGGGGGCATCTTCGCCCAGGCGAACATGGATGCCTTGGGCGCAGGGACGGGCCATCCGGCGCGGGTGAAGCTTTCCACCAGGACATCGCGCCGTTTTTGGTAGCGGGCGCGGTTTTCCGCCACCACGTCCTGCGGCCCGTTGAGCGCGGCGCAGGCAGCGGCCTGGATCGGCGTGAACGCGCCATAATCGAGATAGGATTTCACTCGCGTCAGCGCAGCAATAAGCCGCTGGTTGCCGACCGCGAAACCCATCCGCCACCCGGCCATGCCATAGGTCTTGGACATCGAAGTGAATTCGACCGCGACATCCTTGGCCCCCTTCGCCTGCATGATCGAAGGTGTGGGGTTGCCGTCGTAATACAGTTCCGAATAGGCGAGATCGGACAGCACCCAGACATTGTTCTCGCGCGCCCATTCGACCACGCGCTCGTAGAAGGCGAGGTCGACGACCTCGGCGGTCGGGTTGCTGGGATAGTTCACCACCAGCACGGTCGGGCGCGGCGCTGTGTAGGCCATCGCATTGTCGAGTGCCTTCCAGTAATTTTCATCCGGCGTTGTCGGCACGCTGCGAATGGTGGCGCCTGCTATGATGAAACCGAAAGTGTGGATCGGGTAGGACGGGCTCGGCGCGAGCACCACGTCGCCGGGCGCGGTGATGGCCGTGGCCATGCTCGACAGCCCTTCCTTGGACCCCATTGTCACCACGATCTCGCGCTCGGGATCGAGTTCGACCCCGAAGCGGTTGGCGTAATAATTGGCCTGGGCGCGGCGCAGGCCGGGAATGCCCTTGGACTGGGAATAGCCATGCGCGCTGGGCTTCTGCGCCACGTCGCACAGCTTGTCGATAACATGCTGGGGCGGCGGCTCGTCCGGGTTGCCCATACCCAGATCGATGATGTCGCGCCCCGCCTGCCGCGCGGCGTGCCGCATCGCGTTCACTTCCGCGATGACATAGGGTGGCAGGCGCTTGATGCGGTAAAATTCTTCGGACACTTAAGGCAGGCTCCGGAACGGGTGGTGGGACAGTCGCATTGATGACGTATTAGCAAGCCATGCGCAATCGGGCCTGCTAGGGTCTAGAGGCAAAATATCTTTGGCGCGGCAAAAGAAGCAAGCGAGCAGGAGACGGGGGAGAGGATGAGCGAGACCAAGAGCAGCGCCGGAACAGTCGGGCCCGATCCGATGGGCATGGCAACCGCGATGTTCGCGCCCTTTGCCGGTGACCTGCAGCAGCAGATGTCCGCGCTTTCACCCGAAGATGTCCGGCACTGGAGCGATACCGCGACCAGGCTGCAGACGCTGTGGCTGGAATATCAAACCGAGCGCATGCTCGACCCGCAGGCCGCGAGCCAGGCGGCCATGACGCAGCTCGACCCGGCCCGCTGGATGGCGCTGGCCGAGAACTGGTATCGACGCATGCCGCTGGCCAATCCCGAGCGGCAGAAGGCACTGTGGGAAGAAGGGTTTGAAATCTGGTCCGACGTGCTCGGCCAGTATGGCATCGGCCCCAAGGCGGGTGCGGCCAATGGGAGCTCGCCCGAACTGCCGCGAAAGGACCGCCGCTTCGCCGACGAAAAATGGCGCAGCCACCCCGCTTTCGCCCTGATCCACCAGACTTATCTGTTCCTCGCCGAACAGGTGGAGCGGATGGTGGACGAGGTGCACGGGCTTTCGAAAGGCCAGCGCGCACAGCTTCGCTTCACCACGCGCGCCATCACCGAAGCGGCCAGCCCTGCGAACATGCCGCTGACCAACCCCGTGGTGCTTGAACGCACGATCGAAACCCGGGGCGAGAATCTGGTGAAGGGGATGCAGCACCTCATCACCGACCTCAAGCGCGGCCAGCTGACCCACACCGACCCCGATGCCTTCACCCTGGGCGAAAACATCGCGGTGACGCCGGGCAAGGTCGTGTACGAGACGAACCTGTTTCAGCTGATCCAGTATGCCCCCACCACCGACAAGGTGCTGGAAACGCCGCTGGTCATCTTCCCGCCGTGGATCAACCGGTTCTACATCCTCGACCTCAACGCCAAGAAGAGCTTCGTGCGCTGGGCCGTGGCGCAGGGCATCACCGTGTTCATGGTTAGCTGGAAATCGGCCGATGCGAGCATGAAGGATGTCGTGTGGGACGATTACGTGCTCGGCCAGATCGAGGCGATCGACCATATCCGCGAACGGCTGGGTGTGAAAAGCGTCAACGCCATCGGCTATTGCGTGGCGGGAACGACGCTGGCGGCCACCCTCGCCCTGCTCCACCGCCGGGGCGAGGCGGACAAGGTCAATTCAGCCACCTTCTTCACAGCGCAGGTCGATTTCGAGAAGGCGGGCGAGCTACTGAACTTCATCGATGACCAGCAGCTCGCGACCATCGGTGCGCTGACACCCGACGGGTATCTCGATGGGCGATACATGGCCGCGACCTTCAACCTGCTGCGCGGCACGGACCTGATCTGGAACTACGTCGTCAACAATTACCTGCTGGGCGAGGATTATCCAGCCTTCGACCTGCTGCATTGGAACGGCGATGTCACCAACCTGCCGGCAAAGTGGCACGGGGCCTATCTGCGCGATCTCTACCGCGACAACCGCCTGGTGAAGAAAGACAGTCTTTCCATTGACGGCACAACCATCGACCTCGGCCTCGTGGAAACCCCCTGCTATGTCCAGGCGGGGCGCGAGGATCACATCGCGCCGCCCGAAAGCGTATGGAAGATCACCGAGCATTTCGATGGGCCGTTGCGCTTCGTCCTGGCGGGATCTGGGCATATCGCCGGCGTGGTGAACCCGCCCGAGAGCGGCAAATACCAGTACTGGCTCAACGACGACCACCCGCGCAGCCTGTCCGAATTCGTCGAAGGAGCCGAGGAGCATCCCGGAAGCTGGTGGCCCGACTGGATCGACTGGCTGCGCCAGCAGGCCCCGCAGGAGGTTGCCGCGAAAGGAAAGCGCAAGCCCGGTGGCAAGGGTGACACGGTGATCGAAGATGCGCCGGGACGCTACGTCGCGACGCGATAACGGGCGCAAAACCACGAGTAATCGGGCACTACGCACGGTTCGCCGCGCGCTATTGTGCACTGCACAAAATATGCTTGACTTCGCACCTGCAATGCCTATTTTGTGCAGTGCAACATGAAGCGAGGTTCCCATGGCTGACAGCCAGAGCAAAATCGATGCCGCTGCCGAAAAGGCTTATGCCGATGCAGCGCAGAAGAAGAATGCCGAGAACGTGAGCGTCAAGGCAGTCGAGAAAGCTGTTGAGGCCGACAAGACCGCACCGGCGAAGGCTGAAACGGTCGCCAAGGCGGTCGCAGCTCCGGCAAGCTCGCCTGCGAAGAAGCCGGTCGCACGCAAAGCTGCCCCCAAGAAGGCCGCTGCCAAGAAGAAGACCTCCCCCGCCAAGAAAACCACTCGCAAGGCAGCCGCCAAGAAGCCTGCCGCGCGTAGCAATCTCAAGGATACGATCATGGCCAAGACGAAAACCCAGACCGAAACCATCACCAAGACCGTCAAGGAAGCCGCTGCCGACGCGCAGACCCGCCTCAAGACTGCCTATGGCAAGGGTGCGGAAATGACCGCCGACGTCACCGCCTTTCACAAGGCGAACATCGAAGCGCTGGTCGCCTCGGGCAAGATCCTGGCCTCGGGCATGCAGGACATGGGCCGCACCTATGTCGAAGACGCCAAGGCCGCTGCCGAAACCGTCACCGAAGACGTGAAGAAGATGGCAGCGATCAAGTCGCCGACCGAACTGTTCCAGCTGCAGGGTGAAATCGTTCGCCGCAACTTCGATGCTGCCGTCGCGCAGACTTCGAAGAGCGCCGAAATGATGACGAAGCTCGCCAACGACATGTTTGCGCCGCTTTCGACCCGCGCCAGCCAGGCTGCCGAGAAGTTCTCGAAGGCTGCCTAAGCAAGCTATTGCTTCCGCGACCGGGCCCTCTCTCCTCTCTCCCCTGTGCCCGGTTGCAATTGAAGGACGGGTCGGACGCCGCAAGGCGCTCCGGCCCGTTTCCTTATGTGGCCCGCTCCCGCGTGGTCCGATCGCGAGAAAATGGCCGCAATTTGCCCTCTGCCGGGCGGTGATGCCTTGCGAAGCGCCGAATGCATACGATATGGGCCGCACCGACATCATGCATCACTTGCCGCACCTCCGTTCCGCCCACCTTCCGATCCGAGCCGCCGGCCCGGACGATGACAGCGATGGCGGCGACAGCCAGGTCGGTATCGCCACGCGGACCCGAACCAGGCCCAAAAAACCCAGCCAGTACAAAGTGCTGTTGCTGAACGACGATTACACCCCGATGGAATTCGTGGTGATGGTCCTCAAACGGTTCTTCCGCATGGATCTGGAAGAAGCGACCCGTGTGATGCTCCACGTGCACCAGCGCGGCGTGGGCGTTTGCGGCATCTTCCCTTACGAGGTCGCCGAAACCAAGGTGAACCAGGTGATGGATTTTGCCCGGCAGAACCAGCACCCGCTGCAATGCACGTTGGAAAAGGCCTAAGGGGAAAAGGCCTGAGGGGAAAAGGCCTGAACAAAAGGGCTCACGCCCGCCGGTTGTGCGTGCCGCAAGATTCGGGGCATGACCCCGGCGAAAAATGGCGCTAGGGGCGAGACCCCATGCTGAAATCCATTCCCAGCATCGACCGCTATATTTTCCGGCTGGTCATCGTGCCGATGCTCGGCGTGTTCTTCCTTGCGGCATCGCTTCTGCTGCTGGAAAAGATGCTGCGGCTGTTCGATTTCGTGGCCGTGGAAGGCGGGCCGATCTCGGTCGTGTTCAAGATGCTGGGCGCGCTTGTGCCGGAATATGCCAGCCTTGCCATCCCGCTGGGCCTGCTGCTCGGCATTCTGCTCGCGTTCCGAAAACTGGCCACCACCAGCGAACTCGACACGATGCGCGCGGTTGGCCAGTCCTATGGCCGCCTGCTGCGCGTGCCCTATGCGCTGACCGCCTTGTTCATGGCGATCAATGTGGCGCTGGTGTTCTACATCCAGCCGATGAGCCGGTTTTACTATGAAGAGCTCCAGTACGATCTACGCTCTGGCGCGCTGGGCGCGTCGATCAAGGTGGGCGAGTTCACCTCGCTCGCAGACCGGATGGCGCTGCGCATCGAATCGAGCGAGGATGAGGGCCGCAAGCTGAAGGGCGTGTTCGCCCGTGTGTCGAACGACAAGGGCGATGTCCTGTCGATCTCCGCGCGCGAAGGGGCTTTTCTCGCCACCACCGACAGCCCCGACACGATCATCCTGCGCCTGAATGACGGCACGATCGTGCAGGACACCGGCGAACAGACCCCGCGCGTGCTCACCTTCACCAAGCACGATCTGCCCATCGACCTGCCCAGGATCGAGGAATTCCGCGCGCGCGGCGAAAGCGAGCGGGAATATATCCTGCCCGAACTGCTCCAAATCGGCTGGGACAAGAGCGAGGCCGAGGTCAAACGCGATGCCAGCATCGCCAGTTTCAATTTCCGCCTGGTGGAGGTGGTGATGATGGCGCTGCTGCCCTTGCTCGCGGTGGCGCTGGGCATACCGCCCAAACGATCGACCAGCGCGCTGGGCGTGTTCGTGTCGATCATCATGGTGGTGAGCTATCACAAGGTGAACCAGTACGCCGAAGATGTCGCCGCGCTGGGCCGGGTCGATCCCTATCTTGCGCTGTGGGGGCCATTCGCGCTGTTCGCGGCGCTGATCGTGTGGATGTATTGGCGCGTCGCGTTCGTCCCGGGCGGGCAGGCCATCGGTGCGCTGGAAGTCTGGTTTGCCAAGGTATCGAAATGGGTCGGCAAGATCTTCCGCCGCAAGCGCCGCTCGCGCTCCGACATGCATCTTGAGCCTGCCGAATAGGCCCGCCGGATAGGATTGCCATGCAACTCGATTTCTTTCCGTCGCGGCAGCTGACGATCTATCTCGCAAAGATGTTCACCGCGCGCATCCTGGCTGTGCTGGTGATGCTCGTGCTGGTTCTGATGATGCTCGATCTGCTGTCCAACAGCGGCAAGATCCTGGCTGTACCAGGCAATGGGCAGTCGGAATTGTGGACCTATGTGTCGCTGCGCCTGCCGCAATTGGTGGCCCGCTTCGTCAATTATTCGGTCCTGCTGGCAACGCTCATCACACTCGTCACGCTCAACCAGAACAGCGAGGTGGTGGCCATGAAAGCCGCCGGCCTCTCCGCCCATCAGGTGCTGGCCCCGCTGGTGCTGACGGCAGCGCTCATTTCGGCTGCCAGCTTTGCCTTCAACGAAAGCGTTGTCACGCGCTCCAGCGCCACGCTCAAGGCGTGGGAGGCGGCGGAATTCGGCCCGATTCCAAGGGAATCGAGCGTGAAAGCCAATGTCTATCTGACCGATGGAACCAATGTCCTGAACGCCGCCTCTATCGCCGGATCGGGCGACAAAATCGCGATGCGCAATGTCACCTGGTACGAACGCAGCCCGGAAGGGATGATCATCGAACAGGTGCGCGCCGACAGTGCCACTTTCGCCAATCCCGGCTGGCGGCTCGATAATGCGCGCCGATTCGAGGTGCAGAGCGCGGGATTGCAAGACGTCGGCACGATGGTCGTCGGCAAGGGCCTGCTGCCCCGCCAGATCGACCTAGCCCGCGTGGACGCCGACACACAGAGCTTCTTCGAGCTTTCGCGCTCCATCGAACGCTATGAGGCGGTCGGCCGCCGGACATCGGAACTGCGCGCGAAATGGTGGCACAAGATCGCTGGGCCACTGTCTGCGGTGCTTATGCCGCTGCTGGGATCGGTGGCGGCTTTCGGACTGGCGCGTTCGGGCCAGCTGTTCCTGCGCGCGGTGATCGGGATGGCGCTGGGCTTCGCCTATTTCGTGGTCGACAATGCCGCACTCGCAATGGGCAATTTCGGGGGATACCCACCCTTCCTCGCCGCATGGGCGCCGTTCCTGCTGTTCCTCCTGATCGGTGAGACGGTTCTGGTCCGTACCGAGGAATAGGCAGCCCTTGGATGCCTGAAAAAGACTGGTCCATCCGCCTTGCCCGGCCCGAAGACGCAGCGGCGTTTCACGATGTCGAGGAGGATGCAGCGCAATTGCTGCGGAACGAGCCTTCGCTCGCCGGCATCCCCGTCCCGCCGTCTTCCACGCCGGAAGACTATCGCAAGCTGATCGCGCGGGGGCGCTGTCTTGCTGCCGTCTCGAACGAACGCGTGATCGGCTTAGCCGCTGCGGGGCCGGTGGGCCGCGAACTGCACCTCGGTGAATTAAGCGTCGGGCAGGCCCACCAGCGCCAGGGTATCGGGGCGACCCTGCTGCGCGCGCTGGAAATCGACGCGCGCAATTCGGGTATCCGCGCGATCACACTCAACACCTATCGCGATATCGCCTGGAACGGCCCTTTCTATGCCCGGCATGGCTTTGTCGAAGTGGAGAACTTCGAAGGCCGGGCCCATCTCCTCAAATCGCTCGAAGATGCGGTCGCCTTAGGCCTGCCGCGCGAACGCCGCTGTGCGATGATAAAATTTCTCAGACCGGCGGGAACCAAGTCCGGTCTGCGGAATTGATGCCACATTCTTGCCATAAAGGAGAACAGGCATGAAGAAGTTTGCAATTCCCACCCTCGCCGCTGCACTCGCCCTTGGCGCTTGCGCCGAAGCCAACGCGCCGGCCGACGAAGCCGATGACGCAGCCACCACCACGGTTGTCGAACCCGCCGAAACCACGACCATCGTCGAAGAACCGGTCCCGGCCGATGGCATGGACGATACCGACGGTTCCAGCCTGACGATCAACGGTCAGGACGTCGATGCGACCGTGACCGAAGAAGGCGTGGACGCCAAGGTCAACGTCGACTGATCGACACCCGGTTTCTGATACCGAACAAAAGAAAAGGGGTGCAGCGATGCGCCCCTTTTTTGTGCCTCCTGTGGGCGCGGGCCTAGCGCGGGCGCATGGTGCTGCGCGCGATACGTGCCACCAGCACCATCATGCCGGGATGGTTCGCCCCGTCATAGGTCGATGCCTCGCCCAGTTCGCCCCGCAGGCGGCGATGCGCCTCGGGCAGGTCGTGATAGGGCATAGACGGCATCAGGTGATGCAGCGCGTGATAGCGCAGGCCCACCGGGGCCCACACCTCTGCGACGAGGCCCGGCGGAGGCACGTTCACGCTGTCGAGGAACTGAGCGGTGACGGTCATCGCCTCGCCCTCATTCTCCCACAGATGCGCGACCAGCGTGCGCAACTGGTTGAGCAGCGCCGTCAGCGACAGCACGGCGAGCGCAATCAGCAGCGGCCGCCAGCCCAGCACCTGCGTGCTGGCGAGCAGTACGATCGCCCACAGCGCGCCCAGCGCTTCCTGCCACAACACCCGCGGGCGCAGTGCGCCTTCGGCCGGGCGGCGGCGGAATTCGGGATTGATGGCGAGCGCGGACAGGCGCTGCCACACGAAATTGCGCACCGGCGGCAGGATCGCGCCCAGCGGCACGAGAACCGCAAACCGGATCAGCAGGCCGATGGGCAGCAGGATGGCGACCAGCACGAATAGCGGCAGGCTCCACGGTTTCATCAAAGCCAGCGGCAGGTATTCGGGATCTTCGACCGTGCCGTATTGCGTGCGCTTGTGATGCAGCGTGTGCACCCCTTCATACATGAAGGACGGCGTCAGCATCGGAATGCCGACCAGCAGGTTCCAGGCCGTCCTGAAGCCGGGCAACGCATCGCGGTGGAGGTGCGACAATTCGTGGATGAACATCAGCGCGCGATAAAACGCCAGCGCCGACACCAGGCCAAGCGCGATCGCCAGGCCGGCATTGTTCACCAGGATCGCCCCGGCAAGCGTGGCATAGCCCAGCCCTGCCGAAACCAGCATGTCGGGCCAGTAAAACGCGCCGCGTGCCGTGCCGAGATCCTTGGTGAGGTCGCGTGCGGCGCGCAGCATCGCCTTGTCATCGGGCATTTGCGCGTGCCAGCCAGCACCGGCTTCGCGGCGGATTGCGGACGGGTCGGGGACGGTCGATTGTGCTGTCATCGTTGGTCTGTCTGCTGGGTTGAACGGTTCCATACCCCATTGCGGCGCGGTGCAACAGCCCTTGGCCGGGCACACTTTCATGGCTTCGCATTGCCGGATTGCGGGGCAGGCGATAGGGGCTAGCACCTTCGGCGCTAACCCAGGATGAACATTGGAGAGCCAGGTGCCTGCAAGCCAGATAGAAATCGTTCCGGTCTCGAACAAGAAGGAACGGCGGCGCTTTGTCGATATTGGGCGGCGTTTCGCGGCGCGCGAGCCCCATGCCGTTCCCCAGTTGCGATCCGAGCAGATGGAACTGGTCGACCCGGAGCGGAATCCGTTTTTCGGCCATGCGGAGGTTCAACTTTTCATTGCCCGGCTGCGCGGCGAGAATGTCGGGCGCATTTCCGCCCACATCGACCACCTCGCGCTCGAACTGCCCGAAGAACAGGGGTTCGGCCCAGGCACGGGCATGTTCGGCTATTTCGATGCCGAGAGCGAGGACGTGGCGCACGCCCTGCTCGCCAAGGCTGAAAGCTGGCTGCGCGAACGCGGCATGACCAAGGTGCTGGGCCCGATATCGCTATCCATCTGGGAAGAGCCCGGCCTGCTGGTGCGCGGGCAGGACCATTCGCCCATGATCATGATGGGCCACCACCCGGCGCATTATCGCGCCTGGATCGAAAGCGCGGGCTATCGGATCGAGAAGACGTTGCTGACATACGATCTCGATGTGACGCGCGATTTTCCGCCGCTGGTGCAGCGTATTGTCAAATCCGGCGAACGCAACGAACGCATCCGCATCCGCCCGATCGACCTTGGCGACTGGGATGAGGAGGTGCGCACCGTGCTGCATATCCTCAACGATGCGTGGTCGAGCAATTGGGGTTTCGTGCCCTTCACCGAACGCGAAATCGAATATGCCGGAAAGAAGCTGAAACAGGTCATCCACCCGGAGATCAACATGATTGCCGAACTGGACGGGCGGCCGGTCGCCTTCATGATGACGCTTCCCGATATCAACGATGTGCTCAAGCGCGTGAACGGTCGGCTGCTTCCCTTCGGCTGGTTCCATATCCTGCGCTGGCTGCAAAAGCCCATGAATGCCGGGATGCGCGTGCCGCTGATGGGCGTGGTGAAAGAGCTGCACAACACCCGCGTGGCGAGCCAGCTCGCCTTTATGATGATCAGCCAGATCCGTACGAATTCGCGCGAGTATTTCGACAGCAATCGGGCAGAGATCGGCTGGATCCTGGACGACAATAAGGGGATGATGGCGATTGCCGATGCCATCGAAAGCAAGGTGAACCGGGAATACGCGATCCTGCGCAAGGATATCACCCCACGATAAGCTGTGTGGCAGCCGGGGCACACCGGGCGGGATTGCATATCGAGGGTGGAACCGGCACGGGCCGGGCCGCGTTAATCCGGGACACTAGGCGTCGTTCAAAACTGCGGCGCAACGATCCGGGACGCGAATGAGCAAGGGCAATAACCACGACAAGGACCGGGCGGCTCTGCCCACTCGTGTTCTGGTGGTCGAAGATGACGCGATCCTGTCGATGGCGATTGAAGATGCCCTGCTCGATGCCGGTATCAGCGATGTGGAATCCTGCCCGACAACCGAAGCCGCACTTGCCGCGCTCAAACGCCAGCGGCCCGAAGCCATCGTGCTAGACGTGCACCTTGCCGACAGGGATGACGGTTGGGCCATCGCTGAACTGGTGCGCACCGTTGGGCCCAAGGGGCCGCAGATCGTTTTTTCGACCGGCGCGCCGCGCGATATTCCCGAAAACATCGCCGAAATGGGCTGCGTGCTCGAAAAGCCATACGATCCGGCCGACCTTGTCGATGTCCTGCGCCAGCCGCGACGCCGGGGCATAATCGCGCGGCTGCGCGGGGCTTTGGGATAAGCGTCCTGCGGGCCAACCGCCCTGCCCTGCCGAAACCCGCCCGATCGAAAAAGCCATAAGGACAGCTGCCCGGGACGGGCAACCAGCGCTGCGCCGCGCATCGTGCGGCAAGGCCATTCGCACCTGATCCACTCACCTCGATCGACTGCGCAAATGCGCATAGGCGAAAAAAAGGCCTCCGATCTTTTGATCGGAGGCCTTTCGGGATCGTATCACCAGCCGCTTGGACGGGAGGGGGGGTCTCGGCGGTGATATTAAGAGAATGTCCCACTTGGAAAGGGGTTCCCGGTGGCCTCGATTTTTTTCGCGCACCATGGCCAATACCGAAACAAATACTTAATTTTCAGATGACTATTTAGATGAACGGCCGCGGTCGGCCGGGCTCGAAATCGAAATGCGCGAAATCGGCAGCGGCTTCCATGTCGGGGATCGTTACCGCGCCGGGCTTCCAGATCACCAGTTCCTCGCGGCCCAGGGCCATCAGCGTGCGGTTGGTATGGACCAGCGACAGGCCGAGCATATCGGCGACCTGCGCCTGCGTGATCGGAAGTTCCAGCGTGTTGCGCTTGCCCGCCATGCCGGTGGCCAGCGCACGCTCCAGCAACCAGACCGCCAGATAGGTCACGCGCTCCTTGGCGTTGCGCTGGCCCAGGGCGACGATGTGCTCTTCCAGCGCGGTTTCTTCCTTCGCCGCCAGCCAGGTCATGTCGTAGCCGAGAGCCGGATGCTGCGAGATCAGTTCCCGAAACTTGCTGCGCGTGAAAACGCACAGGCGCGCATCCAGCAACGCCTCCACCGAATGGGTGCTGTCTTCATCGAATGCACCTTGCAGCCCGACAAGGTCGCCGGGGAACATGAAATTGACGATCTGCCGCCGCCCGTCTTCCAGCGTGCGGAAGCGGATCAGCACTCCGTCGAGCACCGTATAAAGGCTCTTCGTCGCAGTGCCCTGTTCAAGGATGAGCGATCCGCGCGGGCAAAAAACCTCCCCGGCTTTGAACTCTTCCATATAGGAAAGCTGGCGCGGCTCGAGCGGGCGCAGCCCCACACATTCCTGCAAGGGGCATCGCTGGCACGGCGTCTGTTGCGGGACGGTCTGCACCCCCAAGCTCCTGTTGTTGAGACCGCCCCTGCGTTCGCCGCTTACGGATAAATTGTCAAACACCGTGGATGGCAATCGCAAGTCATGGAACTATATCCGCGCCCGAGGCGTTTCAGGCGCGCATACATCCATTCAAGGAAGGGGTCTCAATGTCGCTTGGCGATCAAATTGCAAAAAACCTGCCATATCTGCGCCGCTATGCCCGCGCGCTGACCGGATCGCAGGCAACCGGCGACGCCTTTGTGCGCGCCACACTCGAAGCGGCTCTGGCCGACCAGACGCTCAAGCAATCCCTCGAAGGCGGCCGTGTGCCGCTCTATCGTGCGTTCAACAAGGTGTGGGCGAGCGCTTACCTCGAAGTTGCCGATGGCGACGATGACGGCGCGGACCACGAAGGCGTGGCCAGCGGGCGGTTGAAATCGATCACCCCGCTCAACCGTCAGGCTTTGCTGCTCACCACGCTGGAGGATTTCTCCCCCGATCAGGCGGCCGAGATCATGGAAATCGAAGAGACCGAGGTCGAAAAGCTGGTGCAGGAAGCAATCGAGGAAATCGACCGCGAAACGACCACCAACGTCCTCATCATCGAAGACGAGCCGCTCATCTCGATGCAGCTCGAAGATCTGGTGAAGTCGCTGGGTCACGATATCTGTGGCACGGCAGCCACCCGGACGCAGGCACAGGAAGTCGTCGCGGAAAAAACGCCGGGCCTCGTGCTGGCAGACATTCAGCTGGCTGACGGTTCTTCGGGCCTCGATGCGGTGGACGATATCCTGGCCATCGATTCCGTGCCGGTGATTTTCATCACCGCCTACCCGGAACGCCTGCTGACGGGCGACCGCCCCGAACCGACCTATCTCATCACCAAGCCGTTCCAGGAACAGACGGTGCGGGCCGCGATCAGCCAGGCGCTGTTCTTCGGTTCGAGCCGCCCGCTCGCATAACCGGCAGACCTGTTATCGCAGCGACGCGATAACCTGAAACAATCAACGCCCCGGCTAAGACACCTGGTCTGGCACGGGGCGTTTTTTTGCGCGGATCGCAAAATCGTAAGGTTTGCGGACCGGGACCATGAGGGTGCAGCGCACCCCGTCAGGTTCGAAATCGAGATCGACCGGATGGCGCAGCTCATGCGCGATGATCTTCTCAATCAGGTCCATCCCGAACCCGCGCTTGGGCTCTGCATCGACCAGCGGCCCACCGCTTTCGACCCAGCGGATTTTCGCCACACGCTCGTTGACCAAGCTCCACGAAACATGGACCTGCCCGCCCGAACGCGACAGCGAACCGAATTTCGCCGCGTTGGTCGCCAGCTCATGAATCGCCAGGCCGAGCGAAAGCGCGTCATTGGGGGCCAGCTCGACCTCGGGGCCTTCGCTTACGACCTCGTGATCGGCATCGTGCGCATAAGGCGCGAGTTCGGCCGCAATCACCGATGCGATGGGCGTGGTCCCCCATTCCGACTGGGTCAGCAGATCGTGCGTCGCCGACAGCGCGCGGATGCGCCCGTCGATGCCGTCGGCAAATTCATCGACATTGTCCGACCGGCGGCGGGTCAGCGCGACAATCGAGAGAATGTTCGCCAGCGTGTTCTTGACCCGGTGATTGAGTTCGCGGGTGAGCGAATCACGGATCGAATTCTGTTCGGCAAACCAGCTGATCGAACGCTGGTCTTCCTGTGCCTGTTGGGTCAGCAGGCGCGCGACCAGCATCAGCAGGCTTGCCACCGCGATGCCGAACAGCAACGTCGCCATCGACATGGTCGACAGCAGTCCGCTCTGCGCCGATTGCACCACCAAGGTCATGCGGCGATTGGCGACGATGACGTCCTGTTCGATCATGTCGCCCGTGCTGGTCCCACCGACAAGCGCCGCCATCGCGCTGCCTTCATCGACGGATTCGCCATCGAACAATGCAACGCCCATCTCCCCGATATCGACCAGTTCTGCTGCGGAAGAGAGGAAATCCTGCGCGTTGAAGGGGCTGTAGATATAGCCCTGCAGCATGCGCCCCCCGCCCGATCCCTCGAATACGGGCATGTAAACGAGGAAGCCCGGCGCCGTGCCATCACCTTCCTGCGCCAGAACGACCTTGCCGCTGGCGGTCGGGCGGGCGGTGCGCGCGGCATCGTCCATCGCGGCCCGGCGAGTGGGTTCGGAATACATGTCGTAGCCGATGGCCCGCCGATTGCGCGACGTGTCCGGCTGGAGATACATCACCGGCACGACCTGATCGCGCGGAACCTCTTCGAGCGACGGCTTTACCGAGGCATTGCCGGGCAGGCCGCTGAGCATGCCGCTTTCGAATTCGGGCACTTGCGACACATCGAGCACCGGGGCCCAGCCCAGCCCTTCGGACCCTCGATAATCTGCATCGAGCCGCAATTCAGCAACGAAGCGGCGGAACAGCGGATCGGTGACCACGCCCTGCGTCGCGAACAAGGCCGCACCCGCGCGCAGATAGGACGCATTGGTCGATGCGCGCCGTTCGAGGGCGGAGGCCATCGCCGTTCCGGTGCGCGCCATGGCGGATTGTTCGCGCTGCTGGGCCCCACGCTCCAGCGCAAACACGCTGAGCACGGTCACGGCTATGACCAGCAGGAAAATTCCCACCGGAACCAGTCGCGGATATTCGAGCAGCAGGCGGCGCGAACGCTTCCCGTTCTGTGCAAAACTCTCGGCCAGACCGACGATCCTCATTGTTTCAACGCACGGCACGACCCATTCTTGAACCGCATGTATGGTGCATTATGTCAATGCAGGGAACAAAGCAGACGGGGCTTCGTTCCATTGCAACCATACGGGATCGATCATGCACCGAGGGCTGTTGCCCGGCGTGTGCAATCAACAAGGACGAGTTTCGCACAAGATGACTTCCAAGAAGGACATCGCGCCCCCTCAAAGGCCACGCAAATCCGCGCCCGGCGCGAATGAGAGCGGCCAGCCGGGATGGACCCACGGTTTACGGCAATTGTATGATTCGGTGGTGGAGGAGGATATCCCCGACACCTTCAAAGATCTGCTTTCGAAGCTGGACGACTGAGCGCGATGGGAGGAAAATCAGAAAGGACACCCGCCGAAAAGGCGGATTTCAAGCGCGAGCTCACCGAAGTCGTGCCGCATCTGCGCGCCTTTGCACGCGGCCTTTGCGGCCGTGCCGACATGGCCGACGATCTGGTGCAGGAGGCCATGCTGAAAGCCTGGGCCGCGCAGGACCGGTTCGAACCCGGCACATCGATGCGCGCCTGGACCTTCGTGATCCTGCGCAACGCCTATCTCACCGATATGCGGCGCAATCGTTTCCGGGGCGAATACGATGAAGGCGTCGCCGAACGCACGCTGACCGCACCCGCCGGCCAGGAAGAGCCGATCCACCTGTCCGACATGCACCGCGCACTGCTGACGCTGCCGCCTGAACGGCGCGAGGCGTTGTTGCTGGTCGGCGCAGGCGGATTTTCGTATGAGGAAGCCGCCAATATCTGCGGCTGCGCCGTCGGCACGATCAAGAGCCGGGTGGGCCGCGCACGCGCCGCGCTCAATTCGATGCTGGCCGATGGCGATATTCCGCAGCGCTCGATCAGCGACGAAGCGGCACACCGTGCAATCCTGGAAGAACTGGACGATGTTGCCGCTGGCGGCGGCATTTCCGGGCGCAACTGAACGAAACGGGCAAAGCCGGGCAATGCGCGCTTGCCCGCCGCCCGGTTAGGCGGCATTTTCCCGCCAGATGAGCGCAAGTCCACCACCTGAGCGGCCCCCTGGCCAACCTGCCCCGACGACAAGTCGGCGGATGGGCTTTGCCGAACAGGAATTGCGGCTCATTTCCGCGCTCGTCGTGCTGATCGGGCTGGGCCTGTTTCTGGCCCTGCCCTTCGTCCTCTCGATCGGATCGGTCGTGTTCCTGCCGCTGACTGCGGCGGTGGTGCTCACCGTGATTCTCTCACCATTGGCGGACCGGCTGTCGGGATGGGGCCTGCCCAATGTGCTGGCGAGCTTTGTCGCCTTGCTGATCTTCTTTGCCGTGCTGCTGCTGGCGCTTGCACTGATCCTGCAACCGGCGGTGGCGCTGTTCGACACGCTCCCGCAAATGTTCGACCAGGTGATGACGCGGTTTTCCGAAATCCGCGACCAGTTCGGGTGGATCGCGCGACTGAACGAGGAACTGGCCGAACTGATGCGGCGCGGCGGATCGCAGGAGGTGGTGCTGGCCTCGCCGAGCCTGCTGGAAGAGCTGGCGCTGGCAACGCCCAGCGTCGTACTCGAGGTGATCCTCACTTTCCTCATGGCCTTCTTCATGGTGGAGGCGCGCGTGCGGCTGCGCCAGCATCTGCTGCTCGGTCGGTCGTCCTTCGGGACCAGCATCAAGGCGGCGCGCGTCATGCGCGAGGTGCAGGACCGCGTGGCCGCTTACATCGGCACGGTGGCGCTCATCAATGCAGGGGTCGGCATCATCGTTGCCCTCGGCGCCTGGGCGATGGGCGTGGAAGCGCCGATCATGTGGGGCGGGCTCGCCGCGATCCTCAATTTCATTCCCTATATCGGCCCGACGCTGATGATCGGCCTGCTCGGCCTGTTTGGCATCGGGACCACCGAAACCGTGCTGCTGGGCCTTATTCCGGCGGCGGCCTATCTGGGCCTGCATGCTGTGGAAGCAAACATCGTGACACCATCGATCCTGGGCGCACGCTTCACGATGAACCCGGTGATGATCCTCATCGCGCTCAGCTATTTCTCGTGGATCTGGGGGATCACCGGCGCCTTGTTATCGGTTCCGATCCTTCTCATGCTGACCGCGCTGTTCGACCATGTGGGGCGGCCCAATGTCATCGGGTTTGTTTTCGGTGAGCCGCTTTTCGCGACCAATCCGATGGACCTCACGCAGGACAGCGAAGCCGAGCGGCACTGACACGGATCAACCGTTGGACAAACAAAAGGGCCCGCCATCTTGCGATGGCAGGCCCTTGTCACAAGCAGTTACCTGCGCGGCAGGCTTATGCCGGGTATTCCCAGGCTTCGCCGCGGGCGAGATTTTCCGAGGCAAAGGCCCAGTTGATCTTCCCGTCCACGACCGAGCTCAGATAGGCCGGGCGCGCGTTCTGGTGATCGAGGTAATAGGCGTGTTCCCACACATCGATCGTCAGCAGCGGATTGAAATCGCTGTCGGCCAGCGTGTCGCCGTCATGCGTTTCCTCGATTGAGAGCTTGCCGTCCTTTTCGGCGAGCCAGACCCAGCCGCTGGCGAAATGGCCAGCACCGCGATCTTTCAGCTTGCTCTTGAGGTCGTCCACCGAACCGAAGGCATCGTCGATCATCGTGCGCAATTCGTCCGACACGGTGGTTTCTTCACCGGCAAGCGAGTGCCAGTAGAAGCCGTGGTTCCAGCTCTGGGCGGCGTTGTTGAACAGGCCCTGATCGCTACCGCGCGCCGCCGCGATCACTTCGATCAGCGATTTGTCGGCATGGTCGGTGCCATCGATGGCTGCATTGGTCTTGTCGATATAGGCCTGATGATGCTTTCCGTGATGGTAGGAAAGCGTTTCGGCGGAAATCGCCGGATCCAGCGCGGATGAGTCATAAGGCAGATCGATAAGCGTGAAGGCCATTTTGGTCCCCTGTTTCTGGTTGTGGACATGGTGTTCTTACCCGACCAACGTCCATGACGGCTTTGGGTTGCACCCGGCAACCCGAAACTTTTAATCCTCACCCTTCACAAGCGCGAAAGCCGGGTTCACAAGCGCCCCGGCAGCAATCGGGACATATGATTTCCATGACCAGAAAGTTCTTCGGTACTGACGGAATTCGCGGGCGCACGAACAAGGATGTGATGACCGCCTCCACCGCGATGCGGGTCGGCCAGGCGGCGGGCGCGCATTTCATGCGCGGCGCCCATCGCCACCGCGTGGTGATCGGCAAGGATACGCGCCTGTCAGGTTATATGATGGAAAGCGCGCTGGTCGCCGGGTTCACCAGTGTCGGCATGGATGTGATCATGACCGGGCCGCTGCCCACCCCCGCCATCGCCATGCTGACGCGCGAGATGCGCGCGGATATCGGAGTGATGATTTCCGCCAGCCACAACCCGTTCGAGGATAACGGCATCAAGCTGTTCGGCCCCGATGGCTTCAAGCTGTCGGACGAGGACGAGATCGCCATCGAGGCCCTGCTCGATTCGCCCCCGCAACTGGTCGATGCCACCCAGATCGGGCGCGCCCGCCGGATCGACGATGCGCGTGGCCGCTATATCCATGCGGTCAAGCAATCGGTGTCCGAAGATGTGCGGTTCGACAATCTCAAGGTCGTGGTCGATTGCGCGCATGGTGCGGCATACGAAGTGGCCCCCTCGGTCATCTGGGAACTTGGCGCGGAAGTGATCGCCATCGGCACGTCGCCCAACGGGACCAATATCAACAAGCATGTCGGCTCGACCTCGCTCGATGCGCTCAAGGCCAAGGTGGTGGAAACCGGCGCGCATATCGGGATTGCATTGGATGGCGATGCCGACCGGCTGATCGTGGTCGATGAGAAAGGGCAGACGGTCGATGGCGACCAGATCATGGCGCTGCTCGCCACGCGCATGGCCGAAAAGGGTGCACTAAGGGGCGGCGGCGTGGTCGCCACGGTGATGTCGAACCTGGGGCTGGAACGCTATCTGACATCCATCGGCCTGACGCTCGAACGCACCAAGGTGGGTGACCGCCACGTGCTGGAACGGATGAAGGAAGGCGGGTTCAATGTCGGCGGGGAGCAATCGGGCCACATGATCCTGATGGATTACGGCACGACGGGAGACGGCACGGTCGCCGCAATGCGCGTCCTCGCCAGCCTCACGCGCTCGCGCAAACCAGCGAGCGAGCTGCTGCACCTGTTCGACCCCGTGCCGCAGCTGCTCAAGAACGTCCGCTATGACGGCGGCAAGCCGCTGGAGGATGCGCGCGTCAAGCAGGCCATCGCCGATGCCGAGGCCGAACTGGCGGGCAGCGGGCGGCTGGTCATCCGGCCATCCGGCACAGAGCCGGTCATCCGCGTGATGGCCGAAGGCGACGATGCCGCGCAGGTCGAACGCGTGGTCGACAGCATTTGCGACGCTGTGCGAGGGGCGGCCTGATGCTGGAAATGCGCCCCGATTGCGAACGCTGCGGCACGGACCTGCCCGCCGAAAGTGCAGGCGCGTTCATCTGCAGCTTCGAATGCACCTTCTGCGCGCCATGTGCAGAGGCGCTGGACGATGTCTGCCCCAATTGCGGCGGCGAGTTGATGGACCGCCCGACACGCGCGCGCGACCTGCATGAGAAGTTCCCGCCATCGACCGAACGGAAATATCGCGGACAATGACGCAGCGCCCCTCCCCCCGCATCCTGTCCATCGCCGGTTCGGATTCCTCCGGCGGGGCGGGCATCCAGGCCGACATCAAGACCATCGCCATGCTGGGTGGCTATGCGATGACCGCGATTACCGCCGTCACTGCCCAGAACACTGTCGGCGTGCAGGGAATCGCGCCGATGGGCGGCGAGATCGTGGCGCGGCAGGTGACATCCTGCATCGAGGATATCGGCGTCGATGCCATCAAGATCGGCATGCTGCACGATGGCGAGATCATCGATGCGGTCGCCACCAGTCTCGAAGGGGTGGACGTGCCCATCGTGCTCGATCCGGTGATGATCGCCACCTCGGGCGCAGCGCTGATATCGCAAGACGCCATCACCCTGATGCGCGAGCGGCTGTTTCCGCGCGCCACGCTGGTCACCCCCAACCTGCCCGAACTGGAGCATCTTGCCGGGCGCACCCTGCGCTCCAGCACCGAAATAACCGAGGCGCTGGAACAGCTGGTCGCCGATTACGACACGGCAGTCCTCGCCAAGGGCGGGCATACCGAGGATGCGCGGATCATCGATTTTCTGGGCATGCCGGGCAAGGCCACGATCAGCTTCGAAAGCCAGCGGATCGACACGCCACACACCCACGGAACAGGCTGCACGCTGTCATCTGCCATCGCCACGCTGCTGGGCCACGGACAGCCGCTGGCCCATGCGGTGGATCTTGGCCGTCAGTTCGTACGCGCCGCCATCGAAGGCGCGCCCGGCTTCGGCAGCGGCAATGGCCCGCTGGGCCATCACACGGTGCGTTCGCTTCAGTCGAGCTCGTAGAACTTCGCGATATGCTCCCACGCCTCGTCCGCGGTTTCGCACCAGCGGAACAGGTCGAGATCCTTCTTCGAGATCGTCCCTTCTTCGGCAATCGCTTCGAAATTGACGACCCGGCTCCAGAAATCCTTGCCGAACAGCAGGATCGGCATGGGCTTCATCTTGCCGGTCTGAATCAGCGTCAGCAGTTCGAAGAATTCGTCGAATGTGCCGAACCCGCCGGGGAACACCGCCACCGCCTTGGCGCGCAGCAGGAAGTGCATCTTGCGCAGCGCGAAATAGTGGAAGTTGAGCGAGAGATAAGGCGTCACATACTGGTTCGGCGCCTGTTCGTGCGGCAGGATGATGTTGAGCCCGATACTCTCCGCCCCGGCATCGCTCGCGCCGCGATTGGCCGCTTCCATGATCGACGGGCCGCCGCCCGAACACACGACGAATTGCCGCTTGCCATTCTCGACGATGGATTTTTCCGACGCGATGGTGGCGAGCTTGCGCGCCTCGGCATAGTATTTGCTCTTGGCGACAAGGCTTTCGACCACCTTGCGCTCATCCTCGGGCAGGTCCTTGGCCCCTTCCAGCGCCGTCTCTGCCGCTTCGGGCGGGGGAATGCGCGCCGAACCATACATGACCAGCGTGGAGCCGACGCCTGCCTCTTCCAGCAGCATCTCCGGCTTGAGCAGTTCAAGCTGGAACCGCACCGGGCGCAGTTCTTCGCGCAGCAGAAATTCCTTGTCCTGGAAGGCCAGCCGATAGGCCGGATGCGCGGTCTGGGGCGTCTCCCTGGGCTGGCTTTTTTCGAATTCGGCCTCTTCTTCGGCCGGATAGAACTTGCGATCCGAAAGATCGCGGGGATCGTTTTCACTCATACCGCCAGCGGTAGGCAAGCGCCGCGCGCGCGGCAAGCATGCAATGCCCGACGCGCGGCAAAAGCGCCCCGCTCAGAACCAGGCGCGCAGGCCGATAAGGAACTTCAGACCGTCCGGATCTTCGCCATTCGCCCGCGCGATATCCGCGGTTTCGCCCAGCTTCGCCTCGTATTCGACGCCGACATAGGGCGCGAATTCGCGCGCGATCTCGTATCGCAGGCGCAGGCCCGGCTCGATGGCCGTGATCCCGGCCCCGATGCCCCGCTCGGCAATATCCTGCGCGGCGAATTCCACCTCGACCCGTGGTTGCAGGATCAGGCGCTGGGTGATGCGCTGATCGTATTCCGCCTCGATCCGCGCCGTCAGATCGCCCTTGTCCGACAGGAACAGTGCCCCATCGACATGGAACATATACGGCGCAAGTCCCTGCACACCCAGCACCAGATGGCTGCGCGTCTCAGGCTCTACATCCAGGCGCAGGCCTGCCTGAAGATCGAAAAACGGCCCGATGGCCCGGCTGTAAAGCGCCTGGAATTCGGCGTCCTCGAGCGTTTCGCCGAACGCGCCCTCGCCTTCGGTCTTGAGCACGAAGCGATTGAGGTCGCCGCCGTAAAAGGCCTGCGCGTCCCACAGATACCCATCCTCGCCGCCATCGGCGGGAATGCGCGCCTCCAGCCGTTCGACCATGACCATGCCGGTGCGCATATCGCCGTTTTCGCGGGCCAGCCGGTTGCGGCTGGGCTGCATGGCCTGTGTGCCCCAGACGGCATCGGCGGCATGGCGCGGACCACTGAGCGCGCGCGGCGGAACCGCGCTTTCCGGCGCAGCGCCGGGGGGGGACTTGTCAGGAGCGGTAGCGGAGTCGTGCTGGCTGTGGTCCATCGCGGCCTGGCCGCCTTTGGCCTGGTCCGCCGATCCGTGATCCATCGCAGAATGGTCCACCGGCGCTTCATCCGCTTCACCCGCAGAGGTTTCGGCAGGCGGGCATTGTTCGGGCGGCAGATGCCCCATCGCGCAATGGTCCATTTCGGCCGGCGGGGTCGGTTGCGCGTGGATCGGAACGGCGACAATCGCTGCGCCGCCCAGCAGGATGGCACGCATCATTGTGCCCCTCCTTCGGGGAACGGGCGCACCGTCACCACCTGCATCATCCCGGCATGCATGTGATAGAGCAGGTGGCAGTGAAAGGCCCAGTCGCCCGGCTCGTTCGCGGTAAGATCGAAAGTCGCCGTCCCGCCCGGCTGCACGACCACCGTGTGCTTCAGCGGCTGGTGCATCGCGTCCGCGCCGTTCACCAGCTCGAAGAAATGCCCATGCAGGTGGATCGGGTGGGCCATCATGGTCTGATTGACCAGCTTCACCCGCACCCGCTCGTCATAGCCGAAACGGATCGGGTCTTCGGTGACGGAGGTGAACTTCTTCCCGTCGAAGCCCCACATATACCGTTCCATATTGCCGGTCAGATGGATTTCCATTTCGCGGTCCACCTTGCGGTGCGGGTTCATCCGACGCGCCTTGAGATCGGTATAACGCAGGACGCGGTGGCCGACCTTGTCGAGGCCGAGGCCGGGGAAATCCATCCGGTCCATCGGCATGGGCGCAACCATGTCGAGGCCCGGCCCGACCTTGACGTCCGCCGGGAGCCTGGCGGTGTCGCGCATGCTGTGGTCCATGCCGCCAGCCATCTCGCCCGCGCCGCCGGCCATGCCACCATGGCCCATCGCGGCATGATCCATCATGCCCATGTCCATCATGGTCAGCGTGGGCGTCTCGCGCAAGGCAGGCGGCGTCGCGATGTGGCCCGCATGGCTCGTCAGGCTGGCCAAGCCCATGCCGCTGCGATCCATCGCCTCGGCCACGATCGCGTGGCTGCCATCGCCCGGCGCGACGATCACATCGTAGGTTTCGGCAACCCCGATCTGGAACTCGTCCACCTCGACCTCGTCCACATCCTGCCCGTCCGCCGCGATCACCGTCATCGGCACGCCGGGAATGCGAACATTGAAAAAGGTCATGGCCGACCCGTTGATGATACGCAGGCGCACTCTTTCGCCGGGTCGGAACGCCAGTTGCAGATCGTCGGCAGGCCCGTGGCCGTTGACGAGATAGGTGTAGGTGCTGCCCGTCACATCGGAGATGTCGCGCGGGTTCATGCGCATCCGGCCCCACATGCGCCGCATCTCGCCCGGCATGTCGCCCTCGGTCGCGGTCTGCATCTGGTAGTTGAAATAATGCTCGCCCACCTTCAGCTTGCGCATGATCTCATGCGGATGCATCGGCGTGAATTCCGACAGCAGCACCACATAGTCGCGGTCATAGCGCGGGTCCGGCTCGGCGCTTTCGATGACGATCGGGCCATAATGCCCGGCCTGCTCCTGAAGGCCGGAATGCGAATGCCACCAATATGTGCCGCTCTGCCGAACCGGGAATTCGTAAGTGAAGGTTTCGCCGGGCGCGATGCCGGGAAAGCTCACACCGGGTACGCCGTCGAACTGGAACGGCAGCAAGAGGCCGTGCCAATGGATCGAGCTGTCTTCATTCAGATGGTTGGTGACGCGCAGGCGCACATCCTGCCCTTCGCGCAGGCGGATCAGCGGGCCGGGAACCGTGCCATTGACGGCAAAGGCATGGCCCGTCCGCCCGCCCGTCGCAAAATGCGCATCGCCGATGGAGAGCGCGATGTCCTGGCCCGAAAGCTCGCCAAAACCGTTGCGCGCCCGGCCGGGCATGCCGCCCCGCGCCCAGGCAGGCATGGGCAGCGCGGCAGCAGCGGCGAGGCCGGCGGTCGAAGCGATGAAATTGCGGCGATTGATAAGCGGTTTCATGGCAGGCTATGGATTGACTCGCGCTGATGGAATACCCATCCTCTACATACCCCACGGGGGTATATCAACCGGATTGACGTAATGGCCGCAGAAACCAGTTCGAAAATAAACCGCCTGAACCGCATTGCCGGGCAGGTTCGCGGCATCGCACAAATGGTCGAGGATGAGCGCTATTGCATCGATATCCTGCACCAGCTCCAGGCGGTGAAATCGGCGTTGGCCAAGGTGGAAGGCCAGATCCTGAAAGATCACGCCGCGAGCTGCGTCTCCGAAGCTATCGCGAGCGGCGACGAAGGCGAACAGCGCCGCAAATTCGAAGAACTGGTCGACCTGCTCGGAAAGCGCCGCTGAGGGCGCAGGTCAGCGACCGCGCGTCGGTTTTTCGAGGCGGCTGGCAAGCTAGGGATGGCTGGAAAAGCTGGATGCCCCGCGAGGATTCGAACCTCGATTGACGGAGTCAGAGTCCGTAGTCTTGCCATTAGACGACGGGGCATTACCGCACCTGCGCGTTCCGGGGAATCGGCCCCCGATACGGTGCGAGGCGGCCATCTAGTTTCCCTTGTTGGCGCGGTCAAGTGCGGCGTCGGGTGCTGGGCGCTTGCCCTCACGTGCAATATCGGGCTAGCATGGCCCCAGGTCTGCTGCGCACACGAGGCGCGCGGCAAGGAAAATGAAAGCAAGTGCCAATGGCGGACGCCAATCCGCCGGACAGGAACAAGGGGGCTGGAAACAAAAGGGGCGATACGTCCGGCAACGTAGTCGATTTCCGCTACAAACAGCGTCCCTCCCGGCCCGACAGAACTACCGAAACGCAGGCGAAACGCCGGCGGGCACGGCCCGGTGGCGATGGCCGTGCGCGCAAGCAGCAGGGCGGCGACAAACCCGTCTCGCGCGGGGGGAACCCGCACGCAAACGCGCCGCACACGCCGAACAAGCACACGCCGGTGCAGCCCAAATCGGCCCAACATAAATCGGCACAGCACAAGCCGGCCCAGCCCGCAGCGCAGGAGACGCCGCCGCTTTCGAGCGTGCAATGGACCGGCAATCGCCAGGCCTATGCCGCGCTCGATCTGGGCACGAACAATTGCCGCCTGCTGATCGCCCGCCCGCAGGGTGAAGATTTCACCGTGATCGACGCCTTCAGCCGCGTTGTCCGCCTTGGCGAAGGGCTGGCGGCGAGCGGGCGGCTCTCGGACGAGGCGATGGACCGCACGCTGGCCGCGCTCCACGTCTGCGCGGAGAAGCTGCGTCGCAGGCGCGTGCATCTCGCCCGCTCGGTCGCGACAGAGGCCTGCCGCCGCGCCGCCAATGGTGAGAAATTCATCGCCCGCGTGCGCGAGGAAACGGGCATCGCGCTCGACATTATCACCGCGCAGGAAGAAGCGCGCCTGGCCGTCCTCGGCTGCCACGTCCTGCTGGAACATCGCCCCGGCCCGGCGGTGATCTTCGATATTGGCGGCGGCTCCACCGAGCTCGTACTGATCGAACAGGCCGACCAAGTCCCGCGCATCCTCGACTGGATGAGCGTGCCGTGGGGCGTGGTGTCATTGAATGACAGCGTGACCCCGCCCGATGGCACAGCGGATGGCCGTGCGGCGCGCTATGCCCAGATGCGCGAGATCGTGTCGCGCAGCTTCCGCCCCTTTGCCGAGCGCATTGCCGACACCGCAAAGGCCGCCGATGCAGTCCGCCTGCTGGGGACGAGCGGCACGGTGACCACGCTGGCGAGCCTGCATCTCGAACTGCCGCAATATGACCGGCAGGCGGTCGACGGGCTGATCGTGCCGTCCGCCTCGATGCGCGAGATTACGGGCAAGCTATCCACCATGAGCCGCATGGATCGCGGGCAATTGCCGTGTATCGGCAACGACCGGGCGGAACTGGTGGTGGCAGGTTGTGCTATTCTCGATTCCATCCTCGATATCTGGCCTGCCGAGGAACTGGGGGTCGCCGACCGGGGCATTCGCGAAGGCATATTGCGCAGCCTGATCGCCGCCGATGCGGAAGGCGAGAAAAGCCGCGCCACCTTGCAACGCATGCGCGAACAGGACGTCTGATGACCCGTTCCGGCAAAGATCCCGCCAAGCGCGTGCGCACCGCGCGCAAACGCACCGCTTCATCCACACGCTGGCTCGAACGCCAGCTCAACGATCCCTATGTCAGGCAGGCCAAGGCCGACGGGTATCGCAGCCGCGCGGCCTACAAGCTGATCGAGCTGGACGAGAAATTTTCCCTTCTGAAAGGCGCGAAACGCGTGGTCGATCTGGGCATTGCGCCGGGCGGGTGGAGCCAGGTGGTCCGCAAGCAGGCTCCGCGAGCCAGAGTGGTCGGCATCGACCTGCTCGAAACCGAACCGATCGACGGCGTGACCATCTTCCAGATGGATTTCATGGACGATGCCGCGCCCGAAAAGCTGGAGGCCGCGCTGGACGGCCCGCCCGATCTGGTTTTGTCGGACATGGCCGCCAACACGGTCGGCCACAAGCAGACCGACCACCTGCGCACGATGGCGCTGGTGGAAGCGGGCGCATGGTTCGCCATCGAAACGCTGGAAGAAGGCGGGGCCTATGTCGCCAAGGTGCTGGCGGGCGGCACGGATGCCGAACTGCTGAAACTGCTCAAGCAGCATTTTCGCACGGTGAAACACGCCAAGCCACCGGCAAGCCGCAAGGGCTCGTCGGAATGGTATGTCATCGCGCAAGGTTTCAAGGGACGCTGATCCGCAACACGGTGCATGGGCAGATACCGTCACAAAAACAAAAAGGCCGGTGCGCCCCTAAGGGAAACGCACCGGCCTTTTTCGTGACAGGGCGGCAGCCCCGCCATTGAAAATCAGTTGTTGTCGATGGCCGCATTGTCGCTGGCGACAGGCTGGTCATCGCCCATCGCACCAGCAGCTTCGACCGCGCCGGAATCCGCCCCTTCGACTGCGCCGGGGCCTTCGGCCGCGCCGTCTTCGCCTTCATCCGCAGCCGGTTCTTCGGCGACGAAAGCCGGAACGGTCAGGTTCGAACCCTGTTCGTTCATATACAGCATCAGAGAGGCGCGATCTTCGATGTTGGAAAGCCCGGCGAAGCTCATCTTGGTTCCCGAAGCAAAAGCGCGCGGACCCTTGAGCCAATCGCTCATCGTGGCCCAGTCCCAAGTGCCGCCCTTTTCCGCCAGCGAGGACGAGTAATCGAAGCCCGCATGCTTGGCGAGCGGCTTGCCCATCACGCCGTGCAGGTTCGGGCCGATGCCATTGGCGCCGCCCGGCGTGATCGTGTGGCAAGCGCTGCACTTGGCGAAAACCTTCTCGCCAGCAGCGGCGCTGACGCTTTCCAGGTTCAGCGCTTCTTCGATCGACATTTCGCCGCCGCCGCCACCGGCTTCTTCGTCGGCTGCGATAAAATAGCCCGGTTCTTCAGGCGCTTCCGGGTTATCCGCGTGGAAGAGTTTGGAGGAAACGATCGAGGAACCCAGCGCAACGATCCCTGCGAAAAGGACCCAGCCTGCGGTGGTGTTGAACTTGTCGGCCATGAAAGTGCTTTCGGCGATGCTGCTTCGAGATATGTCGGTTGCGCGCCGCATTAGTCACGCCGGGCAGCCTGTGCAAGTGCGATGGCCCATCCCGCCCCCGATCCCCTTGCAAATCCGCTTGCGATGGGGGGCCGCTCCCCTTAGCGCGCATGCCCATGAGGAAATTTGCCGCACCCGCCCTGGCGATGGTCGATTCGATGCGCGAAGCCGCTGCCACCGATCCGGCGCGCGCCATCTGTTTCGGCGGGGCGCCGGGGTCCAACTCGCACCAGGCGACGATGCAGTTCGACCCGCATGCGCTGCCGCTGCCCTGTTACGGGTTCGAAGATGCGCTGGATGCGGTGCGGACCGGCGCGGCGGGCGCGGCGATGATCCCGATCGAGAACAGCCAGCATGGCCGCGTAGCGGACATCCATTTCCTGCTGCCCGAAAGCGGGCTGGCCATCGTGGCGGAACATTTCATGCGCATCACCCATGCGCTTATGGGCCTAGGCGAGGGGCCGTTCGAAGCGGCCTACAGCCATCCGCAGGCGCTCGGCCAGTCGCGCGACTATCTGCTGAAACGCAACATCGTACCGATGAGCCATGCCGACACCGCAGGCGCCGCGGCGTTCGTGGCAGAGCGCGGCAATCCGGCGCTGGCGGCGATCGCACCGGCCATGGCGGCGGAGTTGTATGGGCTGAAGATCGTCGACGAGGCGGTCGAGGATGCGCATGACAACACAACCCGGTTCGTGGTGCTGGCAAAGGAACCGCTCGCCCCCGCCGATCTGGCAGGCGACGATGCGATGACGACATTCGTGTTCGAGGTGAAGAACATCCCCGCCTCGCTTTACAAGGCGCTTGGCTGTTTCGCGACCAACGGCGTCAACATGACCAAGCTGGAAAGTTATCAGAAGGGCGCCAGTTTCGCCGCGACGATGTTCTTTGCCGATATCGAGGGCGCGCCGGGCGATCCGGCGGTGGACCGGGCGCTGGAAGAACTGGCCTTCCAGTGCAACTCGGTGCGGCTGCTGGGCAGCTATCGCCGGGCAAGGAAGCGCGGCTAGGCCCGTGTGACGCGCGGCGTTATTCGTCGCCGAGAATCGCCACCTCGTTCACGCCTTCGCTGGTCGCGCGGCCGCGATACATGCCTGCGGTGTTGAAGCTGTAGATCACCGAGCCCGACGGCGCGGCAACGATCACCCCGCCATCGCCGCCCAGCGCCTTCACCTCGGCCATCACCGCGTCCGACACGCTCTGCACGATGTCGTCGGTCAGCATGATGTTGCCGTTGGCCGCTGCCCCGTCTTCCATCGCAGCGAGTGAGGTTTCACCTGCAATGCGCAGCCTGGTGCAAATTTCCTGCGCCACGCCGACACGGATGAAATATTCGCCCCAGCCGGTGGCAGAGACGGCACAGCTGCGATTGTCGGCATAGGTTCCAGCGCCGATCACGGGCGAATCGCCGATGCGGTTCCATCTCTTGCCGGTCATCCCGCCGGTGGATGTGCCCGCCGCCAGATTGCCCGCCTTGTCGAGCGCGACCGCGCCCACCGTGCCGAACTTGCTATCGACATCGAGCGCGGAGAGCTTGTCCGCCTTCATCCGCTTGAGCGCCTCGCGCCGGGCATCGGTGTCGAACCATTCGGGCAACATCGTTTCCAGTTCGTGATCGCGCGCGAATTCTTCCGCCCCTTCGCCTGCCAGCATGACATGCGGCCCGGCCTCCATCACCTTGCGCGCGAGCAGGATCGGGTGGCGGATGGTGGTCACCCCTGCCACCGCGCCCGCCGAACGGTCACGCCCGTCCATGATCGATGCATCGAGTTCGTGCCCGCCATCCCAGGTGAACACCGCGCCGCGCCCGGCATTGAATTTCGGATCGTCCTCCAGCCGGGTGATGACCGCGACAATCGCATCTGTCGCCGTGCCGCCGGTTTTCAGCACTTCGGACCCGGCATCGAGCGCGTCCTGCAATGCGGCCTCGTATTCGGCCTCCCGCTCCGGCGTCATGGCCGCGCGCGTCAGCGTGCCTGCGCCGCCATGGATGGCAAGCGACCAGCCGCCCTTTTCATGCGCGGCGGCCGGAGCCGCAAGAATTGCAAGAGAAGCGGCAAACAGCGCGGCGAAGCGGGAAAGACTTAAGGTCATGGAAGCATCGATAGCACAGGCACTTATCCACGCCAGCCCCGTGCGTGCTTTGGTTTCGGGCGGGCGGCGTGGTATTCTTGTTCTTACCGAAGTCTTTCGGGGGAGAGAACACATGCTGGATAGATATCGCTTCAACCAAGAGCTTGCGCTCGACTTGGCTGAAAAGATCGGGCTCGCGCTGCTGGCACTGATCGTCACCTGGGCACTGGCCCGCGCCGCCAAATGGGGTTTTGCCAAGCTGGTCGACAATGTCGACTTCTTCAAACGCGGCACGGGCAGCGGGCAATCGCTCGGGGAATCGCTCGGCCAGATCGTCGGCCTGCTGATCTGGCTGTTCGGCCTGCTGATCGTGCTCAACATCCTTGGCCTTGGCGGGGTTGCCGGGCCGGTCGACAGCCTGCTGGAAAATGTCGTCGATTTCCTGCCCAACCTGCTGTGGGCCGGGCTAATCTTCTTTATCGGGATGATGGTGGCGCGGATCGTGCGCGATATCGTCGTCACCGCGCTACAGACGGTCGATTTCGACAAATGGGCCAATCGCGGCGGGGTCGACAATGTCACCGGCAACACCGCGATCAGCAAAACCATCGGCACGATCGTCTATGTGCTGATCGCCATTCCGGTGGCCATTGCGGCGCTCGAACGGCTCGGTATCGATTCGATCAGCCAGCCTGCATCGGACATGTTGCGGATGATTTTCAACGCCGTTCCCAACATCATCGCCGCCGCGATCCTGCTGGGCATCGGTTATCTCATCAGCAAGTTCGTGGTCCAGATCATCAAGGAAGTGCTGCCGGGCCTTGGCGTGGACCGCGCGCTGGCGGAAACCGGGCTGGTCGGCGAAGGGACGACCGCGTCCAGCATCATCGCCCGCGTGGTGCAGGTGGCGATCATCCTGTTTTTCGCCATCGCGGCCACCCGCCTGCTGGGCTTCCCGGAACTGACGATGATCCTCGACCAGCTGCTCGAACTGGGCGGCCGGGTGATCTTCGGCGCTGTCGTGATCGCTTTCGGCTTCCTGATCGCCAATCTGCTGGCGCGGCTGATCGCAGGCGATGGCGGCAACACCACGGCGGCCACCATCGTGAAATGGGCGACCATCGTGCTGTTCACCTTCATGGGGCTGAACTTCACCGGCATTGGCGGGATGATCCCGGCCAACGCACTGACTATCCTGATCGCCGGTGTCGCCGTGGCCGGCGCGCTGGCCTTCGGGCTTGGCGGGCGCGACTGGGCGGGCCGCAAGCTGGAACAGATGGACAGCGACCTGGCGGGCGGGAGCGGAAGCCGCGGCCCGGCTGTAAGCTCGACGCCCCCTGCCGCAGGTGCTGGCACGGATAACGATCCGCTGCCTCCGGGCGCATGATCGGGTAAGCCAAAGCGCATAAAGGAAGGGCGCGGAACCGGGAGGTTTCGCGCCCTTTGATTTGGGTCCGGCATAGCGCACGCATGCGCCGGCCGAGATGCCGGATCAGACGCGGGGGAGAGCCCGCAGCTCGCGGCCCAGATCCTCGCGTTCACGCAGGAGCCGGGCATGCGCGCGCTCTTTCGCGCGCCGGTCCTTGTCGGACAGTTCCTTTTCATCGAGATCGGATTCGATCGATTCCAGCTCGCTGCGGATGTCGCCCATTCGCGACACGATCTGCTTGCGGCGCTCATCGACCTCGTGAACTTCCTGCCCATCGGCATAGGCGGCATCGAATTCGAGGCTACGGCACACGCCGTTATAGCTGCGCCCGGCACGGCCCCACGCGAACCCGTTTTCCGGCACACAAAAACGCGCCGTGCCAGCATCGAACCCGCGTTCCAGCGCCGCCTGGTCGATCTCGACACCGTGCTTGCCGCAATCCTTCAGGATATCGGCGAGATAGTCGGCGCGATCCCGGTTCTCCATCGCCCCGCGCATGCCCACCTCATAGGGATCGTCATAGGCGCAGCTTTCTTCCGAAATCGTCTGGCAGCCCGCCAGAAGCAGCACTGCCAAGCCCACCCCTAGCAGCTTTCCGATAGTTGAGATCTCCATTTATATCCGATCCCTGAAACATCGATTACGGGATCCGGCCTAAAACCACAGGAATGACAGCTTTGTGAACGACTGGGTGAATGGCTGGCGGTTCGGTCGAAAATCTACAGCCAGCGCAACCGGCGAAACACCACGATCAGCGCGACGAACAGGATCAGGCACAGCGCCACCACTCCCCAGAACGCCTGCGGATTGTCCGTCCCCGGCATGCCGCCGACATTGATGCCGAGCAGTCCGGTGAGGAAACCCAGCGGCAGGAAAATCCCCGCCACGATGGTCAGCATGTAGGTCGCATGCTCGCTGCTGGCGAGGCTGCGGGCGCGCAATTCGTCCTGCAGCACCAGCGCGCTTTCCTTGCTGATATCGATATCGTCGAGATGGCGGCGCAGGCGCGCGATACTCTCCGCAATCTCGCGCCGGTCGTGGTCCTCGAACCAATAGGGCGCATCGCGGCTGATCTGTTCCAGCGCCTCGTGCTGCGGGGCCATGTGACGCTTCAGCGCCAGGCAATTGCGCCGGATGGTGGAAATCTGGGTGAGCATTTCCTCTGCGTGATCGTCCGGGTCGGTGTCTTCGAGCACGTCCAGCACGTTGTTCATGTCGACGATGGACTGGCTCATCCGGCCAATCATCAGTTCCGCCAGCAGCGTGATGGTGGCGCCCAGATCGGGCGGCCCGGCCCCGCGGTCGAGCAGGCGCATGATCTTGCGCGGGGTCTGCAAGGGATAGCGGCGCAGCGTCACCAGCCGCCGCCCATCGCACCACACCTGCATGGAAATCATGTCTTCGGGCTGCGTGCCGGGATTGAAATTGATCCCGCGTAGCGTCGCGACCAGCGTTTCGCCCTCGGCAAAGGCGCGTGGGCGCGTCTGGTCGCTGACCAGCAGTTCCGCCGTCGGCTCGGGAATTTTCAGCTGGCTTTCCAGCCATTCCTGCACGCCGGGCCGGTTGCGGCAGACATGCAGCCACAACACTTCGCCGGGATGGCCAGGCTGCCAGTCCTGCGCCTCGTCCCAGCCGATCTCCCGTGCGCCGCCTTGCCCATCGAGCACGCGCCCGAACAATAACGGGGTGTCGGTTTCGGCATCGTTCATGCCCCTGGCTCTACCGCGCCAGCCGCAATGCTTGAAGCCATTTTGCAGACACCGGTTTACAAGCTGCCGTGCCCATCGAGCAGGCCCGCGGTGCGTTTCCTACCGCGCGCGATGCTGCTAGGGTACGGGCAATGACCAAAACCTGTCGCATTCCCGCAATCGCGCCCTCATATAGTGTGTCTGCGCCATCGGCAGACCTGCGGAATTTTACCGCCATGACCGTGTTCCATCCGTTCCATCCATCAGCTTTCGGCCCTTCCACATGAACGCAATTCGTCCCTGGCGCACGATCGAGCGCCGCCAATCCCGCCAGATCATGGTCGGCAGCGTCCCTGTTGGCGGCGATGCGCCGATCAGCGTGCAGACCATGACCAACACGCCCACCGAAGATGTGGGCGCGACCATCGACCAGATCCGCCGGTGCGAGGATGTGGGCGCAGACATTATCCGCGTGTCCTGCCCCACCGCGGAATCGACCGAGAACTTCGACAAGATCACCAAGGCTGCCAATGTCCCCATCGTTGCGGACATCCACTTCCACTACAAACGCGCGCTGGAAGCGGCGGATAAGGGCGCGGCCTGCCTGCGGATCAATCCGGGCAATATCGGCAGCAGCGAGCGCGTCGCCGAAGTCGTCCGTGCGGCCAAGGCGAATGGTTGCGCGATCCGCATCGGCGTGAATGCGGGCAGCCTGGAAAAGGACCTGCTCGAAAAATACGGCGAGCCTTGCCCCGAAGCGCTGATCGAAAGCGCGCTCGACCATATCAAGCTGCTGCAGGATCACGATTTCCACCAATACAAGGTCGCGGTGAAGGCGAGCGACGTGTTCCTCGCGGTGGCGGCCTATCACGGGCTTGCCGAAGCGGTCGATTGCCCGCTGCATCTTGGCATTACCGAGGCGGGCGGGCTGATCGGCGGGACGGTCAAATCCTCCATCGGCATCGGTAGCCTGCTCTGGGCTGGGATCGGCGACACGATCCGCGTCAGCCTTTCCGCAGAACCGGAGCAGGAGGTGAAGGTCGGCTTCGAAATGCTGAAAGCGCTGGGTTTGCGGACGCGCGGCGTGCGCGTCGTGTCCTGCCCCAGCTGTTCGCGCCAGGGTTTCGACGTGATCCGCACGGTGGAAACGCTGGAAAAGCGGCTCGAACATATCAAGACGCCGATGAGCCTGTCCGTGCTCGGCTGCGTGGTCAACGGCCCCGGCGAAGCGCGCGAGACCGATATCGGCCTGACCGGCGGCGGGTCGGGCAAGCACATGGTCTATCTCTCCGGCGTGAAAGACCACCATATCGAGAGCGAGGATATGCTCGACCATATCGTGCGATTGGTCGAGGAAAAGGCCGCCGCGATCGAGGCGGGCGATGCGGTGGCGTTCGATCCGCATGCTGTCGGCGCCGAGGCGGCGGAGTAAGGTGCGCCTGCTTGTCGCTGCGCTGGCTCTGTTGCTCGCGTCATGCGCGCATACGCCCGTCAACACACCACATCATCCCGAAGCCCGGCTGTACGACGCCGCGCGCGATGCCACGGCGGACGTGGATGCAGCCTTGGCGCGGGCGGGCGAGCGCGGCACGCGAGTGCTGCTGGTGATGGGCGCCAACTGGTGTCACGACAGCCGCGCACTGGCGGGCCTGCTCGAAACCCCGCGTTTCACCGCACTGGCGAAGGATCGCTTCGAGCTGGTCTTCATCAATATCGGCATGCCACAAACCGGCGACGGCCATAATCTCCACATCGCACGGCGGTTTGGGCTGGAGATGTTGCCGGGTACGCCGAACCTGCTGGTGCTGACCCCGGACGGCAAGCCGGTCAATGCGGACACCGCCACCACCTGGCGCAACGCCGCCAGCCGCAGCGAAGACGCGATCTACAGCGAACTCTCTCACCTTGCGCAGGAAGGGGCCTGATCTGCTCCACGTCGTCCACCATGTCGATTACACGGCCCCGGCGCCGACGCGGGGGACCTTCCGGTTCGACAAGTATATGGCCGTGATGGCGGTGCTGCGCGAAAGCGGATATCCCCTCACCGAACACGCGCCCGATCCCATGCCGCGGCGCTGGCTGGAGGCGGTCCACTGCCCCGATTATGTCGAGGAGGTGTTCACCGCCAGCGTCCCGCGCGCAAAAGAGCGGCGGATCGGCTTTTCGGTCACGCCCCACATCGCGAGCCGCGTCGCGCACACCAATGGCGGAACATGGCTCGCCGCGCAGCTGGCCATGCGCCACGGCTATGCCGCGAACAGCGCGGCGGGTAGTCACCATGCGCTGCACGATACCGGCGCGGGTTATTGCGTGTTCAACGACCTCGCCGTCGCCGCCAACCGCCTGCTGGCCGAGGGCGATGCCCGCCGCGTGCTGATCGTCGATTGCGATGTTCACCAGGGTGACGGGACCGCCGCACTGACGGCAGGGCGGGAGGATATCTTCACCCTATCGCTGCATGCGGAAAAGAACTTCCCCGTGCGCAAGGCCCGCTCCAGCCGCGATGTGCCCCTGCCCGACGGCCTGGACGACGAGGGGTATATGGCGGCGCTGTCGCAGCACCTGCCCGCGATCATGGACGAATTCGCACCCGATTTCGTGTTCTATCAGGCGGGCGTCGACCCGCATGAAGACGACCGGCTGGGCCGGCTCGCTCTCACCGATGCGGGGATCGCGGCGCGCGACCGGTTCGTCGTATCCGAGGCGCGGCGGCGCGGCCTGCCCATAGCCAGCGCGCTGGGCGGCGGTTATGGCAGTGACCCGCGCGAAGTGGCGGGGCGTCATGCGCGTTCGATGATTGCCTGCGCCAGGGCAAACGCCGAATATGCGCATTCACCTTCCATGCACCAGAATGGAGTAAGCTGATCCGTATGAAACGCCGCGATCTCCTCAAGGGCACGCTCGCCGCCGGGGCCACGCTGGCCCTCGGCCCGCGCAGTTTCGCGCAGGTCAATCCGACCGCCGGGCGCGATGCGAAGCTGCTTGCGCTGGCGCGCGAAGAGCTGGCGCGGATCGGCGGCGGAATCTGGCGGCGCGATATCGTGGGCATTGCCGATTTCGGCCTGCATTCGGCGCAGGAACGCTTCCATTTCGTCAATGTCGACCAGAACCGGGTGGAGAGCTTCCATGTCAGCCATGGCGACGGGTCCGATCCCGAGCACGATGGCTGGCTCAACTGGTATTCGAACGAAGAAGGATCGCATTGCACCAGCAAGGGGGCCTATCTCACGCGCAGCTGGTATGTCGGGCGGTACGGAACCTCTATCCGGCTCGATGGGCTCGACCCGACCAATTCCAACGCGCTCGACCGGGCCATCGTGATGCATCCGGCCGATTACGCCAAGCCCGACCATATCGCCCGTTGGGGCCGGTTGGGCCGCTCCAATGGCTGTTTCGCGATGGGGCCGAAACAATTCGACAAGGCGCTGATCGACCTGTCGGGCGGGCGGCTGTTGCTGGCGGGCAGTTATGGCCTGGCGGCGGATGGCAACATCATCGCCCCGCCCCAGCCGCAGCCCGACCTCGACAATCTGGAACTGCTGCGCCGCCAGCGGGAAAACACCGCCGAACGCACCAATCCGGGCCTGTTTTAAGGCGCGAGGCGGTGCGCGCGGGCGCTGCGGGAGCGGTTACGCCCCCGGCGCCTCGATCGGGATGATCTCTTCTCCCTGCACACGGCTGCGATTGGCAATGCGCGGGGCATCGAACGCCGCAATCACCGCCGCATCGCGCCCATAGATGTCGCCAAAGCTGGTCAGCTTGCCGTTCACATCCTGCGCCATGGTAAAATAGGTGATGTAGACCGGCCACTGATCCTTCAACGGATAGGCGGTGTATTTGCCCGATCCGGTGATCTGCTGGACCTCCTGCTGGATGACCGGAATATCGGCCTTGCTGTCCATATTGCCGAGGATCGCCATCGTCATCGCCAGCGTGCGCGCGCCCTCTACCCGGATACAGCCATGGCTCAATGCGCGGGCATCGCGTTTGAACAAATGGCGGCTCGGCGTGTCGTGGAGGAAGATCGCATGCCGGTTCGGCATGTCGAGCTTCATCAGGCCGAGCGAATTGGTCGGCCCGGGCTGCTGGACCACGGTGACCCAGCCATTGGCGCCCTTGCTCGCGGTGTAGCCCTGGGCCTTGGCCCAGCCGGGATTGCCCAGCACCCGCGCGCCCAGCCCTTCGCCCTTCACGATGCTCTGCGGCACGGTCCAGGTCGGGTTGAAAATCACCCCTTCGACCATCTCCGCAAGCTGCGGCGTGGCGGTGCGCCCCGGCTTGCCCACGACGGTGCGATAGGTCTTGATGATCTTGTCGTTCACCGTCAGCCGCAACTGGTATTCGGGCACGTTGGTCATCAGATATTTGCGGCCCAGATCGCGCGGCAGCCAGCGCCAGCGATCCATATTGGCGCGGATCTGCTTGCGGCGCTTCGTGTCGCTCTCCGGCGTTTCGGCCAGCGCGGTACGCAACAGAGCATAATCGGGATGCGTGGGATGAAGCGCGGCCAGCGTGCCTGCGATGTCATCCTTCTCCAGCGCATCGGCCAGCAACCGGCCGGTGGGCATGCGGTCGGCATCCGGGTCCATCACGAACCACTGCTTGCGCCCTTCCATGGGGGTGCGGCCATCGCGCAAATCCTCGACCAGCCAGACGAACGCCTTGCTCGCCGCTTCGTCGAGCGCAGGGCTCGGCCCCTGGCCCGCGATAAACCGCAGGGATGCAGCATCGTAATCGTCCGGGTCGAGCCCCTCTGCACCGATGCCGTCGATGGCGGCCGCGAGTTCTTCCGCCTGTTCGGCCGTCCAGGGCAGGACCAGCGGCAGATCGGCAGGCGTTTCCTGCACCACTTCGCTGGACTTGAAGACCGGATCGTCCCCGAAGGCGTCGGCCACGCTTTCGCGCGCTTGGCCGGTCGCCTCGCTCTCGGTCGGAGGGGCAGCGGTGCGAGGTTTCGCCTTGGGCTGCGCGTCTGCGGCGCGGCCGGCAGGCGGCTGCATCGTCGTGAAGTCGGGCATCGGCTCCGTCACCTTCTCGCCTTCGGCAGGAAGAAGGTTCTCCGGCGCGGAGTTCTGGGCGATGAGCGGTGCGCCAGCCATCAGGCTCGCAGCAACGGCAATGGTCGAAAGCATCGAAGTTGTGTTCATTGTTCCACCGTTAGGGCCGCCGGAATTGCGCCGGGCGGTCTTGCGTAAATATCTCAATCGGTCGCTCCAATCCAGCATTTGCGCTTGCTGGAGGCTGAATTGCCTTGCCGGGCGTCATGGCGTCCCTATGCACGGCGGCGATGTCCGGTTCCGCGCCTTCGTTCAAACCCATCCTTGCCGCGCTGGCGGGGGTCGCCTGCCTGTCCCTGATGGACGCCTTCATGAAATTCGGCGCACTGGCAATCGGGACATTCACCGCAGCCTGGCTGCGCTCCGTCATTGGGACAGGGCTCGTGCTCCCCTTCTGGCTGGCCAAGGGCGGGCGATGGCCCAAAGGCCGCGTCATGCGGTTGCACCTGCTTCGCGGGCTCGTATCGACCTTCATGGCGCTCAGTTTCTTCTATGCGCTGACCAAGCTGCCCATTGCAGAAGCCATTGCAATCAGTTTTGTCGCGCCCCTGCTCGCCCTGTATCTTGCCCGATTGATCTTGGGCGAAGAGGTCCACCGGCGCGCGGTCATTGGGTCGATGCTGGGCTTTGCCGGAACGCTGGTGATCGTGGGCGGTAAGATCGGACGGAGCAATTTCGACGTCGACACCGCGCTGGGCCTTGGCGCGCTGCTGTTTTCTGCGCTGCTCTATGCCTACAATTTCATTGTCATTCGCCAGCAATCGCAGGTCGCCGACCCGGCCGAAATCGCGACCTTCCACTCGGGCGTCTCTGCATTTGTGCTGGCCCTTGCAGCGCCGTTCTTGTTCGTGATGCCGAACATGATGGAAATGGGCGCGATCGCGATCGCCGGAGTACTGACGGTGGCCGGTGCGGTGGCGGTCGCGTGGGCCTATGCCAGGGCCGAAACGCAATTGCTTGTCCCGATGGAATATACCGGCTTCCTGTGGGCCTCGCTGTTCGGCTGGCTGTTCTTCCGCGAAATGGTGACGGTGACGGCCATCGCGGGGACGATTTGCATCGTCACCGGATGCTGGATCGCGACACGCAGGCCGCGCACGGCCGCGCTGCACTGAATTGCAGAATATCCGGGGGTTGGAGAGGTTGGGCCGACGCCTACTGCCCAGCCTGCGGCTCCGCAGCGCTCGCCTGGACCGGCTCGACAGTCATCGTCATCGCCGCACCGAAGCATGCGGCCACTGCCAACGCGGCGGCCATGACCCCTGCCCGAACGCTTTTGTGCGAATTCCGGGTGGCGGCAAAGGGGGTACGCATTTTATTCTCCATATCGCGCCACGCGGCGCAAAGTCCTGATTTATCGCAAACAACATATGAAACCGCGATCGGGTTCCGACTTTCGGATACTTGACCTGAGGGCCATCTGCGCGCAGGTGCGCGGCACAGTTGGCCGCCCCGCTCGTTGGGCTGGTGAAGGCTTCATTCTAGACAAGGACAGGCAACCGCATGACTCAGGTCGGCAAGGACACGCTCGGAACTCGTTCAACCCTCACGGTCAATGGCAAGGACTATGCCTATTATTCCTTCGCCAAGGCGGAAGAGAAAATCGGCGATGTATCCAAGCTGCCTTTCAGCCTGAAGGTCCTGCTGGAAAACATGCTGCGCTTCGAAGACGATGGCTTCACCGTTTCGACCGACGATGTGCAGGCGATCGCCGACTGGCAGAAGAACCCGAAGACCGGCAAGGAAATCCAGTACCGCCCGGCGCGCGTGCTGCTGCAGGATTTCACCGGCGTGCCTTGCGTGGTCGACCTCGCCGCCATGCGCGACGCGATCTCCAAGCTCGGCGGCGATACCGCCAAGATCAACCCGCAGGTTCCGGTTAACCTCGTGATCGACCACTCGGTGATGGTTGACGAATTCGGCCACCCCAAGGCGTTCGAAAAGAACGTAGAACTCGAATATGCCCGCAATGCGGAGCGTTACGACTTCCTCAAATGGGGCTCCAAGAGCTTCCAGAATTTCACCGCCGTCCCTCCGGGCACGGGCATTTGCCATCAGGTGAACCTCGAATATCTCGGCAAGGGCGTATGGTCGTCTGAAGGTGAAGACGGGACGACCGTCGCTTATCCCGACACCTGCGTCGGTACGGACAGCCACACCACCATGATCAACGGCCTTGGCGTTCTGGGCTGGGGTGTTGGCGGGATCGAAGCCGAAGCCGCCATGCTTGGCCAGCCCGTCTCGATGCTGATCCCCGAAGTCGTCGGCTTCAAGCTGACCGGCGCGATGGCCGAAGGCGTCACCGCCACCGACCTCGTGTTGACCTGCGTGCAGATGCTGCGCGAAGTCGGCGTCGTCGGTCGCTTCGTCGAATTTTACGGCGAAGGTGTCGCCAACCTCACTCTCGCCGACCGCGCGACGATCGCCAATATGGCGCCGGAATACGGCGCGACCTGCGGCTTCTTCGGCATCGACGACAAGACGCTGGAATATATGCGCCTGACGGGCCGTGACGAGGACACCATCGCACTGGTCGAAGCATACTCCAAAGAACAGGGCATGTGGTTCACGCCGGAAAACGAGCCGGTCTTCACCAACACGCTCGAACTCGACATCTCCAAGGTCGTCCCCAGCCTTGCCGGCCCCAAGCGCCCGCAGGACCGCGTCGCGCTCCCGCAGGTGGACGAGCTGTTCAACGGCGATCTCAAGACCATTTACAAGAAAGACGCGCCGGTTCGCGTCGATGTCGAAGGCAAGGACCACGATGTCGGCGATGGCGACGTCGTGATCGCGGCCATTACAAGCTGCACCAACACCTCCAACCCCGATGTACTGATTGCCGCCGGCCTCGTCGCGAAGAAGGCGCGCGAGAAGGGCCTCGCGCCCAAGCCGTGGGTCAAGACCAGCCTCGCACCGGGTTCGCAGGTGGTGACCGACTACCTCGAAAAGTCAGGCCTGCAGGACGATCTCGACGCCATGGGCTTCGACCTTGTCGGTTATGGGTGCACGACCTGCATCGGCAACTCCGGCCCGCTCGCCCCGCCGATCAGCGCGGCCATCAACGGTAACGACATTGTTGCCGCCTCTGTCCTGTCGGGTAACCGCAATTTCGAAGGCCGCGTCTCGCCCGACGTCCGCGCCAACTTCCTCGCCTCGCCGCCGCTGGTGGTCGCTTATTCGATCCTCGGTACGGTGACGACCGACATCACCGAAACGCCGCTGGGCCAGGACCAGGACGGCAACGACGTGATGCTGGCCGATGTGTGGCCGACCAACCAGGAAGTGCGCGAACACCGTACCAAGAACATCGATCGGAACATGTTCGAAACCCGCTATGCCGACGTCTACAAGGGCGACGAGCACTGGCAGGCGATCAAGGTGGAGGCATCCGACACCTATCAGTGGCGTCCGGGCAGCACCTATGTCGCCAACCCGCCCTATTTCGAAGGGATGGACATGACGCCGGCGCCGATCACAGACATCACCGACGCCAAGCCGCTCGCCGTGCTGGGTGACAGCGTGACGACCGACCACATCAGCCCGGCGGGCTCGATCAAGGAAGACAGCCCGGCAGGCGAATACCTGATGAGCAATCAGGTCGCCAAGGCGGACTTCAATTCCTACGGCAGCCGCCGCGGCAACCACGAAGTGATGATGCGCGGCACGTTCGCCAATATCCGCATCAAGAACGAAATGGTCCCCGGCGTCGAAGGCGGCGTGACGACCTATAACGGCGAACAGATGCCGATCTACGATGCGGCGATGAAGCACAAGGCCGACGGCACGCCGCTGGTCGTGATCGGCGGCAAGGAATACGGAACCGGCTCCAGCCGCGACTGGGCGGCGAAGGGTACGATCCTGCTGGGCGTGCGCGCCGTGATCGTCGAAAGCTTCGAACGCATCCACCGTTCGAACCTTGTCGGCATGGGCGTGCTGCCGGTCCAGTTCAAGGACGGCGACACGCGCAACAGCCTGGGCCTGACAGCGACCGACAGCTTCTCGATCAAGGGGCTGGCCGACCTGACGCCGGGCCAGGATATCGAAGTCGAGGTCACCCGCGAAGACGGGTCCACCTTCACCTTCACCGCGCTGTGCCGGATCGATACCGCGAACGAGATGGAATATTACCGCAATGGCGGCATCCTCCAATATGTTCTGCGCAAGCTCGCTGCCTGATCGCAGCGCGGCGGACTGACGGGGTTGGGCTGAGCCCTCCCCGTCGCTCCGCAGCCCGAAGCCTGATCGGCAGGCGGCACGAAAAAGGGCGGCTCCCACATCGGGGGCCGCCCTTTTTCGTGCCCGGCCGATGCCGGATCGCTGGACGATCAGCCGCGAACGGGCTTGAACTTGCGGCGGCGCAACAATGCGAAGGCAGCCATACCGAACAGGGCCATCATTGGCGGTGCCGGAACATGCGTGCCGTTGCTGCTGGTGCTGGTGCTGCTGTTGGTGCTGGTCGAAGTGCTATTGTTGCAGTTGCCGCCGCTGGAGCAGACATCGCCCGAAGTCGAGCTGGACGTCGACGAAGAACTGGAGCTCGACGAGCTGGTGCTCGACGTGATGTTGCCCGAGGTCGAAGTGCTGGTCGATACGTCGCCCGAGGTCGAGGTCGAAGAGCTGGACGAAACATCGCCCGAGGTCGACGAACTGGACGACACGTCACCCGATGTCGAGGTCGAGGAACTCGACGAAACGTCGCCGGAGCTGCTGGACGACACATCGCCCGAAGAGCTGGACGACACGTTGCCCGACGAGCTGGAAGAGCTCGACGAGCTGCTGAAATCGCCCGAACTCGACGAGGTCGAGCTGGAGGTCGAAACCGCACCGGTAGAGGTCGAGACGCTGCCGGTGGAGGTCGATACACCGCCCGTTGAGGACGAGGTCGAGCTGCCGCCCGACGAGGTCGAGGTGGAGCTGCCACCCGACGACGTCGACGTGCTGACGATGATGTCACCATCGAAACCGCTGGTCGTGGTGGTGGTCGTCGTCGTCGTGGTCGAGCCGGGAACGTCGCCGCTGCTCGACGAAGACGACGAGCTGCTCGAGCTCGACCCGTTCGAGCCGCCGCTGGTGAAATCGTTGTTCACGACCACGCGGCTGCCGCCGCCCGACGAGCCGCCGAAGAAACCGCCGAAGAAGCCGCCGCCAAAGCCGCCACCGCCAAAGCCGCCAGTGCTCCCGCCGATGGACCGCGATGCGCCGCCGCCGGACACAGGAGCGATTGCTGGGAGCGGGGGAACCGCCACCGGCGCAAGCGCGGTGCGATAAACAGGCGGGCAGACATTGGCCGGATCGGCCGCGGCCTGCGGCGAGGTTGCCGGAACACATTCCGCCGTGCGGCGCGGCGTGGTGCGCGCGGCACGCGGCGGCGGGGTTGCACGGCGCGGCTTGGGCTTGGCCTGTTTGATATAGCGGGGCTTGACCTTGGCCGACTTGTAGGACGGCGCATCGGTTACCGGCCGTTCCGCAACATGAACCGCACCACCCGCCAGCAGGGCGCCGCCCGCTGCCGTGGCCGATAGTTTCGCAAGTGCTGCTTTGACCGACATAAACCAAATTCCCCGCTTCATCGTGATGTTGCGGGACCACCCGCATCCACGATCACATTCGTTAACCGAGTCCGGGCACGTCCGGCTGGATCAGTACCTTCTACTCGTACTAGAGCACAAAAGTAAATTTTTCCCGCGATTGCTAGGGTCTCGGCGGGCCTGTCTCGAATTGGGACCGACCAGCGGCAAAGTATTACAAAGGTAAATCTTACCGCGTCGTCAACCTTCTTCGTCGAACAAACCGGACTGGGTTTGCTGGCGCGGGATGGGCAGGCCGAGATGCGTCCAGCCGCCATCGTTGAGGCAGCGCCCGCGCGCGGTCCGGGCGATCAGGCCGAGCTGGATGAGATAGGGTTCGATCACCTCCTCCACCGTGTCGCGCGGTTCGCTGAGGCCCGCGGCGAGCGTTTCCACGCCCACAGGCCCGCCCTTGTAAGTGGTGGCGATCATGGTGAGATAACGCCGGTCCATCGCATCGAGGCCGAGCGAATCGACCTCCAGCCGGGTCAGCGCCTCATCCGCGACTCGGCTCGTCACCACCGGTTCGCCCAGCACGCTGGCGAAATCGCGCACGCGGCGCATCAACCGCCCCGCGACGCGCGGCGTGCCGCGGCTGCGGCGGGCAATCTCGCGCGCACCGCCCTCGTCGATGCCCATGCCGAGCAGCCCCGCCCCGCGCGTGACGACACGCAGCAACTCGTCCTCGGTGTAGAAGTGCAGCCGCACCGGGATGCCGAACCGGTCCCGCAAGGGGGTGGTGAGCAGCCCCTGCCGCGTGGTCGCGCCGACCAGGGTGAAGGGCGGCAGGTCGATCCGCACGCTGCGCGCCGACGGCCCCTCGCCGATGATGATGTCGAGCGCGCGGTCCTCCATCGCCGGGTAGAGCACTTCCTCGACAACCGGATTCAGCCGGTGGATCTCGTCGATGAACAGCACGTCGTTGGGCTCGAGATTGGTCAGCAGCGCGGCGAGATCGCCCGCCTTGGCGATGACCGGTCCGCTGGTGGCGCGGAAACCGACGCCCAGTTCCTTGGACACGATCTGCGCCAGCGTGGTCTTGCCTAGGCCAGGCGGACCGAAGAACAACACATGGTCCATCGCCTCGCCGCGCCCTTTGGCGGCCTCGATGAAGACACGCAGGTTCTCTCGCGCCGCTTTCTGCCCGACGAACTCGCCGAGCGATTTGGGCCGCAGCGCGGCGTCCGGGTCTTCCGGCTGCCGGTCGGGGGAATGGAGGGGGACGGGGTCGGTCACACCACCCCCATACAGTCATGCTGAACTTGTTTCAGCATCCATCGCGCGGCAATCACCGGTCCATGCCGATCGAGCGCAACCCCTGCGTCTACATCCTTGCGAGCAAACCCTATGGCACGCTGTATATCGGTGTCACGTCGGACCTGATGCAACGGTTGTGGCAACACCGTGAAGGTGTGACCGGCGGGTTCACCGCCCGCTACGGCGTCCACCGCCTCGTCCGCTACGAGATGTTCGGCGACATGGAACAGGCCATCCTGCGCGAGAAGCAGTTGAAGCGCTGGCATCGTCAATGGAAGATCAACCTGATCGAGGAGGGCAATCCGCACTGGGTCGACCTGTCGGTGGGACTGGGCTTCGAGCCGCTTACGCCGCACAGGCCGCCGGATGGATCCTGAAACGAGTTCAGGATGACGGAATGAAGGTTGTGGGCCATCAAAACGGGTTCACCGTATAGCCGCGCTGTTGCAGCAGGGCGTGGGCGGTCATGGCGGAGAGCGCCATTTCGACGCCAGGGATCAAGTCCGCTTGCGCGATGGCCGATGCCGCCGCGCTCTGGCCGCAGACCATGATCCGCACCCCGCCATCGAGCAGCGCGCGCACCATCGCGCCCGAGGGGTTCGTTTCGCCATAATCGCGCGCCGCGCGTGCTTCGTCGGTCAGCAGGTCGCGCAACGCCGCGCCGTGGACCACCACCGCGATGCGGATGTTCTCTTCCGCCACGCCATGCGCGACATGCATGTTGACGAAGCGCGCCGCACTTTCGAACCCGCGATTGCGCGCATCACCCTCTGCCGCTTTCGCGACATCGAAGGCGACGGAGAATTCGGCATCGGTGGGCACGGTGTCAATCCCCTCCACCGCCGCATGGGGGCCGAAATCGGCGAAAACCGGCCCGGTTTCGAACGCGGACATGTCCTGCGCATTTGCCGCCGTCGCCAGCAAGCCAACCGCCATGCCCGCGATTGCTACCCGTAAAGTCATCGTCTTCATCCCGCTGCCCTCTTCAAAGCCACCCGGATCAGTTCGCCCTCGCTCGCACCCTCGCCCAGCTCGCCTTGCGCAGCGGCCACCGCGCGCGCCGCAACCGCCGGTTTGAAGCCGAGATTTTCGAGCGCGCTCACCGCATCGGCATTGGCCGCGCCTGCCGGGGTTGCCGCCATCGCGACGCCCGCCGCGCCATCGCCGGGCAATGCACCCGCCTTGTCCTTCAGCTCGTTCACGATCCGCCCGGCCAGTTTCGGACCGACACCGTTTGCCCGCGCGACCATCGCTGCATCGCCCCCGGCGCAGGCCTGCTGCACCTCGCCAGTCGACAGCGCGGAAAGGATCGCCAGCGCCACCTTGCTGCCCACACCCTGCACCTGTGTGAGCAGGCGAAACCAGTCGCGCTCCGCCGCCTCGGCAAAGCCGAGCAGGCGCATGTCGTTCTCGCTCACCTGAAGGTCGGTATAAACGGTGCAGCCTTCGCCCACCTCGCCCAGCGCGGCCAGCGTCTTGGTCGAACAATGTACCAGATACCCCACGCCCGCGACATCGATCACCGCCCAGTCCGCGCCGGTTTCATCGAGCAGGCCCTTCAGCTTTGCAATCATGGTTTGTTCTTGGCCGACTCTGCGCCGCTTGGCCAGTGCCATGCGCGCCGTTCAGCCAGCTCTCCACAAGGCTGAACGATGGAACACATGGAACACAGTCCTGTCACTGGAATCACAGGAGGGAAGTGGCGGGGCGCGGACATGCCACCGGTATGGCAGGTTGGCACGGCGTAGGAAATTCTTGCCCGTCCGCCTGCTCGACAGGCGCAAGCGATACGCTAAGACGGGGGCCATGAGCTGGAACACCTTCGGACGGACGCTGCGCTTCACCACCTGGGGCGAAAGCCACGGGCCCGCCATCGGCGCGGTCGTGGATGGCTGCCCGCCGGGGCTGGAACTGAGCGAGGCCGATATCCAGCCCTTCCTCGACGCCCGCAAGCCGGGGCAGAACAAGTTCACCACCCAGCGGCAGGAGCCCGATGCAGTGCGCATCCTGTCGGGCGTGTTCGAGGGCCCGGACGGAAAACAATGCACCACCGGAACGCCGATCAGCCTGCTGATCGAGAACACCGATCAGCGCTCCAAAGACTATTCGGAGATCGCCAACACCTATCGCCCCGGCCATGCCGATTATGCCTATGACGCGAAATACGGCTTTCGCGACTATCGCGGCGGCGGGCGGTCCAGCGCGCGCGAGACGGCGATGCGCGTGGCGGCGGGCGCGGTGGCGCGGCGCGTCATCCCCGAAGTGCGTATCCTGGCCTATGTTGCCGAGATCGGCGGCGACCGGATCGATCCGGCGAATTTCGACGGGCAAGAGATCGCGCGCAATCCCTTCTGGTGTCCCGACGCGGCAGCGGCGAAGCGGTGGGAAAAACTGGTCGACGAGGCGCGCAAGGCCGGATCGTCGCTCGGCGCAGTGGTCGAATGCGTGGCCGAAGGCGTGCCCGCAGGCTGGGGCGCGCCGATCTATGCCAAGCTAGACAGCGATCTGGCGGCAGGCATGATGAGCATCAATGCGGTGAAAGGCGTGGAGATCGGCGACGGTTTCGACGCCGCGCGGCTGACCGGCGAGCAGAATGCCGACCCCATGCAGCCGGGCGAGGACGGCCCCGAATTTGCCGCCAACCATGCGGGCGGCATTGCCGGCGGCATCTCGACCGGCCAGCCGGTGGTCTGCCGCGTCGCGTTCAAGCCGACCAGTTCGATCCTGACGCCGGTGGCGAGTATCGACCGGCAGGGCCGGGCCACCGAAGTCCGCACCAAGGGCCGCCACGATCCCTGCGTCGGCATACGCGGCACGCCGGTGGTCGAGGCGATGATGGCGCTGGTGCTGGCCGATCACAAACTGCTCCACCGGGCGCAGTGCGGGTAGGTCGAAGCATCTGCGGGGCGCGCAACCGGTCAGGAACGCGCCTTTCGCCGTAGCGATTGCGGCGGCATGCCATAGAGGCGGACAAAGGCACGGCGCATGCGTTCCGCATCGCCGAAGCCGACCTGCCGCGCGATGGCTTCGATGGGCACGTCGCTCGTCTCGACATGACCCCGCGCCAGATCGGCACGCAATCGCTCGATCGCCTTGGCCGGTGTGGTCCCGGTTTCCTGCCGGAACAATCTGCTGAAATTACGCGGTGACATGCCGCAGGCCTGGGCCAGATCCTCCACCGCAAGAGCGCCCGCAATATTCTCGCGGGCGAAGGCCAGAGCGTGGGCGACCCGCCCATTGCCGACGGGCAAATCCTCCGCCGCGGCAAATTGCGATTGGCCGCCCAGCCGCCGGCGATGGGCCACCAGATGGCGCGCCACCTGCCCTGCCATGGTCGGCCCGTGATCCTGCTCGATCAGGGCAAGTGCCAGATCGATGCCCGCCGTGATCCCGGCAGAGGTCCATACATTCCCATCGCGGCAATATATCCGGTCCGGCTCCACCCGGATGGCGGGAAAGCGGCCTTGCAGCTCGGCGGCGTGGCGCCAGTGGGTGGTCGCGCGCCGTCCATTCAGCAGGCCAGCCGCCGCCAGCACGAACGCCCCGGTGCACACGCTGGCCAACCGCTCGCAGGACGAGGCGAAGGCGGCCAGCGAACGCAGCGTCGCATCCGGCGGTGTGGTGGACGGCGCAGAACCGACCGCCACCAGCGTATGGATCGCCGCATCGCCGATCTTCTGCGTGGCGAATTCCATGCCCAGACTGTTGCGCACAGGCGCGCCATCGCCCGACAGCATCACGAGCTCGTACCCCGGCCCACCCATCGCCGCAGACACGCTTTCGAACGCAGCGCAGGGCCCGGCAAGGTCGAGCATCTGGAAAGCGGGGGTGAGGAGGAAGCCGACAGATCGCATGGCAGAAAACGAGGGAACTATGTCATTTCCGCCGTAGTCGGTCACAGCTAGCGAGTCCAGGCAAAGGAGAATTCATGACCTATCCCGACACCGCCATCTGTCTGGCCGCGCGCGATCTGGCCCGCGATCATTCGCCTGCCTTCCTGTTCAACCATGTCTGCCGCACCTATGCCTTCGCCACCGAAGCGGGGCGGTTGCAGAACGCGCCCTGCGACCCCGAGATGCTCTTTCTCGGCTCGATGCTCCACGATCTGGGGCTGGTCGACGCTTTTGCCGGGGACGACCGCTTCGAACTGGACGGGGCCGATGCGGCCGCCGATTTCCTTTCGCGCCAGGGATACCCGGATCGCAAGATCGCGGTGATCTGGGATGCCATCGCGCTGCACACCACCCTTGCCGTTCCCCAGCGCAAGCAGGCCGAAATCGCCTTGCTGCAAATGGGTGCCGGGATCGACATGGGGGCCATGCCGCGCGACCTACTGTCGGAAGAAATCGTGGAACGCGTTCTGGCCGAATATCCGCGGCTCGGTTTCAAGCAGGCCATGCTGGAGGCGATGGGGGCGGTCGTGCGGCGCAAACCGCAAACCGGCCTCATCAATCTGATGGGCGATGTCGCACGCGCACAGGAAGGGATCGACCTGCCGGGCTTCTGCGATGTGGTGAAATGCGCGGACTTTGTCGAATGACGAGCTTGCCACCGGAATGGGCGTGGCAACCTTGGAAAACAACCATTCATCGACGATTTGCGAAAGTTCCACGCGACTGATCGATAATTCCGATCTTCGCAATCGCACAAAATCGCTTTTGTGCGTCGCGGCAACGCCTATTTGTTCTCTCGAGAGTTTCACCCTCAATCACGGAGAATCAACATAATGGGTATCATCGGAAGCCAGATCAAACCGTTCACCGCCACCGCCTTCCAGGCCGGCAAGGACTTCTTCGACGTCACCGACGAAGACGTGAAGGGCAAGTGGGCCGTTTTTTTCTTCTATCCGGCGGACTTCACCTTCGTCTGCCCGACTGAACTGGAAGACCTGGGCGAGCAGTACAACATGCTCCAGAAGATGGACGTCGAGGTCTATGGCGTGTCGACCGACACCCATTTCAGCCACAAGGCATGGCACGACACATCCGAGAAGATCGGCAAGCTGAAATTCCCGTTCCTGGGTGACCAGAACCACGTGCTCGCACGCAATTTCGATGTGCTGCGTGAAGGCGTCGGCCTGGCCGATCGTGCGACCTTCGTGGTCGATCCCGACGGTGTGATCCAGATCATGGAACAGACCTGCGAAGGCGTCGGTCGCAATGCCAACGAACTCGCCCGCAAGATCAAGGCCGCCCAGTATGTGCGCGCCAATCCCGGCCAGGTCTGCCCGGCGGCATGGGAAGAAGGCAGCGAAACGCTGGCCCCCTCGCTCGACCTCGTCGGCAAGATCTAAGCACTGACCAAATCTGTCCGGCGTCAACGCATGCGCCGGACACCCGGCCCGCGCGGTTCCTTTCTTCAGGACGCCGGGCTGCATGAAGGCCCGGGGCGTACACCCCCCTCCCCCCACGCTCCGGGCCTTTTCATCCCCACTTCCCACCCCTTCCTTTTTCGGAGAGCCCCATGCTCGACGCCGCGATGAAAGATCAGCTGAAGCAATATCTCGCCAATCTGCGCGAGCCGATCGAGCTGGTTGCCTCCCTCGACGAGAGCGAGAAATCCGCGCAGACCCGCGCGTTGCTGGAAGAGATCGCGGCGCTGCACGACATGGTCGGCGCGAGCTTCGACGGGACCGATGCACGCAAACCCAGCTTCATCATCCGCCGCGCGAGCGATGCGGAAAAATGGGTGCGCTTTGCCGGCCTGCCGATGGGGCACGAATTCACCTCGCTCGTGCTCGCCCTGCTGTGGGCCGGCGGCCACCCGCCCAAGGTCGATGCCGATCTGCTGGAACAGGTCCGCGGGCTTGAGGGCGATTTCGAATTCGAGATGTATTTCTCGCTGAGCTGCCACAACTGCCCCGATGTGGTGCAGGCATTGACGCTGATGGCGCTGGAAAACCCGCGCATCACCGCCACGCTGATCGAGGGCGGCACATATCAGGACGAAGTGGACGCGCGCGAAGTGATGGCCGTGCCTGCGACCTTCCTGAATGGCGAGCCGTTCTACAACGGCAAGATGGAGCTCGCCGAGATCCTGTCCCGGCTGGATACCAATGCCGATGCCCGCGCCGCGGAGAAGCTGGCGGCAAAGGACCCGTTCGAGGTGCTGGTGATCGGCGGCGGCCCGGCGGGGGCGGCATCGGCGATCTATACTGCCCGCAAGGGCTTTTCCACCGGCATCGCGGCAGAGCGGTTCGGCGGCCAGCTGCACGATACGCTGGGAATCGAGAACCTGCCCGGCACGCCCTATACCGAAGGGCCGAAGCTGGCAGGCGATCTCAAGCGCCACGTGGATGAATACGATATCGATCTGATGGATCTTGCCAAGGCGGTGAAGCTGATCCCTGCCAAGCAGGAAGGCGGGCTGCACACGGTCCAGATGGGCAATGGTGCGAGCCTGAAGGCACGCAGCCTCATCCTGTCGACCGGCGCGCGCTGGCGCAATCTGGGCGTTCCGGGCGAGGCCGAGTATCGCAACAAAGGCGTTGCCTATTGCCCGCATTGCGACGGCCCGCTGTTCAAGGGCAAGCGCATTGCGGTGATCGGCGGCGGCAATTCCGGTGTCGAGGCGGCAATCGACCTCGCCAAGATTGTCGGCCATGTCACGCTGATCGAATATGACGACAAGCTGCGCGCCGACGCCGTGCTGCAGGCCAAGCTGCAAAGCATGGGCAATGTCGAGATCGTCACCAGCGGCCAGACGACCGAGATTACGGGCGCAGATGGCAAGGTGAACGGCCTGATCGTGAAAGATCGCGCATCGGGTGAGGAACGCCGGATCGAGCTGGAAGGCGTGTTCGTCCAGATCGGGCTGGTCCCCAACACCGAATGGCTGGCCGAAAGCGGTCTGGAGCTGTCGCGACACGGCGAAATCGTCACCGACGAGGAAGGTCGCACCAACCTGCCCGGCATTTTCGGCGCGGGCGATGTCACCACCGTGCCTTACAAGCAGATCGTCGTGGCGATGGGCGAAGGGTCGAAAGCGGGCCTGTCCGCCTTCGATTATCTCATCCGCACCGAACCGGCCGATGCATTGACCGAGGCGGCCTGATCTTCAATCGCGCAACTCAATCAATGAGACGCAATTAATCGATTGGACGAATAACAGGCGCTGCGCCATTCTCCTGACGCATAGAGGGCTTATTCGCGAGTCCCGCATCGAGAGGAGAATGTATCATGGACGCCAAGACCGGAGATATCGGCGGCTGCCCCTTCACGGGCAATGGTGGAACGCGCGACCTGCTGGGCCGCACGAACCGGGACTGGTGGCCCGATGCGCTCCAGCTCGACATTCTCACGCAAGACGGCCGCAGAGCGGACCCGATGGATGAGGATTTCGACTATGCCGAGGCGTTCAACGCAGTCGATTACACCGCGCTGAAGGCCGACCTTACCGCGCTGATGACCGACAGCCAGGAATGGTGGCCCGCCGATTACGGGCATTACGGCCCCTTCTTCATCCGCATGGCATGGCACGCAGCCGGAACCTATCGCACCGGCGACGGGCGCGGCGGCGCCTCCAGCGGCCAGCAACGCTTCGCGCCGCTCAATTCCTGGCCCGATAACGGCAACCTCGACAAGGCGCGCCGCCTGCTGTGGCCAATCAAGCAGAAATACGGCAAGCACATCAGCTGGGCCGACCTGTTCATCCTCACCGGCAATGTCGCCATCGAAAGCATGGGCGGCCCGGTCTTCGGCTTTGGCGGCGGTCGCAAGGACGTGTTCGAACCCGAAACCGTCTATTGGGGCACGGAGGAACAATGGGTCGATACCGGCGCGCAGACCCGCATCCACCCGGATGAAGGCCGCGCGCTCGAAAACCCGCTCGCCGCGATCCAGATGGGCCTGATCTACGTCAACCCGGAAGGACCGGGCGGCAATCCGCACGATCCCGAAGGCATGGCGCGCGACATGCGCGAGACCTTTGCCCGCATGGCCATGAATGACGAGGAAACGGTGGCGCTGACCGCCGGCGGCCACGCTTTCGGCAAGTGCCACGGGGCCAAGCCTGCCGACACGTTCGGCGGCGCGCCCGAAGGCGAACACCTTGCGCTGATGGGCTTTGGCTGGCTGACCGACAAGGACGAGATCGAGAAGGGCCACATCACCACCAGCGGTATCGAAGGGGCGTGGACACCGAACCCGACCGAATGGGGCAACGACTATTTCCGCCTGCTGTTCAAATACGAATACGAACTGACGCAGAGCCCGGCAGGCGCGAACCAGTGGACCCCGGTGAACCCGGAAGAAGCCGACATGGCCCCCGATGCGCGCGACCCGAACAAGAAGGTCGCGACCATCATGACCACCGCCGACATGGCGCTGAAGCGCGACCCGGAATATCGCAAGATTTCGGAGCGATTCCTCAACGATCAGGCGGCGCTCGACGATGCCTTTGCCCGCGCATGGTTCAAGCTGTGCCACCGCGATATGGGGCCGAAAGTCCGCTATATGGGGCCGGAAGTCCCGGCCGAGGATCTGATCTGGCAAGACCCCGTCCCGGCAGGCTCAAGCGCATCGGACAGCGCCGTCAGCGCCTTCAAGTCCAAGGTACTCGACAGCGGGCTTTCGGTGGCCGAACTGGTCAAGGCGGCCTGGGCCTCGGCATCCACCTATCGCAATTCGGACCATCGCGGCGGCGCGAACGGGGCACGTGTGCGCCTCGCCCCGCAAAAGGATTGGGCGGCGAACGATCCCGAAGAACTGTCGAGGGTTCTATCCAAATTGGATGAAATTCGCGGCGACCTGTCGCTGGCCGACGCCATCGTCATTGGCGGGGCTGCGGCGATCGAGAAAGCAGCGATGGATGGCGGGTTCGACCTCACCGTCGATGTCACCACCGGGCGCGGCGATGCGAGCGCTGAGCAGACCGATGCGGAAAGCTTCGAGCCGCTGGAGCCCTTCGCCGATGGTTTCCGCAATTACCTCAAGTCGAAGGCAAGCGTGAAGACCGAGGATATGCTGGTCGACAAGGCGCACCTGCTGGGCCTGTCCATCCCGGAAATGACCGCGTTGGTCGGCGGGATGCGCGTGCTGGGTGCGGTGAGCCACCATGCCCAGCATGGCGACCGCATCGGCGTGCTGACCGACCGGCCCGGCGTTTTGTCGACCGACTTCTTCACCAACCTGCTCGATATGAACCACGAATGGGAGGTGGACGATGAAAGCGGCGACGAGGAATTCATTGGCCGCGACCGCAAGACGGGCGAAGAGAAATTCCGGGCGACCCGCACCGATCTCGTCTTCGGATCGAACAGCCAGCTGCGCGCTATTGCGGAAACCTTCGCGGAGAGCGGCGGCGAGGACAAGTTCGTGCGGACTTTCGTGGAAGCGTGGAACAAGGTCATGGATGCCGACAGGTTCGACCTGACCTGCGCCAAATATCACGCCTGATACTTAAACCCGGCGCAAGCCGGGCCCGAAAAAAATGAAAAGAGGCCCTGCCACCAAGACGGTGGCGGGGCCTTTATTTTATCGAACCCAAAGAAGCACCTGCGAACACGACGAATTCTTGGCTAAATATTGGTTTTCAGGCCAATATGGAGTAATTGTGAGGCCAGATCGAATTGCAGAGCGGTTTTTTCGCGACTAGCCTCTCCCTCGTCCATTTCGGGCAAACAGGGAGAAAACAATGAAAAAGATGAAATCTCTCGCGGCTCTTGCCGCCTTCGGATGCGCCGCCATCGCCACGCCTGCCGCCGCGCAGGACCAACCCTATATCGGGACGATCCAGCAATTCGGGTTCGATTTCTGCCCGAGAAACTGGATGCCTACCGATGGTCGCCTGCTGGCGATCAGCCAGTACACCGCGCTGTTTTCATTGCTGGGCACGACTTACGGCGGCAACGGGCAAACCTCCTTCGGGCTGCCCGATCTGCGCGGCCGCATGGCCATCGCGCCGGGACAGGGGCCGGGCCAGCCGACCTATATACGTGGTCAGATGGGCGGCAGCAGCCAGACGACCCTGCTCCTTCCCAACATGCCTGCGCACACCCACACCGCCAGATTGAGGGCGGAAGACGCGAACGGGACACAGAACACCCCGACCAATGGCCTCATGTCGGATTTCCCGGTGGGCAGCAATGTGTATGCCGACGGCCCGGCCAATGTGAACATGCATCCCGACGCCATCCAGGTGTCCCCCACCGGCAACAACCAGCCGTTCAACAATATGCCACCCTACCTTGCGCTGACGACCTGTATTGCCATCACCGGCATCTTCCCGCCCCGTCCCTGAACCGGGCGCAGCAGGGTCGCCACATAGTTCGGGCCTCCGGCAGCAATGCCGGGGGCCTTTTTGCTGTGCAGCCCGCTCGTTGACAGAGATCGAAAAAACCGCGCCCGCCAGACTGGAACCGCCGGGTCGGCCCACCCGTATGCCTTGTGAGTTTCCCCTCCCATGAAAGGCGTCGCAATGACCAAGAAAACCGTGCCACCCACCACCACCGATGCCGGCATCCCGGTTCAGAGCGACGAACATTCCCTCACCATCAGCCGCGACGGCCCCATTGTTCTGAACGATCATTACCTGATCGAGCAGATGGCGAACTTCAATCGGGAGCGGATTCCCGAACGCCAGCCGCATGCCAAGGGTTCGGGCGCGTTCGGCCATTTCGAAACCACCGCCGACGTTTCCAAATACACCAAGGCCAAGCTGTTCCAGCCTGGTGTGAAGACCGATGTTGCCATGCGCTTTTCCACCGTGGCGGGTGAACGCGGCAGCCCCGACACCTGGCGCGACCCGCGCGGCTTTTCCGTCAAGTTCTACACCGAGGATGGCAATTTCGACATGGTCGGCAACAACACGCCGATCTTCTTCATCCGCGACCCGCTGAAATTCCAGCACTTCATCCGCAGCCAGAAACGGCGCGCGGACAATGGCCTGCGCGACCATGACATGATGTGGGATTTCTGGACGCTCAGCCCCGAAAGCGCGCACCAGGTGACCTATCTGATGGGCGATCGCGGCGTGCCGAAGAACTGGCGCGAGATGAACGGCTATTCCAGCCACACCTACATGCTGATCAACGAAGACGGCGAAAAGTTCTGGGTGAAGTTCCACTTCCACACCGATGTCGGCAATGAAAGCGGCAACGCCCACCTGACGCAGGACGAAGCGGTGAAAAAAGCGGGCGAGGATAGCGATTATCACCGCCGCGACCTGTTCGACGCGATCCATGAGGGAAATTATCCCAGCTGGACGCTCAAATGGCAGATCATGCCGTTCGAGGAGGCCAAGACCTATCGCATCAATCCGTTCGACCTCACCAAGACATGGCCGCATGACGACTATCCGCTGATCGAGGTCGGCAAGCTGACGCTGAACGAGAACCCGGTCGATTGGGATACCCAGATCGAACAGCTCGCCTTCGAGCCGAACAACATGGTCCCCGGTATCGGCCTCAGCCCCGACAAGATGCTGCTGGCCCGCGGCTTTTCCTATTCCGATGCACATCGCGCGCGCCTCGGGGTCAATTACAAGCAAATCCCGGTCAATTCGGCGAAAAATGCGGAGGTGCATTCCTATTCGCGCGCAGGCGACATGCGGGTGACGAACGCCGTCGATCCGGTCTATGCGCCCAATTCCTATGGCGGCCCGGCAGCGCAGCCACAGGTCGGCGGCGAGGCGACCTGGCATGCCGATGGCGACATGGTGCGCCAGGCCTATACCCTACGCGAAGACGATGATGACTGGACCCAGGCCGGTATCCTCGTGCGCGAGGTGATGGACGATGCCCAGCGTGACCGCTTCGTCTCCAACGTCTCGGGTCATCTGGCCGACGGGGTGAGCGAAAAGGTGCTGGTCCGCGCGTTCGAATATTGGAAGAATGTCGACAAGGATATCGGCGAGCGGATCGAGAAGACCGTTCGCGACAAGATCGGCGGCAAGTCCGAAGCACCGGGCCTCGCCAGCGCACTGGCGATATCCGGCAAGGGCGAGGCGGCCTGAACGGCTCCTCGCTACGATAGGGGGCGTGTGGGTCCAGTCGCGCTTCTTGAGCAGGCTGTTCAGCCGCGCTTCTTGAGCACGATATAGAGCGCACCGTCACCACCGTGGTGGCGGTGCGCCTTGCGTATGGCGGAGATGGCTTCGGAATGTTCGCTGGCGGCGAGCCAGTCGAGCAGCTTGGCACGGATCGCGCCGCGCCGCTCGCCCCGATCCGCCGGATCGACCGGGCGCGGTTTGCCGGTCACCACCAGGATCGTGCGCGCGCCCATCGCGCGGGCCTGCGCCACGCCGCGCATCAGCCGGGTGTAGGCGGCATCGAGCCCGTGCCCATGCAGATCGAGCGTGACCTCGGGCGCCACGGAGCCGGATTTGAAACGCCGGTCCCAATGCGAATCCAGCCCTGTATTCTCACGAGCTCGGGCCGGGGGCGGCGCGGGGCGACGGTGCGTAGCCAGAGCGGGTTTTCGCACGATCTGTTTGGGCAGCGCGGGGTTTGGCGGTGCTTTGGCGGGCGGCGCGCCACGCTTCTGCTCATGCCCCTGTTCACGCCCACCGGCATCCTGCTGCTTTGCCATGCGTAGCGCATTGCGGCCGCTGCGCAGCGGCGTCACCGTTTCGGCAAGCTTCTCCCAAGCCGCCTGTTCTTCAGGCGACAGGCCGCGCGGCGGGCTCATCGCTGCTGAAGGCGCTGGATCGTGCCTTTCGGAAGCAGGACCAGCGCCGTACCGCGCCCGCTCATCCCGCCCGCGATCACGCGCGCGTCCTGGCCATTGCCCCAGAAGGTGTCGAAGCGGTTCGCACCCTTGATCGCGCCGCCCGTATCCTGCGCGACCCACAGGCCATCGGCCACATCGCGGTCGAGATCGAGCCAGACGGGTGCGCCCAATGGTACGAAGCGCGGATCGACCGCCACCGACGCTTCGCGCCGCACGGGAACTTCCAGCGCGCCGAGCGGGCCATCGGTCTTCAGCTCGCGGAAGAAAATCCAGCTCTTGTTGAGCCGCATGAGCTCGCGCCCGGCATCGGGGTAATCGCGCAGATACTGGATGATGCCCTGCATCGAGCCGGGATACTTTCCCGGCCCTTCGCCCAAGAGGCCGCGTTCGCGCATCACGCCGCCAATGCCGACATATTCGCGCCCGTTCTGGCCCGCATAGCCGATCCGCATCAGTGTGTTGTCGGGCAGGCGGATCAGGCCCGAGCCCTGGATCTGCAAGAAAAAGAACTCGATCGGGTCGGCGGCCCAGGCGATTTCCAGACCGCGATTGGCGAGTGCGCCATCCTCTATCTCGGCGCGTTCGTAATAGGGGATGAAAGCGCCGCTCGCATCGCGGCGGCCCAGCGGCGCGCGCCCGGTGCGTTCGCTTTGGGGGATGGTATCGTGCCAGTCGCGCACCAGTTCGGGCGGCATGCGATAGACCGGCACATCATATCCGGGACGCCGGGTGCGGCTGCCCGCAATTTCCGGTTCGAAATAACCGGTGGCGAAGGCAGCGCCGTCGCCGATGCGCGCGCTTTCGAAGAAAGTAGTGAAGAAGCGCACCCCGTCATTTGCGGGCCAGCGCAGTGCGGCGTCGCAGGCCGGGCGCCAGTCTTCCTGACGGGTCAGCCCGCTCTGGTCGGTGCGGCGCAGCAGGCGCGGGCAGCTTTCGAGGAATGCCGCCAGCGCGGTTCCGGCATCGCCCTGCCCCAGCGCGAGATCGCCGATATGCGTGCCGCGGCTGACCCCGGCAAAGGCCGCGCTCTGCACGCCGCCATCGCCGGGCCGCTCGACAGGAGGCGGGGCCGGTGGCGGCGAGCCGGGCTTGTCCGGCACAACCCGGACGCAGGCGGAAAGCGCCGCAAGCATGAACATTGCGGCGATAGTCCTGATGCGCATCGCGCTCTCCCCCTCTTCGCAATTGGTCCCGAGATAGGCGTCAGCCCTCGTCGGTTTCGTCCAGCTTCCAGTCCGGGCCGGTGGAATCGACATTGCGCATGAAGGTCCACACATCGCGGCTTTCGACCGCATCGTCGAGCGAGCCGGCAATGACATTGCCGTCCTTGTCGCGCGTGACCGCAGCGATATCGGCAACGAACAGCACGGCGATGCGCGCCATGCGGCCGTCCAGTTCGGCCGATTTGATCGTCGCATCCTCGATCCGTATCAGGCGGTTGTCGAGCGTTTCGCCCGCCGCTTCGCGTGCGTCGATCGCGCCGGCGAAGCTGTCATAGACATCCTCGTCGCACAGGTCGCGCAGCGCATCCTTGTCGCCGGCCCAGAACGCTTCGAGGATCATGCCATAAGCGGCCTTGGCCCCTTCGAGGAAGCCCATGACGTCGAAGCGCGGATCGGCGGCGGCAATGGCGCGCACGCCCATTTCGGTTCCCGGGGGGATATCGCTGGGGCGCAGCTGCACCGGGGCCTGCGCGCTTTGCGGCACGGTGCGTGCTTCATCGTCGCCCGCATCCTCGCCGCGTTCGAAACGGCGGGGGACGATCTCCTCTTCATGCTCTGCCCGGCGACCGAGCACCGAATAGAGACGCAGGCCCAGAAAGGCCGCGACCATTGCGAGGATGACGATTTCCAATATCACTGCTTACACCTATTTCCGCGTGCCTTGTCATGGCACGCCCCGACAATCGGTTGTATCCCTGCCTTACATAGGGACAAATTACAATTCGACAACGACCGGCCGGGCCAGTTGCGGGCCGATTTCACTGCGATAACGCGCGCCGCCCGGCACAAGTTGCCGATGCCGATATCTGGTGCTAGGTGGCCGCGCATATCTGCGGCGGCCCGGCATGCGGGCTTGCGCCGTCGGGCCCATCGAAAACGCCAATCGAAAACGAAAGCATCCCTATCCCATGGCAGACGAAAACGACGTTCTCACCGACCTCAATGCCGACCCCGCAGCCGGGGCCAATGGCGCGGACAACCAGCCCGCAGCCGGGATCATCACACAGTATGTGAAGGATCTTTCGGTCGAGAACCCGAACGCCCCGCAGGTGTTCCAGTGGCAGGGCCAGCCGCAGATCGACCTGCAGGTCAATATCGGTTCCAACCAGGTGAGCGAGGAAGTCCACGAGGTCGAACTGAAACTGACGCTTACCGCCAAGGGCGAACAGGGCAATTATTACCTTGTCGACCTGACCTATGCCGGGCTTGCGGGCCTGCGCAACCTGCCCGACGAACACGCGCATGCGTTCATCTATGCCGAAGCACCGCGCCTGCTGTTCCCCTTCGCGCGCCAGGTCATCGCCAGCGCCACGCAGCAGGCCGGATTCCCGCCCTTCGCGATGGAGCCGATGGATTTCGGCGCGCTCTACCAGCAGCGCATGCAGCAGATGGCCCAGGAGCGCGAAGCCGCCGGGGGCGACAACGCACCGGCCGGCAACGCCTGAACGGCGCTGAGCTGAGGGCTCGGCCATGAGCCTGCTCAAGAATGTCGGGACGATCGGCGGGCTGACGGCGGTCAGCCGCGTCTTCGGCTTCGTGCGCGACATACTGGTCGCACGCGTGCTGGGCGCGACGCCGATGGGCGATGCCTGGCAGCTGGCCTTCATGCTGCCCAATATCTTTCGCCGACTGTTCGCCGAGGGCGCTTTTGCGAGCGCCTTCGTGCCCTTGTTCAACCGGCGAATGGTCGAAGGGCAGAGCGAGGCCCAGCGTTTCGCCGAAAGCGTGCTGTCGGTCCTGCTGCCGATCCTGATCGTGTTTGGCGGCCTGGCGATGATCGCCATGCCGTGGGTGGTGACCTATTTCGCGCCCGAGGGGCTGGAAAGCGACCCCGAAGCGCTGCCGATCGCCATCCAGATGGCCCGGATCACCTTCCCCTACCTCTTGTTCATGAGCCTCGCGACGCTGGTTGCCGCAGTGCTCAATTCGCTGTCGCGTTTTGCCGCTGCGGCGGCGGCGCCGATCCTGCTCAATCTGTGCCTGATTGCCGCGCTGGTCTATGGCGCTTCGCTGGGCGAAGGGGTCATGGCCCGCCGCGAAAGCGCGTTCTGGCAGGCTGTCGCTTTAAGCGCGTCGGGCTTGCTGCAGCTTGTCTGGCTGTCGTTCTGGATGCACCGCGCGGGCTTTCGCATCCGCATGGTGTTGCCGCGCATTTCCCCCGGGGTGAAGGAACTGGGCATCTTGATCGTGCCGGCGGTGTTTGGCGCAGGGATCTACCAGATCAGCCGCTTCGTCGACCTGTTCTTCCTCTCCACGCTGGAGGTCGGCAGTTACACCTATCTCGCCATGGCGGATCGGTGGAACCAGCTTCCGCTCGGCATTATCGGCATCGCATTGGGCACGGCGATCCTGCCGGCCCTGTCGCGGTTCCTCTCGCGCGAGGAGAACGAAGAGGCGCAGCGTCTGCAGTCCAACGCGATCGAACTGGCCATGCTGCTGACCGTACCGGCGGCGGCTGCGCTCTTCGTATCGGGCAGCGCATTTACCCGCGTGTTCTTTGCCGGTGGCGCCTTTAGCGTCGAGGACGCGATGGTGACGGGCACGGTGGTGAGCGGCCTTGTCATCGGCCTCCCCGCCTATGTGCTTATCAAGGTGCTCACGCCCAATTTCTTTGCCCGCAAGGACACGCGCACCCCGGTCTACACCGCCGCCATATCGCTGGTGGTGACGGTGGCGCTCAACATCGCACTGGTTCCCCGGCTGGGTGTGCTGGCGCTGGCGGTGGCGGGATCGGTCGGCGCGTGGTGCAATGTTGCCATGCTCTATGCCATTCTCGCCAGGCGAAACTATTTCCGCCTGCCCGCGCGCATTGCCGGGCGCATCGTGCGGATTTTCATCGCCGCGCTGGCGATGGGGGCCGCGCTGTGGTTCCTGATGGAGCCGCTCGATCCGTGCTTCGATGGCACGACGCTTCAGCGGATCGGCGGGATCGGCGCGGTGACCGCGACCGGCCTCATCGTCTACGGCACGGCGGCGGTTCTGCTCGGTGTGCTTGACAAGGCCACCATCCAGCGGCTCATGCGCCGCCAAGGCTAAAACCCCAGGGCAAAAATCCAAGGAAAACTCCATGCGCGTCGTCTCCGGCATCCAGCCAACGGGCAATCTCCACCTCGGCAATTATCTCGGTGCAATCCGCAACTGGGTGCGGATGCAGGACGAGATCGAAGCGGCCGGCCGCGCTCAAGCAGCCGAAGGCGGTAGCGCAGCACAGAGCCAGTGCCTGTTCTTCCTGGCCGATCTGCACGCGCTTTCCATGCCGCACGATCCGGCCGAACTGCGCCGCGCCACGCTGGAAATGGCCGCCGCGCTGGTCGCTTGCGGGATCGACCCGGCGCGCAGCGTGCTGTTCAACCAGGCACAGGTCCCTGCCCATGCCGAACTGCAATGGCTCTTGAACGGCACGGCGCGGATGGGCTGGCTGAACCGCATGACGCAGTTCAAGGACAAGAGCGGCAAGAACCGCGAAGGGGCCAGCGCGGCGCTGTTCACCTATCCCGTGCTGCAGGCGGCCGACGTGCTGCTTTATCAGGCGACGCATGTGCCGGTGGGCGACGACCAGAAGCAACACCTGGAGCTGGCCCGCGACATCGCGCAGAAGTTCAACAACGACTTCGCGACCGAAGATGCACCCGTGTTCACCCTGCCCGAACCGATCAGCCCGCCGGTCGCGGCGCGGATCATGTCGCTGCGCGACGGGTCGAAGAAGATGAGCAAGTCCGATCCTTCGGAAATGAGCCGGGTCGAACTGGCCGACGATGCCGACACGATCATGAAGAAGATCAAGAAGGCCAAGACCGACCCCGAACCCCTGCCGAGCGAGGCCGCAGGCCTTGCCGAACGCCCCGAGGCGCTGAACCTGGTCACCATCTATGCCACCTTGTCCGACCGTTCGGTGGACGATGTGTTGGCGCAACATGGCGGCGAAGGGTTCGGCCAGTTCAAGCCCGCGCTGGGCGAGCTGCTGGTCGAAACGCTCTCGCCGATCTCTGCGCGGTTCAACGCCCTGCTCGAAGACCGCGAATCGCTCGATGCGATTCTCGCGCAAGGCGCAGCCAAGGCGCGCGATGCCGCCTCGGGCACGCTCAGCAACGCCTATCGCGCGCTGGGCCTGGTGCGAGGGTAAGGGCCTCTATCCGTTCAACATTTGCGAATCCGGCCATTCAAACCGGGTTCATGGCCTGTTCTTTACAAGCACATCATTCGCTGACAGCATGCCTGAGAGGGGAATAAGGTCGCTGCAGCGGGCCTGTGTTGAAAGGACTGACTTATGACTACCCGTACGAAGGGTTGGGGGCGCACCCTGAAACTGGCCTCTGTTCCTGTTCTCATCGCCAGCCTCGCGGCTTGCGCCACACCGTTCCGCGCCGATGTATCGCGCTTCCAGACGCAGCTTCCCGCCCCGCAGGGCGAAAGCTTCGCCGTGGTTGCCGACGATCCCGCGCTGGCGGGAGGGCTTGAATTTTCCATGTATGCCGACCTGGTCGAGGGCGAAATGCGCCGGCTGGGTTATGCCGAAGCGGCCAGCCCCGAGGCGGCCAGCCTGCTGGTCCGGTTCGATTACGGCGTCGACAATGGCCGGGAACGCGTGCGTTCGACCGGCTATCGCGATCCGTTCTTCAGCCCGTGGTATGGCTATCACCACCCCTATTACCGCCGCTCGCGCCTGCACAGCGCCTGGGGTTACGGCTTTTACGATCCGTGGTTCGGCGGGCCGGAAGTGCGCAGCTACACCGTCTATACCAGCGGGATCGACATGAAGATCGACCGCGCGGCAACGGGCGAACGGCTGTTCGAAGGCAAGGCGCAGGCCATGTCGACCTCCAACCGCCTGCAATATCTCGTGCCCAATCTGGTCGAGGCGATGTTCACCGATTTCCCCGGCAATTCGGGTGAGACCGTGCGCATCTCCGTCGCCCCGGAAAAGCGCACCGCGCGCCGCGACGACTAAGGCACACTGTTAATCGAGACGCGAAGGGCGGCCCATGACGGGCCGCCCTTATGCTATGGGCGGTGCGCGAGGCGGATGGCAAGCGCCAGCGCCACCACGAACACCGCCGCCTCCAAAATCGATGTCGCCACTCGGGTGACGGCGAGAAAGCCGCTCTCACCGAACAAGGCGCCCGTCGCGCCTAGGTTGAGCTGCGATGCCGGAAAATGCGCCTGCAGTGTCAGCAGGCTCACGCCAAGGATGCGCCCGCCGACCAGCGCGATGAATCCGCCTGCCAGCCCCCCGATCAGGGCCGCCAATCCGGCCGTTTTCGCCACGGACATGGCGCGATCGACCGACAGGAAACCGGCAACGCCCGCCGCCGCGCCCAGCACCAGCCCTTCCAGTATACCGGTGACCGGGCCGATGGCCGCGCCGGTTAGCGACGCCACCCCTTCGCGCGCCAGCACCTGGCCGAGCGAACCGACGATGGCGCCACCCAGGGCAGCTGCGGATGTCCATGCGCGCCATCCGGCCCCGTCGCGCAAAGCGGCAAGGCCCACCGCAACGCCAATTCCGGCCCCGGCAAGGACGCCAAGCATTGCCACCAGCGCCACCAGAGTGAGCACGGACGCGCTGCCGCCGGTGGTCGCGACAACACCGTAGAACAGCCCGCCCAGCGCGCCTGCGATGCCTCCACCGACCGTCACCGCACCCGCAATGCGTGCCCCAATCCGCACTGGGCCGGGTTCGCCAATCGGTTGAAGCACATCTCCTGCCCCGTTGACCGGCACAAGGAAGCGATAGCCATGCTTCGGCACAGTGGCGATGAAGCGCGGCGCGGAGGCGTCGTCATCCAATGCACGGCGCAGCGTGCGGATGCACTGGGTCAGCGCCTCGTCCGTCACCGGAACGCCGCGCCAGACCTCGTCCATGAAGCGATCCTTCGACACCAGCGCGCCATCCGCGCGCACCAGCAGGACCAGCGCGTTGAAATAGCGACTGCCCAGCTCCACCGGCAGGCCATCGCGCGTCAGCCGCCGGTCGCCAATGTCGAGCGTGAACTTGTCGAAGCGCAAGATGTCACCGGTTTGCGCCATGCCTCCCCTTTCTCGCCTCGATCTAAGCGATGGGTTCGAATTCGGGAAGCTTTTCAGCGATTGCTCACGAATTCCTCATGCCGCTCACGCGGGGTTTTCGGCAGAAAGCGGCCCTCTGCAAACAGGAGCTTGTCCCATGGACGACATCACCCATCATCGCCCCGCTTTCCTCAATGGCTGGCGCATTGCCGGCTGGGGCGCAGCCGCTGCATTGCTCGCGCTGCCTGCCATTGCCATGCGTTTTAGCGGAGAGATTGCGTGGAGCGCGGGCGATTTCCTCTTCGCCGCCGTGCTGCTCATCGCGCTGGGCCTGGGGATCGAGATCGCCATGCGTTTGCGCACGGGCATCGCAGGCAGGGGCGGCATGATCGTCACCTCCATCGCCGCTTTCCTGACGGTCTGGGCAAATGGCGCGGTCGGGATCATCGGCAATGAGGGCGAGCCGGTCAATCAGGGGTTCTATGCGCTGGTGCTGGCCGCGCTGCTGGCAGGGGCTGTGGCCCGCTTCCGCCCACACGCCATGCAGTGGGTTTGCGGGCTTGTGGCCGCCGGGCAGTTCGCGCTTGGCTTTGCCGCTCTTGCGCTGATGCCCGGGCACACGGTCGAATGGGGCGTGCTGGCCTTCTTCACCGCCCTGTGGGGTGGGGCCGCGCTGATGTTCCGCAAGGCTGCGGGGCGATAGAGGCGACGTCAGACCAGCCTGGCGTGGCCGCCGGTGGAACCGAAGCCGCCCGCACCGCGCGCGGTTTCGTCCAGCTCCTCGACCTCGTCCCACGCCGCCTGAACCACGGGGGCGAGGATGAGCTGGGCGATCCGGTCACCGCGCGCAATGGCGAAATCCTGCGCGCCGTGATTGATGAGGATCACCTTCAATTCGCCGCGATAATCGGAATCGATCGTGCCGGGCGTGTTGGGCACGGTGACCCCATGCTTGAGCGCAAGGCCCGAGCGCGGGCGCACCTGAATTTCGAAATTTTCAGGGATCGCCATTGCCAGACCCGTGGCCACCGCATGGCGCGCACCGGGCGCAATGGTCACGTCTTCTGCGGCCAGCACATCCATGCCCGCCGCGCCGTTCGTGGCATAGCGCGGCAGGTCCAGCCCCTGTCCATGGGCCAGCCGCTTCACCTGAACGGCCACCGGATCAATCATCGTCGTTTCCCATTTCTGCCAGGGCCTGCGCCGCGCGGCTCACCAGCTCGCGCGCCACATCGCCCTTGGGCATTTCTTCCAGCGTTTCCACTCCTTCGGCGGAAACGATGCTGATCTGGTTCATGTCGCCGCCCATCACGCCGCCATCGCCAGTGTCGGTGACATTGTTCGCGATAATCCAGTCCGCCCCCTTGCGCTTGCGCTTGGCCTTGGCGTTTTCGATCACGTTTTCGGTCTCGGCGGCAAAGCCGACCAGCAGGCGCGGCCGCTTGTGCCCCGCCCCCACGCTGGCAAGGATATCGGGGTTTTCATCCAGTAGCAGCGCAGGCGGCGCGCTGCCGCGTTTCTTCATCTTTTCGCTGGCGACATGCTTGCTCTTCCAGTCGGCCACGGCGGCGACCATGAAGGCGGCGTCCACCGGCAGGGTGCGGCGCACGGCATCGGCCATTTCGTTCGCGCTTTCGACATCGATCCGGTCGACACCCACCGGCGTTTCCAGATGCACCGGCCCGGCCACCAGCGTCACCCGTGCGCCCGCCGCCGCCGCCATGGCAGCGATGGCAAAGCCCTGCTTCCCGCTCGACCGGTTGGCGATGTATCGCACCGGGTCGATCGCCTCCCAGGTAGGCCCGGCGGTCACCAGCACATGCTGGCCATAAAGCGGCCGGTGGTCGGGATCGGGATCGAATTCCGGCTGCCCGGCAAGCGGGTCCGGCGATTGGGGCGCAGCGGCGCTTGCGTGTCCGAAATAGGCGGCGTCCTGCGGCGCGAAGGCCCGGCCCAGCGCATCGGGATCGGTCGGCGGCGCAGAGGATGCCTTGCCCTTCTTGGCCAGCAGCGGCCCGCCGAGGTCGGGTTGAGGCAGCGGCTCCTGCGCGAAAGCCTCCTCTTCATCAGCCAGCGCGTCCTCATCGTCCGGCTGCTCGTCATATTGCGCTTCGATTTCATCATGCGTGCGGCGTTTGGTGCTGCGCGGGATGATGGCGGAAAGCAGCCCGCCCAGCATGCCTTTGCTCGCCTGCGGCTCGGGCTCCGGCTCCAGCGCTTCTCCAGCCAGTTCGTCCACTTCCATCTGCGCGGTTTCGGACCAGCTTTCATCGCGCAGCGCCTGTGCCTGTTCCGGGGCCGGGGCAGGGGCAGGCGCGGGGCGAGCTGGCTGCGGCAGGCCGGGTGCATCGATGTCCATGTTCAGTTCGACCGCGATCCGCCCGAGGATGGCGAGCGGTTCTGGCAAGCGACCGGGCCCGTATTCGCCGCAGGCCATCGCGCCTTCATCCGGGTCCATCACCCGGACGCCGGCCTGACGCAGCCATTCCGCATTGCGCTGGGTCGCGGCGTGCTGCCACATGCGCACATTCATCGCCGGGACGGCCAGCACCGGCTTGTCGGTGGCGAGGATCAGCGTGGTGGCCAGATCGTCGGCAATACCCGCCGCCATCTTGGCCATCATGTCGGCAGTGGCGGGGCATACGACCACCAGATCGGCCTCGCGGCTCAGCTGGATATGCCCCATCTCGACCTCGTCCTTGAGATCGAATAGCGAGGTATAGACCTTGTTTTCGCTAAGCGCGGCAAGCGCCATCGGCGTCACGAATTGCTGCCCGCCTTCGGTCACCACGCAGGTAACGTCGCCGCCTGCCTTGCGGATCAGCCGGACGAGTTCGCACGATTTGTAGGCCGCGATGCCGCCGCCCACGACAAGCAGGATTTTCGGCCCGTTCATTTCAGGAATGCCCGGTGTGCGATCGTGGCCGCCGCTAGGCGCAGCAGGCTGGTGGTGGATTGCCGATGCATCATCGCCGCGTGTGCTAGCGCCCCCCGCCCTGTATTTCCAGCGCCGAGACGCGCCCCATCGCCGGTCACGCCGCACACCTGCCCTGTCGGTGGCCAGAGCAGGTGCAGCGACGCTTCCGAGAGCGCGGCCTAGCTGTCCATGCTTATCACCTGCCTGCCAAAGAAGGTTAATGCCGGGTTGCCGCGCCCGACTTTTCAAATACCTGGCCGTTTGCCGGAAACGCGCTGCGCCACAGGGACCTGGCGGCCATGGGCACGAAGACCAGACCGATGAACATCGCCGGGGCAACCACCGCGCCCCAGTAGAAATTGTGCGCCCGCCCTGCGAGCATGAAGGCAAGGCCATAGCCCAGATAAAGCAGCGTGCCCGTGGCTCCTGCCGGGCTGCGCCAGCCCGCCCAGCCGAGCACCATCAGCAACACCAGAGGCCCGGCCACGACATGCGGCAGGAAGCGCAGATTGCTCGACAACACGATGTTGCTCAGCCAGCCGGGCAGGCCGCGCAGAACCAGCCAGTCGGGGCTGCGCAGATCGGTCGGCAGAACCTGCTGCGCGATGATCCAGAGATGCCACCACATTGCCAGGAGAAACACGAGAATGAGCGCAGTCCACGCCAGCGTTTCGCGCCAGTCCGCGCGCCAGGCGGCCATCGCCCCCATCAGCAACACGAAGGGCAGCGCATGTTCGCGCACCGCCACTGCCAGCGCCGCCACGGCGAGCGAGGCTTTCCACCTGCCGGGCCGGTGCAGCGCGAAGGCGAGCGCGATCAGCATGCCTGCCCACAATTCGTGCAGGACGAAATAATACCGGTTGAGGCCGAGCGATCCGCCCGCAAACATCAGTGCCGCGCCGATCCGGCGATAGGCCGCGCTACCCGGTTCATCGCCCAGCCGGCGATACCAGGCCCACACGCACGCCGCCAACAGCAGCACGGCCAGCGCGACCATGCCCCCTTCCCCGACCCACGCATGGATATAGGCGAGCGTGGGCAGGCGCACGGCAAGGCCGGGGCGCACGGGATAATTCCCGGCGCGCTGTTCCTCGACGATGAAGTCGTAATAGCTTTCGCCGCCCTCGATCCGTTCGATCACGCGATCGTAAAAGGCGAGATCGTCATCGCGCTCGCGCTCTGCCGGATCGCCGTTTTCTGCCGGGACGATGGAAGGGACGCTGGCAATCTCGCCGTCCATCGAGGCGGAGAGCGGCACGATGGCGGCCAGCAGAGCAAGCGCGGCGAACGCCAGGATCAGGATACGCGCGGGCCAGCGCCGCCAATGGGCAAACCGATCCCAAGGGGCGCTATGCGATTCGGGCGCAGCGCCCGTTTCGATCAGCCGATCAACCCCTGCGCCATCGCCGCCCATGCAAGAACTCCCCCGATTCCCCCTGCAATTACATAGCCTAGCACGCCGCGGCCCTTTGCGCGACGCCTGCGACGTTGCCACATCAATTCGACCTTGGGCAATGGCGGCGGTTCGGGCGCGCCACCCTTGGCCGGGAAGCGATCCTCGATCCGGCGCACCAGTTCGGGAATGCGCAGCAGCGTTTGGGTGTCGGTACGGATGCGGTCGGCAATCGCAGCCTCCGGCCCCAACTCATCGCGAATCCAGCTGCGCACATAGGGCGCGCTGACATCCCACATATTGATCTTGGGGTTGAGCTGCGTGGCGATGCCTTCGACCATCACCATCGTTTTCTGCAGCAGCAGCAGATGCGGCTGGGTCTGCATGTCGAAATCGCGGGTGATCGCGAACAGCCCGTCGAGCATCTGACCCACCGACAGCTCGCTCACCGGCTTGCCGCGCATCGGTTCGCCCACCGCGCGCAACGCCGTCGCGAACTCGTCGACATTGTGATAACTCGGCACATATTGCGCCTCGAAGTGGATTTCGGCGACGCGTTTGTAGTTGCCCGTCGTCAGCCCATAGAGGATCTCCGCCAGCCACATGCGCGCGCGCCGGTCGATCCGGCCCATGATCCCGAAATCGATCGCCGCGATGGTCCCGTCCGCTTTCACGAACAGGTTCCCCTGGTGCATGTCGGCGTGGAAGAATCCGGCGGCGATGGCCTGTTTGAGGAAAGCGAGCACCAGGCGGTTGGCCAGCTCGTCCATGTCGTGCCCGGCGGCCTTCAGCGCCGCGGTGTCGCTGATCTTGATCCCGTCGATCCAGTCGACCGTCATCACCCGGCCATTGGTCCGGTCCCAGTCGATGCCGGGAATTTCGTATTTTTCCGTGCCGACCATGTGTTCGGCCAGTTCCGAGGCGCTGGCGGCCTCGCGCCGCAGGTCCAGCTCGCGATTGGTCCAGCGCTTGAAATTGGCGATGACCAGTTGCGGGCGCAGGCGCGAAGCCTCCCCGCCCATCGCCTCGACATGGGCGGCGGCCCATTCATAGGTGTCGATATCGCGCGCAAACTGTTCGCGCACGCCGGGGCGCAGCACCTTGACCGCAACCTGCCGGCCATCGGTGGTCACCGCGCGGTGGACCTGCGCAATGGAGGCTGCGCCGACTGGCACGGGGTCGAATTCCGCATAGAGGTTTTCCAGCGGCTGCTCGAAACTCGCCTCGATACTTGCCTTGATCTTCTCGAAAGCCACCGGCGGCAAATCGTCCTGCAATTTCAGCAGATTTCGCGCGGGTTCTTCACCAACCAGGTCGGGACGCGTCGCCAGTGTCTGCCCCAGCTTGATCGCCGCCGGGCCGATATCGCGGAACGCCCCTGCATAATCGCGCTCGCCGCTGGTCCCGGTAAACGCGACCCAGCGCGCGAGCTTGGCCATGCGCCGCACGGGTACAGGAGCGTTAGGGTCCTGTTCGACCCCCACCAATGCGCGATGCCGCGCCAGCGTGATGCCCCATTTAAAGAGGCGCCAGATATGCGTTGCAGGCCGTGTCACGCCCTAGACCTTCCACCCCGAATGGATCGCGACAAGCCCGCCCATGATCGGCTCCACCCGAGTATTGGCGAAACCGGCATCGCGGATCATCGTCTCGAACGAAGGCATGTCGGGGAAGCGGCGGATCGATTCGATGAGGTAGCGATAGCTGTCTTCATCGCCTGCAATCGCCTTGCCGATCTGCGGGACGAGGCGATGCGAATAGAAGTCATAGGCTTCCTTGAAGCCCGGCCATTCGACGCTCGAAAATTCGAGGCAGTAGAACCGCCCGCCGAATTTCAGCACCCGGTGCGCCTCGCGCAGGGCCTTGTCGATATGGGTCACATTGCGAATGCCGAAGGCGATGGTGTAGGCATCGAAGGTGCGGCTCGAAAAGGTCAGTTCCTCGGCGTTCTGGCGACTCCACACGAGGCCGTCCGTGCCGCGCTCCATCGCCCGTTCGATGCCGACATCGAGCATTTCCTGGTTGATGTCGGACACGGTCACGCTGGCGCCCCGGTCGGCCATGCGAAAGGCGATGTCGCCCGTGCCGCCCGCCATATCCAGGATCTGCTCGCCCGGCTGCGGCTTGACCCGCGCCACGAAGCGGTTCTTCCACAAACGGTGCATGCCGCCCGACATGGCATCGTTCATCACGTCGTATTTGGAAGCCACACTGGAAAAGACCTCGCCCACGCGGCCGGTCTTTTCCGATGCATCGATATCTTCGTAGCCGAAGGAAACGGTGTCATTCATGGGGGCGAGCCTTAGGGGGAATTGAGTGCGGGGCAAAGGGTGTTAGAGCATGTGTCATGCCCGAACTTCCCGAAGTCGAAACCACGGTGCGCGGTCTGGCGCGGTTCCTCGATGGCGAACGGATCGTGCGCGTCGCGGTCAACCGGCCCGATATGCGCCGCCCCTTCCCGCCCGATCTGGTCCAGGCCCTGACGGGTGCGTGCGTATCCGGACTTTCGCGGCGCGCAAAATACGGCATTCTCCATACCGATCGCGACCATGCCATGGTCTTCCACCTCGGCATGAGCGGGCGCTGGCGAATCGATCCCGAGAGCGCCGAAAAGCACGATCACCTGGTCCTTGAAACGGCGGACCACGTCTTCGCGCTCAACGATCCGCGCCGGTTCGGTTCGGTCGACCTGATGCTGGCCAGCGAACTCGATGCCTGGCCGCCCTTTGCCGCGCTTGGCCCCGAACCGCTTGGTGACGCACTGACGGCAGAACACCTGCGTGCCGCCACCCGCGGCCGCAAACAGGCGATCAAGCTGCTGTTGCTCGACCAGCGGATTATCGCCGGGCTGGGCAATATCTATGTGTGCGAGGCGCTGTGGCGTGCGCGCATCCACCCGGCCAAGGCGGGCGGCAAGGTGACGATGCCGCAATTGCGCCGGCTGGTCCCGGCCATCCGCGAGGTGCTGGAAGAATCGATTCGCGATGGCGGATCGAGCTTGCGCGATTATGCCGCGCCCGATGGCGAGCTGGGATATTTCGCCACCCGCTTCCATGTTTACGGGCGCACGGGCGAGGCCTGCCATCGCAGCGATTGCGGGACGGTGCGCCGTGTCGTACAGGGCGGGCGCAGCACCTGGTACTGCCCGCGCTGCCAGGGCTGAGCCGCCGCGTGGCGTCGCTGCGGGCGGTTTTTCTTGACGAAACACCATGCCGCGACTAAGTGCGCCGCTTTCCGGCGAAGCTTCGCCGTACCTGCAACAGATTCAAAGCCGATCACACCGGTCGCCCGGATGGCGGCCCTACGACAAGGACGAACATGGCCAATTCGCCGCAAGCCCGCAAACGTATCCGCCGGAACGACCGCCGCGCGCAGATCAACACTGCCCGCCTGAGCCGCATCCGCACCTTCCTCAAGCAGATCGACACGGCGGTTGAAGCCGGCGACAAGACTGCCGCTGCTGAAGCTCTCAAGGCTGCCCAGCCCGAGCTCGCGCGCGGTGTTGCTCGCGGCGTTATTCACAAGAACACCGCTGCACGCAAGTTCAGCCGGCTGACCAAGCGAGTCGCCGCTCTCTGATTCGGCTTGTCCGGCGCTCCAGCCGGACGTCACGAACATGAACGGGCCGATGCCATCTGCGCATCGGCCCGTTTTTGCGTCCGGTTTGGGTATGCGGTTTGCAACCCATTGCTGCACCCCGCCTTGGCGACTCCCCCAATTCAGGCGAGTCGCGAGTGCCGAAAATGGGAAAATTCAACGAAACCGGGGCCTTGAACGGCGGCCTGCGGGATAGGGGCGAGTCAATGGAAATATTTCGGTTCTGTTGCAATTATCCCCCTTGAACCGATCCGGTCCGCGGGCATAACTAACCACACGTTCGGAGCGGGACAGTCCGAACCTTACATCACTGGCTACAGGGGGCGCCCCCCGGACGGCATTTTCCGATTCCGGGCGTGGGCGGAGCTCGGCTCACTCTTGGCTCTTATTTGAACCGCAATTGCGCGCTTTTGGCCGCTTTTGCGGATGGGGAAGGTTTGTTTTCGATGGGTAGAAATTCGAGTTCGACGCCGAAACGGGCCTCGCGGGAAGATTTGATGGAAGATGCCGAAGCCGTAAACCTTGCCGCCGATTGGGCCGATATCAGCCAAGGCCTGCGCAAGGACCTCGGCCATCAGCTTCACGGCCAGTGGATCAAGCCGATCCAGGTCGGCACGCTGGATCACGACACCGGCACGCTCGATCTCTACATGCCCACCGAATTTTCGGCCAACTGGGTCAAGGAACGCTTCAAGGATCGTCTCTCGCTCGCGTGGAAGATCGCCCGCAGCGAAGTGCGCCATGTCCGCATCAGCGTGCATCCCGGTCGCCGCCAGGTGAAGGATCTGAGCCTGCATAACGATGGCCGCCTGCCGGCCAACGACCATTCCGACACATCGATGATGGCGATCAGCGCCGAAACGATGAGCGAGAGCGGCTTCACCACCAGTGTCGGCCTCGACCCCTCGCTCACCTTCGCCGCCTTTGTCACGGGCGAAGCGAATGTGCTGGCCTGCAATGCCGCACAGCGCATGGCCGCGCCGGAAACGCCGCAATTCTCGCCGCTCTATCTCAAGGGCGCGACCGGTCAGGGCAAGACGCACCTGCTCCACGCCATCGGCCACAATTACCTGCGCGCCCATCCGCGCAGCCGGATCTTCTATTGCAGCGCCGAACGCTTCATGGTCGAATTCGTCCAAGCGCTGAAACAGAACCACATGATCGAATTCAAGGCGCGCCTGCGCAGTTTCGATCTGCTGCTCGTGGACGACATCCAGTTCATCATCGGCAAGGCTGCCGCGCAGGAGGAACTGCTCTATACGATCGATGCGCTGCTGGCCGAAGGCAAGCGGCTGGTCTTCGCCGCCGATCGCGCGCCGCAGGCGCTCGACGGGGTGGAACCGCGCCTCCTCTCGCGCCTGTCGATGGGCTTGGTCGCCGATATCCAGGCCGCCGATATCGAGCTGCGCAAGAAGATCCTCCATTCCAAGCTGACCAAGTTCGCGCCGCTCGAAGTGCCCGAAGACGTGCTCGATTTCCTGGCGCGTACCATCACGCGCAATGTCCGCGAGCTGGTCGGCGGCCTCAACAAGCTGATCGCCTATGCCCAGCTGACGGGTCAGGAAGTCTCGCTGCAACTGGCCGAGGAACAGCTGACCGATATCCTCTCGGCCAACCGCCGCCGGATCACGATCGACGAGATCCAGCGCACCGTGTGCCAGTTCTACCGCATCGACCGCAGCGAGATGAGCAGCAAGCGCCGCGCGCGCGCCGTGGTTCGCCCGCGCCAGGTGGCGATGTACCTCTCCAAGGTGCTCACCCCGCGCAGCTACCCCGAAATCGGGCGCAAGTTCGGCGGCCGCGACCATTCCACCGTGATCCACGCCGTGCGCCTTATCGAGGATCTGCGCCAGCGCGATGCCGATATGGACGGGGATGTGCGCAGCCTGTTGAGACAGCTCGAAAGCTGAGGGGATAACCCCGGCCAGCACGTCCATCGCTCCACCCGCTTTCACCGGCCGCTCGACAGTTTCTCAACAGACCTGTCGACAGGCAGGGCGCGAGGCGTCAAGGAGCGCGCATGGTGCACGAAACCCCAGTCGCCGATCCGCTTGCTACGATGCGTTCCGATGTGTCGCTGCCCCGCTCCTTCGGCGAAGCCATCTGGCGCGGGACACGTTGCCATTGCCCGCGCTGCGGCGAGGGGAAGCTGTTTCGCAAATGGCTCAAGCCGCATGACAATTGCCCGGCCTGCGCGCTCGATATTTCGGGCCAGCGGGCGGACGATTTCCCGGCCTATATCTCGATCTTCGTCACCGGCCATCTGCTCGCGCCCGTGCTGATCCTGCTGGCGGGCGATTACGCGCTGTCGACCGCCGCTGTCCTCGCCATCATCCTTCCGCTGGCGGTGATCTTCATGCTTCTGACGCTGCAACCGGCCAAGGGTGCGGTGATTGCGCTGCAGTGGTGGCACGGCATGCACGGTTTCCGCCAGGAACGCGCACCCCAATCCGACGAGACGCAAGACACGCCATGACCTCTCCCGCACCCCTCGACAGTGCCCGGCTCGACCGTTTCGCGCGTCATATCGTGCTGCCGGAAATCGGCGGCGCTGGGCAAGTCGCGCTGGCGGGCAAGCATCTGGTGCTGGTGGGCCTGGGCGGGATCGGCAGCCCGGCGCTGCAATATCTCGCTGGCGCAGGGATCGGCACGCTGACGCTGGTGGACGACGACCGCGTGGATGCCAGCAATCTGCAGCGCCAGACGCTCTACAATGCGCGCGATGTCGGCCACGGCAAGGCGGTGATCGCCAAGCGCTGGGTGACCGGCTTCGACCCCGCGCTTCAAGTTCAGATCAGCGACCGGCGGATCACGGCGGACAATGTGCACGATCTGGTGATCGGCGCCGACCTCGTGCTCGACGGGACGGACAATTTCGCCACCCGTCTCGCCGTATCGGATGCCTGCGTGGCGGAGCGCGTGCCACTGCTTTCCGCCGCCGTGGGGCGTTTCCAAGGGCAGGTCGGGGCCTTTGCCGGGCATCTGGCGGGCGAGGCCTGCTATCGCTGTTTTGTCGGCGATGCCTTCGATGCCGAGGATTGCGACACCTGCGCCGAAGACGGCATGCTGGGCGCGATGGCAGGCTGGGTCGCGACCTTTGCCGCGATGCAGGCGGTGCGCATCCTGCTCGACGGGGTCAGCACGCTGGGCGAGAGCGACTGGGGCCGCGTCCACCTGCTCGACGGATTGAAGCCCGCCATGCGCAGCTTCACCATCGCCAAGGACCCGGCCTGCAAGGGCTGCGGATCAGGCGGCTAGCACCTCGTCCACCCATTCGGGGACCAGCACCCCCGCCCTGCCCTGGCGCGATTTGTCGAACCAGTGCGAACCTTCGCTGCGATCGAGGTTGAGCTCCAGCGTGCGCGCGCCCAGCTCCCTTGCATCGCGCACGAAGCCCGCTGCGGGATAGACCGCGCCGCTCGTGCCGATGGACACGAACAGGTCGGCATCGTGCAGCGCCGCGTAAATGCGGTCCATCTCGTAAGGCATTTCGCCGAACCACACGACATCGGGTCGCAGGCCGCGTGTGCCGCAGGCGGGGCAAGCGGGCCTGTCGGCCATCGGCGCATCCCAGCGGCTGCGCTCGTCGCATGCGGTGCACAGCGCGCTCTTCAATTCGCCATGCATGTGAAGGACATTTTGCGCGCCCGCGCGCTCGTGCAGATCGTCCACATTCTGTGTGACGATCAGCGCATGGCCCGCAAATTCCTGCGTCAGACGGGCCAGCGCATGATGCGCGGCATTCGGCTCCACTCCGGCCAGCGCCGCGCGCCGCATATCGTAGAAATTCAGCACCAGATCGGGATCGCGCACAAAGGCTTCGGGCGTCGCCACATCCTCCACCCGGTGCTGTTCCCACAGGCCGCCAGCGTCGCGAAAGGTGTCGATGCCGCTTTCGGCCGAAATCCCCGCTCCGGTGAGGATCACGATGTTGCGAATTGAACTCATGGCGCGCATGAAGCACCCGCAAGCAGGGGAGTGCAATGGCGCGCATCGGAATTATCGGCAGCGAAGGCGCGATGGGCCACGCGCTCATGCAGGTCATCGAGGCCAGCGAACACGATTTCGCAGGCGGGATCGACCGTGGCGGCGATGCTGCGCGGCTGGCCGATGCCAGCGACGTGCTGATCGATTTCAGCGCCCCCGGCGCGCTGGAGGCGAATTTGCATGCGGCCATCGGGGCCGCCGTCCCCATCGTCATCGGCACGACCGGGCTGGAAAGCGCCCATCACAAGGCAATCGACCATGCCGCGCGCGCCGTGGCGGTCCTGCAGACAGGCAATACCTCGCTCGGCGTAACGCTGCTCGCCCATCTGGTGCGTGAGGCGGCGAGCAGGCTGGGGCCGGACTGGGACATCGAGATCGTCGAGATGCACCACCGCCGCAAGGTGGATGCCCCTAGCGGGACCGCATTGCTGCTGGGCGAAGCGGCGGCGGACGGCCGCGGGATCGATCTCGCCACCAATCGCGAGAGCGGACGCGACGGCCACACCGGCGCACGCGAACCCGGCGCCATCGGCTTTGCCGCGCTGCGCGGCGGGACGGTGGCGGGCGATCACAGCGTGATCCTGGCGGGGGAGGAAGAGCGCATCACCCTGTCCCATGCCGCAGAAAACCGCGCCATTTTCGCCCGCGGCGCCGTGTGCGCGGCGGAGTGGCTGATCGGCCGCGATGCGGGGCGGTACACGATGAACGACGTTCTCGACCTCCAGGGCTAGGACGCGGTGACCAAAGACCAGATTTTCGAGTTCTTCCGGCGGCTGGCGGATGACAATCCCTCGCCCGAGACCGAGCTGGAATATGGCAATGCCTATCAGCTGGTGGTGGCCGTGGCGCTGTCTGCACAGGCGACCGATGTGGGGGTGAACAAGGCCACGCGCGCGCTGTTTCGTGCGGTCGAGACCCCGCAACAGATGCTCGATCTGGGCGAGGATGGACTGAAAGAGCACATCAAGACCATCGGCCTGTTCAATTCCAAGGCGAAGAACGTCATCGCGCTCAGCCAGTTGCTGGTCGACGAATATGGCGGCGAAGTGCCCGACACGCGCGAGGATCTCGTCCGGCTGCCGGGCGTGGGCCGCAAGACCGCAAACGTGGTGCTCAATTGCTGGTTCGGGCAGGAAACCTTTGCGGTCGACACCCATATCCTGCGCGTGGGAAATCGCACCGGCCTCGCCAAGGGCAAGACGCCCGAACAGGTCGAGGCCAAGCTGGAAAAGCGCGTCCCGCAGCCCTTCCGCCTCGGCGCGCATCACTGGCTGATCCTGCATGGCCGCTATATCTGCAAGGCGCGCACGCCGGAATGCTGGCGCTGCCCGGTGGTCGATTTGTGCAGCTATCGCAAGAAGGGGCTGGAAGCGCCCAAACGCCGGTAAGCGACGGGCACAGGCTTGAATGCGCCACCGCTCTGCGCCAGTTTGCGTGGCGGAGGAGAGTGGGGATGAACACGCAGGCCAATGGGCAACCCATCGTGGTTGCCGATGACCTTTCGGCAGCAGACCTGTTTCGGGCAATCGGCAAGGGCGCGCGCGACTTTGCGGCGCGGCCGCATTATGGATTGTTCTTCGCCTCGTTCTATGTCGCGATTGGGCTGGGCATGTATTACCTGTTCATGGTCCGCGGCGAGACGCGCTGGCTGGTCGCATCGGTCGCCGGCTTCCCGCTCTTCGCGCCCTTTGCCGCAGTGGGCCTGTACGAAGTCAGCCGGAGGGTAGAGCAGGGTACGCCGACAAGCTGGGGCGCCATTCTGGGCGCGCTGCGCGGGCGCGGCGACGAGCAGTTGCTGCTGATGGGCGGGATCATCTTTGTCGGCTTCAGTTTCTGGGTCATCATCGCGCATATGATCTTCGCCATCTTCGCCTCGGCCGCCGGGCTTGGCGAGGGCATGGCGTTCCTCACCTCGCAGATGGGGCTGACGATGCTGGGTGTGGGCAGCGCGGTGGGCGCGGTGATCGCTTTCGGGTTCTACGCCATCACCGTGATGAGCCTGCCCATGCTGGTGGACCGCGATGTCGATCTGATCACCGCGATCATCACCAGCTTCAAGGTGCTGAGCGCCAATTTCGCCGTGCTGCTGATGTGGGCCGTGCTGATCGCAATCGCGCTGTTCGCGGCAATCCTGCCGTTCTTTATCGGCCTGTTCGTGGTGCTGCCAGTGCTGGGCCACGCGACATGGCATCTGTACCGGCGCGCGGTGGGGTGAGGTAGGGAACCGCGCACGTCGCTGGCGCTGGAGCTTTACCCAAGTCGAGAAGCCCCAATCCCAACGCTGCCCAAAGAGTAGACTTTTGCAGTTATTGCACTGAAATCTTGGGAAAGTCCAAGTGCGTAAGGGTTAATTCTTACACCCGTTTTTATCGCAAGTGATTTTCTCATGCGACGTTACCCAATGGTCGGGATTCTTTTTGGTATCGAATCCACATCCAGTAACGCCACCCTTTACCCCGCTATGAACCTCTCGAGTGGGCGTATGCTTAACTGCCATGTCAAACTTCCTTCCAAGGAATCGAAGAATGGGAACATAACAGAAACATCATTCTGTCGCAACAATGTCCGTTAGACAGTCAAACATCGTCCGCCGAGATCATCTCTTCGCGGTCGATCTCGCCCGTCATCACCGCCACCGTGGTCGCCACCGCCGCATCGCCCGAGACGTTCGTCGTGGTGCGCATCATGTCCATGATCCGGTCCACTCCGGCGACAAAGGCGATGGTTTCCAGCGGCACACCGACCGCGCCGAAGACCAGCGCCATCATGATGAGGCCAGCACCCGGAATGCCCGCCGCGCCGACCGCGCCCAAGGTCGCGAGGATCGAGATGAGGAAATAGTCCCCCATCGTCAGATCGACGCCGAAGATCTGCGCCCCGAACAGCGTGGCCAGGCCGAGATACATCGCCGTGCCGTTCATATTAATCGTCGCGCCCAGCGAAATGACGAAGCTCGCCACCGAATTCGATACGCCGAGATTGCGCTCTGCACAGCGCAGGGTCACCGGCAGGGTCGCGTTGGAGCTGGCGGTGGAATAGCTCACCGCCATCGCATCCACGATCCCGCGGAAGAAATCGCGCACCGGCAGCTTGGCGAGGAACTTGATCATGCTGCCATAGACCAGCGCGATAATCAGCAGGCAGCCAAGATAGTTGAGGCCCACCAGCTTGGCGAGGCTGACCAGCGCATCGAGCCCCAGCGTGCCTGCCACCCAGGCCATCAGTGCGAAGACACCGAAAGGGGTCAGCTCCATCACGATCATGGTGACCTTCTGCATGATCACCGCGCCGCTATCGAAAACCTTCTGGACCGGCAGGCCGTCTTCCTTGGCCATCAATATGCCGATACCGATCAACAAGCTGAACACGATCAGCGGCAGCACCGCGACGTCGGCCATGGTCTGCACCGGGCTTTCCGGCACGATGGACAGGATCATGTCGGTGGCGGTGGTGGGGTTGGGTTCGGGCGTTGCCCCCTTGGCGATGGCGCTGGTGTCGACGCCCGCGCCGGGCTGCACGAATGTGCCAAGCGCAAGGCCCAGCCACACCGCGATCTGGCCGGTGACGATGAACAGGATCATCGCCCGCCCGCCGACCGCGCCGAGTTTGCGCAAGTCCCCAATCGCCGCAACGCCGGACACCAGACTGAAGAAGATCAGCGGCACGACCAGCATCTTGATCGCCTTGATGAAGAAATCGCCGATCCACTTGATGCTTTCGGCTTCCGGGCCCCAGGCCCAGCCGGTCAGCACGCCGAGGATGAGCGCGGTGATCACGCGCTGCCACAGCGGAATTTCAAACCAGGTTCTCAGCATCAGGTGTCCTCTCCCGTCCTGTGCCAATGGCTACGCATATCGGCCGAGGATTGGAAGTGTCGCGACCGCCCCAACTCACAATGTCAGATCGAGAGGCAATCTGCCGCGATCCGCGTGTAGATCCGGCTCAGCACGGCCAGATCCTCCACCGCCACCGCCTCGTCGGTCTTGTGCATGGTCGCGTTGACCAGCCCGAATTCGATCACCGGGCACACGGCTCGCAGGAAGCGCGCGTCCGAAGTGCCGCCGGTGGTGGACGGTTCGGGATCGACGCCGGTTTCCGCCTTCACCGCCGCAGCGATGATATCGCTGAACGTGCCCGGCGGGGTCAGGAACGGCTCGCCGCTGATGATCGGCAGCGCGGTTCCGCCGTGCTTTTGCGCAATCGCGCCGATTTTCTCCGACAGCGAGGCGCCCGAATGGCAATCGTTGAACCGGATCGAGATGCGCGCCTTGGCGACCGCCGGAATGACATTATGCGCCGGGTTGCCGACCTCCAGATCGGTGATCTCCAGATTGCTGGGCTGGAACCAGTCGGTCCCCTCGTCCAGCACCAATGCGTCCAGCTCGGCCAGCATCGCGACAAGCTTGGGGATCGGATTGTCGGCCAGGTGCGGATAGGCGACGTGGCCCTGTGTCCCCTCGACCCCTAGCCAGATATTGACCGAACCGCGCCGCCCGATCTTCATCATATCGCCGAGGCGATTGACCGATGTCGGCTCCCCGACAAGGCAGAGGTCGGGCTGCTCGCCATGCTCCGCCATCCAGTCGATCAGTGCGCGTGTGCCGTGAAGCGCGGGGCCTTCCTCGTCGCCGGTGATGATGAAGCTGAGCGTGCCCGCCTCTGCTGGCACATGGGCCACCGCATCGACCATGCAGGCAATCGCGCCCTTCATGTCCACCGCGCCGCGACCATAGAGCAGTTCGCCGCGCTCCTCCGGCGCGAAGGCATCGCTTGCCCAGCCGCCGCCGGGCGGAACCACGTCGAGATGCCCGGCAAACGCGAAGTGCTTCGATCCCGCCGGCCCGCGCCGGATGGCGAACAGGTTCTCCACCGGCGCTTCCGGGCTGCCCTCCTCACCCTCGCCGCGGGTGAAGCGCGTCACCTCGAAGCCCAGCGGCGCGAGCATGGCTTCCATTGCATCGAACACCGTGCCGGTCGCAGGTGTGACACTGGGCGCGGCCATCAGCCGCCTGGCATAATCGAGCGCATTGCTCATCGACGTTCCTCTTCGATTTTCAGCGGCCTTGGCGCAAAGGCGGCATCAAGATATTCCGCCATCCGCAGCCCCGCCTGAAGCACCCGGCGGCGTGCAATGGGGTTGGCCCGGTCGAGCAGGTCCTGCGACAGAGCAACCTCACGCGGCAATTCGCCCTCGCAAGGGTCGCAGCCAAAGGTTTCGGGATAGATGAAATCGCGCGAGATCGCCCAGCTTTCGCGCCCCCAATCGGCCGCATTGCCGCCAGCCAGCGTGGCGCGCTCTGCCGCCGAATATCGGCGCGCAATGGGCGGGTCTTCGCTGATCGCGCGTTCGGCCAGCGGGCCGTCCCACACCCAGTGCAGGTTCAGCCCCGGCACGATGCCGTAATCGGCCTTGCGGTCATTGCCGCCGCGATCATCGTGATCGCCCGAATGCAGCGGCATATGGATGTCGCCGATGAAGTGGACGAGGAATGCCAGCGCCTCGACCCGGACATTGGCGGGCAGGCTTTCATCGGCCAGGATACGCTGGTTGCGCTCTATCTGGGCGCTGACGCAATTGAGGCCGGAGCAGTTCTTGCGCGCGTCGTATTCTTCGGTGATCGGTTCGGTCTGGTAATGCCAGGCGAAGGTATAGCCCCAGCGCCAATATTGCCCGCGCAGGCAATCGGGCCATACGGCGGCGTCCTGCAATGTCTCCAGATCGCATTCGGCCGTGCCGAGCATTGGCGACGCCTTCAGCAGGCGCGCGATCTTCACCCGCGTATCGGGCCGGACGTTTTCCTGCGCGATATCGGCAGTGACGGTGTGGGCATAGAAGCCCCAGCCAAGCGCCTGCGCCGGGGCGAGCGTCATTCCCAGCGCGGCGATAAGGCTCAGCCAACCGTGTCGTATTGCTCGATGACCCATTCTTCGTTTTCCGATGCGGCGATCCACCCCTGCATCCATTCATGCTCCCACACGGCTTCCATGTAGGCGGCGGCGAAGCCGGGGACGGGAATCTGGTAACTGGTGAAACGCGACACGACGGGGGCGAAGAACACGTCCGCCGCGCCGAATGTGCCGAACAGAAACGGCCCGCCAGTGCCGAAACGGCTGCGCGCCTCGGCCCACAGGCCAAGGATGCGGATGATGTCGGCCTTGCACGCCTCGCTCGGTTCGAACCCGTCGAAGCGCTTGCGCACATTCATCGGGCATTCGCCGCGCAGCGCCTGGAAGCTGGAATGCATTTCCGCGACCATCGACCGCGCCATGCCGCGTGCGACATCGTCCTTGGGCCAGAACCGGTCGCGCCCGACCTTGTCGGCAAGATATTCGAGGATGGCGAGGCTGTCCCACACCACCACTTCATCGTCCCACAACAGCGGCACTTTGCCCGATGACGGGCGGATCTGCCCGCTCTGCCGGTCGGCCTCCCAGTTCTCACCGAACAGCGGCACGACGATCTCTTCGAAAGAGAGGCCCGACTGCTTGGCCGCCAGCCAACCGCGCAGGCTCCAGCTGGAATAGTTCTTGTTGCCGATAATCAACTTCACGGCGTTCCCCCTGTGGTTCACACCGGGCGTTAGGCGTTCATCGCGGCGCTGTCGATGCTGAACGGTGGAACGGGTGGAACACAGTGCTGCGATGGTATCCGCCACGATTTGCCGTGCGTTTTCAGGGGTGATGCTTTCGGACATGGAGCGGTGCTGCCACAGCCATATGGCTGTAGGAAAATGCACTGCGGGGTCGTAGGTTCGCTTTCATGAGCCTGCGCCCCTTCCATCTCGCCTTTCCCGTTCACGACCTTGCCGCCGCGCGTGCGTTTTATGGCGACCTGCTCGGCTGCACAGAGGGCCGCAGCAGCGAGGAATGGGTGGATTTCGACTTCCACGGCCATCAGATCGTCGCGCATCTCGCGTCAGGCATGGCGGCCGATACCGCGACCAACCATGTCGACGGGCACGGCGTGCCGGTCCCGCATTTCGGGCTGGTGCTGACGATGGCGGATTGGGAGGCACTGGCGAAGCGGCTGGAGGCGGCAAACCTCGATTTCGTCATCGCCCCCACCAAGCGATTTCGCGGCAAGCCCGGCGAGCAGGCCACGATGTTCTTCCGCGACCCCAGCGGCAACGCCATCGAAATGAAAGCCTTTGCCGACGACGCGATGCTGTTTGCGACATGAGTGTTCGGCAACCTGTCAGTCGGGACGCGACCCGATAGCGGACATTTATGAACCAATGTAAGGCAGCTGAATGCGCGCGTTGTTTGCCTCATTCGTATTTCTAATAGCTTCAAGTTGCGTGCCTGGTAGTCGCAACGAGAAAATTGAACGGCTCGAAATGCGGCTTTCCGGCTGGTCTGCGCTCGACATAATGATCGACGAAGAAGGTAATGGGACCTACAGGGATAGCGAACCATTTCCGGACGGGGCGACAGGTCGTTTCAAACTTGATCGAGATGAGTTGGCGGAAGTTCTTGCAAGCCTTCACAGCCTTATCGAGAACAATCGGAGCCGTTCTCCAATGAGAGCGCAACGGAGTTTATGGAGCGCACCTGCCCAGAAGGAGTGCCTTCGGTAACTGATGCCGGTGCTTTCTACGTTCGTTGGCACACGGCCAACTCTGAGACCCACTATCTGGCTTATTTCGGCTGCGACTACGAGCGATACGCGGATCGAAACCGCAACATTATAAAGCTTGTGAAGAGCCTCCCAATCCCAGTTTATAGGTAAAGTCGAGATGTCCGCTATCCACCCATCTGGCGACGATTTCACCAAGCTAGCACTGTGCCAGAAGCAGGCGGGCGGCGAACGACCCGATTGCGGTCCTTGGCCTGAACGGATACGAAAACGAACATGGAAACGTTCATGTATTTCGTGGTCCCACTCTTGTGCGCATTGCTAGCGAGCCTCGGCATTGCCTCATGGGCCTACCAAAAAACTGAAAAGATCGGAACTTCTGCGCTTGCTGGGGGCGTCCTCATTCCGGCGCTTTGGCTTGGGGATGGCGTCTATTGGTTGAGCAATATGGCAGTCGATGATCCACCTCCCGCCATGATTATTGATGTGTACGTGATCGGTACTCCGATTGCTCTGCTGGTCTGCTGGGGGATTTGTCTTATTGCGCTTCGGCTTTTCGCCAAGACCTAAAACTTCGCTGGCTTCCCATCCATTCCCGGTCACGCGTCCATGCGCTCTGACCGGCCTCAAAGCAGCAGCTTACACGCCCGCATCCGCCAGCACAGCAGCCCTTAGCTCTGCAATCCCCATGCCCTTTTCGCTGCTGGTGACGTGAAGCTTGGGGAAGGCGGCGACGTGCTTTTTCGCCTCGGCTTCGGTCTGTTCGACGACACGGGCCAGCTCGCTCGCCTTGATCTTGTCCGCCTTGGTCAGGACCACGCGGTAACCCACCGCTGCCTCGTCCAGCATCTTCATCATATCGCGGTCGACATCCTTCAGCCCGTGGCGCGAATCGACCAGCACCAGCGTACGCTCCAGAACAGCGCGCCCGCGCAGATAGGTCTTGACCAGGTTCTTCCACTTTTCGACCACCTTCACCGGGGCCTTGGCAAAGCCGTATCCCGGCATGTCGACCAGCCGGAACAGCGTCGGATCGCCCACCTCGAAGAAGTTCAGTTCCTGCGTGCGGCCCGGCGTGACCGATGTGCGCGCAATGGCGCGGCGGCCCGTCAGTGCGTTGAGCAGCGAGCTCTTGCCGACATTGGAACGCCCGCAAAAGGCGATTTCCGGCACGGTGGGGTCGGGCAGGAATTTGAGCTGCGGCGCGGACAGCAGAAAATCGACGCGCCCGGAAAAGAGGCGCTGCGCGCGCTTCTCGTCCGCCGGATTGCTGCTGTCGTCCATGGCCACATATTCCTGCATGGCGCGTGCCGGGGCGCGCCGTTCGTCACTCAAATACGCACCGCAACCCGGCGGTGCTTGCCCGCCCCGCACCCATTCAAGAGGGCGCGGGGCGCGGCGGTTATCCCTTGGCCTTTTCCTTCTCAGCCCGCTCCGCCTCGGCGGCTGCGCGCAGCTGCGGATGCTTGGAATAGAGGTATTTCTGCTGCGCCAGCGTCAGGATGTTGCTGACGTTCCAGTAGATCAGCAGGCCGGCCGCGAACGGCGCCATCACGAACATCAGCATCCAGGGCATGATGTTGAAGATCTGGCGCTGCATCGGATCGGTCACCGGGCTCATGCGGAAGGTCAGCCACATGGTCAGGCCCAGCAGCACGGCGAGCACGCCGATGCCGAGGAAGCTCGGCGGATCGAAGGGCAGCAGGCCGAAGAGGTTCAGCACCTTTGCCGGATCGGGCGCGGACAGATCGGTGAGATAGAGGAACGGCTGATGCCGCATCTCGATCGCGAGGTAGAGCACCTTGTACAGCGCGAAGAAGATCGGGATCTGGATGATCAGCGGCAGACACCCGGCCAGGGGATTAACGCCTTCGTCCTTGAACAGCTTCTGCATTTCCTGCTGCTGTTTGACGCGGTCGTCCTTGTGCTTTTCCTGCAGGCTTTTCATCCGCGGCTGGATCGCCTTCATCGCGGCCATGCTGGCGAACTGTTTCTGCGCGACGGGGAACATGATCCCGCGCACCAGCACCGTCAGCAGGATGATCGCCACACCGAAATTGCCCACGGCGAGGTAAAGCTGGTGCAGGATCCACAGCAGCGGCTTTTCAAACCAGCGGAACCAGCCCCAATCGATGGCGAGGCCGAATTGCGGGATGCCGGCATCCTGATAGCTGTCGAGCAGCTCGCTTTCCTTGGCGCCCACAAACAGCCGCGTCGTGCGCTCGAACTGCTTGCCCGGGGCCAGGGTGACGGCGTCGTACACCAGATCGGAACGGAAGAAGTCGGAACCCAGCGAGCGGAAGTCGGCCTCCGCCGCCGCGCCCTTTTCGGGGATGAGGGCCGACAGCCAGTAAATGTCGGTAAAGCCGATCCAGTCGACGCGCCCCTCGGGCGAGACGCGGCCCGCATCGACCACATCGTCGTAATCGTAACCGTATTCCGCCGCGTCGGAGAACGCGCCCATTGGCCCGGAATGGGCGATGAAGAAGTCCGCGCTGGCGGTCTTGCTGGTGCGGTTGATGAGGCCGAAAGGCTGCACCACCGCGCCGCTTGCCCCCCGGTTGGCGACCCGTTGGCGCGCGGTGATCATGTAGTTTTCGTCGATCGACAGGGCGATACTGGCGGTCAGGCCATTGCCCAGATCGCGCGCCAGCGTGACCGGGCTGTCGGGCGACAGCACATCGCCATCGGCCTGCCATGCGCCCTCGCCCGCAGCGCGCGCGCCGTTCACGAGAAAACCGAATTCGGCGAATTGCTGGAGCGGGGTCCCCTCCGGTGAGAACAGGCGCACACGCTCTTCCCCATCGGGCTTCTCCGCGTAATCGGTCAGCACCACATCATCGATCGTCGCATTGGCGAGATTGATCGAACCGGTGAGGCGCGGCGCCTCGATCCGCAGACGGTCGGCCGAACCCAGCTCTTCATCCAGGTCCACGGCCGGGGCCGCCGCAGCATTCGCGCCCGCGCCCAGGTCGCCGCCGGCCTGCGCCGCAAGCTCCGCCGGTGTGTCCGCAGGCCCTTCGGCAGCGCTTTCAGGCGGGGCGGGATAGAGATAGCCCATCGCCGCATCCCATCCCAGCAACAGCAGGAAGGACAGCAGAACGGCCAGCATGAGATTGCGCGAATTGTTCAAGGTAGATCCCGTGAGTTCTGAAATTCGGTCGTGTCGATATGGGGAGGTGTGTTACATGGTCAAGGCACTGGATCGTGCCCGTGCCCGCCCCACGGATGGCAGCGCAGTATACGCTTGAGCGCCAGCCATCCACCCTTGATTGCGCCATGCCTGCCCAGCGCCTGGATGGCGTATTCGCTGCATGAGGGCGAGAAGCGGCAGGTGGGCGGCAGAATGCGGCTCGGGCCGAGTTGCCAGGCCTTGGCAATCCAGATGAGCGGATAGCGGATCATCGCCGGTTTTCCTTGCGCGGGGTGCGCGGGGCACGGCGGCGGTCGCCCTTGCCCTGTGTCGCGCGCGAAAGCGCCGCCTCCAACTCCTGCGCCATGGCAGAAAAATCGCGCTCTATCCCGGTGTTGCGACCGATCAGCACGTGATCGTGATCGGGCAGGCCATGCGTGGGGAGCGCGGCGCGCAGAAGCTCGCGAAAGCGCCGCTTCATCCGGTTGCGCACCACGGCATTGCCGACCTTTTTCGTCACGGTGATGCCGTAACGCTTGCCCTGCCCGCCATTGGGATGCGCCAACAGCACGAAACCGGGCCGCGCCACGCGCAGCCCCCGATTCGCCGCCAGAAAATCGCGGCGCTTGCGAATCACCGAAACATCGGCTTGCGCGCAATCGGTCGAAGGGTCAGCCATATGGATACCGGATACGCAAAACGGGCCCCCAGCGGGAGCCCGTTCTAGCTTCATCGCAAAAGCGGCCCGCCTGCGCGGGCAACGCGATTACGCGCAGAGGTTCTTGCGGCCGCGCTTGCGGCGTGCACGCAGGACCTTGCGGCCACCGGGGGTCGCCTTGCGGGCAAAGAAACCGTGGCGACGGGCGCGCACGAGGTTCGAAGGCTGGAAAGTCCGCTTCATCGGATCGTCCTTGTCTAAACTGTCAAAGGCGACGAACACGGTCCGCGCCAACAAAAAGGGCCGCCCAAAAGAGGCGACCGCCTGTTACGGAGCGCGCGCTTAAGCCAAACGGGCTGCCCCGTCAAGCGTTCACGCGCGCGCCGAACCTATGAATAGGTCACATTCTGGTAAGCCAGCCGGGGCGACGGGCCGATCTTGCGCGCCGCCACGATCCACGGGCGCATATCGCCTGCGTTGAGCCAGCGCGCGCGGTGGTGCGGGACGGAATTGGTCATGTCGTAAAATGCGCGTGCCTGCGCAACGCTCATGCCCATTTCGCGGTAGTAATCGATATATTTGCGGTTTTCCGGCGCATCGGGCGCGAAATCGTCCGCCTCGCGGCCCCATTCGTCGCGCCAGCTATGGACGGCAAATTCGGCGCCGTTTTCCACCTTGCGTTCGACCCCGGCGAGAAACAGCTCCACCGCGCCCGAACGAACCGAACCGATGGCCGGCACGTATGTGGCGATGCCCGCTTCGCGAATCATCCGGCCAAGCTGCATGTTGGCGCGGTCATCCAGCGTGCCGGGACATTCGACCATGTCGAGCTGCGCAATCGCGGGAAAATCGCGGATCAGGCGCGCAAACCACTGCACGCTGGAACCGTCGGTTTCACCCAGCAATGCCACGCGCGTTTCATCGATCACCCGGAACGGGCCGTAATCGGCGATACCGAAATTGTAATCGACGCCGCGCTTCGCGGCAAAACCGCGCGAAGGGCGCGTGGTGGGCATGACGAAGGCATGCTGCGGACGGGTCCGCTCAGGCGCCTGCCATTTCGGAAGGTCGGCCGGCGCAGACGAAAATGTATGCGGAACGACGATCGAGGGCTGGCGCACGGCCACCATCTGGTTCGCCGCCTTTTGCGGAGCGATGGCGATGCCCTTGTGGGTCTTCTGCACTGTCGGGCTGGCGACGAAAACCGGAGCGCTGACAATCGAGAAGCTCTGCGCTGCGGCGGGTGCGGCGACAAGGCCTGCGAGGGGGGCGGCGAGAGCGGCGATGATCTTTGCGGTTGTTCGTGACATGCCTCCTTTTTCGGGGGCGTCCTCTTTCGAGACAGCGAAGACATGTGGCTAATTGGATGTTAACCATGTTCGCGAGTTGCGGCCTTGCGCGCTAAACGCCTATCGACTCTTGGGTTTTGCGCCGCCAGTAAAGGGACAGGTGAGTATTCTCACCTAATCGGGGGGATTGCACTTTGGTGGCTCTGGTTCGCACCGTCGCCTATCTCGGGCTGGAGGCACGCGGGGTCGAAGTGCAATGCTCGATCGCGCCGGGCCTGCCGAAATTCAACATCGTCGGCCTGGCCGATAAGGCGGTGGGCGAAAGCAAGGAACGCGTGCGCGCCGCACTGTCGAGCATGGGGCTGGCGCTTCCGCCCAAGCGGATCACGATCAACCTGTCGCCCGCCGACCTGCCCAAGGAAGGCTCGCATTACGACCTGCCGATTGCGCTGGCACTGCTTGCGGCAATGGGCGTCACCGATGCCGAGCAATTGGAAGACTGGATCGCGGTGGGCGAACTGGCGCTGGATGCGCGGATCGTGCCCTCACCCGGCGTGCTCTTGGCCGCGCTTCACGCCAGCGAGCAGGAGCGCGGGCTGATCTGCCCCCGCGATCAGGGGCCCGAGGCGCGCTGGGCCAGCGATATTGCCGTCTGTGCGGCGCCTGACCTTTCCGCTTTGCTCAACCACCTCAAGGGCACGCAGCGCCTTCCCGACCCTGAACCGGGCGCGGTGGAGGGCGCCACCACCGGGCCGGATCTGAAACAGGTGAAAGGCCAGGAAACCGCCAAGCGCGCGCTGGAGATCGCGGCGGCGGGCGGGCACAACCTGCTGATGATCGGCCCTCCGGGTGCGGGCAAATCGCTGCTCGCCTCGTGCCTACCGGGCATCCTGCCACCGCTCTCCCCTGCCGAGGCGTTGGAGGTGAGCATGGTGCAGTCGGTCGCAGGCACGCTGGAGGGTGGGCAAATGTCTCGCGCGCGTCCGTTCCGCGCTCCGCATCACTCCGCCAGCATGGCCGCGCTCACCGGCGGCGGCCTGCGGGTCAAGCCGGGGGAGGTCAGCCTGGCACATCTGGGCGTGCTGTTCCTCGACGAGTTGCCCGAGTTTCAGCGCGCCGTGCTCGATTCGCTGCGCCAGCCGCTGGAGACCGGCAAGGTCGATGTCGCGCGCGCCAATGCGCATGTAAGCTTCCCGGCCAATGTCCAGCTGGTAGCGGCGATGAACCCGTGCCGCTGCGGGCATCTGGGCGATCCGGCGCTCGCCTGCAGCCGCGCCCCGCGCTGCGCGGCGGATTACCAGTCCAAGGTCAGCGGCCCGATGCTCGACCGGATCGACCTGCATGTCGAAGTGGACCCGGTGAGCGCCGCCGACCTCGCCTTGCCGCCCGCCGCCGAAGGCAGCCAGGAAGTGGCCAGCCGGGTCATGGCGGCACGGCAGCGACAAACGGCCCGCAGCGAAGCAAGCGGCGCACGCACCAATGCCGAACTGGACGGTGACGCGCTGGAGGAATTCGCCGGCCCCGACGAACCGGGCCGCGCCCTTTTGATGCAGGCAGCCCAGGCCATGCGCCTGTCCGCACGCAGCTATGTCAGGATGTTGCGAGTGGCTCGAACAGTGGCCGACCTGGCCGGTGCGGACACGGTCGGCCGCATCCATGTGGCAGAGGCGCTAAGCTATCGACGCCAACCGCCGCGGGCGTAAACCTCAGCCGTTCTCGCCGACCGGCATGGCTTCCACATCGGGAACGCCTTCGAACTTGCTGAGAAAATCCTCTATCGGCACAGCCTGGCTGCGATCCACAAGCGGGTTGTGGCCTTGCGTGTCGATGGCCTCCAGCTCGTCCGGCGTCATGCGCACATGGATGTACGGGACCCAGACATCGCCATAGGGCGCCTTCTGATACCACACGTCGAGCACGTCGTAGCTGGCCCAGCGTTCGTCCGGCTCCTGCAGGCGAATGCCTTCGCCAATCCGCGGGACGGTGACCACGTTCAGTTTCACCACCGTCTGGTGGGTTTCGTTCTGGACTTCGATCTCGATCACGGCTGGTTGGTTTCCGCCTGTGGTGGGAGTGGGTCGTGCGAGATATGACCGCCATATGTTGAGATGGTTTTAACGGTGACGTCAGACCGTCAATCGTTCTTGTGCGGCTCGGCATAGGGCGTGTTGCGCAGCAGGTGGCGGTTGTAATCGGGTGCGCCGTCATCCCACCAGACCGGCCCCCGCTCGCCCAGCGCCACTTTGGCGGCATGAACCTGGGCGCGCGCGGCCTTCAGCGCCTCGGCGTCATCGCTGCGCAACGCCGCGCCGACATCACGCCGGGCACGCATCAGGTCGCTGACGAGGCGCTCGCGCTCATCCTCCGGCAAACCGGGATTGGCCGCGCGCCACAAGCGGCCACGCACCACGATATAGCGGCCATCGGGGGTGCGTGGCGGGGCGTCGGGCAAATGTCTGTGCGATTCGGCCGCGATGCTGTCCGGTCAGCCCGCGGCAATCCTGGCCCGCGACACGTCGCTGGCGGCAGCGCCACGGCGCGGCTCGGCCTCTTCCATATGATGGAAATCGGGATGGTCGGGACGCTTGCCGACATTTTCAGGCCGGGTCAGCCAGAGTTCTTCATGCGTCAACGTGCGCCCGTCATGGGCGAGGATCGACACCGGGCCGATCGGCAGGCGATCGCGTTCGTCGACCAGAATGGGGTTTTCTTCGACCTCGACGCCGTATTTCTGCCCCCACTGGCGCAGCGCCAGCATGGCGGGCAGCAGGTCGAAGCCCTTGTCGGTCAGGCGATATTCGATCTTGCGGCGATCCTCCGCCATGGGCTTGCGCGCAAGGATGCCGTGCTCGACCAGCTTGGCAAGGCGATTCGACAGGATGTTGCGGGCAATGCCCAGCTCGCTCAGAAATTCCTCGAAATGATGCAGCCCGTTGAAGCTGGCGCGCAGGATCATAAAGCTCCAGCGTTCGCCCATCACCTCCAGCGCTTGCGGCAATCCGCATTCGGTCAGCTCGCGCAATGGCTCGCGTAATTCACCCATCGACAGTCCTTTCCCACTGCGTTCCTAGCGGGAAATCACCCGAGCGCAAAAAAATTTGCAATAATCAGTTGCAATACGCAACCTATTATCCTAGGCAGGCTTTCGCAACAGGTTGCAGATCAAAACTTAACACAAACGGAACATCGTTTCCAGTAACAAGGACGCTCCCCCATGTCTTTCACTCTTCCCCGCTTCAAGGCAGGCTTTGCTGCCGCCACCGCCCTCACCGTTGCAGCTCTTGGCATGGGCGCGGCCACCGCTCCCGCCAATGCGGCTGGCGGCGCGTTCTACACCGCCGAACTTGCGCAACCGACCGATGAAACCCGCCTCGTGGCAGGCGGCGTTGCGTGGTCGTGCAAGGGCTCGACCTGTGTCGCCGGCAAGGGCAGCTCGCGCCCGCTGCGCATGTGCCGCAAGCTGCAGCGCGATGTTGGTGAGATCACCGCCTTCACTGCCAATGGCGAAGCGATGACGGCAGAGCGCCTGGCCGCCTGCAACAAGTAACGCGTTTCACCGAACGGCCCGACCTCCTCCGGGCCGCTCGACACTCTACCCCGGTGTGGCCCCTGTCCCCAGCTGGCCCGCCGGGGTTTTTGCTGTCCGGCATCTTTGCTGTGTGCGGCGGTTCGTCAGATCAGGCCGCGCGCGGCAAGATTGGCGCGCAGTGCGGGTGCATCGACAAAGTGGTGCGCGTGCCATCCACACGCCCGGGCGGCATCCACATTGTCGGTGTTGTCGTCGATAAACAGCATCGTGCGGGGACCGCGGCCAAACCGCCGTGCCGCCAGCGCGAAGATCGCCGGGTCGGGCTTGGCGAGGCGTTCCTTGCCGGACACCACGATATCTTCGAACAGGTCGAAAATCGGCGCGGTCGGGCGGAACGCATCCCAGAACTCGCTGCCGAAATTGGTGATGGCATAAAGCGGCACCTCCGCCGCGTTCAGATCGTGCACGATTTCATGGCTGCCCGCGACGGGGCCGGGAATGGTCTCGTTGAAGCGCGTGGCATAGGCATCGATCCATTGCGCATGATCGGGAAACAGCGCCTTGCGTTCGGGGACCATCGCCGCAAGCGGCCGCCCCCGGTCGTGTTCGAAATGCCATTCCTCCGTCACCACCTCGTCAAGGACGAAGGCGCGCTCGGCAGGATCGTCGATGATCGCATCGAACAGCGCGCTCAATTGCCAGCGATAGAGCACGCGCCCCACATCGAAAACCGCCGCTTCGATCATGCCGGTCTCCATTCAGGCTATTCCCTAAGCGCCCAGCCCATATGCGCCATGCCCATATGCGAACGGCCCGCACCTCCCACGGAGGCCGGGCCGTATCAGCAAGCGGTTGCGCGGCTGGTTGCCGCGCGCCGAATCAGCCCTGACGGGCCTTGAAGCGGCGGTTCGTCTTGTTGATGACGTAGGTGCGCCCGCGACGGCGAATCACGCGGCAATCGCGGTGGCGGTTCTTCAGCGACTTGAGGCTGTTGCGGATCTTCATGATTTGTCTCTCGGCAAATAAATACGCGCCGGAGATAGGGTCCGACGCGCCAAATTCAAGCGGGGCCGTTACGCGGGCATGACCGGCCCGTCAAGCATTTCCGCGTATATCGGACAGCCGCCGTTCCCATTGCAGCGCATGGCCGACAATGGTTTCGAGATCGGCAAATCGTGGCTTCCACGGCAGCGTGTCCCGGATGCGCGAGGGATCGGAAACCAGCGCTGCCGGATCGCCCGCACGGCGCGGCTGTTCGACCCGGTGGATCGACCCATTCGTCACCCTGTCGACCGCGTCGAGCACTTCGCGCACCGAGAACCCGCGCCCATAGCCGCAATTCATCGTCAAGGAGCGACCGGGCTGCGCGATCAATGCCTCCAGCGCCAGGACATGCGCGGCGGCCAGGTCGCTGACATGGATATAGTCGCGCACGCCGGTGCCGTCGGGCGTGTCGTAATCCGTGCCGAATACCGCCACGCTGTCGCGCTTTCCGGTGGCCGCCTCGCAGGCGACCTTGATGAGATGGGTCGCCCCCGCCGTCGATTGGCCGCTGCGCGCATCCGGGTCTGCGCCGGCAACGTTGAAATATCGCAGCGCGCAATAGTTGAAGCCATGCGCCGCGCTGGCATCGGCCAGCATCTGTTCGGTCATCAGCTTGGACCAGCCATAGGGGTTGATCGGGGCCTTGGGGCTGTCTTCCGTGACGGGAGAGGTTGCGGGCACGCCATAGGTCGCCGCGGTCGAACTGAAGATGAAATGCGGGATGCCCGCATCCACCACAGCGGCCAGCAGGGCACGGCTTTTGACGGTGTTGTTTTCGTAATAGGCGAGTGGCTGCTCAACCGATTCGGGTACGACGATGGACCCGGCGAAATGCATGATCGCGCCGATACCCTGTTCGATGAAAATCTGCTCCAGCAGGATGGAATCGGCGATGTCGCCTTCATAAAGCGGCACATCGTCGGGCACGGCAAAGGCAAAGCCGGTGGACAGATTGTCGATCACCGCCACCGGCCAGCCTGCATCGCGCAGCGCAAGCACCGCATGAGAGCCAATATATCCCGCCCCGCCGGTAACCAGGACCGGACATTTTCGCTCGTCGTTCATAAACGCTCCGCTATCACAGCTGCTCGATCGGATTAAGCGCCCAATCCACGCCGATTCGTATCGCGGCACTATTTGCCGCTGGCGCGTTAGTATTCTGCAAACACCGCCGTCCTTAAAGGAGCCGCACGATGACCCGTCGCACCATCACCCCCATCCTGATCGCTTCCACACTGGCGCTTGCGGGCTGTGTCACCGCGCCCGGCCCTGTCGAGGTCACTCGTTTTGTCGAGCCGAGCGCGACCGAGCGGCTGGGCAGCGGGACCATCTTCGTAACCGCAGCGCCTGGCGAACCGGGCGATTCGCTCGAAATGTCGGCCTATACCGCCGCGGTTGCGGGCGAGCTGCGCGGGCTCGGCTACACCGAGGCGGCACGGACCGGCGCGGACCAGGTCGCCGAAGTCCGCTTCCAGCGCTACACCTTGCAGGCCGATGGCAGTCGCAGCCCGGTGAGCGTCGGGGTCGGCGGATCGACCGGCAGCTATGGCTCGGGCGTCGGGCTTGGCATCGGCATCAATCTTGGCGGCGGGGCCAAGGACAAGGTCGGCACGGAGATGGCCGTAACCATCCGCGACCGCGCCACCGGGCAAAACCTGTGGGAGGGCCGGGCCAACTTTGCCGTAGCGGAAAACTCACCCCTTGCAGATCGGCGGTCGAGCGCGCAGACGGTCGCCGCCGCGCTGTTCAGCGATTTTCCCGGCAATAATGGCGAAACGGTAGAAATAGAGGTTCCCTGATTGTGAGTGATATTCGGATCGACTCCGCTTTCGACAGCGGCAATATCGAAGTGCTGTCGGTCGACGGGGCAAAGGCCCGGCTGGCCATCCCGAACGATACCAATTCGGAATTTCTCCAGTGGTTTCACTTTCGCGTGTCCAATGCGGGCGGGCGCGAGCTGGAACTGGTCATCACCGGCCTCAATGACAGCGCCTATCCCGGCGGCTGGCCGGATTACGATGCCTGCGTGTCGGAAGACCGCGAATATTGGGGCCGCGCGTCCTCCAGTTTCGACAAGGACAGCGAAAACGGCGCGCTGACCATCCGCTATACGCCCGCCAGCGACATCGCCTGGTTCGCCTATTTCGCGCCCTATTCGATGGAACGGCATCACGATCTCGTGTCGGAAGCCGCCGCCTCTGAAGGCGTTGCACATCGCGCGCTCGGCACATCGCCCGACGGGCAGCCGATCGACTGCCTCGAGCTGGGCGATGGCGACAAGCAGGTGTGGCTCTATGCCCGCCAGCATCCGGGCGAAACGCAGGCCGAATGGTGGATGGAAGGCGCATTGGAAGTGCTGACCGATCCCAGCGACAGCGTGGGCCGCAATTTGCGCCAGCATTGCCGGTTCCACATCGTGCCCAACTGCAACCCCGACGGCTCGCGCCGTGGCAATCTGCGCGTCAATGGCGTGGGCGCAAACCTCAACCGCGAATGGGCCGAACCCACCGCCGAACGCTCGCCCGAAGTGCTCGCCATCCGCAATGCGATGGATGAAACCGGCGTCGATTTCGCCATGGACGTCCACGGGGACGAGGCGATCCCGGTATCCTTCCTCGCAGGCTTCGAAGGCATCCCGAGCTGGACCGACGAGCTGGGCGAAAGCTATTACCGCTACGAGCGCATCCTCGACCGCCGTTCACCCGATTTCCAGACCGAGCTGGGTTACACCAAATCTGCACCGGGCCAGGCCAATCTGGCGCTCAGCACCAATCAGGTTGCAGAACGCTTCGGTGCGACCGCGATGACGCTGGAGATGCCTTACAAGGACAATCCGAAGAACCCCGAGCCCGAACAGGGATGGTCGCCCGAACGCTGCAAGATGCTGGCGCGCGACTGCCTAGCCTCCTTGCTCGAATGGATCGAGACCGAAGGCGATTAATCCAGGCTGGCCGGGCCGAAGGCGGCAGGCAGCAGCGCGCTCAGTTTGACGGTCTTCACATCGTCTGCGCCCACGCAATGCACATCGGGGTCGGTTCCGCCAAGCTGGGCGAGTTCGTTCAGCACCTGGCGGCATCGCCCGCATGGCGTGATCGGCGCGCCGCCGCCCTTGTCCATCGGCCCCGTCACCGCGACGGCGACCAGTCCGCCGCGCCGCCCTTCGGCCATGGCCTTGGCCACCGCGACCGTTTCGGCGCACAGGGCAAGGCCATAGCTCGCATTCTCGATGTTCGTGCCGGTGACGATGCTGCCGTCGGCAAAGCCGAGCGCGGAACCCACGGCGTATTGCGAATAGGGTGAATAGGATTGTTCGGCTGCCTTGCGCGCCGCGGCGATCAGTTCATGAGTCATGACCTGCCCTTTACCCCGATCCCCGCACTTGTCGAAGGCGGCGTTCAGGGCCGCACCACCACCCAGGCCAGCGGATCGTCCGCCGCCTCGGTCGGCAGCGCGTCGTTCGCCGTCCACAACAACCAGGGGCGGTCGGCATATTCCGGCTCGAACCAATTGGCCTTCAGCCAGAGATTGCGCTCGATCCGGTTGGCGATGCCGTAACGCGTCTCGAAGCCTTCCGACACATAGAGGATGGCAGGCTTGCCTGCATGCGCCTCGATCTGGTTCACCAGCGTCATCAGCTCGCTTTCGATGGCGGCGCGGGTGACGCGTTCGGGGCAATCATCGCCCGTTTCACGCAGAGCGATGGCAGGCGGCAGCAATTCGCCATCGCGCGGGACCATTGTGACGAAATTGGCCGATTGCCCATCGGCCAGCGTGCACGGGTCGAAGACATGCACCGCGCCCACCTGCAGGCCGGCGGCGCGCGCGGCTGGCAGGCTGTCGGCAAAGGCCCGGTCCTGCCCCTCGCTGCCGTGGCTCGCCTCGATATAGGCAAAGTCCGCGCCCAGCCCTTTGAGCGTGCGGAAATTCACCGCTCCGTCCGCCTCCGACACCAGCGCCCCCTGATCGGGATACGCGGTCTCGTCGGGCCGCCAGTCCTGCGCACGCCACCAGGCATAGGCCGCGCCCAGCAGGGCGACGAGCAGGATCAGCGCCAGCAGCCGGACGAACCAGCTCGCGCCCTTCTTGCGGGCACGGGTGCGGGGGCTCTTGCGCCGCGATGTGGTCTTGCGCGCCATCGCTGCCCCATCAACCCTTGATGTGGAGGACGCAGATCAGCGTGAACAGGCGGCGTGCGGTTGCGAAATCGGTGTCGATCTTGCCTTCCAGCCGTTCCAGCAGCAATTCGGCAGCGTTGTTGTGGATGCCGCGCCGGGCCATGTCGATCGTCTCGATTTCCGCCGGGGTCGCCTTGCGGATGGCCTGATAATAGCTGTCGCATATGGCAAAATATTCGCGGATCGGGCGGCGGAAACGCGCCAGCCCCAGGATCAGCTCCTCCACCACCTGTTCGCTTTCGTCCGCGATGGTCATGGCCAGGCGGCCATCGCGCACCGCAAGCGTCAGCCGATAGGGTCCGGTCGCACCGCGCCCCACAGCCTTTAACGGCTTAAAGCAATTCTCTTCCACCAGATCGAAGATCGCGACGCGGCGCTCCTGCTCGATATCGGCATTGCGCCAGATGATCGTCTCCTCGTCGAGCTCGATATGGGCGATGCGAAAATCGCCAGGAGCGGATGATGCGGAGTCGGTCATGCTTGGCCTCGCCTTCGCAGATAGGCAGGCGGCGGGGCAAGACCCAGCGTGGCAGTTGCGCCGAAAATGTTGCCCACCGGTGACGGCTGGACCGCTATCCCCGCTATCCACATGGCACGTGGATCGATTTTACAATTCGTGCGGTTGTCGCGCCCCGCCCCGTCCCGCATGGTGGAGGGATGTCCGAAGACCTGCTGATCCGCCCCGACTCCGATTCGGTTTCCACCGACCCTGCGCAAGAGGGGCGCACGCTGCCGTCCAATATCGAGGCGGAGGCCGCGTTTATCGGCGCGGTGCTGATCGACAACAAGGTACTGGAGGAATTGCAGACCCAGCTGCGGCCCGAGCATTTCTTCGAACCCGTGCACCAGCGTATCTATGCGCGCATCCTGACGCTGATCGACCGCAACGCGCTTGCCAGCCCGGTCACGCTGAAGCCGCATTTCGAAGCGGACGAAGCGCTCAAGCAGCTGGGCGGGACAACCTATCTCGCCCAACTGACGGCGGACGGCCAGGGCCTCCTTGCCCCGCGCGAACTGGCCGAACAGATCTACGACCTCGCTTTGCTGCGCGAATTGGTGAGCGTGGGGCGCAACCTCGTCGAAGACGCGCTCGATACGAGCGAGGAAATCGCCCCGATGGACCAGATCGCCGCGGCCGAGGCGGATCTCTTCCGCGTGGCCGAAGGCGCGACCAGCGCTTCACAGGCATCCTCGTTCCGCGATGCATCGCTCGCCGCGCTGAAAATGGCCGAAGCGGCGATGAATTCCGATGGCGGCTTGTCGGGTAAGACCACCGGCCTTGACGTGGTGGACGACAAGACCGCGGGCCTGCACAATTCGGACCTCATCATCCTTGCCGGGCGTCCGGGCATGGGCAAGACCTCGCTTGCTACCAACATCGCCTTCAACTGTGCCCGCGCGCATCTCGACTGGCAGAAGGAAGGCGGCCCGTTCAACTGGGGCGGCCCGGTGGCCTTCTTCAGCCTCGAAATGAGCAGCGACCAGCTCGCCACGCGTATCCTTGCCGAACAGTCCGAACTGTCGAGCGAGAAGCTGCGTTCGGGCGATATCAGCCGCGATGAATTCCAGAAGCTGAGCTTCGCCAGCCAGGACCTCACCGAGCTTCCGCTGTATATCGACGACACGCCCGCGCTGACCATTGCCGGGCTGCGCACCCGCGCGCGGCGGCTGAAACGACGGCACGATATTGGCCTTATCGTGGTCGATTACCTCCAGCTTCTGCAGGGGTCGGGCCGCGCGAACGACAACCGCGTCAACGAAATTTCGGAAATCAGCCGCGGCCTCAAGACGCTCGCCAAGGAGCTGAGCGTACCGGTGATCGCACTCTCGCAGCTATCTCGCGCCGTCGAACAACGCGAGGACAAGCGCCCGATGCTGTCGGACCTGCGCGAATCGGGATCGATCGAGCAGGACGCCGATATGGTGTGGTTCATCTATCGCGGCGACTATTACCACGAGGCGACCCGCCCCGACATGCCGACCGAAACCAGCAGCGCCGACGCGGTCGAGAAATACCGCATCTGGGAAGAACGCTTTCTGGAACTGAAGAACCGCGCGACACTGATCGTGGCCAAGCAGCGCCACGGTTCGACCGGCAACGTGCCGCTGCACTTCCAGCCGGAATTCACCAAGTTCTCCAGCCCGAACAAGCGCGACTATTCCGACTGGGGCGAAGGCGAGGGGTAGGTAAGGGTCCCTACAGCCCCAGATTGAGCCGCCGGGCGACGTTGTAATCAACCACCGCGACGAGGAACCAGCTGAGGTTCCAGCGTATCCGGTTCCACAAGTTGGCCTCGCGCTTGTGCCGTGCGCGGGTGATCTCGTCCGTCGCATCGTTGTGCTGTTCGATAAACTCGCGCAACTTTTCGGCCAGCGGCGCGTCCTCGATCCGCAGCATCAGCTCAAGGTTGAGATAAAGGCTCCGCATGTCGAAGTTGGCGCTGCCGACGTAGACCGCATCGTCCAGCACGACGATTTTCATATGCAGCTTGCAGGGCGTGAACTCACGCACTTCGCAGCCGCGCTTGAGCAGGTAGTGATAGAGCGAGCGCGTCGCCCCGATGGTCGCCCCATTGTCGCTCTTGGCCGCCATAACCAGCCGCGCCTTGCCACGTTTGGCGATGTCCCCGATCCGCCGCAGCACTTTGTTGGGCGGCGAGAAATAGGCCATCACCATGTCGAGCCGGCGGCCATGCATCAGATCCTTCTGGATGCAGCGCGCCCAGCTCGACAAGCCGCGGGTCGGCCCGCCGATCAGCAACCGCACCGGGCCAGTGCCCGGGTCCCATTTGGTGACCTTGCGCACGATGGCGCGGTATTGCGCCCTGGGCCTACCAACCCAATCGTCGATCTCGTCGAACCACCGGGCCAGCATGTCGACCGCATCGCCTTCCACCCTCAGGCCGAGATCGTGCCAGCCATTGGCGGTGGGCGGATCGAAATAGCTCTGTTCGATATTGAACCCACCGATCATCGCCCGTTTGCCGTCGGCAATCGCCATCTTCTGATGGTTGCGGATAAGATAGCGGCGGCTCCATTTGGCGATGAAGATATCGAACCGGCCGCCCGCATCCACCAGCGGTTTGCAAAAGGCGTCGTCGATGTCCGATCCGAAACCATCGACGAACAGGATGACGTCCACCCCGCGTTTCGCCGCGCGCACCAAAGCATCGCGCACTTGCCGGCCGGCGGCGTCCTGCGTGAAGGTGTAATAGAACGCGTGGAGCGTTTCGCTGGCCTCGTCGATCAGTTCGACCAGCGCGTCGAGCCGGTCCTGCCCGGCGGGATAGAAAACCAGTTTCTGGCCCTGCGCCTCCACCTCGAACGGATCGGCGTCGTGCCATTGGCCGGTGGTCGGCTGGTTTGTGGGCAGGCTTGGGTCCGGCTTGGTTTCGACCATGTCCGCGCCCTAGACCAGCATCGTGCCCAAGCGCAATTCCTTGACTTTTGGCAGGGTCGCACCTATTTCGCGCGCTTTCCCGAATCCCGTGATTTCCATCGGAGTGCTGCATGGCGCGCGTTACTGTCGAAGACTGCGTAGACAAGATTCCCAACCGTTTCGATCTCGTCCTGCTGGCTGCCCAGCGCGCGCGGGAGATTTCCGGCGGTTCCGAACTGACCGTCGACCGTGACCGCGACAAGAACCCGGTCGTCGCCCTGCGCGAAATCGCAGAGCAGACGGTGAAGCCGAAGGACCTGAAGGAATCGGCCGTCCTCAACCTGCAGAAGATCCTGCCGGACGACGAAGACGAAGCGGATGAAATCGGTTCGCTGAGCCAGTCGGCAGAGGCGCTGCGCATCACCGCATCGGCCCCCACCCGCTCCACCTCGATCGGGGCGGATTTCGACGCGGGCTGATCGCGCCGATAGCTAGTCCCGAAAGGGAAACAGCAAGCTCCACCAGAGCTTCGACGGCCTCGTATCCCGATAGGATGCGAGGCCGATCTGCATCCGGTCCTGACCATCCTGCGCTGTGGGTGTATAGGTGGCGAAGATGCGGTCCAACATGCTGAGCATCGTGCCGTAATTGCTGTCGGTTTCGGCCTGCCGCGAAGAATGGTGGATGCGGTGCATGTCCGGAGTCACCACCAGGCGTCGTGCCGCCCGGTCGACGCGCAGCGGCAGCGACAGGTTCGCATGGGTGGCAATGGTGGCGATGTTGAACGCCACTTCGAACACGAACACCGCCAGCACGCTCGGCCCGAGCAGCGCGACCACCGCCATCTTGTAGAGCATCGACAGGCCGATCTCCATCGGATGGAATCGCGCCGCCGTGCTGATGTCGAAATCGGGATCGACATGGTGGACCTTGTGCAGCCGCCACAGGATCGGCACGCGGTGCGTCGCCCAGTGCTGGAGATAGAGCGCGAAATCCAGCAATACGATGGCCAGCACGAACGCGAGCCAGCTGGGCAGATCGATCAGGTTGAACAGGCCCCATCCGTTCTGCCCGGCCCATTGCGCGGTCCCGACCATCAACAGCGGTATGGCGAGCCGGACCAGCGCGGTGTCGAGCGCAAACAGGCCGAGATTGGTCGTCCAGCGACGCAGCTTCGGCATCGATAGCGGCCTTCGCGGTGCGAGCACCTCAAGCAGCGCAATACCTACGAACGCCGTTGCCATGGCGGCAAGGCCGATCATGGCTCCGGTCTGTTCGCTTAACCCCATGGCCCGATCCTGCCAGCTTTTGTGGCGCGATCAAGCGGCGCAGCATCGGATCTTCCGGCGCGCCCGCCATATTGCGCCGGTGCGGTGCGCGCGTATATCTGCGGGCCATGAGGGACAATTTATGAACGAGATCGTCGAAGCGGTGGGGACGGCAGCCGAAGGCGGGCTGTATGCGCGGGCCGTCGATCATAAGGGCTCGGGTGACGGGCCGTACCGGCCGCTGGACAGGGGGCATTTCGCCGAAGACGCCTGCCTCAATTGCGGTACGCAGTTGACCGGGGCGCATTGCCATGCCTGCGGGCAAAAGGCGCATCTGCACCGTACGATTGGCGCATTCATGCACGATTTCGCCCATGGCGCGGTCCATTTCGACAGCAAGACCTGGCGCACCCTGCCCAAGCTCGCGTTCAAACCGGGCGAGCTGACCCGCCGCTATATCGATGGCGAGCGCACGCGGTTCGTCTCGCCCATGGCGCTGTTCCTGTTCTCCATCTTCCTGATGTTTGCGGTTTTTCAGTTTGCAGGGATCAGCGCGCCGACCGATCTAAAGGGCGATACGAGCGGCAAGCTGCGCGAACTGGCAGCATCGGAAGTCTCACAGCTGCAGGATCGCCAGACCACGCTTGCCGGACAGATCGCGGACAAGGAGATTTCGGACGCGGAACGCAGCGCCGCGCAACAAGAGCTGGACGAGATCGAACGCCAGCTTTCCGATATCGACGCGGCGCAGGCAAACATCCCCTTTCTCAAGGGCGTGCTCGACGGGACGGGGCCCAGCGGGGAGAACGCAACCGGCGACGCCCCCGTCACCATCGACGAGGGCGGTTCGCGGACCGTTCCACTGACCCGCGACGGCAAGACCAAGATGAAAATCGAAGGTTCGGGCATCGACTGGATCGACAACGGCCTGAAGAAGTGGCGCGATAATCCGGGCCTCATGCTCTACAAATTGCAGACCAACTTCTACAAATTCAGCTGGCTGCTGATCCCGCTATCGATCCCCTTCGTCTGGCTGCTGTTTGCGTGGAAACGCCGGTTCAAGGCCTACGACCACGCGATCTTCGTGACCTATTCTCTCAGCTTTATGACCCTGCTCACGCTGGCCATCGTGCTGGCGGGGCTGGCCGGGGTGTCGCCGGGTGTCGTGGTTTTCGCCAGCATGATTATCCCGCCGGTCCACATCTACAAACAGCTACGCCGGACTTATGGCCTGTCGCGCTTCTCCGCCTTCTGGCGGCTATGCGTGCTGACCATCTTCATCTTCGTGGTGCTGACGCTGTTCCTTCAGGCGCTGCTGCTGATCGGCGTGTTCTGACCTGCCAAATCAGCCGCAGGGATATTCGCGGGCCAATGCGGCGCGCCATGCCTGCCTGAGCGTCGAGTTGCGGCGCTGAGATTCCGGCAGCCGCTCCAGCATCGCCAGCACCTGCTTCGGATTGAGGCCCTTCTTGCGCTCCGCATCGCTGGCGCAATAGAGCGGCTTGCCTGCCTTGGTCGCCGCTTCGTTGGCGGCTCTTGCCGATTCTCCGGCATCCTTCATCTGCGCCACCAGCGGTTTGGTGCGCTTGTCGAACATCGCGGTGAGCCCCTTGCCCATCACCTGTTTGGCCTGGAGGTAGAACTCCTGCGCATTGACATCGGCCGGACCGGCCATGACCGGCGAGGTCAGCAACGCGACGCTGGCCACGACGGCAAGTATCTGTCCAATGCGCATGAAAATCCGTCTCCCTTAAAAGCGGGAGACGGCTAGTGCTGCGGGAATGAACGGAGGCTGACGGTGGCCGGGACCGGGCGTCAGGCCCCCTCGGGAGCCGCGCCGCCCGCGCCGCCGAACTTGCGCCCGGCCTTGGGCACAGCCGAACCGGCGATCGATACCGGCTTGGCAGGGCCGCGCGGTTCGTTGGGGCGGTCGATCTTGCCGCCATCCATCAACTGGGTGATCTCCTCACCCGTCAACGTCTCGTATTCGAGCATGGCCTGGGCGAGCAGGTGGAGCTTGTCCTCCTGATCGGTCAGCACTTCCTTCGCGCGGGCGAGGCCGTCTTCCACCAGACGCTTGATCTCGGCATCGATCAGCTTGTTGGTTTCCTCGCCCGACATGGTGCGCGCGGTCTGCCCCATGCCGAGATAGCCTTCCTGGCTCTGCTCGTACTGGAGCGGGCCGAGCTTGTCGGACATGCCCCATTTGGTGACCATGTTACGCGCCAGATCGGTCGCATACTGGATATCGCCCGATGCGCCGCTCGACACCTTGTCATGCCCGAAGATGATTTCTTCGGCCACTCGGCCACCCATCGCCACGGCGAGGTTCGCGTGCATCTTGTCACGGTGGTACGAATAATTGTCCCGCTCCGGCAGGCGCATCACCATGCCCAGCGCGCGGCCGCGCGGAATAATCGTCGCCTTGTGGATCGGGTCCGATGCGGGCTCGTTGATCGAGACCAGCGCATGGCCCGCCTCGTGATAAGCGGTCATCTTCTTCTCGTCGTCGGTCATCACCATGGAGCGGCGTTCCGCACCCATCATGACCTTGTCCTTCGCGTCCTCGAATTCCTGCATCGCCACCAGGCGCTTGTTGCGCCGTGCGGCGAGCAAGGCCGCCTCGTTGACGAGGTTGGCGAGGTCCGCACCCGAAAAGCCCGGCGTGCCGCGCGCGATGGTGCGGCTGTTCACATCCGGCGCCAGCGGCACTTTCTTCATGTGAACTTCGAGGATCTTCTCGCGCCCGTCGATGTCGGGCACGGGCACGACAACCTGGCGGTCGAAGCGGCCCGGACGCAGCAATGCCGGGTCGAGCACGTCGGGCCGGTTGGTCGCGGCGATGATGATGATGCCTTCGTTCGCCTCGAAGCCGTCCATCTCGACCAGCAGCTGGTTCAGCGTCTGCTCGCGCTCGTCATTGGAATTGCCAAGGCCATGGCCGCGCGAACGGCCAACCGCGTCGATTTCGTCGATGAAGACGATGCAGGGCGCGTTTTTCTTGGCCTGTTCGAACATGTCGCGCACGCGGCTTGCGCCGACGCCGACGAACATTTCAACGAAATCCGAACCCGAAATGGTGAAGAAGGGCACACCTGCCTCGCCCGCAATCGCGCGCGCCAGCAGCGTCTTACCCGTACCGGGCGAGCCGACCAGCAGCGCGCCCTTGGGAATCTGGCCGCCCAGCTTTGAGAAACGCTGCGGATCTTTCAGGAACTCGACAATCTCTTCCAGTTCCTCGCGCGCCTCGTCAATGCCGGCAACATCGTCGAACGTCACCTTGCCCTGCTTTTCGGTCAGCATCTTGGCCTTGGATTTGCCGAAGCCCATCGCGCCGCCCGCGCCGCCGCCTTTCTGCACCTGTCGCAGGGCGAAAAAGGCAATGCCGAGGATCAGCAGGAAGGGGAGCGTCTGAATGAGGATGTAGGTGAGCACACCCGTCTCCTCTTTCTCGCGGCCCGAATAGGTAACGCCGTTCTCCTCCAGAAGCTCCGTCAGCGAAGTGTCGCTGGCGACCGGTACGGTGGTGAACTTGTCGCCATTGGACAGCGTGCCGGTGATGACATCTTCGGAAATCGAGACATCCTTGACCGTGCCTTCGGCCACCTTGTCGCGGAACTCGGAATAGCGGATCTGGTCGCCTGCTGGCTGGTTGTTGCCGCCGAAGGCCGTGACGACAACCAGCAGGGCGAGGAAGATGCCGCCCCACACCATCAGGCTCTTCACCCAGGGATTGGGGCCATCGTTCTGCGGGCCCGGCTGCGGATTCTGATCGCTCATCGGCTCAAACGTCCTTCCTCATACGTTCGGTAATGTAGGGGGCCGCCGGTGAATGGCAAGTTGACGCCACCCACCTATTTTGCCGGAACATAGGCGCGGCAGAACACCTCGACCGCGCCCTCGATGCGTTCGCGGTCGCGCCGGGCATCTTCGGGGTGGCCGAAACGCCGCTCCAGATCGCCCATCCCCTTGCACATGGAGACGAATTGTTCGGCGGCCAGATCGAGATCGTCGACCTCGATTTCGCCTGCATCGCGCATACCGGCAAGAAAGCCGACAAAGGCGGCCTTCATCCGGTGTGGCCCGGCGGCGAGGAAGGCCTTGCCGATTTCCCCGTCATGTTCGGTTTCGGCGGCGATCCTGCGTTCGAACTGGACCATTTTGGGGCGCGAGAGGAACGCGCTCATCGCCTCGGCAATCGCGGTCAGGCGCGCGCGCAGGCTGCCTTCCGGCATAGGTGGCACTTCGAAATTGCTGCGCATTTTCGCGCATTCGCAATCAACCGCTGCCGCGAACAGTGCGCGTTTGTCACCGAAGCGATTGTAGATCGTGACCTTGGACACACCGGCCTGTTCCGCGATCTGCTCGATCGAGCTGGCGGCATAGCCATGCTCGAAAAACGACGCCGCCGCCGCTGCCAGAATGGCCTCGCGCTTGGCCTCGTCAGCAGGCCTGCCCATGCGGGTTGAAACAGATTTCGTCTCGCGACTTGACAAAGTGAACGGCTCCGTTCAGTTGAACGCAATCGTTCAGTAATGAACCTGTCGCTGCGAAAACGCAAGAAAGGCATGGATACCCGATGATCTGGATCGCTATCCGCATGCTGACCGGCGATCCGCAGAAATTCTTCGGCCTGCTGTTCGGCATTGCCTTTTCCACCCTGCTCATCACGCAGCAGCTGACCATTTTCGTCAACCTGCTCGAACGCGGGGCCAGCGGGGTCTACAACGTGTCCAGCGCGGATGTGTGGGTGATGGACCCGGTCAGCCGCACCACCGATGTCGCCTATGCCATGCCCGCCACCGCGCTCGACAAGGTGCGCGGCGTGCCAGGCGTGGAATGGGCCGTGCCGCATATCCGCGCCAACGCGTCCGTCCGCACCAAGGATGGCGACCTGGAAGGCGTGGCGATCATCGGGGTGGACGATGCGACGCTGATCGGCCTGCCCAAGAACATGCTCGAAGGATCGGTGGAGGTCCTGTCCCAGCCCGACAGCGTGATTATCGACGATGTCGGCGTCACCCGCATGTTTCCCGACCAGTCCCCTATTGGCGAGCGGCTGGAGCTGAATGACCAGCGCGCCGTGATCCGCGGGATTGCCGATGCCATCCCCAGCTTCACCAGCACCGTGGTGCTTTATACCAAATACAGCCAGGCGCTGCGCTATGTCCCCGGAACGCGCAACCGGCTGTCATTCGTGCTGGTCGGCGCGGAAAACCCGGCGGAGGCCAAGGCTTTGTCGCAGCGGATCGAGCGCGAGACCGGGCTGAAAGCGCAGACGCGCGACGAATTTGCGCGCGACGGGGTGCAGTTCATCATCGAGAACACCGGCATCCCGTTGAATTTCGGGATTACCGTCCTGCTCGGCTTCATCGTCGGTGTGGCGATCGTCGGCCTGACCTTCAGCCTGTTCATCCGCGATAACATCAAGCAGTTCGGTGCGCTGAAGGCCATCGGTGTCACCAATGGCAAGCTGCGCATGATGGTCGCTGCGCAGGCGGGGATGGTCGGCATGGTCGGTTACGGCTTGGGCCTGCTCGGCACGGTCGGCTTTATCCGGAGCTTCTCCGGCGATCCGACCTTCAAGGGCTTTTACATCCCCTGGCAGATCCCGCTTATCAGCCTTGTCGCCATCGTGCTGATTATCGCGCTGACAGGCTGGCTGGCGCTGCGCAATGTGATGAAGACCGAACCTGCGGCGGTGTTCCGATGAACGACGACACCGGCCAGGATGCCGCCATTTCGGTGCGCGAGATCGCGCGCGATTTCCAGGCGGGCCAGCAGACCATCCGCGTGCTGCACGGCATCGACCTCGACGTGAAGCCGGGCGAGCTGACCTATCTCGTCGGGGAAAGCGGATCGGGCAAGACCACGCTGATTTCGATCATGTGCGGCATTCTGTGGCCCACCGAAGGTCAGGTGGAGGTGTTCGGAACCGATATTTACGAGCTGTCGGACAATGCGCTGGTCGAATTCCGGCTGAAGAATATCGGCTTCATCTTCCAGCAGTACAATCTCATCCCCGCCATTGATGCCGCCAGCAACGCCGCCGTCCCGCTGATCGCGCAGGGGATGGATCGGCACGAGGCGCGCGAGCGGGCCGTGGCGATGATGGACAAGCTCAACATCGCCGATCAGGCGGGCAAGCTGCCCAACCAGCTTTCGGGCGGCCAGCAGCAGCGCGTCGCCATCGCCCGTGCGCTGGTGCACGAACCGCGCCTGGTGGTGTGCGACGAACCGACCGCCGCGCTCGATGCGAAATCGGGTCGCCGGGTGATGGACCTGCTGCGCGAAGTCGCGCTGGCGGAGGACCGCGCCTGCATCATCGTCACCCACGACAACCGTATCTTCGATCTCGCCGACCGCATCCTGGTGCTGGAAGACGGGCGGATCACCCATGACGGCAGCGATATGCCGGAGGATCACTGACATGGCCTTGAATTTCCGCAATCTCAGCTTTTCGCGGCAGATCCTGCCCGTCATCGCCCTGATCGGCCTGATCGCGGCGATCTGGTTCATCGCCACCGGCCTGCCCGACCGCGAACTGAGCGAACCGGAGAATGAACCGCCGAGCGCTCCGGAGGCGCTGGCGGATAAAGGCCGTGTTGCCGGATCGGGCGTGGTCGAACCGTCGAGCGAGCTGATCCAGATCGGCACGGCGCTGTCGGGCCTTGTCACCCAGCTCAATGTGCAGCCGGGCGATTTCGTATCGCAGGGCGAACCGCTGTTCACGGTCGACACCCGCGCCATCCGCGCCAGCGTGAGGGAGGCCAACAGCGCCATTGCCGAAGCCAGCGCCGCGATTGCCGAAGCCCGCAGCGCGCGGGCCACGGCGCAGCAGCAGCTCGCGCTGTATCGCAATGTGTCCGATCCCGCCGCCGTCAGCCGCGCCGAAGTGATCCGCGCAGAGGGCGAGGCGTCGGCGGCCAATGAACGCCTGCGGCTGGCCCGCGCCCGGCTCGACGCAGCGCAGGCGCGCGCGGCATCGGCGCGAACGGAACTGGGCCGCGCAACGGTCCGCGCGCCGATTGCGGGCGAAATCCTGACGGTGAATATCCGGCCGGGCGAGTTCCTTTCTACGATGGGCGGCGGCGGCCAACCCTTTATCGAAATGGGCGAGACCCGCCCGCTGCATGTCCGCATCGACATCGACGAGGAACAGGCCCCGCGCCTGGCGATGGGCGAAATGGCGGTGGTCAGTCCGCGCGGCGCATCGGGCAACCGGGTGAAGGCACAATTCGTCCGCGCCGAACCGCAAGTCGTGCCCAAACGCCAGCTGACCAACGCAGCATCCGAGCGGGTGGATGTGCGCGTCCTGCAGGTGATCTATGCCCTGCCGGAGGATGCGCGCGGCACGTTCCGCGTGGGTCAGCAGGTCGATGCCTTCATGCCTGCCAAGGGCGCGGCGAAATGAGGCTGCGCGCCGCCCTGATGGCCGGACCCGCGCTGGCCTTGTCGGCCTGTGTCGCAGGCCCGCCGCCCGAAGTCGCCACGCCCGCGCCCACCCTGCCCGACAGCTTCATGTTCGCCGCCGGGGCGAGCGAGGAAGCCGCGCTGGCCGCGTTGTTGCCGACCGCGGACCCCGCATTCGTCAGCCTCGCCGATCAGGCATTGGCCAATTCGCCCACCCTTGGCGAAGCGCTGGCACGGATCGATGCGGCGCGCGCCGGGGCGGCGGGCGCAGGCGCGCGGCGCCTGCCCAATGTGGGCGCGAGCGCCGGGATCGAGGGAACCCGCAGCAATCCGGCCCAGTTCGGCAGCGGCCTGCCGCCCGGCATCGCCTTTGACAGCGAGCGGGTGGCCTATTCCGCCAATCTTTCGGCCAGCTGGGACCCGGATATCTTCGGGCGTCTGCGCGCGCAGGAACGCGCCGCGCTGGCACGGGTGGATTCGGCGAGCGCCAATGCCGCTGCCGTGCGCCTCGCGTTGCTGTCGGAGATCGCGGCCAGCGTGATCGACTGGCGCACATTGGAAGCGCGGATCGCCGAACTGCGCAGCGATGCCGATGCGGCGGAGGAACTTTCCCGCCTTGCCCGCGTGCGCGAAGATGCCGGGATCGCGCCGGGTTTCGACCGGGTCCGGGCGGAAAGCGCCGCCAACGCCTCGCGCAGCCGCCTCGCCGCGCTGGCGAGCGAGCGCAACCGGCTGGCGGGGCGGCTCGTCACGCTGAGCGCGCAGCCCATGCCGCAGGTTCTCGCCGCGCTGACGCAGGAAGCAGGCGAAGCCGCCCTGCCCCCGCGCCCGCAAGCGCTGCCCTCGCTCCTGCTGACCAACCGGCCCGACGTCGTCGCCGCCGCCGCCAACCTGCGCGCCGCCGATGCCGATCTGGCTGCGGCAGCCAGACGACGTTTCCCGGTGTTCGATCTGTCGGCGGCCATCGGCCTGCTGGCGTTCAATATCGGCGATCTGTTCGACGGCGATTCCATTATCGGCAGCCTTGCCGCATCGGTCGCCGCGCCGCTGCTCGATTTCGGGCGGATCGAGGCGGAGATCGGTGGCGCCGCCGCCGAAAAACGCGCCGCCTTCCAGGCCTATCGCGCGGCAGTGTTCGGCGCGCTGGGCGATGCAGAGGCTGGGTATGGCCTCGTCACTTCCGCCGATGCAGAATATGAGGCCGCGCTTGCCGAAGCGCAGAGCGCGCAGCGCGCCGCCCGGCTCGCCAACACCCGCTACGAAGCTGGGTTGGCCGATTTCCTGACCGTGCTGGAAGCGCGCCGCGCCGCCGATGCAAGCGGGGAACGCGCCGCCGCCGCGCTGGGCCGCGCCCGCCGCGCGCGCATCCTGCTGTGGCAGGCGCTGGGCGGCGACAGCACAAGCGCGCTTCAGCCCACCACGCGCTCGATCAGCCAGTAGGCCCCGACTACGCCGATGGCATAGGACGCCGCGCGCACCGCGCCCGGCTCCACCTTGGGGGCCAGCCGCGCGATGCCCCAGCGCAGCGCCAGCACGGCGGCGATCACCGCCAGCTGCCCGGCCTCGACGCCCAGATTGAAGCTGACCAGCGCAGCGGCCACCTCGCCATCGGGCAGGCCGATTTCGCGCAAGGCCCCGGCAAAGCCGAAGCCGTGAAACAGGCCGAAACCGAACGCGACCAGCCAGGGCATACGGCGGGTGATCGTCTCACGATTTCCCCGCGCCACCTCCACCGCCAGGAACACGATGCTTAGCGCGACGATCGCCTCCACCGGGCGCTGCGGCATTCCGGCAAAGCCCAGCGTCACGGCCGCCAGCGTGATCGAATGCGCCAGCGTGAACGCGGTTGCCGCCTTCACCACCGCCCAGCCATTCACCACCAGCAGGACCAGCGCGATGACGAAGGCGAGATGGTCCCACCCTTCGAGGATATGTTCGACGCCGAGCTTGAAATAGGTCGCCCAGACATTGCCGATATCCTTATCGCTCGAAATCGCGGCAGAAGGCGCGTCGGCGGTCAGGCGGTGGACCTGCAAGGGGCCATCCAGTGGGACCACGCGCAATAGCGCATCGCCCAGTGCCCCGAGATCGCTCGCGCCGATCCGCTGGCCGTCCAGCGGCCCAGTGCACACCACATCCGCCGTGCCGATAATCGCCAGGCCGGCGGTGCGCCGCACCGGCTCCCCCACCACCTCGCAAGCGGCAGGCGGTTGGGGCAGGCCGGACACCGGATCGCCGGGGCTGGCGAGCGGCTGTTTCCAGCCCAGCGTCCAGCGGGTCTCGTCCACCTGCTCGAAATGGATCGATGCGGGGCGCAGCTCATCGGCGCTGGTGGGCGGCGCAGCCAGAAGGGCAGCCAGCACCGCGATGATCGAGAGCAGGCGGCGGATCACTCGGCAATATCGACGCTGTAGGCTTCGCGCAGGGCGGCATAGGCATCCTGCTTGCGCGCAGCGATGGTGGCGCTGCGCCAGTCATTTTCCACCCGCTCGTGAATGTCGGCGAGCGGTGGAACAGTCCCGATCTCGCGCCCGTCAACACGCACGATATGCCAGCCAAAGCCGGAACGGACCGGCCCGTGCCATTCCTGCCCCGGCTTCATATCCGCCAGCGCGGCGGCAAAGGCGCTGCCATAGCGCCCCTCGATCAGCCGCGCGTTTTCATCCGTCACACGCGGCGGCAGCGAGATGACCCCGCCCACCTGCTGCCATTCCGCGCCTGCGCGCACTTGCCGCAACGCCGATGTCGCTTCGTCCCGGCCCTCGAACCAGAGCTGGTCGAAGGAATAGCGCGTGTCTTGCGCAAAGCGCGCCGGATTGTCCTTCAGCCAGCGCTCCAGCGTCGCGTCGGACGGGACGGCGACTTCGGCTTGCGCAGCGGCCAGCTCGTCCATCTTCTTGGCCATGCGGCTGCGCACGATGGCATCGCCCTGATCCAGCCCCAGCCGCAATGCCTCGCGATAAAGCACTTCCTCGCGCACCCACCGCTCCACCAGACCATCCAGCTCGGCATCGGTGGGCGGGCGGCGCATGGTGCGCTCGAACTGGAAGGCCAGCCGCGCCTGTTCGTCCCGGCCGACCGCAATTTCGCGGCTGGCCGGGTCGACTTCCTCCCCCTGACAGGCGAAAAAGGCGAACAGCAGCGCGCCGCCGATCAGGAAATGGACAAGCGGATCGCGCGTCCAGCCTGGCAGCGTCACGATTGCTCCATGATGCGCGGGGCGGCATCGGCGACGATGGCCGGGCCGACCCAGATGGGCGAGCTATAGGCGCGTTCCTGCCCCACCAGTGTCACATTGTCCGGCAGGTCGAGGCCATAGCGCAGCATGTCGAACAGCACCCAGCGCGGCGTGGGGATTTCGATCACACGGACATAATAGAACGCCCGCTGTCCCGCGACATAATCGGGGTCGGTCCAGGTGGTGCGCAATTCCGCCGCGCCGATATCGTTGGTGTAGGTTCCCTTGCCCAGGTCCACCGTGTTGCCGACCATCGGGACCTTGCCGCCGCTGCGAGCGCGCTCGCCATCCATGTCCGACCACACCACGTCATAGACCCGTTCCTGCGCCGTGCCGCCGGCATCGACCCAGCCCTTGACGATCTGCACCCGGTCTAGGTTCGCGCCTTCCGGGTCTTTCAAGGCCGAGACGAGGAAGCGCGGCGCGATGCCGCCATCTTCCAGATTGCCGCCCATCGGCACGCCGCGCGCATAGCCCGCGCGCACCCAGTCGCCGTCCCAATCGCCATCGGTGAAATCGAACCCGCCGAAGAAGCGCACCTGCATGCGCGGCCCGGTGGTGGCGTAAACCTCCCGCCTGAGGAAGGCGTCGAAGATTTCCGCGCGCGTGTTCCCCCGCGCCCAGGCGGCGGCATAGCCACTGGCGAGATAGTGCCAGCCAAAGCGCCCTTCGCGCGTGCCGAGATTCTGGCCTTCCATCGCCCGTCCGGCGCGCGGTTCGGCCCCGGTATGCTTGCCGAAGAAATTGTCCTCATCCGCCGTCGCCAGCGCGGTGTGGCTGTCGGTCGAGCCGATCAGGCCGAAACTGTAGGGGTTGGCCCCGGTCCGCTCTTCTATCGACAGGCCGCGCTTCAGCGCCTCGCGGATATAGCTGCCGGCCAGCATATCGTCGGTGGTCCTGGCGGTCAGCGGCAAATTGCCCAGCTCCCACCCGGCAACGCCGAAACCGGCGAACTCGTCATTGGGCGAAAGGAAAGGATGGGTTTCGCTGTCGCCCTTGATCTGGGTGACTTCCACCACCGGCTCCTTCGCGGCGCGGCGGCGGGCATATTCGGCAGTCATCGGCCCGCCATCCGGCCCGACCAGTTCGAACATCAGCCCGTTGGAAAGGTTGGAATTGTGCGGGATGGCCAGCACACGGCCGCCCGTATCCCGCTCATAGGCATCCATATGATCCCACAGCATGGTGACATCGGTGTTGAGTCCCGGAAAGGGGAGCGTCTGGCTGGTCCGGTCGCTGCCATCGCGAAACATCACCACACGATGGAGGTTGTTGCCGCCGGGCATCAACGTCCATTCGTATCCGGCGAGCGCGGTGAACACGCCGGGTTCGTTATAGCGGTCGAGCATCTCCAGATGCGATGTCCAGATATCCTTCGTCGCCTCCGCCTGCCGCTCCGGGTCGGACAAGGCGGCGGGCAGCGTGTCGGTCGCCGCTGCGTTGATGAGTTCCCCAATCGCGCGCTGCGATTGCTCGGGGCTTTCATGCATCATGTCGTACCAGCGCAGCAGCGTTTCATCGCCCATCGCGCGCACACCGATACGCGGCGCGTCGTACAGGCGGCGGGTTGCGCCGAGCCCGTCCGAATGGTCGGCGATGACAAGGAAATCGAGCGGCCGGGCGAGCTTCGCCTTCATGCCGGTGGTGGCCGTCACCTCGTCGCCGCGGGCGAATTGCAGCGCCTCCTCCGGCCCCAGCCGCACGCCGAAGCCGAATGCATCGACCGAATTGTCCGTGTGCAGGTGGGTGTCGCCCCAGAACACCCGTTCGGGGTATTCGGTCAGCTCTATCGTGCCTTCGCCGTCCCCGCGCGCCGCATCGTCGACATCGCCCGCCACATTGCACGCCGCCAGCGCAAGCACCAATGCGCCGCCAAGGCCGCACCTTGCGATTGTCCGCATGAAAACCTCTCCCGTTTCCCTTTGCAACCGAGTTTGCGCGCAGCAGGGCGAACCGTCAAGCGGCGCGCCGGTCGAACCGTCCCGGCGCTTTGTCGATTGGGGCTTGGCACAGGCGCAGCAACGCGTCCTCCTGCGCGGCCATGAGACTACTCCTCCTTGTCGCCGCGCTTCTGGCACTGCTGCCATTCACCACCACCGCAGCGGCGCAGGACGGCGAAGCGCTGGTGAAGCGCGCCATCGCAGCGCATGGCGGAACGGCGGCGCTGGAGGCCGCGGGCGGCGTGACGCTTGAAGGAAAAGGCACGCTCGATCTTTCCGCAATGCAGCAGGGCCGCCGCCACGATGCGCCCGAGATCGTGCCCATTACCCAGCGCATCGTCGTGAACTTGCGCGACGAGACAACCTCCCACCGCTACGACTGGTACAATTACGCCTTTTCCAATCAACGCCTATTCGAGCGTTACGATGAAAACGGGCAGGTGCTCTTCGCGGACCTCACCAATGGCGGCGTGTTCTGGCCGCCATTCCTCGCACCGGAAGGCAATGCTCAGCGCTATCGCCGCTATGTGCCCGGCCTGCTGCTGGCCGAAGTGGCAGAGCGCGGCTTGCGCGCAGTGCCGGGCGGCCCGTTCGATTTTCACGGGCGCACGGTCGATGCCGCATGGTTCGAAACGGCACAGGGCGAGCGGTTGCAGCTCTATTTCGAAAGAGACACCGGAATGCTGGCCGGGCTGGCAGCTCCGATCAATGCCGAAATGCTGGGCCAAACCACGGTCGAATTCGCGTGGAGCGATTATGCGCGCGACAATGGCTGGGCGAAGCCGGGGCGGCTGCAAAGCTGGCTCGGCGGCAGGCTGCTGCGCGATCTCGCCCTGTCGATCTCTGCGGGGGCCGGTGAAGACCTGCCTGGCGGACTGGAAATACCTGACCCGCCGGAAAGCCAGATTGCCGCAGAGGACATGCCCGTGCCCGCATGGGGAGAGGGGCGCGCACGCGAGGTTGCCGACAATATCTGGCTGTTTCCCTCGATCCGGCCAGGCTTCCATCCGATGGCGATCGAGTTTGCAGACCATGTCGTCGCCATCGATGCGCCTGCGGGATGGTACGAGCTGGAGCAGATCCTACCGCACCAGATCGGGCGCGCGCAGGATGGCGAAGCGCTGACCCGCAAGTTCATCCGGACGATCCGCGCCGCCATTCCCGGCAAGCCGATCCGCTATGCCGTGATGACCCATCACCATTCCGACCATGTGGGCGGCTTCCGCGCTTTTGCAGAGGAAGGGGTGGAATTGCTGGCAAGCGAGGAAGTCGCCGCCGCGATCCGCATGGCGCATGCCAACGATCCGGGCGCTGCCGCACCGAAATTCACCATTGTCGACGGCGAACACCGGCTGGCGGACCCGGAAATGACGCTGCGGCTGATCGAGTTGCCACCGGACAATCCCAAAGCCGCCGGAATGCTGGTCGCTTATGCGGAACCGGCGCGCCTGCTTTACGCGACCGGGTTCATCTATCCGATCCCGGAAGAGGCCTTCCCGCTGCAGGAAAGCGTCGCGCTGTCGAAGTGGTATGTGAACTGGCTAGATCAGAGCGGGCTGGAACTCGAACACCACTACAACGTGCACGGCCAGGCACGCGTGCAGGATTGGCAGGTGGAGCGTGTGCGCGCAACGGATGCGACGCCCGCAGGGGGCTGATCCCCGACCTTACATCCAGCCGCCGCTGCCGCCGCCGCCCGATCCGGCATACATGAACGCGCCGATCCCGGCGGCCACCCCTGCAAAGATCAACGCGCCGAGCATCAGCGCGCCATCGCGCACCGTCAGGGCGAGCCCGAGAATGGCGATGGCCAGCATGGGAAGCGAGCTCGCGAAGGGCAGGAATTCCAGCGGCGGAACCGTGCAGCACAGGGCGATGATGACCGTGGCGGCGATCTTGACCCAGATGCCGCTGGTGAGCTGCTCCAGCCGACCCTTCACGTGGCTGTCCAGCCACGCGCCAAGGCCGCGCAGTTTCTTCACAGCCTTGTGCAGCTTGTCGCCCTCCACCGCTCGGCAGCGGATGAATTCAGGCATCCAGATATGTTCGCGCCCCATCAGCATCTGGACGGCGATGATCGCGATGAAAAGCGCGAGGAAGGTTGGCACACCCGGAATGCCACCAATCGGGGTGATCTCGACCAGTGCCGGGATCATAATGAACGGGCCGAAACTGCGCCCGCCAAAATCGTCGAGGATATCGGCAATGTAGACCTCGTCCTTAGAACTCGCCAGCTCGTCGAGTTCGTCGAGGACTTCTTCGACGTTTTCCGGTTCCTTGGACAATCCTGTTCCCCTTTGCCCGCTCCAACGTTCGGGGCGGGCAAAGGGGTCCGGATGCGGTTAACCTTCGGAGGATTTGAGCAGCGCAGACCGTTCGCAGGCACACACCACTTCATCACGCTGATTGAGCGCTTCGTGGCGGAAGGTGACGATACCCTGTCCGGGCCGGGACTTGCTTTCGCGCAGGGCGATGACTTCACTGCGCGCGCGGATCGTATCGCCGATGAACACCGGATTGGGCGTCACCACCTTCTCGAAGCCGAGATTGGCAACCAGCGTGCCAAGCGTCGTGTCGCCCACGCTGAGACCCACCAGCAGCGAGAAGGTGAAGGTCGAATTGACCAGGATCTGGCCGAACCCGCTGGCCTTCGCCGCCTCCACATCGAGGTGGAGCGGCTGGGGATTGTGCGTCATGGTCGAGAACAGGAGATTGTCCGTCTCGGTCACGGTGCGGCGGATGTCATGGTCGAGCGTGTCGCCGACCTGCCATTCATCGAAGAACCGGCCAGCCATCAGGCGTCATATCCCATCACGGCCTTCACTTCGAGGAAGTCGTGAAAGCCGAAGCGGCCCCATTCGCGGCCATTGCCGGAACGTTTGTAGCCACCGAAGGCCGCATGCATATCGTAGCCGCCATTGATCGCGACGCGGCCCGCGCGGATTTTGCGGGCAAGCTGTTTCGCGGTTTCGACGTCTTCGCCCATGATGTGGCTGGCCAGACCGTATTCGGTGTCGTTGGCGATGCGGATCGCGTCGTCGTAGTCCTTGTAGCCGATCATTGCGAGCACGGGTCCGAAGATTTCCTCGCGCGCGATTTCCATGTCGTTGGTGACGTCGGCGAAGACGGTCGGCTTGACGTAATGGCCGGTTTCAAGCCCTTCCGGTTTGCCGGGGCCGCCCGCGACCAGAGTGGCGCCTTCTTCGATACCCTTTTCGATCAGACCCTGGATCTTGTCCCACTGCGCCTTGGAGACGACCGGCCCGATGGTGGCATTGCCCTTGGGATCGCCGGGAATGACGGCCTCTGCCGCTTCCTTCGCGGCTACCTTGGCTTCTTCCATGCGGGCATGCGGCACGAGCATGCGGCTGGGCGCGGTGCAGGTCTGGCCCGAATTGCCCATCATCGCAGTCGTGCCGCGCATGACCGACTTGGTAAACGCGCTGTCGTCGAGGATGATATTCGGGCTCTTGCCGCCCAGTTCCTGCGCCACACGCTTGACCGTGGGGGCGGCATTGGCAGCAATCGCGATGCCGGCGCGGGTCGATCCGGTGAAGCTGACCATGTCGATATCGGGATGGCCGCTGATCGCCTCGCCCACGCCCGGACCATCGCCATTGATGAGGTTGTAGACGCCAGCCGGCACGCCGGCAGCGTGCATGATCTCGGTGAAGATACACGCATCGAACGGCGCGATTTCGCTAGGCTTCAGGATCATCGTGTTGCCCGTCGCAAGCGCCGGGAAAACCTTGCAGGCGATCTGGTTGAGCGGCCAGTTCCAAGGGGTGATCATGCCGACCACGCCGATGGGTTCGTACACATGAAGGGTCGGGCCGTCCTTGCGTTCGAACTCGAATGTTTCGAGGATTTCGATGGCGGTCTGCAGGTGGCCGACGATCAGCGCGGTGTGCGGGCCGCTGGCGAGCGACATGGGCGCGCCCATTTCCTCGCTCACCGCCAGCGCCAGATCCTCACGCCGCTTTTCCAGTTCGGACTGGATCGCGCGCATCAGGTCTAGCCGGTCCTCACGGCTGGAGAACTGCCAGCTTTCGAATGCCTTGCGCGCCGCGGCGACCGCACGATCGACATCGGCGGCAGAGCCGAAGGCGACATGGCCGATGGTTTCTTCCGTGGCGGGGTTTTCGACCGGCTGGCTGTTGGGCTGGACCGGGTCGACCCACTGGCCGTCGATGTAGAACTGGGTGTATTCGCGCATGGGGGTTCTCCTATGCGCGCGTCTCTAACGCCCTTCGGCCCAGCGCGCCACCACCTCGCGCCCGTCCATCGCGCTGTCGCGGATCGTGCCGGGGGTGCGGTCGAAGCGGGGTGCGGGCGCGGTGTGCCACACGCCGTCGCGTTCCTCATAGGCGCCGCGCGCCTTCATATGCGGATGCTCGCGCGCTTCCTCCAGCGGGAGCACTGCGGCGACGCAGGCATCGGTCCCTTCGAGCAGTTCGCACCATTCGGACGCCGGCTTCGTCTTGAACAAGGCGGCGAATTTCTCGGCATTGTCGTCCCAATGGCGCGGGTCCATCTGGCCCTGCTGCAATTCTTCCGGCGCACCGATGCGCTGCAACAGTTCGGCATAGAATTGCGGCTCGATCGCACCGACGCTGATCTCGCGCCCGTCGGCACATTCATAGCAGCGGTAGAAATGCGCCGCGCCGCCCAGCATCCCCTTGCCGCGCTCGGCCGACAAATGCGGCATGTGGCGCATACCGAAGAAGAAGCTCATCAGGCTGGTCGTGCCATCGACGATGGCGGCATCGACGACCTGCCCCTTGCCCGATGTCTGGCGTTCGAACAGCGCCGCCAGAATGCCGAGCGCGCAATACATCGACCCGCCACCGAAATCGCCGACCAGGTTCTGCGGCGGGGTGGCGGGTTCACCCGCACGCCCCACGGCGGCCAGCGCGCCGGTGATGGCGATGTAGTTGATGTCGTGCCCGGCGGCCTGGGCCAGCGGGCCATCCTGCCCCCACCCGGTCATCCGCGCATAGACGAGCTTCGGGTTGCGGGCATGAACATCCTCCGGCCCCAGCCCCAGCCGCTCCATCACGCCGGGGCGGAACCCTTCGATCAGCACATCGGCCTGTTCGAGCGCGTGGTTGACGAATTCGCGCCCCTCCTCGCTCTTCAGATCGCAGGCGACGCGGTGGCGAGCGCGTTCGACCACCGGGTTGCCGATGCGCGCGCCCTCGCGCTCGATCCGCACCACTTCGGCGCCCATATCCGCCAGCAGCATCGCGACATGGGGGCCGGGTCCGATCCCGGTAAATTCGACGACTTTCAGCCCCGTCAGCGGTCCGTTGCTCATGGTGTAAGGAACTCCGTTGTTATTTCGCGCCTGCATGGCCGAGCGGTCGCGCCTTTGGCAACCTGTCGAAAAAGACTGGCTACCCACCTTGCAAGCAAGGGCAGTGTTGCGCTTGTCATGCCGTTGGGGGAGGTACACCGCCACAATGACAGCACTGACACATCTCCAGCGGCTCGAGGCCGAGAGCATCCATATCATGCGCGAAGTGGTGGCCGAGGCGGATCGGCCGGTCATGCTCTATTCGGTGGGCAAGGACAGCGCGGTGATGCTGCATCTGGCCAAGAAGGCGTTTTACCCGGCCCCGCCGCCTTTCCCGCTGCTGCATGTCGACACAACGTGGAAATTCAAGGCGATGTACGAGCTGCGCGAAAAGAGCGCGCGCGACGCGGGGATGGAATTGCTCGTCCACCAGAACCCGGAGGCGAAAGAACGCGGGATCAATCCTTTCGATCACGGACCGCTGCACACCGATATGTGGAAGACCGAAGGACTGAAACAGGCGCTGGACCATTACGGCTTCGATGCGGCCTTCGGCGGGGCGCGCCGCGACGAGGAGAAATCGCGCGCCAAGGAACGCATCTTCTCCTTCCGCACGGCCAGCCACGGCTGGGACAGCAAGGCCCAGCGTCCCGAATTGTGGAACCTCTACAACGCCCGCAAGAAGAAGGGCGAGAGCATCCGCGTCTTCCCCCTGTCGAACTGGACCGAGCTCGACATCTGGCAATATATCCATCTGGAAAATATCGAGATCGTGCCGCTTTACTACAGCGCGCCGCGCCCCACGGTGGAACGTGACGGGATGCTGCTGATGGTCGATGACGAGCGCTTTCCGCTGGCCGATGGGGAAGAGCCGGTCATGCGCTCCATCCGTTTCCGCACGCTGGGTTGTTATCCGCTGACCGGCGCGGTGGAGAGCGAGGCGGCGACCCTTCCCGACATCATCCAGGAAATGCTGCTCACCACCACCTCCGAACGGCAGGGGCGCGCCATCGACCGTGATGGGGGCGATGCCAGCATGGAGAAGAAGAAGCAGGAGGGGTATTTCTGATGGGCGAGGATGTGACCTACCGCACCGATGCGCTCATCGCCGAGGATATCGACGCCTATCTCGACGCGCATCAGAACAAGACCATGCTGCGTTTCATCACCTGCGGCAGTGTGGACGATGGCAAGAGCACGCTGATCGGGCGGCTGCTCTACGATTCCAGGATGATCTTCGAAGACCAGCTCGCCGCGCTGGAAAGCGACAGCAAGCGCGTCGGCACACAGGGCCAGGATATCGATTTCGCCCTGCTGGTGGACGGACTTGCCGCCGAACGCGAACAGGGCATCACCATCGATGTCGCCTATCGCTTTTTCGCAACCGAGAAACGCAAGTTCATCGTCGCCGATTGTCCGGGGCACGAACAATATACGCGCAACATGGTGACCGGCGCCTCCACCGCGGATGCGGCGGTGATCCTGGTCGATGCGCGCAAGGGTGTGCTGGTCCAGACCAAGCGGCACAGTTACCTGTGCAACCTGCTGGGCATTCGCAACATCGTGCTGGCGGTCAACAAGATGGATCTGGTGGGCAACGACCAGGCCACCTTCGATGCCATCGCCGCCGACTATGCCGAATTCGCGCGCCAGATCGGGATCGACAGCTTCACCGCGATCCCCATTTCCGGGCTGAAGGGCGACAATATCGCCGCCGGGTCGCAGGCGATGGGCTGGTATGACGGGCCAAGCCTGCTCGACCATCTGGAAGCGGTCGAGGTCCGCAGCGCGGCCAATGCAGAGCGGCCCTTCCGCCTGCCGGTGCAATGGGTGAACCGGCCCAATCTCGACTTTCGCGGGTTTGCCGGACAGATCGCCACCGGCGATATCGCCCCCGGTGATCCGGTGCGCATCCTGCCTTCAGGCAAGACCAGCACGGTCAAATCCATCGTCACCTTCGATGGCGAGCTGGACGGCGCGCAGGCGGGCCAGTCGGTCACGCTGACGCTGGATGACGAGGTGGACTGCTCGCGCGGCGATGTCATCGCATCGGCGGATGCGCCGCCGCAGGTGGCCGACCAGTTCGAAGCCAGCATCGTGTGGATGGACGACGAGGAGATGGTTCCGGGCCGCGCCTATGCGATGAAGCTCGCCAGCCAGAACGTCTCCGCCACCATCCAGCCGCCCAAATACGAGATCAACGTCAACGATCCGGCGGGCGAAGGCCAGCATCTGGCAGCCAAGACACTGAAACTGAATGCCATCGGCGTGGCGGAGATCACCACCGACCGACCGATCGTGTTCGAGCCTTATGCCGACAATCGCCAGCTCGGCGGGTTCATCCTGATCGACAAGCTGACCAACCGCACGGTCGCCGCCGGGATGCTGCATTTCAGCCTGCGCCGCGCGCAGAACGTGCATTGGCAGGCGGTCGATATCACGCGCGACGAACATGCGCGGCTGAAGAACCAGCAACCGCGCGTGCTGTGGTTCACCGGGCTTTCCGGATCGGGCAAATCGACCATCGCCAACGAGGTGGAAAAGCGGCTCAATTTGATGAACCGCCACACCTTCCTGCTCGACGGGGACAATGTCCGGCACGGACTGAACAAGGATCTCGGCTTTACCGAGGCCGACCGGATCGAGAACATCCGCCGCATCGGCGAGGTTGCCAAGCTGATGGCGGATGCCGGACTGATCGTGCTGACCGCCTTCATCAGCCCGTTCCGCGCCGACCGCCAGATGGTGCGCGACATGCTGCCCGAAGGGGAGTTCATCGAAATCTTCGTCGACACCCCGCTCCATGTCGCGGAAGAACGGGATGTGAAGGGCCTGTACAAAAAGGCGCGCTCGGGCGAGCTGAAGAACTTTACCGGGATCGACAGCCCCTATGAAGCGCCCAGCCAGCCCGATATCCGTGTCAACACGGTGGAGATGACGGCGGAGGAAGCGGCCGAGCACATCATCCAGCAGATCATGCCCCTGAAGTGAGCGAAAGCGACGCCGAACTGGCCGCGCGACTGGCGCATGAGGCAGGCGAGCTGCTGCTGGCGCTGCGCGCGGGCGGCGAGTTTTCCGGCAAGGCGCTGGGCGATGAGGGCGACCGGCGGGCCAATGTCCTGCTGGTCGAGGTCTTGCGCGCTGCGCGGCCCGACGATGGCATCTTGTCGGAAGAAAGCCGCGACACGCTGGACCGGCTGGAAAAACGGCGCGTGTGGATCGTCGATCCGGTCGATGGCACACGCGAATATGGCGAAGGGCGCAGCGATTGGGCGGTGCATGTCGGGCTGGCCGTCGACGGCGTGGCGCACACCGGCGCAGTGGCACTGCCCGGCCTTGCCGGCGGCACGGTTTTGCGTTCGGATCGGCCCGGCACGCCCCACACCCCGCCAGCCAGGCCGCGCTGTCTCGTCAGCCGCACCCGCCCCGCAAAAGAGGCGGTCGCCCTGGCCGAGGCGCTGGACGGTGACCTGATCCCGATGGGCAGCGCAGGCGCAAAGGCGATGGCCGTGGTCCGCGGCGAGGCGGAGATCTATCTCCATTCCGGCGGGCAATACGAGTGGGACAATTGCGCGCCCGTTGCCGTGGCTGAGGCGCATGGCCTGCATTGTTCACGCATCGACGGTTCGCCGCTGGTCTATAACCAGCGCGATACCTACCTGCCCGACCTCTTGATCTGCCACCCGGACTTTGCCGAGCGCGCCCTCGCCTTTATCGCGAAGAATCCGGCCGCATAAAGTAAACGGCCGCCCGGATCGCTCCGAACGGCCGTTCTTCTCCCCCGAGAAACTGTATCAGACCGCCGCGTCTCGCTTGACGGTGATGACCTGCGGATAGGTGAATTCCTTCAATCCGTCGATACCGTATTCCGCCCCGAAGCCGGATTGCTTGTGCCCACCAAAGGGCGTGAAGGGCGACAGGTGCATGAATTCGTTGATCCACACCGTACCCGTCTCAAGCTGTTCGGCAATCTCTACACCCTTATCGGTGTCCTTGGTCCACACAGCACCGGCCAGCCCGTATTCGGAATTGTTGGCCCGTTCGATGACTTCATCGACGCTTTCGAACTTCATCAGCGGCATGACCGGGCCGAACTGTTCCTCGGCCACGATCCGCGCATCTTCGGGCGGATTGTCGAGAATGGTGATCGGCACGTAATAACCCGTGCCCGACGGATCGTGATCGCCGCCGGTCAGGAATTTGTAGCCATTGTCCTTCGCGTCCTGAACCAGTTCCAGCACGCGCTCATACTGTTTGCGGTTCTGGACCGGCCCGACGCCCGTGCCCTGCTGCGACCCGTCGCCCACCGTCACGCCCTTGGCGTATTCCGCGATGGCTTTCGACAGATCGTCATAGATATCCTGGTGGATATAGACCCGCTTGGCCGCGATGCAGACCTGCCCGGCATTGGAAAAGCTCGACCAGAACAGCTGTTCGGCCACCTTCTCCACATCGGCATCGGGCAGGACGATGCTGGCATCGTTGCCGCCCAGCTCCAGCGTGATCCGTTTGAGATCGCCCGCAGCGCCTTCCATGATCTTCTTGCCGGTCGCGGTGGAGCCGGTGAAGGTGATCTTGTCGATATCGGGATGCTCGGTGATCAGCGGGCCGAGGCTGTCTTCGCCGGTGATGATGTTGACCACGCCGGCGGGCACGACATCCTTGATGAGTTCCGCAATGCGCAGCGTCGTCAGCGGTGTGAAGGGCGAGGGTTTCAGCACGATGGTGCACCCCGCGACCAGTGCGGGGACGATCTTCTGGATCGCCATCATCACCGGGAAATTCCACGGCACGATGCCGCCAACCACACCCACCGGCACGCGGCGCGTACGGCTGAGGCGCTGGGTATCGTCCTGATTGACCACATCGTCCAATGTCAGGGTCGATTGGGCAGCGGCCAGTCCTGCCGCGCCGTAAATCTCCTGCTGCGCCTGGGCATGCGGCTTGCCCTGCTCGCTGGTGAGCAGGCGGAACAGCTCGTCGCCGTTCTCCTTGATCGCAGCGGCAATGCCCTGAACCACTTTCTGGCGTTCTTCGGCACTGGTCTTGCGCCAGCTCTTGAACGCAGCGCGGGCGGCGGCAACGGCGCGGTCGAGTTCATCCTTGCCGCAGGCCGGGACGCTGCCGATCACTTCCTCGTTTGCAGGATTGAGTACGTCGAGCGTCTTGTCGGTGGTGACAAGTTCGCCATCGATCAGGTTGGGATAGGTCTTGGGCATCTCTCTCGTCTCTCCGGCTTTGGCCATTGTTTTCGAAAATCAGGTATTGCTTTGCAACTGCATCGTGCGGAAAAATGCGGGCCGAGTCACGGCTAAACTTGATAGGAGGTCGCGCAATTCGCATTTGCCTGCCGCGCGGCTTGTCGATAGGCGAAGCGCCATGTCGCTCGACCGGGATCATCGCCAAGCCTTCCGCCAGGCGCTCGGCTCTTTCGCGACCGGCGTTACCATCGCGACGACCACGGAAGATGGCGGCGCGCCGGTGGGCGTCACCGCCAGCAGTTTCAATTCGGTCAGCCTCGAGCCGCCGCTGGTGCTGTGGTCGCTCGCCAGAGACAGCCTGTCATGCCCGGCCTTCGCCGCCAGTGGCCATTTCGCGATTCATGTGCTGACAGCATCGCAAGAGGCGCTGTCCGACCGGTTCGCGCGCTCGGGTACGGACAAGTTCGAAGGGCTGGAATGGCGCAGCGGCCAGCTCGGCTCGCCCGTGTTCGATGTGTTTGCCGCGCGGTTCGAATGCCGCACCGAACATCTTTACGAAGGCGGCGATCATATCATCATGGTCGGCGAAGTGGTCGATTTCGAAGCCCGCGACGAGGCTCCGCTGCTGTTCCATGGCGGGCGCTATGCCGATCATCGCCCGCGCGGCAAGACCGTGCCCGACAGCGACGAGCCATTGCTGCAAATCCTCGCCAAGGCGCATGAGGCGGTGCTGGCGGGAGAAACCGCGCTCGATGCGGCACGGCAGAGCGAGGCGCTCGAACGGGCGCTGTGCGAGCAGCTTGGCACAGGCGATATAATGGCCGCGCGCCGCGTGCTCACCCGGCTGGCGCGAATCGCGCAGGGCGGCGACTAAGCGCCCAGCGCGATCGCCTGCTGGCGCACCAGCGCAAGCTGGTCGTTCCCGAAATAGAACCGATCGCCCACGAAGATGGTTGGCGAACCGAACGCCCCGCGCGCGATTGCCTCGTCCGTATTGGCGCGCAGGCGGTCCTTGACCGGCTGGCTCTGCGCCTGTTCGGCCAGCGCCGCGCCATCCATGCCCAGCGCATCGGCAATCGCCATGCAGACAGCAGGATCGTCGAGATTGCGCTGATCGGCGAAATAGGCGTCAAAGGCGGCATCGGCAAAGCGGTGCAGCGCCGCCTGATCGTCCTCCAGCGCGCAGCAGAGCCGCATCGGCGTGACCGATTTGAGCGGGTGATGGGCAGAGGGGAAATTCATCGCCACCCCGGCAAGCTGCGCCCATTCCTTCAACCATTCGAAAGAGAGCGCCAGCTTGCGGTTTTCCGGGTCCATCCGCGCCTCGTAAACCGCCGGATTGACCGCGTTGAACACCCCCCCGACCAGAAATGGCCGCCAGCGGATTTCTGTGTCGAGCCCGTCGAGCGCAGGCCCGATATTGGCGAAGGCGAGCCGCGTCCAGGGCGAGGACAGGTCGAAGAAAAAGTCCAGCCGGACGGTCAAACCGCGCCCGCCCCGTCATCGAACAATTCGCCGCGCACCCAGTCGAGCGCACTCGCATCGCTTTCCAGCACGCGCGCGCCAAGTTCGCGTGCCCACAGGCTTTCCGACCCACCGCCTGCGCGCCAATTGTGGAGCCGCCGCGTATGGAGCTGCAGATCGAATTCCGCGCTGATGCCGATCGCGCCATGCACCGCGTGGGCGGTGCTGGCGATGGAAGCGGCGACGCGGGCTGCCGTTGCCTTGGCTGCGGCGGCATGCATCGCTCCCGGCCAGCCTTCGCGCGAACAGGCCAGTTCCACCGCCATGCGCACCGCGACCGCCTCTTGCGCCATCACCGCAAGCTGTTGCTGCACCGCCTGCTGGCGGCCGATGGGCTTGCCGAATTGCACCCGGTCATTGGCGTGCGCGACGCTCATTTCGAGCAGACGCTGCGCCGCGCCGGCGATCTGCGCTGCCTGCAGCACCGCAAGGCCCGTGCGTTCGCGTTCGGCATCGCCGCCAGAGGCGCGCGCGACCATCGCCTCGCCCACCGGCAGAGGCACTGCGTGCCGCCCCAGCGCCATCCACAACTGCGCCACTTGCGCAAAAGACAGGCCGACGCCGCCATCGCTTTCGGCGACCAGAGCATCGAGGAAACCGGACTGGTCGATCTGCGCCCATTCGTCCGCGCCGTTATCGCCGCCCTCGATCGCGCGGATACGCGCGGGCGGAAACAGTTTTTCGAGCATCTGCTCGAAGGGTCCGAGAAATTCGCTTACCATCATCGCAGCCCCAGCCCCCGGGCAATGATCCCGCGCAGAATTTCGCGTGTTCCCCCGCGCAACGAGAAGCTCGGCGCGACAAGCGTAAGGTAATCGAGCGTGCGGTGCAGTTCATCGGACACCGGCTCTTCAGGGTGGGTGGCCAGATCGTCGGCGATGACGCGCGGCAATTCCTGTTCGAAAGCCGTGCCCAGATCCTTGACCAGAGAAGCTTCGGTGACCGGGCTTTCGCCCGCCGCGAGGCGCGCGGTGCAGGCGATGGACATTGCGCGCAGCGCGGCCAGCCGGGCGATAAAATGGCCCACACGCGCCGCGCTTTCGCCATCGCAGCGCCCGACCTTGCGCAGGTGATCGATCCACCCGTCGAGGAGGATGTTGCTCGAATAGATCCGTTCCGGGCCGCTGCGTTCGAAGGCCAGTTCGGCCGTGACCTGTTGCCAGCCCTGCCCTTCCTCGCCGATCAGCGCGTCGGCAGGCAAAGCCACATCGTCGAAGAACACTTCGGCGAAATGCGCATCGCCGGCGAGGTCCGCGATGGGCCGCACGGTGACGCCGGGGGCCTTGAGATCGACGATCAGCTGCGAAAGGCCCTTGTGCCGATCCTCCGCCGTGCCCGAAGTGCGCACCAGCGCGATCATATAGTCCGCCAGCATCGCGCCCGAGGTCCAGATTTTCTGCCCGTTCAGCCGCCAGCCGTCATCGGTCCGTTCGGCCCGGCTGCGCACGCTGGCGAGGTCGGAACCGGAGCCGGGCTCGCTCATCCCGATGGAGAACAGGATTTCGCCTTTGCAGATACCGGGAAGGTATTTTCGGCGCTGCTCTTCGGTCCCGAATGTATGGATCAGCGGCGCGCTCTGCCGGTCGGCGATCCAGTGCGCGGCGACGGGCGCGCCTGCGGCCAGCATCTCTTCCACCACCACATAACGCGCAAACGGCCCGCGCCCTTGCCCGCCATATTCTCTCGGCAAGGTCAGACCGAGCAATCCTGCCGCGCCCATCCGGCGGCTGAACTGCGTATCGTACCCTGCCCATGTCCTGGCGCGCTGGTCCATCGACAAGGCCGCAGCCCCCTGGCGGGCGAGCGCGCGCGCTTCCGCGCGCAGGGCCTCTGCTTGGGGCGGGATGCGGGCAAAGGTGAACTGGTCGAACATGTGCAGATATGGGTGTGCAACAGGCCACCGCGCCCGGCAATCGCCAAAACTCACAGGTGCGCCGCAGGACGGCAGGGCGCGTCCGCGTGCTGGCTCAGTCCCGTTCGCGCGGTGCGCCGCCCAATGCCTGGTACAGCCCCACCAACGTGTTCAGCCGTTCGGCACGCACCGCCACCAGCGACAACTCCGCCCCCAGCAGCGCGCGCTGGGCATCGACCTGTTCGATATAGGGGGTGTAGCCTGCACGATAGCGGTTGCGCGCATGGCGCAGCGCATCGGCAATGGCCGCCTGCTGGCTTTCCAGCGCGCGCCGCCGCTCGTCGAGCTTTTCCAGCGTGACGAGACGGTCCTCGACCTCGCGAAACGCGCCGAGCGCGGTGCTGCGATAAGCCCAGGCTGCCTGGTCGCGCCGCGCGGTCGCGCCATCAAACTGCGCTTGCAGGCGTCCGCCCTGAAAAATCGGGGCGAGCACACTGCCACCGAGCGACCAGATGCCGACCGGATCGGCCAGCAGATCGGAAATGACAACGCCCGCGCTTGCGCCCAGATTGATCGACGGCATGAACTGCGCCCGCGCCACGCGCATCTGCGCATCGGCGGCGGCCAGCCGGTATTCCGCCGCGGCGATATCGGGCCGCCTGCGCAGCATCTCTGACGGCAGTGTGCCGGGCACAGGAGGCATCGCCAATGCAGCGAAATCCCCGCCCCGCGCGATGCCGCCGGGCAGTGTGCCGACCAGCACCGACAGGGCATTTTCCTGCCGCGCTATCTGCGTTTCGACCAGTGGAACCTGTTCCGCCGTGGCCGCGTATTCGGCCTCCGCCTGACGCAGTTCCAGCTGCGATGTGTAGCCCACTTCGGCCCGGTCCCGCGCGAATTTGAGCGCTTCGCCGCGAGAGGCAAGCGTGCGTCGCAGAACGTCGAGCCACGCATCCAGCGCAAGCAGGGTGATGTACCCGCTGGCGGTGGCCGCGCTGACGGCAAGCCGGGCAGCCTCTTTGTTCGCGACGCTGGCCGCTGTCCCCGCTTCGGCGGCCTCGACCCGCGCGGCGTTCTTGCCGAACAGGTCGAGTTCGTATGAGGCCTGGAAAGTCGGCTGGACCGCCAGCGCCTCCACCCCGCGACCGAACGGGTCGAGCTCGCGCCGCGCGCCGCCTTCTGCGCCGGCCCCGAGGGAGGGCAGGAGAAACCCGCGCGAGGCGCGCTCGGTTGCGCGGGCCTCTTCCACGCGGGCGGCGGCAATCTGCACATCGGGATTGTTGCCACGGGCACGCGCCACCAGATCGCTCAGCACGGGATCGCCGAAGCCATCCCACCAGCGCGCCTCGATCGCGGCCTCGCCCGGCAGCTGTGTGCGCCATTGCGGCGGCGCGGCGACGCCCGCTTCGACCGGGGCTTCGGACAGGCTCGGCGCGCATCCTGCCAGCGCGGTTGCGGCCAGCATTGCGGGAAGAATTGCGTGTCTCATCGCCATCAATCCCCGGTGTGCACAGTGGCGATGACCGACATGCCCGGCCCCAGACGCCTTGCATTGGCCTGCCCCTTGTCGAGCACGATGCGCACCGCGATGCGTTGCGGGACCTTCACGAAATTGCCCGCGCCGGTATCGGGTTTGACCAGGCTGAATTCACTGCTGGCCGCCGGTGCGATGCTCTGCACCCGTCCCGTCAATTCCACGCCGCCGAGCGCGTCCACCTCTAGCGTTGCCCGCTGGCCGACCCGCATGTCGGCGGTTTGTGCCTCCTTGTAATTGGCCACCACCCACAATTCGTCCGGGACCAGATACATGAGCTGTGTGCCTGCATTGACCAATTGGCCGACGCGCGCGCTGACTTCGCTCAGCTGCCCGTCGCGCGGGGCGCGGATTTCGGTGCGCGACAGTTCGAATTCGGCAAGCCCGGTGGAGGCATCGGCGCCGGCCACCTGCGCTTCGAGCGCGCCGCGCCCGACACGGACCGAGCGAACCTGTTCCTGGGCGATGGCGCGCTGGGCCTGCGCCTGGCGGACCCCGGCCTGCGCCTGTTGCAAAGCGGCGCGGGCCTGATCGCGTTCGCGCAGCGACACCGAACCTTCGCCGACCAGTTCGGCGATACGCGTCATGTCTGCCTGCGCCTTTTCCAGCGCGGCACGGGCGCTGGCGACCGCGGCGTCCTGCAAGCGAAGCTGGGCTTGGGCGGAGCGCAGGTTCTGCGCGCTGTTGGCAAGATTGGCCTGCTGCGCCGCGGTGTTGGCGCGCCCCTGGGCGAGTTTCTGCTGGAACGGGGCATCGTCGATCCGGGCGAGAAGCTGCCCCTTCGTGACCGTCTCGAAATCCGCCACGGGAACTTCGGTCAGATAGCCGGCGACCTGCGGCGCGATGACCGTGGTGCGCCCTTTGACATAGGCGTTGTTGGTCGTCTGCGCGCCGCCATCGAAGGGCGGCAGCCCCCAGGCGACCAGAATGGCCAGGACACCGGCCAGGATCAGCAGCGCACCGCCAACCAGACGCGAGCGCGAGGCCTTGGGCGACCAGCCGCCTTCGTCCTCTTCCTCTACGGGGAGGGTCGCATCGTCGGCCAGCGGTTCGGCCTGTGCATTGTCGGTAGTGTCTTCGGCATCGACCTTGGCATCGGCGGCGGTGTCGACTTCGGTTTGGGGTTTGTCGGTCATGTTCGGGTCCTAGCGAGAACGGCCTCGAGATAGGCCAGCTCCTTGGCGAGCGGGTTGCGCCCGCGAATGCGGTTGATGATCCAGGGGATACCGATCAGGACGAAGGCGATGCTCGCCAGCACCCCGATCAGGAAGAAAACATCGTTGAAGGCCAGCACGGCGGCTTCCCGGCCCACCTGCTGCGAAACCGTGGCGGCGGCCGCCTGCTGCTGGAGTGCGGCGTCGCTCTGGGTCGGGCCGATCGCGCGCGCGCTCTGGCCGATTGCCTGCACGAGCTGGGTGTTGGCCGCCGTCAGCGTGCCGGCCGCATCGATAAGGTGCGTCTTGAGGCGGATCTGGTGGAAGGCCGACAGGGCCGCCAGACCGGCCAGGCCGCCAATCGATTGCGACAGCGAGAACACGGCGATGAAACTGATGACGTATTTCGGACCGGCGGCCAGTGCGCGCAGCATGCCTTCCATCATCACCGGACCCATGGCGAAAATCGCCGCAAAGGCGATCGCCGCCTGCGTCCAGTAGAGATCCTGCGGGCGCGAAAGCGTGCCTGTGCGGATATCGGCGAAGGCGGCCAGCGCAATCACCGCAACCGCGAACAGCACTGGCCGCGTCAGGTCCTGCGGGTCGAGCCTGACCAGCGAAAGCACCATTCCCCCAAGGCTCGCACCGGCCAGCACCCAGAAATAGCCGACCAGCTGTTCGCCGCCGAAACCCAGCGCGGAAAAGAGCCCGCTCGCCCCGAAACCCTGTTCGGACACCAGCACGCGTACGGTGACGCCAACTGCCACCAGCGCAAGGATCGAGCGGCTCGACAGCCAGCCGATATCGAGCATCGGGCGCTTGCGACTGGCCTCGATCAGCACGCAGCCGCCCAGGCACAGCAGGGCCAGCGCCAATGCCCAGCCGAGCCACGGCGTCGTCCACCACATGATCTGCCCCTGGACGAGAAACGCGCACAGCGCCGAAACCCCCGCCATGAACAGGGCGATGCTGGGCAGGTCGAGCAGCTCGAACGTGCCCTGCCTGATGCCGGGCGGCAGGCGCAGCATCAACACCGCGCCGAGAGAGACGAGCGACAGGGCGAATTGCAGTTGGAACACGCGGCTCATATCGCCATCGACCAGCAGGGCAGGCGAAATCGCCCGCGCCAGCGGCACGGCGATCTGGACCAGCGCGAGGGTGATGACGATGCCGCCCACACGGGCGGTGGGCGGCAACCCTTGCATAAGGTAATAGAGCGAGAGCGCGGTCAGGCCCGCCGCAGCAATTCCCGCAACCGCGCGCGCGGCCAGTTCGGCGTAGAAGCCAAGCTCTGCCACCTGAACGATATTGGCCATGACCAGGCCGACCATCGCCCAGCGCACGAAGGGCTGGATGCCGAATTCCTGCCGCACGCGAAACAGCAGCATGCTCATGCAGGCATAGGTCGAATAGAACGCCACCGTCAGCCAGCCCGATTCCTGCGGGGTCAGCGCCATTTCCGCGCGCAATGCCGGTGCGTTGGCGATCAGCAGGCCATTCTGCGCCCCGCCCACCACGCCCAGAAACAGGCCGATCAGCAGATAGGCGATACGCCGCCGCACCGGATGATCCGGGTTCGCGGGCGATCCGGGCAGGAATGGCAATTCGTGCGGCTTGAAACGATAGCCGCTCTGCGCATCGGTGAGGGTGGGTGTATCAGCCATCGACGAAGACCGGGTCGATCAGAGTGGCGTGGAGCGCATCGCGAAAGGTCGCGCTATCCCCGAGCATCGGCATCACCCGCGCGAGGCGTTCGCGGCGGGCCACGCTGCTCGATGCGGCGTAGATGAAATTAGCCATGCGAAAATCGCTGAAATCACGCTTCACACTGCCCTCGGAAACCGCGAGCGCGGCGAGCGCGACGAAATGGCGGTGAAGCGGCAGTGTCAGGTTGTCCTGCAACCACGCCGTGCGCATCGGATCATGCGACACGTCGCGCAGGAGGAATCGCGGCACGACTGGACGTTCGAGCAGGAAATCGATCAGGCCGGCCATGGCCCGGCGCAGCGCCCTGCCCGCCGCTGCTTCCGGCGCGGTATCCTTGCCGACATCGCGTTCCACCGCCTCCAGATGGGCCGACAACGCATTGCTCTGCTGGCGAATGACCCCTTTCCACAAATCGATCTTCGATCCGAAGCGATAGGAGATCATTGCCGCATCCAGCCGGGCATCGGCCGCGATCTGGCGAAGGGTCGTGCCTTCGAAACCCTGGGTGGCAAAGCGCGCAATGGCAGCGTCCTCGATCGCGGTCCCGGTGGTGCGATCGGTCTTTCTGGGTCTGCCACGGCGGCGGGGTTGGGTCATGCGACTCGGTCGGCTCGGTTCGATTGCGTAGACCGGGCATTTAATTCATCGAATGATGAATTTCAACGCAGATTGGGTCTTGGTCATCGCCGTACAGCCAGCAGATCGGCTCTTTACCGGGCGGAATCGCCACCTGTGTCGCCCAGGTCGGGGACATGGCCGGGCGACCATTGATCCCCGGCGAACCGGATCGGCGGGGCGATGTGGTTGGCGCCGCCATCGGCCTCCACCAGCAATCCGCGCTCCGCCACATGCGGCTGGTCGAGCGCCTCGCGAAAATCGAGTACGGGCGCAAAGGCGACGTCCTTGTCGGCAAACCACGCCACCCATTCGTCACGCGTTTTCGTGGCGAATGTTTCGCGCAGAAAGGCGATCAGTGCGTCCTGCAGCCCTGCCTCGCGCCCGGCGTGGGCGATCAGGTCTTCGCGCCCCAGCGCGGTGAGAAGGTTGCGCGCAAACTTCATCTCGCGCCCGCCCAGTGCGACATGTCGGCCATCTGCCGTTCGATAGACCTGATAGAACGCCGCCCCCCCAAGTGAGCGCTGACTGGCCGATTGCGGGCTCGCCCCACCGGCAATGGCGCTGCCGGCGGTGTGCGCACACCAGGGCAGCAGGCTGTCGAACATGGCGCAGTCGATATAGGCGCCCTCGCCCGTTTTCTCGCGCCCGATCAGCGCCATCAGAACGCCCGACAGCGCGGTGAGCCCGGCGGCAAGATCCGCACTGGCGACGCCCGGAACCACCGGCGCGCCGTCCGGCCCGTCATTCACAGACAGGAACCCGGCCAGCGCCTGCACCGCCATGTCATGCGCCGGGTGGTGCGCCAGCGCCCCTTCCTGACCGAAAGCGGATATCGAGCAATAGACGATGTCGGGCTTCAACGCGCGCACGCTGTCATAATCGAAGCCGAGGCGTTTCATCACGCCGGGGCGGAAACCCTCGACGAACACATCCGCCTCGCGGCACAGCGCCTCCAGCTCGCGCCTGCCCGCATCGCTTTTCAGATCTAGCGCGCGGCTTTCCTTGCCGCGGTTGAGATTGGCGAACCACACCGAACGGTCCGCCCCGTCATACGCCGCGCGCGGTTCCATCGCGCGGGCCGGATCGCCTGCCAGGGGCTCGATCTTTATGACCCGCGCGCCGTGATCGGCCATCATCACGCTCATCATCGGACCGGGCAGATATTGCGTAAGGTCGACGACGGTTATGCCAGAGAGCTTTTTCATGGCCGGGACCATGCCGCTTTTGCGCGGGGCTGCAATGTCGATTTTGATGAGGTGTGCCGCACACAGGGGCGCGGCCCAGGCCCCGCCCTAGATCACAAAATCGATCGGCTGGGGCAGTCGGCTGCGGTTGACGATCATGCGGCCATGCAGGGTCTGTATCTGGCGGCTGCCGGTCTTCACGAACAGGAATGGCAGCAGGCCGTGCAGGATGCAGGCGAAGCCCCCCAGCACCATCCGCACACCGAAACCGGATGCGTGCACCAGATGCTGGCCATAGGTTTCGCCAACGGAAGCAGGATGGTCGGTAAACGCCTTGCGGATCATACGGATGTGGCTCCTCTGCCCTGAACTTCACGGGTTTCTACTCGATATCGGTGCGAATTTTATCCCATAATCTCGCTCTGCTCGATCTTTTGAGGTATATTCTCCCAATGACAGATAATAATTTGCAACTCGATTCCATCGACTGGTCAATCCTGGCCGAGCTTCAGCGCGACGCCGCCCAGCCCGTGCATGCCATCGGCGAAAAAGTCGGCCTGTCGACCAATCCGTGCTGGCGGCGCATCCGCAGGCTGGAGGATGCAGGCGTGATCGCAGGCCGCGTGGCGCTGGTCGATGCAGACACGATCGGGCTTGCCACCACCGTCTTCGTGTCGATCCGCACGAAACAGCACGATGCCGACTGGCTGGCCGCTTTCGCCGCCGCCATCGAGGGGATCGACGAGGTGATCGAATGTCACCGCATGGCAGGCGATATTGATTACATGCTCAAGCTGCGCGTGCCGGACATTGCCGGTTATGACCGCATTTATCAGCGGCTGATCGCGCGTGTGCCGGGGCTGGCCGATGTGACGGCGAGCTTTTCCATGGAGGAGATGAAATACACCACCGCCTTGCCCCGCCCTGCCTGAACGGCCTCGCGCCGGCTATTGCACCAGTGCGATGGCGATCAGCGCCGACACTGCAAATGACGCGACGCTGGCCGCCGCCACCGGCATCAGCGGACGCCAGCCCGCCTCCCTCAGCAGGTCGAGGCGTGAACGGATGGCCGTGGCGGTCACCGCGAGCAGCAGCAGGCCCTTGGACACATCGAGCGCGCCATCGCGCCAGACAGCCGGGATATCGAGCACGCTGTTGCCCGCCAAAACGATGAAGAAGCCAAGGATAAACCACGGCAGCGCCACCTTGCGGAAGGACGATCCGCCCACATCCCGCCCCGCCCCGACATAGAGGCCAACCAGCAGCACGATGGGGCCAAGCAGCGCCACGCGCGCCAGCTTGACGATCGTGCCATCGGCCCCGGCGGCATCGGAAAAGCCGTAGGCCCCGCCAATCGCCTGCGCCGCATCATGCACCGACGCCCCGATCAGGAAGCCTGCCTGCCGGTCGCCGAAATCGAACGTGTGCGCAAAAGCGGGGGCGATGGTCACCGCAAGCGCGCTTGCCAAGGCAACACCGACCAGCGTGATCGAAAAGCGCGCCTGATCCAGCCGGTCACGCCCGATCACGCCATAAAGGGCAAGTGCCGCCGAAGCGCCGCAAATTGCCGTCGCGCCGCCCGCCAGAAGGCCCAGCTCGCGCTTCTCCCCCAGCATGCGCGCCGCCAGCATGGCGGCGGCAAACGCGCTGGCCATGACCGCAATCAGCCCGGCAAAGATCGCCCAGCCAAGCTCCGCCACCTGCATGAAGGTGACCTGCAGGCCGAGCAGGACGATACCGATGCGCAGGAAATGACGCCCAGCAAAATCGAGGCCGGGCGCGGTCACTTCGACTTCGGCAAGGAAGCTCATCGCCAGTCCCAGGATCAGGCCAAGCAGGATCAGCGGGAAGCCATAGGCATCCGCCAGCCAGCTCGCCGCGAGTGCGACCATGCCGCACAACAGCAGGCCGGGCGGCAGGCTGCGCCAGGCGATCCGCGCGGATTGCCCGTCCTCCTGATAGAGTTCGCCATAGAGATCGCCGGTGTAGAAATCCGGCCTGGGCGTGGTCATGTGGTGGAAGATCCCGTTGGTTCGATCTGCCGACGATAGAGGCGCTGGGGTGGAGGCATCAAGGCCAATGGACAATCCACCGTGGGTCATCGGCGTCTAAGCAGCAACAGATGCGGGCCGGGCGGCGGGTGCACGCCCCCTGCAAAAAGGGCGTCCAAGCGAACCGAGACGCGTTTGACCGATCTCAACGCGCATTGGTGTGACCACGTCTATCGTTCGCCATCGCCCAACGAAGAAAGGAAATGAAACAATGCGTGCCATCCCGTTTCTCATCCTGCCCGCACTGGCCCTGAGCGCATGCGGCGAAGCGCCTCCGGAGCAGGACACCACTCTGTCCGAACAGACCGCACCCGTGGGCGAACCTGCCGCGCCCGCGCCCGAGGCGCCTGTGCAAGCTGCCGGCCCCGATCCGTCGGCGCAGCCCAAGGCGCTCGCGCAATGCAAGGTCTGCCACACTTTCGACGAAGGCGGGCGCAATGGGGTCGGCCCCAATCTGTGGAACGCCCACGGAAACCCAGCAGGCGGCAAGGGCGATTTCGCCTATTCCAGCGCCCTGCGCGAGGCGAACATCACGTGGGACGATGCCACGCTCGACGCCTATCTGGAAAATCCCCGCAAGGTCATACCGGGCGGGAAGATGGCCTTTGCCGGCCTGAAACAGGCCGACGATCGGGCATCGGTGATCGCTTATCTGGCGAGCCTGAAAGCGGGCGCAGCGGAATAAGCGCCTAAGGAATTGCCCGCGCCATCCCGGCGCGGGCAATCATCTCAACACAACGGCATCATGCCGCCGCGTCTTATCGCACGATGTCCATTTCCTCGATCAGGCCTTGCGCGCCGTCGACCTTGTCCATCACCCACAGCATGTAGCGGGAATCGACATGGATCGTGCGCGTGGTGCGCGGGTCGAAATCCCAGTCCGAATTGACGCTTTCGAACGTGCCGTCGAACAGCAGGCCGACCAGTTCGGCGCGCGCATTGAGCGTGGCCGAACCGCTGTTGCCGCCGGTCGAATCGAGATCGGTCAGGAAGTTCACCGGGACAGAGCCGAGCGATTCCAGCTTGTAGGGGCCGTAATCGCCCTCGCGGATTTCACGCAGCTGGCGTGCAGGCGCATTGAAGGGATCTTCGCCCGTATCCTTTTCAAGGATACCTTCGAGCGTGGTGAACGGCATATAGGCCATGCCGTCACGCGGCGAACCGCCCAGCACCGTGCCATAGGTCACGCGCAGCGTGCTGTTGGCGTCGGGATAGGCAAGCACACCCTGTTCGCGCTGCCACTGGGTGATCGCGTCCATATAGGCCGGACGCAATGCGAGGCCGCGCCCTGCACGCTCCTCACCCTCGTTCTCCAGCTTGCGCTCGTAATCGTACAGCGCGACCGCGAGTTTCATGAACGGATCCGCGCTCTTTTCCAGCGTGGCGGTGTCGGCGTCGATCAGGGCGAGACGCGTTTCGCTCTCGTCCAGTTTCGTGCCGGCATAGAACCGATCGACAATGGCGCCGAGCTGGCTGGCGTCGGTCGATGCGGTGAGGCCGAGCGCGTTGTCGAACACGGCAACGCGTTCCGCCTGCGGCTGGGCGATGTAACCGCGCAGGAACAGCAGCCATTCGGCCTTGTCCACTGCCGGATCGTAACGCCGGTCAAGCGCCTGGAGACCCTGTTTGAAGAAGGTCATGTCGCGGTCCTGATAGCCCGGCTCGCGCTCTGCATTGGGCTTCTGGCGCTCTTTCGACAAGCGATAGAGGCGCTGCGCCGCGCCCAGCAGCTGGGGCCGGGTGGCGTTGTTGTACCAGAAGCCGGTGCGCGCGGCCGTGGCGCTTTCTTCCGACAGGTCCGCAAGCGCTGCGATGGCCGTGCCGTATTCGGCGCGCGATGCATCGGCGGCGATCCATTCGGCCAGTTCCGCCTCGCGCTGGCGGCGGCGGTCTACCAGCCCGACCCGGCGCGCGCCTTCGATCTGGCCGCGCAGGTTCTTTTCGAAATTGTTGAGGCCTGCCAGACGTGCTTCGTACTTCACGCGGGCGTCCGATCCTTCGGGCGCGGCCTGTTCGATCGTGCCGATCCAGTCATTGAGCAGAGTCACGAAGGTGGGATAGGTCCAGTCGAAGGTGTTCTCCACCTCAGCCATCAAGGTGTAGCGGCTGGTGGAGCCGGGGTAGCCGGCGGCCATCACGAAATCGCCCTCTTCGAGACCCGCCGCGCTCACCTTGAGGTGATGTTCGGGCTTGTAGGGCACGTTCTCTTCCGCGAAATCGGCCGCCGAGCCATCGGGCGCGACGTAGGCGCGGTAGAATGCGAAATCGCCGGTGTGGCGCGGCCACTGCCAGTTGTCGACGTCGCCGCCATACTTACCGATGGAATCGGCCGGGGCATAAACCAGCCGCACATCGCGCACTTCGAGCCGTTCGATCAGCTTGTACTGCGCCCCGCCATAGAAGCTCGCCACCTGGCAGCGATACCCGGCCTTTTCCTCGCATTCGGCGGTGATGTCCTTCAGACGCTGTTCGACGAGGTCGTAACGCGCATTTGGCGCAAGTGCGGCGGTGTCGGCGCGCACACGGTCGGTCACATCGGTCACGTCGGTGGTGACATAGATGCGCGAGCCCGGCGCGGCGGGCAGCTCGTCGCTCTTGGCAGCGGCGAGAAAGCCGTCTTCGAGATAGTTCTTTTCAGCGGTCGAATTGTATTGGACCGAACCGCGCGCGCAATGGTGATTGGTCACCACGAGGCCTTCACCCGAAACGAAACTGGCCGAACAGCCGCCCAGCGAGACGATGGCGCCCATCGGGAACGCGGTGAGATCGGCCAGCTTTTCCGGCGCGATCTCCAGACCCGTTTCACGCAGATCGTCGGCGATTTCAGGGAGCTGGTCGGGGGTAAACATCCCTTCCTTGGCCGACAGTGGGGCGGCAGCCACACCGAGGGACAGGAGGGTGAGGAAGGATAGCGATCGACGTGTCACAGGCGTCCTTTCAAGACTTGAACAAACTGCCCGCCGCCTAGGCCCATTGTCGCATTCGCGCAAAGACCCATTCGACGAGCTTCATGAGACAGTGTATCATTTACATCCGCGAAGCGCGAGCCTTCTTGAAAACTCTGATTATTCCAGTGCTTCGGCCAGCGCGTCAAACCCGGCCGCAAACCCTTCCTTGAAATCCTGCACCACCTGCCCTGCCGAAGTCACCTGCTCGACCAGGCCGACACCCTGACCCACGAAATAGGAACACAGGTCGCGCGCCTGACGGTTGCCGCCCACCGCTGCCTTGTCGATAGCGCGCAAGGCCGGTTCCGACAGCAGCATCATCAGCGGCATCGGCAATGCCGGCAGGCCCGCATCGTCCCATACCCCATGCCAGCCCGATCGCAATTGGCGGCTGTATTTGCCGGTGCGATATTTCGAGCGCACAGTGTCGCGGCTGCTTGCGGCCACCATCTTATCGCGGAAAACCTCATGCGTTTCCGCCTCGCTCGTCGCCAGCCACACACTGCCACACCATGCGCCCGCCGCGCCCATCGCCATCATCCCGGCCATCTGCTGCCCGGTCATGATCCCGCCAGCGGCCAGCACCGGGATATCCGCCCCGGCCTGCTGCACTGCGCGGATGACTTCGGGGACCAGCACGATGGTCGACACTTCGCCGCAATGGCCGCCGCCCTCGCCGCCTTGCGCCACGATGATATCGACCCCCGCATCGACCTGTTTGATCGCGTGTTCCTTGGCCCCGACCAGCGCGGCCACGGGAATGCCGTGTTTCTTGCCCGCTGCGATCATTTCCGGCGGCGCAGTGCCGAGCGCGCTCGCCATCAGGCGGATCGGGTGGCTGAAGCTGACCTCGAGCAATTCCTCAGCCAGCGAAGTGTTGGGCCGCTGCGACCCGCCAAGCGGTTTTGCGCCCGCTTCATCGATCCCGCAATCGCTCAGGATCGCACGGGTGAAATCGCGATATTCCGGCGGGATCATCGCCACCACATCGTCGGCCGACACCTGCTTGTCGACCGCCTGGACTTCAGGGATAAGGACATCGACGCCGTAGGGCTTGCCGTCCACATGATCGTCGATCCAGGCGAGTTCGGTTTCGAGCTGGTCGGGCGTGAAGCTGACCGCCCCGAGCACGCCAAAGCCCCCTGCCCGGCTGACTGCGGCGACCACGTCGCGGCAATGCGAAAAGGCGAATAGCGGGAATTCGCAGCCCACCATCTCTGTCATTCTGAACGGCATCGTTTCATCTCCCATCGCCTGTCTTCCGTATGGTGCAGGCCGTGGCAAGCGGGAGGTGTGCGGGCCTAGCAAATTGCCTAATCGGCGGCTCGGCGATGGCCACAATGCAGCCGCCGCTCTCTCTGACCGCGAGGGCATCGTCCCGTCCGGCAAATGAAACCCCCTGTCATTCAGACGGGTGATTGACGCCGCACATGGATGGCGGGCATCGCGGCACGCCTGAAGGGGATCGGATATGGATGAAACGCTCCGTTTGGATTGCGATGGGTCGGGGGTGCTGGAGCGGGATTGGTTTGCCAGGCAGGACCAGGAAGATCCCCTGGCCGGGTTTCGCGAAGCGTTTCTGATCCCCGAAGGTACGATCTATCTCGACGGCAATTCGCTCGGCCCGCTGCCCGCAGGCACGGCAGAGCGCGCGCAAGCCATCGTCGAGAACGAATGGGGCCGCGACCTCATCAAGAGCTGGAACACAGCCGGATGGTTCGAGCTTCCGACCCGCCTCGGCGACAAGCTCGCCCCCCTGATCGGCGCCGATGCGGGCGAGGTGGTGGTGACCGATTCCACCAGCGTAAACCTGTTCAAGGTGCTTTGCGCCGCCCTCGCCATGCGCCACGACCGCACGCGGATCATCCTGGAAGGGAGCAACTTTCCGACCAACAACTACATCGCCGAGGGAAGCGCGTTCCTTGGCCACGGCGAGGTTGAGGTGGTCTTGTGCGAAAAGGATGAGATCGCTGCCGCCATAGACGAGCGTACCGCCGCAGTTTGCATCACTCATGTCCACTACAAGACGGGCCACCTGCATGATATGAAAGCCATCACCGCAGCCGCGCACGATGCAGGCGCGCTGGCGATCTGGGACCTGTGCCACAGCGCAGGCGCGCTGCCGGTGGACCTTAACGGATGCGAGGCGGATTTCGCGGTTGGCTGCACTTACAAATACCTCAATGGCGGGCCCGGCTCCCCCGCCTTCCTGTTCGCCGCCAAACGTCATCAGCAGGCTGCGCGGCAACCGCTTACCGGGTGGTGGGGCCATGCCGCCCCGTTCGAATTCGACAGAAGATACGAGCCGGCCGGCGACATCCGCCGCTTCCTTACCGGTACGCAGCCGGTCATTTCCATGGCGCTGGCCGAGCAGGGCCTCGAGATTGCCGCACGGGCGGATATCGATCTGGTGCGCATCAAGTCGCAACGCCTGACCGACCTGTTCATCCACCTGGTTGAGACACAATGCAGCGATCACGGGTTCATCCTTGCCAGCCCGCGCAATGCCGATGCCCGCGGCAGTCAGGTGTCGTTTGCCCATCCCGAAGGCTATCGGATCATGCGCGCGCTGATCGATCGCGGCGTCATCGGCGATTTCCGCGCGCCCGACACCGTGCGCTTCGGCTTTGCCCCGCTTTACCTGCGCTATCGCGATGTGTGGGACGCGGCCCGCACCCTGTGCGAAATCATGGAAAGCGAGGCATGGAAAGCCCCCCAATATGGCGAGCGCGACGCAGTGACCTGACGCGGTAGCCCCTTACCCCGCGTACGTGTGTTCTGGGGGGCGTCATTGTTCCCTCGCGTCCGGTTGCCGAGAATGTGCGAATATTTTCGCCCAATCGGCGATTATTTTCGTGCCGTTATCCTATTTGGGACATTCCGGGCATCATCCCCCGTCCTTAGGCCCCGCTGCGGTTTTACCAGCAAGACGGGTCTTCACCATGCAAAATACACGTATCTTCGCAGCGCTTGCGCTGTCTTCGGTTTCTTTCGTCGCCCTATCCACCCCGGCGCAGGCGATCACCTCCACCAGCCCAGTCATCCAGGGTTATCTCAATGGTGGGTCGGTGTGCCGCATCAATTTTCGTTACGTCGCAACCGGCACAGAGAACGATATCGCCATCAACGATGCCTATCGCGAAACCTTCACCGATGGTGCGGGCAACGAATATTTCCTCACCCGGGTGCTCACCGTGCAGAACGGCCAGACCCGGTCGCGCGTGACGCAGTTCGATGTGGCTCCCGGTTCGATCCAGGCCAGGAACGGCGCGCCCTATATCGCCATATACGACACCGATGTCGCGGGTACGCTCCAGCAACTCGTTGCGCAAACGCAGGTCGATCTCAACCAGATGAACGCGGCGGGCGGAGCGTGCTCCTCGCTGGCGCAGGCTTTCGGATCGTCGGGCAACACGGCACCAGTCGCCGATGCCGGGCCAGACCAGACCATCAGCGCCGGTTCACAGACGACGCTGAATGGCTCCGGGTCGAGCGATCCGGATGGCGATACCCTCACCTACCAATGGACGCAGGTGTCGGGCCCGACGGCAGCCATCGCCAATCCCAACCAGGCGACCACCACTGTCCAGACCGATGCGAACCAGCCCGGCCAGCTCGTCTTCGAACTGACTGTGACCGATCCGAGCGGGGCGACAAATACGGACCGCGTCTCCATCCAGGCCAACGGAGCCATCATCATCGGCCCCGGCAACCGCGCACCCAGCGCAAATGCCGGCGCGGATCAGACGGTCGCCAGCGGCGCGGCGGTGACACTGGATGGCAGCGGATCGAGCGATCCCGATGGCGATACACTCACCTACAGCTTCACCCAGACCGGCGGGCCGAATGTCACGCTGAACGGTGCAAACACGGCAACCCCCAGCTTCACCGCACCGACCGGGTTCGCCACCGATCAGACGCTACAGTTCGAGATGACCGTTTCCGACGGGCGGCTGACCGCCACCGATACGGTTACGGTAACCGTGACCGCGCCTGCCAATACCGCGCCGATCGCCGTGGCGGGGCCCGATCGCACGGTGGACGGCGGCAGCACCGTCACGCTGGACGCCAGCGGCTCGTCCGATCCCGATGGCGATGCCCTCACGTACAGCTTCAACCAGACCGGCGGGCCGGGCGTCACGCTCAGCAACGCCAATACGGCGATGCCAAGCTTTGCTGCCCCGCTCGGCATCGCCACCACGCAGGTGCTGACCTTCGAGGTGACGGTTTCGGACGGCACGCTGACCACCACGGACACCATCGCCATCACCGTGTCGCCCAACAGCGCACCCAGCGCCAATGCCGGTGCGGATATCGGGCCGGTGAACGAAGGGCAGAGCGTGACGCTGAACGGGACCGCATCGAGCGATCCCGATGGCGATACGCTGACCTATAGCTGGGTGCAGTTGTCGGGCCCGCAGGCGACGCTGTCCAACGCAGCGGCCGCGCAGCCGACCTTCACCGCCCCCAATGTCAGCGGGACGGAAGATCTGGTTTTCGAACTGACCGTGGACGATGGTCAGCGCCAGTCGACCGACCAGGTGCGGGTGACAGTGCGCGAGCGTGCCTCCGTCACCATCATCCAGCGGGTTATCGGGGACGACACCACGGTGGGCTTCACCACCAATGTACCCGGCCTTGCCACAAGCGTGACCACTGCCAACGGCACGGGCACGGTGACGGCAACGGGTGTCGGCGCGGGCAATTACAGCTTCGCTGTCGATGACATCCGCGCGCGCGGCTATGCCCTTACCGGCATCACCTGTTCGGATACCGACAGCACGATCAACCAGAGCAACCGCTCCATCGGCATTGCGCTGTCGCCGGGCGAGGCGCTGACCTGCACCGTTACGCTGACCGACACACGCAGCGCGGCGCAGCAGGCCATTGGCGAGTTCGTGGGCGGGCGCAACGCACTGTTGCTGGCGAACCAGCCCGGCCTCCAGCGCCGTCTCGACCGCGTGAAGGGCCAGCAGGCCAGCGCGGGCACGGCCAATATCGGCCAGGTCCATGTTCCGGGGTCCGGCAAACTGCCTGCGCAGCTCAGCATCTCGCCCACCTCCAAGAGCTTCTCCTCCAGCCTCGGCATGGCGCGCAGCGCGCTGGGCGATGGCAATGGCGGCGGCAAGCTCGACATCTGGTTCGAAGGGACGATTGCGGACGTCACGCTGGGCGCGAGCAAGGGCAATTTCCTGCTCGGCTATGCCGGTCTGGATTATCTCGTGTCCGACGATGTGCTGATCGGCGCGCTGGTCCAGTTCGACCGCTTCGACCATGACGGGCGCGCCCTGGGCGCGGGCCAGGGCGAAGGTGAAGGCTGGATGGCCGGCCCCTATGTCACGGCGCGCGTCTCGCCCAACTTCTATCTCGATGCTCGGGTCGCGCTGGGCAGTTCGGACAACTCGATCTCGCCGCTCGGCACGTTCGTCGATGGGTTCGAAACCGACCGCCTGCTCGCCAGTGCATCGGCCATCGGCAGCGTGCCTTTCGGCGAAGGTTTCACCTTCTGGCCCGAAGTTTCGGTTCGCTATATCCGCGAGGATATCGAAGGCTATGTCGACGCCCTGGGCGTGGCGATCCCCGATGCCGAAGTGGACCAGGGCGAAATCGCCTTCAGCCCGCGGGTCGATTATCGCTCGGTATCCGGAAACGGCTGGGCCATTGCCCCCTATGCGCAGTTCGAAGGCGTCCTGACCTTTGGATCGCAGGCCTTCTCGCTGGTCGATAACGGCCTGCGCGGGCGCGGGTCTGCCGGTCTGGAAGTGGCCTCGCCCACGGGCATGCGCTTCGGCATTTCGGGCTTTTACGACGGTGTCGGTGAAAACCGGTACGAAGCGGCGGGCGCAACCGTCAGCGTGTCGATCACTTTCTGATCCCCGACCCAAAGACCCAAGGGGGGATCAGGGGCGCCGCGGACATTGGATGTTCGCGGCGCCCATTCTTTTTCCAATGCCGCGGGATGCGGCCCCGCCCGGGACTGGCCAACCGCGCTTATGCGGCTTCGGAGCGGCCTTGCGCAAAAACCGTCATGCGACCTTCGGCTTTCTCTTTCGCAAGGTCCCAACTGGTCAGGCGAAACTGCACGATATAGTCCGACATGCATTGCGTGTCGTGGATGTCGCCGGGCAGATAGACGCTGCATTCGCCCGGGCGCTTGACCGTGTCGCCGTGCGTCACAAGCGCGGTGCGGCCATGCCGGTCGGTATGCTGCCGATACGTTCCCATGCGTATTTCGCCGTGCTGGAGGATGTAGAACACCCAACCCGCCCCGTGATCGTGCGGCGGGCGATACATGCCGCGATGCTCGACATGCGCGAGCAGCATGAAGCCGCAAGTCTCATCCTCGTACAGCTTGACCGTCGCCGGTTTTTCTTCGTGAATAGCCTTGAGCCACGCATCTTCTGCGCAGTTTGCGACCAGCGTTTCCAGCGCCTGGCGAAGCCGGATTACCGTGTCCGAGTTGAGCCCGCTCCAGCCTTGCCGGGCGTCTTGAACAAATTCGTGCAGGGCGTCTTGCGCCATCGTCATTTCTCCTTTTCGGGATGATTGAAACCGGTGCTGATCGCCCCGTATTGGCTGCCCTCAACCGGGTCGGGGCGCGCTTGCCGCAAACGCATAATCAGGGCGGATGCGGTGAGGGCGGCGGCAACAGTGTAAACTGCATTGAGCCCGCGTTCGGCCGCCTGTGGCGAGAGCGAATCGAACTGGGCAATGGGCGCAGCCCAGGCGAATATGATGCTGATCATGGTCGCCCCCACCAGCAAGCCCATCGTCTTGGAAAGGTGCAGCAAGCCCGAAATCCGGCCTGCATCGTCGAGCGAGGCTTTCAGCATCACCGCGCTGTTGTTGGACGATGCGAACACCCCGTACCCCACCGCCGTGACGAGCAGCCACGCCAGATATCCCTCAGCGCCCCACGACCATGGCAAGCACGCCATACCGACACAGCCGGCCGTCTGGATGCCGAGCCCGGCCACGCTGGTGGTGCGCGCGCCCCGCAATCGAACGGTCCGGCTCGCAATGGCAGAGGTGAACGCGACAGCCATCGGGCTGGCGGCCATGATCAGCCCCGCATGCGAAACCGCCAGGCCAAGTCCTTCGATCAGGTAATAGGGTCCAACCACGAGCGAGGCCATGATCACGCATGAGATGAGAAAATTTGCAGTCAGATCCACGCGCAATTGCGGGTCGGACAGGTGAGCCGGATCGATGACGGGACGCCTTGCCGCCCGCATCGACCGTCGCAAGGCAAGGGCCGCCACGAGCGTCATCGCGGCGAGCGCCAGGGCATGCACGCCAGGATTTTCGAGGGACCGGATGGTCAGTACGAGGGAGGAGATAACCAGCGTGACGAGCAATGCGCCGACGCAATCGAAACCGCGACCGTCCAGGGCCACAGGCCGGTCCGGCGGAAGCGAGACCTGGCCCAGCGCCAGCGCCAGCAGGCCAATCGGCACATTGGCAAGGAAAATGGCCTGCCATCCCCATATCTCGGCCAGGACGCCTGCAGCGACCGGACCCGATGCCGTACCAAGAGACGACATGCTGCCGACCAGTCCGACATTGAGCGGCAGGGATGTCGGTGTCGACACTTGCCGGACGAGCGCCAGCCCTGCCGAAAGGAGTGCCCCGGCGCCCAAGCCCTGAATGGTCCGGGCAAGCGCCAGGATCGCGATGTGGTCGGCAAAGGCCGCCCCGGCGGTGGCGAGAGTGAAGGCCAGCGTTCCTGTGAGAAACAATCGGCGCGTGCCGATGATCTCGGACAGATGCCCGCCGACAACCAGCGCACACGAAACCGCCAGAAGATAGCCGATGACCACCCATTGCGTGGCGATGAAGCTGGCATTCATACGCTCCGACAAGAGCGGCAGGATCACGTTGGCGCTGCTCATCGCGAAGGAACTGGTAAACATCGCGAGGAACACCGCCAGCAGCGTCCGCCGTCCGCCCACGGGCACGCCCGACGCTGTATCTTGAGCGAGATGACAATGCAGGTGCGACAATCGGGACAGCCTTGAAGATGCAACGTCCGGGCCTGCCAGCGCCGCCTTGGCGATCCGGCTCCCGGTATTGCCTCAAGACTAGACAGGCGCATCGATGACTCAAGGCGCAGCATTTGCATTGATACAGTGCATTGAACGTCATGTATTGCGCCGCTACGCTGCCCCCGATGCACAAACTCGACCTCAACCTGCTCCACGCCCTGGCAGCACTGTTGCGCGAAGAGAGCGTCGTCGGAGCATCGAGGCGCCTGGGCATCACCCCCTCGGCGACGAGCCGTGCGCTGGCGCGATTGCGCGATGTGACGGGCGACCCGTTGCTGGTCAGGGCTGGCCGGGGGCTTGTCCCGTCGCCGCGAGCCGCGCGGCTCAAGCAGCAATTGCCGCAGGTGATGGAACAGGTTCAATCGCTGCTTGCCCCTGAGGATCTTCTCAATCCGAAGGCGCTCGAACGCGTTTTCACCGTTCGCTGCCGCGAGGGGTTCGCCGAGACATTCGGCGCATCGATGTTCGCCGCGATGGCGCAGGCTGCACCGCAATCGCGGCTGAACTTCGTGCAGAAGACCGACAAGAGCAGCTCGATGCTGCGCGAAGGTTCGATCGACCTGGAAATCGGCGTCTTGTCCAATCGGATCGGCCCGGAAGTGCGCAGCCGCCGCCTGTTCGAAGATGGCTACGTCGCCGCGTTGTCGCCCGCTCATCCGGTTGCGGAGCAGGAACTGGATGTCGAGATGCTGCGCAGTTACGGCGTTATCGGCCTGCTTCGGGACGAGATGGAGCCGCATTTTGCCGAGCATGCGATGCTGCGGGCTGGGCTTGATCAGTCTCCCCGTGTGATGGTTGCCAGTTATGGCGCGGCCATCGCGCTGGCACGTCAGAGCGAACTGATCGCCATTGTGCCCCGCCTCCATACGGCGGGCCTACTGACAGACATCGGCGTGGCCGAACTGCCTTTCGAAACACCGGCATTCCCGGTCTCGCTGCTGTGGCATCCGCGTTTTGAAGCAGACCCGGCGCATCGCTGGCTGCGCAGTGTCGTGACCGACACGGTCGGGGCGCAAATGCCTAGACTGCGCCGGAAGTAGCCTTGCCCCGACCCGGCCTATCCCCGCGCGCCGAATGCTATCGCGGGCATCTTGTAGCGCCCATCGGACAGTTGGGGCCGTGGCTGGTAGGTGCGCATGAACAGGTGGAAGGGGGCCGTACCCGGCGCCGGCGCAGGGAGCCAGTTGCTCGTCCCCGAAGCTGGCGGTTCATGCTGGATGTACAGCACAAGCGAACCGTCGTCTTCGTACCGCAGCCCGCGCGTGCGGTCGCTGATGGCGTAGCGATCGATGGGATTGTCCACCAATGCCCAATCTTCGCCATACATGGTCAGCGACCAGAAGGCGTCGACGGGCGGAGTGCCCCCGGGCGGAAACCTCAGGACGTAATTTTTGTCCCCGCTTAGCGGCGCACCATCGGGGCCGTGGCGGAGCGAGAAATAGAGCCCTTCCTGCGGGATCAGGCAGCCCGGGCCAAGCTTTGCAACGACCGCACGGTCGAGCGGATCCGCGATACGCTGCGTAATCCCGTAACTCACCTGCCACCCGTTCACTTCGCGGGTGTCGATCAGCCACCCTGCCCTGCCGTGAATGATATCGTTCGCTTCCTTTGCGGCCTGTTCCAGCAGTCGGACGAACGCCTCGTCGCCCGATTTGCTCGGCACAGCACCGGGCGCGATCCCGATCGCGGCCAGGCGTTCGAGCATCGGGCGATCGCTGTCGGGCGGGGGATTCTCAGCCAATCCGGCGCACAATTCGTCGAAATACCGCGCCCCCATCTCTGCCGGTCGAAGGATCGGAAAATTGTTGAAAGCGTCCTCTATCGGGCGGTTGGGATTGGTGATCGCCGGATAGTCCGACAGGCCGGTAAGCGACAGCCCCTGCTGGACGGCAAGCGCGGCTGGCAGGTCGTCGGCATCGACCACCATCACCCGCGTGATGACCAGCACATGGTTGGTCGGTGCATCGACGCGGGTGGCGTTTTCGGGAAGCTCCCCCTCCCAATCCGGGCCGCAGATCGCAAACAGGCCCGCTTGGGTTCCGGTGGTCCGACGCCCGAGATAGGAAAAGCTGTTGAGATAGGCGTCGTTCAGCTGGACAAGATAGTATCTGTCATCGGCTTCAGGAACCTGCAGCAGCTGGGGTTGCGCCGACAGATCGAGCCAGCCGATCCCATATAACGTATCGACATTGGGCAGCGGGACCAGGCTGTTCGGGGTGCACAGTTCAGGCGTTCCGAACAGCTGGTTGAAAGGCAGGTCGAGCTTTGCCGCGAGATCGAGGTACATCCTCGTCTGCACCAGCGGGATGCCCCAGATATACCCCTCTATGGCAAGCTCTTTCTGCTGTGCCGTGGTCATGTTTTCCATGATGCTCAGCGCCCCTTCCCGGATGTCACGAAACGATCGATATAGGTGGCAAAGCGCTGAGCGATGGCGTCTTCGCCGAGGCCGAACTGCGCGGCGCTATAGGGGTTTTGTCCATGCTTGTGCTGCGGGTTGGACCGTTCCCATTCGCGCAAGGCGGACGCTTTGCCGTCGTCCATTTCAATGCCCGCTGCCCTTGCCACCTCAATCGCGGCTCCGGCGGCGTCGGCTTTGATCTGCTCGTAAGGCAGGTCGATGATCCTCAGCGCATCGCCCAGGCGATCACGCGTTTCGAGATATCTGTCCGTGGCGCGGGCCCACCAGTCGAGCATGCACGACCCGACAAAATGCGGGTCCAGATCGGACACCAAATCCGACCACAGCGTATAGGTAAGTTTGGCCAGCGACGGGATCGTCTGCCGGGGATCGCGGTGGCACTGGACTATGGTTGCCTTCGGGAAACAGGCGATCAGTTCTTCGAGCGAGGCGATGTGCTGAACATTCTTGCTGATCCAGCGCCGCCCCCTGCGCCCCCCGTCCTGCCACTGCAGATATTGGTACATGCGTTTCAGATATCGGTAATTGCCGATGGTGGGCCGGCGGATCACCCATTCGTAATAACTTGGCGAGGGCGCGTAGATAGACGGCCATAGCCAGTCATCGAAGGTTGCATCGAAAAGCAGCACATCCTCTTCCGGCTCCTGCGCGGCCATGTGATGCACGGCTGCCAGCTCGGCATTGCTGTCGGAATGGAAGCCCAGCGCCGCAACGGCCGCGATACGCGGGTCGGGATCGGGCTGCCGGCCGCTTTCGAACGGCGCGGGAAACAGCATCCGCCACAGATGTGTTTTTTGGATATCGGTTTCGGGAAGTGCCGACAGGATGCGCTGCATCTTGGTGGTCCCGGAACGCGGCAGGCCGATGATCACGATTGGATCATCGACCTCCTCTTCGAGAATTTCGGGATGGGCCGCCAAGTCGCGTTGCATCCGCAGCCTGTTGACGAGACAGCGCAGCACATTTTGCCGGAACGATTGCATCCCTTCCGGCGACAGGTTTGCGTCCGCCCGCGTGCACTGCACGAGCATGGTGAGCGGCTCGATGAAATCGGTGTCGCCAAAGTCGTCATGTCCGGCAAGCACCCGTGCCTCGTCGAGCAGCTGATCGACCTCGCGGGCGGCAAATGCTCGACCGGGTTCGATATCGCATTCATAACCGACCATCAGACTCTCCGATTGATAATTTCAGCGGTTCAGTGCGCACAGGCGGTCATCGCGCGTGAGCGATTTGCTCCGTTTCCGAGGGTGCGGAAGCATGATCACCGGCATCCGATTGCGGAGCGCCGCGCTCATGGTTGCGGGCCTTCTGCATCAGCCCGCGAAAGAGCGTCAGCGGCTTGTCGGCCTGCGTCACGAGCGTAGGCCGGTCATCCCGATATGCGAGGTTGGCGTATTGCGCCTCGATGATGAGCTTGTCTTCCTGGAACGCATGGCGCGCCATGGCGATCATCTGCCGCGCCATGTCCATATCGCCGAACGCCCGCCCCGGTCCCCAGCTGAACAGCGTGCGCGACCGGTCGATCCCCATCGGGGTGACCGACTGGCACGAATAATGCGCGAAAAGCTCCTCATCGACGGGATCGCCCCAATCGGCTGCCTGCGCCGCGCCCGTACGATGAAAGGACGTCCGCATGACGAATATGCCGGGGATACAGAATTCGTAGCAGGATCGGATGTCGACCGTTTCCGTGGGGGCCAGCCCCGGCAGTGGCGGAATGGGCGGTGCGGCCTCGATCCACCGCTCCACGCGTATCCCGCGCTCCAGCATGACGTGCCGTGGCTGGCGATCGCTCCAGCCCGTCGTCGCGCCAAAAGATTCAGCATGAACATAGGCGAGATGCGACAGGTCCAGCAGGTTGTCGTTGATGAGCTCGTAGGGCGCTTCGTAATCGAGCTGTCCGTGATCCTGCACCCATTCGGCATCATCGAAACCACAAACCGGCGGGATAAGCTCGGGATCGCAGGCGGATTGGCCGCCCATCCAGATCCACACCCATCCGCCCCGCTCGACAACCGGATAATTTCTCACGCAGCTTTTCTTCGAAACAGCGGGCTGGCCGGGGATCTCGACGCATTCACCAGCCGCGCTGAACTTTATCCCGTGATACATGCATCGCAGGTCATCCCCCTCGATCCGCCCCAGCGAAAGCGGGGCCTGACGATGGGCGCAGCGATCGGCCAGCGCGACCAGCGTCCCGTCGACCTGGCGGTAAAAGGCGATCGGTTCGCCCAGGATTTTACGTGCCTCGACAGCCCCTTGCGGGAATTCATGCACGAACCCGGCCACGTACCAGCAATCTCTGACAAACTGCCCGCTGACGATATTCATGGTCACCTCGTCCACCACCGCACCCGGTCCCAGCGTGATCGCGGCGCAAACGGCATCCCTGGGGCCCCGCGCTCGCTATCACGCTGAAAAGATTGGCTAGCGAGCGCGGGCGGGACAACTCGCCGCGCGCTCGCTTTTGCTCAATTTGAAATTGGGATGCGGGAAGGTGCTGACGGTCGCTGGCTGCGAACCCCGGCTTAGCGAGGGAGCTTCAGCAGATTGGCGATATTGTTGCGCTGGATGGCGGACGATCCACCAAGAATGGGCATTACCAGAATGTCGCGCACATAACGCTCCATATCGAAGTCGCGCACATATCCGTATGCGCCCATGATTTGCTGGCAGGTGAGGACGATGTCGCGCGCCGTGTCGCACACGAACAGCTTCGCCATCGATGTTTCGACTGCGGCAGGAGCGCCATCGTCCACCAGCCGCGCCGCATTGTAGGTCATCAGGCGGCATGCTTCCCATTTCGTCTTGACGTCCGAGAGCATGTGGCGAACCGACTGAATGGTGCAGATCGGCTTGCCGAACTGGACGCGCTGCTGCGCATATTCCCACGCATCGGCAACCGCGCCGCGGGCAATGCCAAGCGCCATCGCGGCAACTTCCAGCTTTTCGATATCGAGACCGGGCCCGACCAGCTTCTGCCAGCCTTGATTCAGCCCGTCCTCGCCCCCGACCACATTGGCCACGGGAATTCGCACATCGTCGAAGCTGACATCGAATGTTCCCCCGCCCTTCAGCCCCAGCGTATCTTGCGGCTCCAGCGTGACCCCGCGCGCATCCGGTTCGATCAGGACGAGCGAAAGGTTGCGGTATTTGTCTTCGACCGGGCCGGTGCGAACCAATGCATAGATATATTCTGATATTGCCGCGCCAGAGCAGAACCGCTTGCTGCCATTGACGACCAGCTCGTCGCCATCGCGCCGTGCGGTTGTCGATACGCTGGCGAGATCGGCTCCGACATCCGGTTCGGTAAAGCCATAGGCAAACATCAGGCCTTCTTCGGCAACCTTCGGCAGAAGAGCTTTCTTCTGTTCCTCGCTGGCGACCTCACACAGATTGAGACCGGCGTAGCAAGTGGACTGGATGTACGCACAGCCCACCGCCATGCTGCGCGAACACAATTCCTCGATCACCAGAATGGTCGCGGTGATATCGCGCCCGGACCCACCGAATTCTTCAGGGACCGTAAGCCCCGTCAGCCCCAGCGCCACCAGCCCGTCATGCACCTCGCGCGGGAAGACGTTCTGCTTGTCCCACGCGGCCACTTTGTCGCGCGGCATTTCCTTGTCGATGAAGCGTCGCAGCGTGTCGCGCAGCATTCCCAGATGTTCGCTTTCTTCAATGGGGGCCATGTTCCGCTTCCTGATTTTTCCGCGACCCGTTTGGCAGATATCCGCTGGCCGCAGCGCGACGACCTAGGGCGCGCTATCCTCAGTTCAAACTCGCAAACCGGCCTCGCCACGAGGGGCGCGGCTACGCGGATCGATGCGAGTTCAAGCTGAGCGGCGCATACTCTAGCCGCCTCGTCGACGGGCAATCCGTGAGGTGGTGGGTGAGCGGATGGACGCCGTGGTTCCCGCTCTCGCAAGAGTGCCGCCCATCATCGGAACGGAGCATGAGTTGATGCAACGCGGAATAACATCGTTCGGCGCCTATATGCCCCGGCGCAGGCTTACCCGAGAGGCCATCGCGGCGGCGATAGGCTGGGCCGTGCCCGCAGCGTCGGGCATGGCGAAGGGCCACAAGGCGATCTGTTCGCATGACGAGGACAGCATCACCATGGCGGTTGCCGCAGGCCGCCACGCCGTCGACTACCTGCCGGACACCAACTCTATAAGAGCGCTGTATTTCGCATCGACAACCATGCCGTTTGCGGACCGGCAGAATGCGGGCCTGATCGGTGCTGCAGCCGGGCTATCGGACAGCATTTCCGCAGTCGATATCGGCGGTGCGCTCAAGGCGGGCGTTGCTTCCTTGCGCCTTGCGCTGGAGGGGCCGGATTGCGCCCTGGTCGTCGCTGCCGACAAGCGCCTGGCGCGCCCTGGCAGTGCGCAGGAAATGAGATTGGGCGATGCAGCCGCTGCCATTGCCGTTGGAACAGGAGACGTGCTTGCCGAGTTCATCGCTGCACATGCCGTCTCGCTGGATTTCACCGACCACTATCGCGCCAGCGGCCAGCCTTTCGACTATGTGCTGGAAGAACGCTGGGCCCGCGACGAGGGGCTGGCGCAGGTTATTCCCAAGACGGTTCTGGAACTGACACAGAAGGCAGGCATCGAACCTGCCGACATCGGCCATTTTATTCCCGCCGCCCTCAACAGCCGGGATGCGACAGCGATGGCGAAAGCCAGCGATATCTCCACCGCCGCCCTTCCCGACGACATTGCCGGACAGTGCGGCGACACCGGCTGCGCGCATCCGTTGCTGCTGCTTACCTCGGTGCTCCAGAAAGCCAAGCCGGGCGATTACATCGTGGTGCTCGGATATGGTCAGGGTGCGGAGGCGATCTTGCTAAAGGCCACCGAGCGCGTTGCCGAGGCGGCGAAGCTGACCGGAGCGCAGGCCATGCTGGCCGATGGCGTCGAAGACGACAATTATCTGCGATATCTGTCCTTCAACGGACTGGTGGAGATGGACTGGGGCATGCGGGCCGAGCGGGACAACCGCACCGCCCAATCGGCCTTCTTCCGCCACCGCGATACCGTCACCAGGTTTGTCGGTGGCCGTTGCAGCGCTTGCGGCACGGCCCAGTTTCCGCGCAGCCGCGTCTGCGTGAACCCCGATTGCCGCGAAACCGATACGCAGGAGGCAGAACCCTTTGCCCACAAGCGGGCGTCGGTGAAATCCTTCACCGAGGACTGGCTCGCCTTATCGTTCAACCCGCCGCTGATGTACGGCAATATCCGTTTCGAGGGCGGCGGCGTCGCCATGCTCGAATTCAGCGATTTCGCGCCGGGAGAACTCGCGGTCGGATCGCCTCTCGAAATGCAGTTCCGCATCAAGGACATCGACACCCAACGCGGGTTCCGCCGCTACTGCTGGAAGGCCGTTCCGCCGCGCGAACTGGAAAGCGACCGCAAGGCCGCGCAAGCCAAGGAGGAACTGGTCAATGGCTGAGGGTATTCGCGACAAGGTGGCAATCGTCGGCATGGGCTGTTCGCGTTTCGGCGAACGCTGGGATTGCAGCGCCGAAGATCTCATGGTGGAGGCCTTCGAAGAAGCGCTGGCGGATGCCGGCATCGACCGCGACCGGATCGAGGCGGCCTGGTTTGGGCTTTCCTCCGACGATCAGGGACCGGGCAAATCCGCCCTGTCCCTGTCGACCACGCTGCGCCTGCCAAACATCGCCGCGACCCGCGTCGAAAATATGTGCGCAACCGGGACCGAAGCGCTCCGCGGAGCCGTGTATGGCGTCGCGTCGGGGGCGTATGATGTCGCTCTCGCGCTCGGTGTCGAGAAGCTGAAGGACACTGGCTATGGCGGCCTGCCAGAGAGGACCAAGGGGACGTTCGAAGACCTCTGGTTCCCCAGCGTTACGGCGCCCGGCAGCTTTGCCCAGTTCGCCAGCGCCTATGTCGATGCTCATGGCATCGAGATGGACGAATTGAAGCAGGCGATGGCGCATGTTTCGTGGAAGAGCCATGAAAATGGCGCGAAAAACCCCAAGGCCCATCTGCGCAAGCGGATCGACAAGGACAAGATCCTCAACGCACCCATGATATCCTATCCGCTGGGTCTGTTCGACTGCTGCGGGGTGAGTGACGGATCGGCCTGTGCAATCGTGACCACCCCGGAAATCGCCCGCAAATTGATGGATCGGGACCCTCTCGTCACTGTCAAATCGATGCAACTGGCGCTCAGCAATGGTTCCGAGATCGGATATGATGGCTGGGACGGCAGCCATGCGCTGACGACGCGGCTGGCATCGCAGCGGGCCTATCGAGAGGCCGGCATCGAGAACCCGCGCCAGGAACTCGATCTGATCGAGGTGCATGACTGCTTTTCGATCACCGAACTGGTGACGATGGAAGATCTGGGCCTTTCGGAACCGGGCCAGGGCTGGCGCGACGTCCTTGCCGGGATGTTCGATGCGGACGGGGCAATCCCGTGCAATCTCGATGGCGGCCTGAAATGTTTCGGCCATCCCATCGGGGCCACCGGACTGCGCATGGTCTACGAAATCTACCTCCAACTGCGCGGCAGGGCGGGCGAACGCCAGCTTGCCGCCCCCAAGCTGGGCCTGACGCACAATCTTGGCGGGTTCCCAAACAAGAATGTGTGCAGCATTTCCGTGATCGGCACCTGCTGACTTCACGCACTTCCATCATCGGAGATTACACATGACCGACGCTTTCGGCCTGGAAGGCCGCACGATCATCGTCACCGGCGGCGCACAGGGAGTTGGCCGCGCCCTGGTGGAATTCGGCCTGGAGCGCGGCGCGAATATCGCGCTTGTCGATATCAACGCCGAAGCGCTGGAACAGGCCCGCGACGAAATCGACAATCCCAATCTGGCATGCTTTGCAGCAAATGTCGGCAATGAAAGCGAGGTCGACGGACTGGTCGCCTCGACCATAAGCCGCTTTGGCGATGTCGATGGGCTGATCAACAATGCAGGTGTCGTGCGTGCGGCCCTGGCGCACGAAATGACACTCGAAACCTGGCAACAGGTTATCGACGTCAATCTGACGGGCGCCTTCCTGTGCCTGCGCGCAGTTGGCCGGGCCTTGATCGAAAAGTCGCAGAGAGGCGACGGATCGCCAGGCAGGATCGTCAACATATCCTCCGATGCCGGACGGCGAGGGACAATTGGCCAGATCAACTACGGGGCGGCAAAATCCGGGGTGCTGGGCCTGACGATGAGCGCGGCGCGCGAATGGGCCAGATACGGAATCACTGTCAACAGCATCTGCTACGGCGTCGTGGAAACCCCGATGACTGAGACGATCCGCAACGAACGCTTCCGCGAACGCTATCTGGCTCAAATCCCGTTGGGCCGGTTTGCCGATGCGGCAGAAGTATCGCCGGCAACTTGGTTTTTCCTGACCGATGCAGCCAGCTACGTCACCGGCCAGCATCTCTCGGTCGATGGGGGGTTCCACATCGCCACATAGACCAACCCCCTCTCGTAGAAAAACGACAGGCAAGCGACAACAAGTGAGCCGAATGCGAGATGTTGGTGACGTAGCGCGCGGCTAGCCCACGGGAATGTTCAGTATTCCTTGGAAATGTCGCTTGGGCAACGGCCCCTCCTGCCCCGCGAAGCACGGCTTTCGACTATGAACGCACGTTTCGAACCGGTCCGCGTGTCGCCGGACAACACCGCGCTGCGGCGGGATATTCGCGCCTTTCTTGGCGAGCGGATCGACGACTTGCCCCCGCAGGTAAGGGCGCAGAGCTGGTCCGGCTGGGACGAGGCGCTGAGCCGGGACATTGGCGGGCGCGGCTGGATCGGGATGACATGGCCCGAAGAACTGGGCGGATCGGATGCCACCCAGCTGGAACGCTACACCGTGGTCGAGGAACTTCTCGCAGCAGGCGCACCGGTGGCTGCGCACTGGATTGCCGACCGGCAAAGCGGAGCTGTCATTCTGAAATATGGGAGCAACGATCTCAAATCGAGGCTGATGCCCCGCATTGCCGCCGGGGAGGTCTTCTTCTGCATCGGCATGAGCGAGCCCGGTTCGGGTTCAGACCTCGCCTCGCTGACAACGCAGGCTATCAGGGTCGATGGGGGATGGCAGGTCAATGGTTCCAAGATATGGACCACGCACGCCGACAAATCGCATTACATGATCGCCCTGGTCCGCACCGCCAAACGCGATGCCGGACCTTCACGAAACGGGCTCAGCCAGCTGATCATCGACCTCGCGAGCGAAGGCGTGACGATCCGGCCGATCACCGACCAGACCGGAGCCACGCACTTCTGCGAGGTGTTCTTCGATGACGTCTTCGTACCCGACCATATGCTGCTCGGGCATGAAGGTCAGGGATGGGCACAAGTGACCGCCGAGCTCGCGCTCGAGCGCAGCGGCCCCGAGCGGTTTCTCAGCAGCCATGTCCTGCTTGAGATGGCGCTGGAAGCGCTCTCCGACGACGCGGATGAAGAAACGCTCTCGCTGCTGGGCGGCTGGGCTGCAGAACTCTGGACGCTCAGGCAGATGTCGCTGTCCGTTGCCGCCCGGCTCGACCGGGGGGAAACGCCGATGCTGGAAGCTGCGATCGTCAAGGATCAGGGGGCGCGGTACGAACAATCGATCCCGCGCGGCCTGGCAGGTATTTTTCCGTCACCTTCGTTCGGCAATGCGGGGCCGGATTTCATCGCCACGCTCGAGCATCTCATTGCCAGCTCTCCGTCCTTTTCTCTTCGCGGCGGAACCCGTGAAATCTTGCGTGGGATCATCGCACGGGAGGTAGGTCTGCGATGAGCGAGCATCGATCCCTCCTCCGCGAAACGGTGGACCGCCTGTTCGCCGCCATCGCCGCAGATACCGACGCCGACCCTCGCGAAAGCTGGCGGGAAATCGAACTGCTTGGCCTGCCGGACCTGCTCCGGCCTGCGGAACCGGGCGAGTTTGCAGGCGACTGGAACGATGCCGACATCGTCTTCAAAGCCAGCGGCGCGCATGGCCTGCCCGTTCCGGCGAATGAGACCGTGCTAGCAAGATCGTGGCTCGCCGCGCTGACCCCGCATGCACCGCAAGGCATTGGCGGCTTCGCGCTCACCGCCACGCCAAACCACGGATCGGCGGGCGCGACACAGATCGCATCGGGGCCGTCGGCAGACTGGATGCTCGTGATCGATCGGGGAAACTGGTCGCTGGTGGACGTTGCCGCCGATCGCTGCGGCAAGTCGCAAGCCAACCCCTTCGATCCGGCGCAGGTCGGTGAAGATGCGGTGATCGATAGCGGGCGGATCGCGGCCGATCCCGCCCCTTATTTCCAGCAGGCCGCCCTGATGCGCGCTTGCCAGATCGCCGGCGCTCTCGAAACCATGGTGACGCTTTCGCTCCGCCATGTTCGCGATCGCCATCAGTTCGGCAGGCCCCTCGCCGGCTTCCAGGCGATCCAGCACCAGATGGCCGTCGCGCTGGAGGAAAGCGCGGCAGCGTCCTGTGCCACCGCCAGCGCCTGCCAGGCAGTGGCGCTTGGTGACGCCGAGTTCGAAATCGCCGCCGCGAAATGGAGGGTGGGCAAGGCTGCCGACACCCTGTTCGACATCGCGCATCAGGTGCACGGGGCGATCGGTTTCACGCAGGAATACCCGCTGCATCGCTATTCCCTCCCTGCGCAGAAATGGCGACGCGACTTCGGCAGCGAAAGCCACTGGGCACGGCATCTGGCCAGGATGGTCCTGATGCAGCGACCGGGCAAATTCTGGGAAATGCTAACGGCGCGACACGACGCAATACTCGCAGCAGAGCGGTCGGGAGCACCTGCATGAGCGCCCGCCGCCCAGACTGCCGGGACAGCGAACTGACCCTCGTCGACGGTATCGCCACGCTGCGCTTCTGCCGCGACGATGTGCGCAACATGCTGACAGGTACGGCGCTGGTCGACGACATTGTTGCGACCTGCCGCTGGATCAATACCGAACAGGATGTCGGCGCGCTGATCCTCATCGGCGATGGCCGGGCATTTTCATCCGGTGGCAATATCAAGGATATGGCCGCAAGGACCGGCATGTTTGCCGGCGAGCCTGCTGCGATATCCGATGCCTACCGCACCGGTATTCAGGAGATGACGCGCGCCGTTTATCGGCTGGATGTCCCGGCAATCGCTGCGGTGAACGGCGCGGCCATCGGCGCGGGCCTGGACCTAGCGTGCATGTGCGATATTCGCCTGGGATCGACCCGGGCAAAGATTGCCGAATCTTTCGTCAATCTGGGGCTGGTCCCCGGCGATGGCGGGGCATGGTTCCTGCCTCGCATCGTCGGGCCGCAGCGGGCGGCTGAAATGTCGTTTTCGGGCCGCACCGTAAACGCCGACGAAGCGCTGTCATTCGGCCTGTTCATGGAGCTGTGCGAGCCGGACGACCTGCTCGATCACGCGACATCGCTGGCGCGCCAGTTTGCCGCAAAGCCGCGCCGCGCGCTCCGCCTGGCCAAGCAGTTGCTGCGCAAGAGCGCCCATACGCCGCTGGATGATTTCCTCGACCACTGCGCCAGCCTCCAGGCGAATGTTCACCACGGGCGCGAGCACGCCGATGCCGTCGCACAAGCGGTCACCGCGATGTCGCCCGACAAGCAAGAAAGAGGCCGCTGATGTCGATCCAGTATTCTCCCTATGACGAAAGCCTGTGGTCACATCCATGGGACACTTATCGGCAGATGCAGGACGAAGCGCCCGCATACTTCATCGAAGAACTCGATTGCTGGGCGCTCACGCGGTTCGAGGATATCTGGAATGCGAGCATGGATCGCAATTCCTATACCGCGAAATTCGGAACCTCGCCCGACGCGCTGTTCCTTTCGACCGCGCCGCAGCCGGAAGTGTTCCTGTTTATGGACCCGCCCGCCCATGGCCGGACCAGGGGGCTGATCGGGCGATCGTACATGAAAGACAAGATCGCGCTTGTCGAAGACCATGTCCGCGGTGTGGTGCAAGCCGAGATCGCGCCGATGCTGGAGGCGGGACAGCTCGACGTCTATCGGCTGGCCAGCCGCACTGCGTTGCGCCTGATCGCCGCCTTTATCGGGCTGGAGTACGAAGAGGCGCTGCACATTCGGGGCTTCATCGATCGTTTCTATCTGCGCGAACCTGGCGTTCGCGGCACGACAGCCAAGGGCGGTCAGGCCTTTGCCGAGGCGCGCGAATATATCCTCGACCTGATCGACAAATATCGCAAGCACCCGCCAGCCGAACACAGCCATATAGTCACCTGGCTCAATGCCGAAATCGACGACAAACGGCTGACCGACGAGCAAATCTTCTTCAGCATTTTTGCAATGGTCATCACCGGCTCCGATACGCTTCCGCTGACGACAGCCTGCACGATCTACAATCTTGCGGAAAATCCACAGCAACTCGACATGGTGAGGGACGATCCGACCCTTTGCGCGGCCGCGTTCGAGGAAGCAGCGCGGTTCGATCAGCCCACCAACATGCTTGGCCGCCGGGTGTGCCAGGAGGTGGAATTGCACGGCGAAACCATGCGCCCGGGCCAGTCGGTGCTGTTCCTCTATGCCGCAGCCTGCCGTGACGAGCGCGAGTTCGACAATCCGGCGCTTTTCGACATTACCCGCCGACAGCGGCGCAATCTGTCTTTTGGAACCGGCCTGCATTTCTGTCTCGGTCAGCATCTGGCGAGGCTCGAGGGCAAGGTGCTCTTGCAGGAGATTCTCTCGTCGGTCGGCGAGTTCGAGGTCCAGCGCGAGGACTGCGAGCGGATCACTGGCGAGTTCCTGCAAGGTTATTGCCGGATGCCGATCACGTTTCGGCCAAGCGTCGGCTGAAAGCGCAAGCTTGATCGAAAAGCTTTCCGAAACGGCGCTGCTGCGCCTGCTGAGCGACAGTGAGCGCCTGCTGCTGTCCGGAACTTCGGCAGAGCCGCTGGTGCTGCGCGAAGCATTGTCAGGCCGAACAGGCGACATCGCCCATGTGTCCGCGCTCACCACCTTCGTGTCAGGCATCAACGCGTTCGATCACCCGATCCTGCACGCATCCAACGACAGCGCAGGCTTTTTCCCGCCTTCGATCCCTCTGCCGCATTATCGGCAAATCATCTCTACCTACCACGCAATCGCAGATCATATCGGCCGATTTGCGCCCGACTTGGCGTTTATCCCGACCAGCCTGCCGGACGCGCGAGGCTACGTCTCCATGGGATTATCGGCGGAATTTACGGCAGAAACACTCGCGGTGTCGAAACGGGTCGTCGCCTTTGCCTCGCCGGAGATGCCCAGGATTGCCCATGGCAATCAAATTCATGTCGACCGCTTTCACCGGGTCTACATCGACGACAGCGCCCCGCTCAGCTTATCTCCCGTCGCCGCCATCGCGGACGCTTCCGGTCTCGAAATCGCTTCCAATGTCGCCAAACTTGTTAATGACGGGGCGACGATCCAGTTCGGTATCGGGAAGGTCCCAACCCTTGTCCTCGATCGGCTGACAGCCAAGCGTAAGCTGCGAATCCACTCGGGGATCGTCACCGACCAGATCCGCAGCCTGATCGAAGCCGGCGCGCTCGATCCTGCATATCGTGTGACCTGCGCAACGATAGTCGGGTCCAGCGGGTTCTACGCCTGGCTGGACGGACGAGAGGATTTTCAGCTTCGCCCGGTCAGCCATACGCACAGTCCACGCGTGCTGGCGGGGATTGATCGGTTCATGGCAATCAATTCCGCCTTGCAGGTCGATCTGTTCGGGCAGGTCAATTCCGAAGGGTTCGGCCCCATCCCGATGAGCGCGGCGGGCGGACTGCCCGACTTCTGTTCCGCGGCCCATCGTTCGCGAGACGGCGGATCGATCATCGCCCTGCCGTCTGTCGATTCGACCGGCAAGAAGTCACGGATCGTGGCGCGCCCTTCCGAAACCGCACCGATTACACTGGCCCGAAGCGAGGTCGATTATGTGGTTACGGAATACGGGATTGCCGATCTCAGGGGCAAGACTGCGTGCGAAATCGCTGCTGCACTTGTCGACATCGCACATCCCGACTTTCGACCCTCGTTGGCAAGGGCCGGGCCATGATCAGAACTCGAGCGGCAATCTCAATTCGCGCCGCGCGATGATGTTCTTCTGCACTTCCGACGTGCCCGCCCCGATCGTGTCGAGCGCGGTCGCGCGATAGGACCACTCCCATTTCCCGCCTCCGGGCGAGGCGGGATCGTCCTTGTGCACAACGCCTTGCGGCCCCAGGCTGTCGATAGCGAAATCGGCCATGCGCTGATGGAGCGCGGTGCTGTAGAGCTTGCACATGGCCGCTTCGATGGTTGGGACCCGACCTTGCGAGGAAGCATAGATCACGCGCCGCTGAAGCATCTTGGCCATCTGCACATCTGCGGTCAGCTGGGCCAGGCCGCGGCGAACCTGGGGCAGACCCGTCGAGCCATCCGCATCACTGTAGCGCCCGCCCAGCAAACCCTTGAGTGCCTTCAGTTTTTCTTCCAGCGGGCTGTATGTATAGAAGGTGAAACGTTCGTAATCGAGCGCTTCGCAGATATAAGTCCAGCCCCGGTTGAGTTCGCCCACCAGATAGTCGTCCGGGACGAAGATGTTGTCGAGAAACACCTGATTGGTGACATGCTCGCCCATCGTTTCGATCGGTTGGATGGTAATGCCCGACTGGTCCATTGGCAGCAGGAAGAGGCTGATGCCCTTGTGCTTGGGCGCATCAAAATCGGTACGTGCGGCCAGCCAGTACCAGTCGGCGAAATGCGCCGAAGTAGTGAACATCTTCTGACCGTTCAGCAGCCAGCCCCCCTCCACCCGGTCGGCCCGCAACCGCAGCGAGGCCAGATCCGATCCCGCATGAGGCTCCGAATAACCGAGGGCGAATTCCACATCGGCCGCCAATATCTTCGGCAGGAATTCGGCTTTGAGCTTGTCCGACCCATGCCGGATCAAGGTCTGGCCGACACAGCCGACACCCTTGCCGATAAGCGGCGCCCCGACCCGCGAAAGTTCCTCATTGAGGAGGTATTCATAAATTCCCGGCTTTTCCTGGCCGCCATATTCCCTGGGCCATGACAGCCCGAGATATCCCCGCCGCGCGAGTTCCTTGTTGAACGCCCGCCGCGCCGGCGTATCGGCAAGGATGGAATCCGATTCCCGTTCCGGGCACATGATGTCATCGGCGTCCGGCCATTGCCGCACCTCGTCCAGAAACTCCCGCACCTGCGCAACGAAGGCTACCTGGTCGGCATCGAAATCGAAATCCATTGTGGTGTTCCTGATCCGGCTATTTTGTCAGGTATTTGACGAAAGCATCGGAAAGCTGCTGGATCAGCTGTTCGTCCGTGATGGCGGGCGAATTGTTCTCCAGATAGGCATCGATACTGCCCACGATGATGTGTTCCGACACGAACATCGCCACTTCGAGATCGTCGACATTTATCTCCGATCGGTGCTGCTGATAATAGGAGTGGATCGTGTGGTAGAGGAACTTCTCGGTCGTAACCGTGCGTGACAACCGGCCCAGTTTGGGCACTTCACGCGGCAAGCGGAGAAAAATGAAGCTGTACTGCTTGCGGGTTTCGAGGATGGTCCTGATGATCGCCTGGGACGATTCCGCCAGCGGTTTCGCCATGTTTTCAATCAGGCAATCGCGCAGCACTTCGGTCGCGTTGATAACCGCGTTTTCCACCAGCGCGGCGGCGATCGCCTCCTTGCTCGAGAAATACTGGTACAGCGAACCGATGCTGACACCGGCGACTTCCGCGATGTGATTGGTGTTGGCGGCATCGTAACCGCTTTTCATGATGATCGACTCGGCGGCCCGGAGGATGCAGTCCACGGTGAACTGCGCGCGTTGTTGCTGCGGCACTTTGCGCGGTGCGAGTTGGGCATCCAGTACGGTCATCTGTTCTCTCTCCCATTTCGACAGGCCGGCGCATGCTTCGCTTTGCGCGGTAGCTCCCGAAAACCCAGCCAGGTTTCCCACCACGCCCAACCTGTTTCCCTCTCCCCCACGAAAGCGAAATGACTGACCGCCTTCGTAACGAGATCTAGAATGCCAGAAAAACTGAAAAATTGCTCACATTAAACTCGCTTTGTCCAATTTTCGCGCCGTACTCATGGTTGAACAAAGCACAGTTCCGCTTGAATCACCGATCCGTTGACTACGGAATTTCGCGCGGCGAATAACAGAACCCTCGCGATTTCATCCGGTTCGATCAGTCTTTTTTCATGCACGAGCGATTTGAGGTGTTCCATCGCCTCGCCACCATATTCCTGCAGCATTTCGGTGTTGGTGAAGCCAGGGCAGACGCAGGCGGTGTGGATACCCGTGCCGCCCAGATCCTGCGCCGTGCTGCGCATCAAGCCAACTACCGCGTGCTTGCTGGCGACATATGCGGCGAGGCCCCGGCTCGCCCTCTGGCTCAGCGTCGAGCCGACATAGATGATGGACGAGCCGGGCTTCTGGAACGGCAGGACCGCGCGATTGAGAATCGCCGGGGCGACCACCGCGATTTCGAGCGTTCTCCTGAGATCCCCCGGATCGATCTGGTCGATTGCACCCGGCAGCTGGACCGCGCAGTTGTGAACAAGGCAGACTTCTTCGGAGCCGGTCAGCGCATCTTCAAGCGGCGTCCTGGCCTGCTCGATCCATTCCGGATCGGCCAGATCAGCGTCGATCTGCACTGCATCTTCGAGCGGTATGGGCCCGCGCGAGATATTTACGACCCGATATCCGTTTTGCGAAAACAGCCGCGCGGTTTGCAGGCCGATACCCTTGCTTGCGCCGGTTATGACGAGGGTTGGCTTGGCTTGCGAGTTGGTCATTGAGGGGCCTTTCCTGAAGGTCAACGATCGGCTTTTCCGGTGTCCTGAAACAGCTCGATCGCGTTTCCGTCCGGGTCCTGGATGAAAGCTGCAAACCGGCCGCCTGGCAATTCCACGATTTCCGTTGTTACCGGCGCGCCATGGGCGCGGCATCGTTCAACGAGTGAGCAGATGTCGTCCACCAGGACCGTGAAGTAGCGGATGCCGGCTCGATCCGGCCAAGCTCCGGCCCGATCGACAGCCGGGAGTTCTACCGCCGGAACATAAAGTTTCAGATGGCTTTCACCGAGACGCAGCTTGACCAGCCTGTTCTCGCCAATAGGAATCGTTGCCACATGGTGGCAACCGAGTACGGTTTCGTAGAAATCGCGCATGCCCTGTTCGTTGGCGGTTACGATCCCGACGTCGAATGCTGCGCCTGCCGATGCTGATGTCATGGCCCTTGCCTCCTATTCCCGTCGAAGGATGAGCGCGCCATTCGGCGTGCTATCGCATGTGCTGATGAAGCAGTTGCGTGCGTCCACGACCTGGTTCGGCGAGGCTCCGCGGATTTGGCGCACGCCCTCGGTCACCAGATTGGCCCCGTGCAGATACACTTCGGAAAGGCTGCCGCCCGACGTGTTGACCGGAAGCATGCCCCCTTCCCCCCACGCGCCGGCTGCGGCCAGTTCGGCAGCCTTACCGCGGCCGCAAAAACCGTAATTTTCCAGACTGAAGAGGACCAATGGGGAAAATGCGTCGTAAATCTGTGCGACGTCGATATCCTGCGGCCCAATATCGGATTGCCGCCACAGATTGCGGGCGGTCGCGGCCGACGAACTGACGAAGGGATCCGCCCCGTGATAATCGGTCATCAGCTGATGCTCGCGTGCCATCCCTTGGGAAAAAGCATGGATCAACGCCGGGGCGTGAGGACAGTCCCGCCCGCGTTCGGCAGATGTCAGCACCAGCGCAATCGCGCCATCGCTTTCAAGGCAATTGTCGAACAGGCAAAGCGGGTCTGAAATCATCCGTGCATCGACATAATCGGCAAGGGTCAATGCGCGGTCCCGCATCAGGGCGTCGGGATTGCGGCTGGCAAAGGCGCGCTGCGCCAGCGCCACCGCGCCCAGCTGTTCACGCGTGGCCCCATGGTCGTGCATATAGCGCCGCATCAGCATGGCCACTTCGTCCACCGGACGCGAAAGGCCATGCGGGCGCGACCATTTCCAGTGATCGCCGATCCGCGCATCGACCCCCGCCCATTGACGTTTGGAAGGGTCCCCCCGCTTGCGCGACCGCCACACGACGCCGACCTTCGCGATGCCCAGGGCAATCGCCATCGCGACCTGACCGATGGCGCCGCACACCGCGCCACCGCCATGCGCCACCTGGCTAAAAAAATGCAGCTCGCCAAAGCCGAGATTTCGAGCGATCTCAAACTCCGGGTTGGTTTCCTGGGTGAAGCAACCCAGCGCATCGACCTGAGATGGATCGATACCCGCATCGTCCAGCGCGTTGCGGATGGCGATGCAGGCCAGCTGCAATTCGGTCTGCTCCAACCGTTTGCCGAATTCGGTCTGGCCGATCCCGACAATGGCGGTCTGATCCATGAAGGGCGCAGCCTGGCTCATGCCGCGCCGCCCTGCGGGCCGACCCCATCATGAAAGGGGTATGGCTGGCCCAGCATCCCAAGCGCGCCGAACTGTCCGGCAAGCTGGCCAAAATGCGTTTCCAGCGCGTCGAGGCTCCAGCCACCTTCGCGGATCAGCGTCTTGCCGTAGTGGGGTTGAACCATGTGTGCGACACGGTCGCCGCCGGACCCGAACACCTGCCCGCTGACGCCCTTTGCATGATCGCTACACAGGAACGCCACGAGATGACCGTTCAGTTCCGGGTCGACAAACGGCAGCGGCTTGCCGGCAAACGTATCGGACATGCGCGTTGTGCCTGTGGGACCGATAGCGTTCACCCTGATCCCGTAACGGGCAAGTTCCAGCGCCCAGGTATAGGTCATGGAGGCGATGGCGCCCTTGGCCGCCGCATAGTTCGTCTGCCCGAAACTGCCGAAATGTGCACCCGACGTGGTGTTGACGATGGAGCCGCCCCGCCCTGCCTCTCTCATCGCGAGTGCCGCCGCCTGGCTGCACCAGAACGTCCCTTTGACATGCACTTGCCAGACCGCATCGAATTCCTCGTCGGTCATCTTGAGGAACGAACGATCTTTCAGATTGCCGGCATTGTTCACCAGAATGTCGATCCCGCCGAATGCCTCGACGCATTGACCGACAAGACTTTCGGCGCCGTGCCGCGACGCGATGTTCGCATCGCTCGCGATGGCCCGGCCGCCACGCGCCTCGATATCGCATACGGTTTCGCCTGCGACCTCGGCATCGATGTCGTTCACCACAACGCTCGCGCCGGCCTCGGACAGGGCGAGGCAGTGCCCGCGTCCGATGCCGCGTCCGCCGCCCGTCACGACAGCAGCCCTTCTCTGCAAGATGGTCATGCAATTTCCTTTTCGAGGTGGGGTGATATCCGGGTGTCCGGATTGTGCCCGGAACCTGCGAAATCCAGTTCGGCAAGCCACGCAGCGCGCTTCTTCTCGGCTGCCGCGAGGTGTTCGTCCTTCACTGTGTCGTAGCCACGCACGTGCTCAGGCCATCCGGCGAGGCGGATCGCCGTTTCGTAATTGTCCTCGTCAAGCTGCGAGACGAGCATCGCAACATCGCGTTCGTAAGTGTCGATCAGCGACCTTTCGAGCTTTCGATGCGCCGAATAGCCGAAGGGATCGAACAGCGTCCCACGCAGCCCCTTGAGCCGCGCCAGGCCGCGCAGCGCAGGCAAGATCCAGCGGCCGAAGCGCCGCTTGGGATAACGTCCGGTCACGGGATCGCGGCGTTGCAGGATCGGTGGAGCCATCAGGAATTCAAGCGTGTAATCCCCCTCGAATTCCTCCGAGATCGCGGCCCTGAACCTCTCGCTGCTGAGATGGCGGGCGACTTCGTACTCATCCTTGTAGGCGAGCAGTTTGTAATAATAGCGCGCGACCGCCAGCGCGAAACGGCCATCGCCATTTGCCAGGCGCGCTTCTGCTTCGCGGGCCTCCTCCACCAGATCGAGATAGCGCCGTGCATAAGCCCGATCCTGATATTCGGTTAGCTCCCTGGCATTGTCGGCGCTGAGTTCGGCGGCCGACACACGGCCCTCATCGTGGACACCTTTGGAGGAGAGAAGCCCTTCGATCAGAGCGGGATCGTGCGCCATCAGCCGGCCCCAGGCCAGCGCCGCGCGGTTCATCTCGAGCGCCGCCCCGTTCAGTTCGATGGCCCGGTCGAGCGCATCGAGCGAAATCGGCAGCCAGCCACGCTGGGCGGCAAACCCGACGAGCATCAGATTGGCAGCAACCTCGTTCCCGGTCAGCGCATATGCCACCCGTCCGGCCTCGACGAATTCGGCCTGGCTGGCGCGTGCGGCGATCGCCTTGGTCATGTCCTCGGTCCCAAGGTCGAGATCGGGATTGCTGGCAAAATCCGAAGTCGGCGCGACGCGGCTGTTGACGACGGCATTGGTCGCCGTTGCGCGCATTCGTCCCAGCACATCGGCCGAAGCGGTCACCACCATATCGCTGCCGATGACGAGATCGGCCCGCGCTATCCGGCTGGTCTTCAAGCCGTCTGGCGAGCTGGCAATCTTGACGTGGCTGGTGACGGGTCCGTTGCGCTGGGCAAGCCCGGTCACATCGAGGACGGAGCAGCCCTTGCCTTCCAGATGGGCCGCCATGCCCAGGATTGCCCCCAGCGTGACAACGCCCGATCCGCCAATACCGGTCACGAGCAGGTTGAACGGCGTGTCGACCGGGGCGAGAGCAGGCGTCGGAAGTGCGCCGACATGCGCTTCGTAGTCGCTCTGGCGGCCCGCTCTTCGGCGCGGCTGCCCGCCCTTCACCAGTACGAAGCTGGGGCAATAGCCATCGGTGCAGGACATGTCCTTGTTGCAGGCGGACTGGTTGATCCGGCGCTTGCGGCCGAATTGGGTTCCCACCGGCTCTACCGCGATACAGTTCGATTGCACCGAGCAATCCCCGCACCCTTCGCACACCCTGGTGTTGATGAAGGGCCGGACATCTGGATCGGGGGCCAGCCCGCGCTTGCGCCGGCGCCGTAATTCGGTGGCGCAATTCTGGTCATAGATGATCGCGGTAACCCCGGGGGTTTCCCGCATCCGGCGCTGCACGGCGTCCATATCGTCGCGGTGGTGGATTCGCGTTCCCGGCGCGAAAACTGCATCGGATGGATAAGCATCCGGTTCATCGCTGACGATGGCAATGGAATTCACGCCTTCGGCATGAACCTGCCTGCTCAGCGTATCGACCCGCATCTTGCCGGCGATGTCCTGCCCGCCGGTCATCGCGATCGCGTCGTTGGCGAGGATTTTGTAGGTGATGTTCACGCCGGCGGCCACGGCGGCGCGGATGGCCAGCAGGCCGGAGTGGTAGTAGGTTCCATCCCCCAGATTCTGGAAAATGTGTTCCGTTTCCGTGAATGGCGAAATGCCGATCCAGGGCGCACCCTCGCCGCCCATCTGGAACAGGGTAGGTGTTTGGCGTTCCGGGAGGAAGGTAGCCATGCCGTGACAGCCGATCCCGCCGAATGCCACGCTGCCCTCAGGGACCTTTGTCGAACGGTTATGAGGGCAACCCGCACAGAAGCTGGGCATGCGTGCCAGCGTCTTGGCAGGAAGGACGGGAGGCGCGCTTTCCGCCTCCAACCGTTCGATGGCCGCGCGTATATCACCGTCATTTGTTATGGCGATCAGACGCGCGGCAATCGCTCGTGCCGCGATCAGTGGCGTTATCTCGCCGACCGCCGGGACCAGCGGCGTTCCGTCGGGGCCGGACTTGCCAAGCAGCAGCGGCGCAGCCGCGCGGTTGACCAAGAGGCTCGCCATCTGATCTTCGATAACCGGGCGCTTTTCCTCGACGACGAGGATTTCGCGATGCCCATCGGCAAACTCCAGGATCCCCTCTGGCTCCAGCGGCCAGGGCATGGCAATCTTAAACACCGACAGACCCACAGCCGCACAGCCTGCCTCGTCGAGGCCGAGATCTTCGAGCGCCTGCATCACGTCGAGATGCGCCTTGCCGGTCGTAATCAGGCCCAGATTGCGCTTGGGCGATGAAATCACCTCGCGGTTGAGGTGGTTTAGGCGGACATATTCGCGCACCGCGGGCAGGCGGTCGTCATATTGCCGTTCTTCTGCGACGAGCGCGGGCACGCCCCAGCGCGCATTTCGACTGCCATTGCGCTGTCCGTCTTCCGGGATTCGGATGTTCAGGCGATCGGGGTCGATATCGACCGAAGCGCTGCTTTCGATGATGTCGGTGACGCATTTCATCCCGACCCAGCAGCCCGAATGGCGCGAGATGGCAAAACCGTGCAGCCCGAGGTCGAGATATTCCTGCACCGAGCTGGGATTGAAATAGGGCATGCCGAAATGGATGAAGGCATGGTCGCTCTGATGGGCGGTGGTGGACGACTTGGCCCCGTGATCGTCGCCCGCCAGAACCAGGACGCCGCCATTGGCCGACGACCCGGAATAACTGCCATGCTTCAGCGCATCGCCGGACCGGTCCACACCGGGGCCTTTGCCGTACCAGATGCCGAAGACACCGTCGTATTTCGCCTTTCCGAACAGATCGGTCTGCTGCGAGCCCCACACTGCTGTCGCACCGAGATCTTCGTTGATCCCCGGTTCGAAGTGGATGTGATGTTCCGCCAGCAGGTCGGGCACTTGCCCCAGCGCGATGTCGTATCCACCCAATGGCGAACCGGTGTAGCCCGAAATGAAGCCAGCCGTGTTGAGACCCGCCCGCACATCGCGCTGGCGCTGCATCATCGGCAGGCGGACAAGCGCCTGCGATCCCGAAAGGAAAACCCGCCCCTCGCGCCGCTCATACCTGTCCTGGAGGCGATAATCCCTGTCGATGCCGGTTGCCGTCATGACGACGCCGCTTGCGCACGCGCACGTGCAGTTTCGCTTGCCTCGACCACAGCCTCGATCAGGCCGTCATGCCCCCACACGTCACCTTCGCAAAATTCATTCGGCGACCAATTCTCGTCGAGGAGCTTCCCGTCGCATCCGACTTCCACATCGAAACCGCCGGGGCCGCGCATATAGAAGGACAGCATCCCGTCATTGCGGTGCCGCCCCAAGGTGCTCACGACCTTCAGCCCGTATCGCTTCGCGCGGTCGAGCGCCTGGCCGACATCGTCGATGCCAGCCATTTCGACGAGCATGTGCTGGAGCACATTGCCCGCCCCCATGTCGATCATGGCGATGCTGTGATGGCGCGGATTGCAGCGCAGGAACTGGAGCGCGGCATCGGGGCCATAGCGGATGTAGTCCGACAGTTTGAAGCCAAGCAACCGCGTGTAGAAATCGAAGCATTCTTCCTGATTGTTCACGAACAGGTTGAAATGTCCGACGCCCAATGCCCCGGCGACAAAGCGCAGCCCGGGTACAGGGGATGCAAATTTGTAGTCCGTGGTCGGCCCGTAATAGAGCTCGAGCGCATTACCGGACGGGTCTTGGCAGTAGACAATGCCCGTAACCGCTCTGGCATAGGCGTCGTCCGCGCTGCCTTCGCGCACTTCGATGCCTTCTGCGCGCAGTTCGGCAACAGCGGCGGCCAGTTCGAGATGCCCGTCGAGCTCAAGCCCGAAATACATGAGTTCGCCATCGCTTTCGCAGGGATGGACCGCGATGCGCCATTGGCGCTCATCCATCTTGAGATAGACCGATCCATCGTCGGCTACACCGTCCGGCCGCCCGGTATCCGGTCGTGCCTGCCCCTGTTCGCCCCAACCTTCGCCGGGGATCGCGCGCGCGGGCATCATGCCCAGCACCTCGATTGCGAAATCGCGCCACGCCTCGGGCCTGGTCGTGCCTATACCCACATAACCGAGCGATTTGATCTTCATGGTGTTTCCTCTCTTTCGGGGGAGGTCTGGACGTTGGACGGCGCCCAGCATGGCAAGGCGACATCGGCAGTCAGATGGACGAAGGCAGCCTGCATCGGGTCGCCGATTGCGAGGCTTTCGGGTGCAAGCGAGCCAATGCCTTCCCCGGCCGAAACCACGATCGCTCCGACCATGCGGATGTGCGGCAGGCCATCGGGAACGACCAGTCCGACCGCGTAGGGCGACAATTCTGCAAAGGCGGGCAACAAGGGAGGACGAGGGATTACAAACGACCAGAGTCGCCCGGTCTGCGGACAATCGCGCCACCCCAGTTCCATCGAGCGACAGCGCGGGCACATGGCCCTTGGGGGATGCTGGACATGTCCGCACCGCCCGCACTCCTGGACGAGCAGCCTGTCTTCGAGGCAGGCCTGCCAGAAAGCCTGGTCCGCCGGATCGTCCACTGTCGGAAGGGGGATGCTATCAATCATGCCATCACGCCCGGTAGAGGAGTTTCCAGTCAAAGCAGACCGCCGGGCGGTCCGCTCCAACCTGATGGATCGCCACCGCGTAGGTGACCATCGTGCCGCCCTTTTCTTCCGCCACAGCGACCAGTCTTGTCCGGCCGTGGATGCTGGCGCCGGACGGCACGGGCGAGACGAAGCGCACCTTGTCGAGCCCGTAATTGAGTGCGCTGCCGTGACCCTCGATTTCCAGGTCGGTGCTGTTCTTGATGACGCTCGACAGCGACAGGACCAGAAATCCATGCGCGATCGTAGTCCCCATCGCGCTTGCGTCTGCCCTTTCGCGGTCGACATGGATCCACTGACGGTCGCCTGTCATTTCGGCAAACGCGTCGATCATTTGCTGGGGCACTTCGATCGCCGGGCTCCAGCCGCCGAAGTCGTCCCGAATCCGGGCGCGAAGTGCAGCCAGATCGTCGAACCGGATGGTATTTTTGGTCATGTTCGGGAGGTATCCTGCTTGCTTCGCGCCACGCGTGCCGCGAGACGCTCGCGCGCCGCACGCAATTCGCTGTCGATTGCCGATTTGAGCGCTGCGTTTTGTGGCCCCACCAGCGCAGATTTCATCGCTGCCAAGGTCGCGGCGTCGGCGTGCGCGAACGATGCGGCAAACAGCAGGGATTCATCTTCGAGCCGGTCATCCGGCACGACCTGGTCGACGAGGCCGACCTCATGCGCAGCCACGCTGTCCAGCTTTGCGCTACCCAGCATTATTTGGCGCGCTGCAACCGGCCCGACGATGGCAGGCAGCAGGAAGGTGAAGCCCATGCCGGGCATCAATCCAAGCCGGGCAAAGGGGAAGCTGAAGCTCGCGCTGTTGGCGGCGATGCGGAAATCGAACGGCAGGAGCATTGTCGCCCCCAGCCCGACTGCCGGTCCGTTGATCGCGGCGATGGTCGGCTTGCCGATGGCGAACAGCTCCGCTGCAAACCCGCCGATAAATTCCTCCTGTCCCAGCGAGAGGCCGTTGCGGCCCTTCTCGCCATTCAGGAAAGCGCGATCCGCCCCGACACAAAAGGCACGCCCGCGGCCGGTAAGGACAATGGCGGCCACATCGGCGTCACCGGCCAAGGCGCGAAACGCCCCGACCAGTTCATCGCCCATATCGGGTGTATAGGCATTGAGCGCATCGGGCCGCGCGAGCCGGATCACGCCGCTCGCCCCATGCCGTTCGACCTCGATCTGGCGATCAGTCTGCATCGAAAGCGCCCGGATCGTAGCTGGCCCAGCGCGGCTCGCGCCGTTCGAGAAAAGCGTCGATCCCCTCTTTGAAATCCGGTCCGCGATTATGGTCTTCGATATCGTGCCAGGCGGCATCGAGTGCATCGTGCAGCGGCATTTCCAGCGAGCGCCAGATGGCCCGCTTTGTCCGGGCCATTGCCGACGGGGAATTGGCCGCGATTGCCGCTGCAATCTGCCGCGCGCGGTTCATCAGTTGCGCTTGCGGGACCACCTCGCCCACCAGCCCAAGCTGCAATGCGCGCTGCGCCGTCATGCGTTCTGCCCGCCCGACAAGGGCCATGCGAAGAACCGCTTCGAGCGGGATCTTGCGCGACAGGCAAACCGGCTCCAGTCCTGCGACAAGCCCGGCGCTGACATGGCTGTCGCAAAATGTCGCGTTATCGCTTGCGAGCACGATGTCGGCATCGGCCACGAAATGCAGGCCGCCGCCCACGACTTGCCCGTTCACAGCGCAGATGACAGGCTTCCACACGCGGTTGTGCATCGATGTCCATGCGATGGCCGCCAAGCCGGCATCCGCGCCCTCGCCCAACCGTGGCAGGTCGCCCAGATCCGCTCCGGTGCAGAAGGCCTCGCCCCCGGCCCCGGTCACGATGACGGCAATGACATCGGGATCGCGATTGATCGCAGCCCAGGCACGCGGCAATTCGACATGCATCCGGTGATCGATCGCATTACGCCGTTCAGGACGGTTCAACCGGAGTTCGGCGACCCCGTCCCGAACCGTGTATTCGAGAGTCTTAAACACCGGGCTTCTCCGCCGGTTCGCTCAGCCTGGCGATCTCGTCTATCAGCCATGGCCGGCCACCATTGAGCACCTGCCATTGTTTGGCGCGCCGGAAGAAAAGCTGGGGGTCCGCCTCTACCGTGTATCCCAGACCGCCATGCACCTGGATGCCAAGCGCCGAAGCACGGCGGAACGTGTCGCATGCCTGCAATTTGGCCACCGCCGCGTCGAGCGCAAACGGGCGTCCCTGATCGCACACCCACGCTGCATGGCGAACGAGCGTTGCGGACCCTTCGATCTCCACGATGGCGTCCGCCAGATAATGGGCGATGGCCTGAAACGCCCCGATGGGCTTTCCAAACGCCTCGCGTTCTTTTGCATAGGCGGTGCTGATCTCATGTATCCGGCGAGCTGCGCCCGTGGCGCTTGCGGCGATACATACCATCGCGCGGGCTTGGGCCGATTGCCATGCCGAACGCACGTCTTCACCGGCTCCAAACGCACGGCCTTGCGGCACAGGAACGTTGTCGAAATCCATGGTGAAATAGGGCTCTTCAGCCATGGTTTGCTGCCTGCGCCAGGTCACGCCGTCATCCTCGCAAGACACTGCGAAGGCAGCGAGATCATCCTTATCCGCACCGCGGCACAACACGATGATGTCGTGGGCCACGCTAGCGAATGGGACAAAGTGCTTAGAGCCGGACAGTCGGAAGCCATTGCCATCGGGCGTGGCGCTCGCGCACAGCTTATCGACCCCATCGCCGCGATGCGGTTCCGCCCAGGCAATACTCACCAGCCTGGATCCGTCAGCAATGCCGGGCAGGAGCGCGTCCGATAGCACTTTGTCGGCGGCCTCCTCGATAAAAGCTGCCGCGAGCAGCGAACTGGCAAGGTGCGGCGACTGCGCGAGGTGATAGCCGAACTGTTCATGTACCAGCGCGCATTCAAGCAAGCCCAGACCATGCCCGCCATGCCGTTCGGCGACGGCAATGCCGGGAAGGCCGAGTTCGATCAGGGAATTCCAGAAGCCGCGATCGAGCCCGTCTTCGTCGCTCTCCAGGCGTCGCAAGGCCTCCAGCGGAAAGCGATCCGTGCAAACGTCGCGGACCATTTCCTGCAGCATTCTTTGTTCATCGGACAGCCCGAGGTCCATGCGCGTTTCTTCTCCAGACCAGCGAATTTCCTCGGGTCTGGGAGCAGGGACGCGCTCACCTCAACTCTGTTCGAACTCATATTTGCAAGCCGGCCCCTTACGGGGTCCATTGCGAACCCGAACGATGCCAAGGCGAGGTCGCCCCCGTCCGGCTGGGCAGAGCAAGACGCACCGTCGCAGTCGTGACAACGCTTTCATCGAGCAATATTTCGGCATCGATTTCGACCCATACAATGGTGTCCGTTTCCATCGAGATGTCGACCACTGCACCCTTGATGATCATCTGCCCGGCAGGGGCAAGTGGTCGGCGCATGACGAAGCGCAACCGGCCAATGCGGCCCGATGGCCCGCTCCAGTCGGTGACGAACCGGCTGATCAGGCCAGCCTGGGTGTAATTGTTCATGATGATGTCCGGCAGGCCGGCCTCTCGTGCCCAGTCGGGATCGTGATGCTGTGGCTGCCAGTCCCTGCTGGCAGCAGCCCCGACACTCACCAGCTTCCTGGTCAGAGGTAGGGATAACTGCGGCAGTTCCATGCCGATTTGCGGTGTAGGGGGACTGCGCATCGTCATACCTTTCCGTATCCGAGAAAGCTCAGCGTCTGGACCCCGGCCAAGGCCCCGTCGGGCTTGCGATAGACGACGTCGATTTCCCAGTTCCGTCCGATGCCCAGCTTGGTTTCACGTTCTTCGCCCACGCTGCGCAGGATCTGTTCGGCCTTCACCGAATCGCCCGCACGCAGCGGCTCATGCAATTCAAGCTCCACTTCGGTCACAAGGCCATTCTTCAGGCCAAGCGCGTCTTTGACCATGAAGTGCAGCTCCAGCGTGCGCGGCGCAGGTCCTGTGCGATCCGGTCGCCATTCGTGATCGATCGCCCAGCTGGGCAACATCATCGGCGGCGCGATGACGGTATCGGTCTCCTCGCGCGCGATCCGGTAATCCCAGTAGAGGGGGTTGGCGTCCTCGATGGCGACGCAGAAATTGGCCCACAACCCCTGCTCGACCGTGATGACATGATCCATCACGATGACAGGCTTGCCCAGCCATTGCGCCACTTCGTCGGGCAAACTCGACATCCCGCACCCCCTTGTTTTTCCAGAACGCACGCAAGCCCGAAATCTTGCGATGGGCCGGATGTTGGCGCGCTTGCCTGCCCTCCGCAACCAACCGGGCGCGTTTGCGAGCGGTACGCGAGCAGCAAGGCCGGGGGCGGCCAGCCTATGCAGTTGGCAAGCCACACCGAATTTCACGACTACATCAAGAACAGGGAGAGGGCATTGGCGCTGCGCCAGTCACTCTGGATCGGTCAAGACGACGCATCCCACCACGACCATTCGACCATTGGCGGTGCGCTGTCCCGCGCTGCCCGGACATGGCCGGATGAGGAAGTTGTGGCATTCGTCCATCAGCCAGCCATTGGCGAAACGCGCTGGACCTTCGCCGAACTGGACGCGCAATCCACCGCCTTGGCCAAGGGCTTGCTCGATCGCGGCTACAAGGCGGGAGAACGGATCGCGATCTGGTGTCCGAACCACCCCAACTGGATCTTGCTGCAATACGCGATCGCGAAAGCGGGCATGGTGCTGGTGGCAATCAACCCCCTCTATCGCGAGCGAGAGCTGGCTTACGCCCTCGAAGCATCAGACGTAGTCGCCGTTTTTCATGGAGACGACGTTGGCGAGACGTCGCCGGGATCGATGCTCGACCGGGTCGCACCCGGCCTGCCGTTGCTGCGCGGACGCTTCAACCTGTCGCGCGACCTGCCGGCAATCGCTGTGGCTGGCGCGTCCGAGATCCGATTGCCGGACACTGCACCCGGCGATCTGTGCATGATCCAGTACACATCCGGCACGACTGGCGTGCCGAAAGCGGCTTGGCTCTCCCACGGTGGGATTACCGCTATTGCCGCGCGCACATATGCGCGGTGGGGGTTCGGTCAAGGCGACAGGGTGTGCCACGGCTTCCCCATGTTCCATGTCGGCGGATCGGGCAGCTCCACCCCCGGATCGCTGATCGTGGGGGCCACCACCCTGCCCATCTACATCTTCAATGCGGGGCAGGCACTCGACATCCTGGAGCGGGAGCGATGCACCGGCTTTATCGGGGTGGCGTCGATGTTCGCCGCGATGATCGAGCATGAGAGTTTCGCGGTGCGCGACCTGTCATCGCTCAAGAGGATGGTCGTGGGCGGCGCGTCTGTCCCTCCCGCCTTTCTGTCGCGCTGCGAAACGGCTTTCGGCGTGCCGATGCTGAACGGGTATGGCCAGACCGAAAGCTGCGGCGTCAGCGCCAGTGTTCGGCCCGATGACGAGGCCGAGAAGAAAACCGGCACGAGCGGCCTCGCTTTGCAAGGCGTGAGCCTGAAGGTCGTCGACCCGGCCGGACAGGTGCTGCCATGCGGAATGCCGGGCGAATTGTGTGTCGACGGGCCCGGCAAGATGATCGGTTATGGGGATGACGCCGCCACGCAGCTGGCCTTCGACCGGGACGGATGGCTCAAAACCGGCGACATCGCGACGATGGATGAACAAGGCTACATCACCATCGTCGGACGATTGAAGGAAATGGTGATCCGCGGCGGCGAGAACCTTTATCCTGCCGAGATCGAAGCCCTTCTGATCGAGCATCCCGATATCGCAGAGGCCGCGGTTTTCGGCCTTCCGGACGAGAGATACGGTGAGGAACTGTGCGCCGTACTGCGCCCCTGGAACGCCCAACACGCCGAACCTGAAGGCATTCGCGACTGGTGTTTCGATCGCGTGTCTCGCTGGAAAGTGCCTCGCTATGTCGCCTTTGTCGACGAGATGCCGACGACGCCTTCCGGGAAAATAATGAAGCACGAATTGCTGCCGAAAATGGCGGCTCATTTCGGTGTCCCTATCGAACGAGCGACGGAGCAGACGGATGAATTATGACCGATACAAAGCGCTGAAGATCGAGAAGAAAGACGCGGTCCTCACGATCACCATTGACCGGCCCGAAGCCAGGAACGCGGTCAATCCGCAGATGCACGAGGAATTTTCGCACATCTTCCTCGACGCCGGTCGCGACCCTGAGGTGTCCGTCATCGTGCTGACCGGGTCGGGCGACGCATTCAGTGCCGGCGGAGACATCGACTGGCTGCTTGCGCTCGATGGCGATCTGTCGGCGACCGCAGCCAGCATCGAAAACGACCGGCGCATCCAGAACGCCTTGCTCGATCTGGAAAAACCGATCATCGCGCGCGTCGTTGGCCCGGCAGTGGGATTGGGCTGCTCGCTCGCCCTGTTTTGCGACTTCGTCTACGCCACGCCCGATGCGCGTTTTGCCGATCCGCATGTCGCCATCGCTCTTGTTGCGGGGGACGGGGGCGCGGTCATCTGGCCGCAACTCGTCGGCTATGCCCGTGCGCGAAAATACCTTCTCACCGGCGACCCCATTTCGGGAAGCGAAGCCGCCGATATCGGGCTGATCACCGAAGCCGTGCCGCGCGAGCAGATCGACGAGACGGTCGATGCGATGGCAAAGCGAATGGCGAATGCCGCAACGCTGGCGGTCAAATGGACCAAGTCTTCGATCAATGCCGGGCTCAAGGTCACGGCCAACGCGATCATCGATCGCGCCGCAGCCTATGAAAACCTGTCCATGCTGACCGAAGATCACCGGATAGCGGTGGAAGCGTTCAGCACGCGCAGCAAGCCGCAATTCGTCGGCCGGTAATCGTGCTGTCCGGTACATTAGAGAGCAAACGCATTGTCATAACCGGCGCCGGGGCTGGCCTTGGCGCAGCGCTTGCACGCCGCTGCGCTATGGGCGGCGCACGGGTCATGCTGGTGGACGTGGATGGTGATGCTGCATCGAAAACCGCCGCCGATCTCAGCAGTACAGCAACCCCGCCGCTTGCCTGGCAATGCGATGTCGCCGATGCCAAGGCCGTGGAACAGATGGCCGAAACATGCAGGGAAGCGCTTGGTGGGTGCGACATGCTGTTCAACAATGCCGGGATCGCGATCCATCGCCCTTTGATCGAATGCACCGCACAGGACTGGCATCGCATCTTTGCGGTGAACGTCATGGGGCTGGCCTCTTGCAGTGCGGCGGTCATTCCCATGATGGCCGAGGCCGGTGGCGGCCGGATCGTCAACATTGCTTCGATGGCCGGGCTGGTCCCGCTTGCCGGATTTGGCATCTATTCCGCCAGCAAGCACGCGGTCGTCGGATACAGCGCGGTGTTGGCCGAAGAACTGGCCTCGCTTGGCATTGCGGTGTCCACCGTAAGTCCCGGATGGATCGCGACATCCATCCAGCAAAAGGGCGATGGTGACGCACCTCCGGCTTTCGCGCCCGAGCTATGCCGCGTAATCAATGCAGACGAAGCTGCGCGCAAAATCCTGTCGGGAGTTTCCGAAGGGAAAAGCTACATCGCGACACACCCCGAATGGCGCGACGCGGTTTCGAGCCATTATGGAGGTATCCTGCAATCGTTCAGCCAGAAGCAGGTCGGGAGCGACGGCCCGGATGCTTGATGGACGGGGCCGCCCAACGTGACTCGATTTGCAACCAAAGCGAGCAGGAGCCGAGTGGCTACTCTCATTTGGGGCGATTACCAAAAGCCTCGAATTTACTGCGATCGGCAACCCTGATTTTCAAGCCAGCCGCGGCACAAGGCGACTGGCGGCTCCATAGACAGGATCGGAATTGATCCACAATCGATCAATTAGGGCGTCGTGCCGCCGCAAAGTCGTGTCGATCGGCAGATGGTGACGGACGCACGAGGGGCTCGGTAATTTTCGCAGGACACATGCCTGACGGAAAAACAATGGGGAGGAGTATCGGATGTTTACTGCCAGATTTGTATTGCTGTCATCTGCCGGCATGCTTGCAGCGCTAGCGCCGTCGGCGGGTCACGCACAGGAAGCGGGCGAGGATACCGATACCGGTACGAGCGCGGATACGAGCTATGGCGATGTCATTGTCGTGACCGCGCAAAAGCGGGCCGAGAACCTGGCGGAAGTTCCCATGTCGATCACCGCGATCAGTGGCGACAATCTGGTGAAATCCGGCGTTTCCGAGGCGGCGGACCTGGTCAAGGTCGTGCCGGGCTTCAATTACCAGCAGGGTGCGTTCGGCACGCCGATATTGTCGATCAGGGGTATCGGCTATGCCGACAATTCGGCATCGGCCGGCCCGGCAGTCACTGCCTATGTCGATCAGGTTGCCCTGCCCTATTCCTCAATGACGCGCGGCGCGATCCTCGACCTGGAACGGGTGGAAGTTCTCAAGGGCCCGCAAGGCACTTTGTTCGGCATGAATTCCACCGGCGGCGCGATCAACTTCATCGCCGCACGTCCCACCGACCATCTGGAAGCCGGGGTCAGCGCCACCTACGGACGGTTCAACGAATTCAATCTGGAAGGGTTCGTCAGCGGGGCCCTCGCCCCGACCTTGGCGGCCCGGCTCGCCGTGCAGTACGAACGCCGCGACGGCTGGCAATACAGCACCACCCGTCCGAACGACCGCCTTGGCAAGGTCGATTTCCTCAACGGCAGGCTTCTGCTCGACTGGGAGCCGAGCGACCGCCTCACCCTGCAGGTGAGCGCTAGCGCTTGGCGAGACCGTTCGGAAAGCCAGGCAGCCCAGTTCATCCAGTTCACCCCTGCCGTCCCGGTATCGCCGCTGACACAGTATATCGCCGACGCCATGCAGGCATCGCCCCCGGCAGGCGAAAATCCGCGCGAAGCCGATTGGGATGCCGGCGCAGACCTGCGACGCGACGACGATTTCTATCAGCTGTCCCTGCGCGCCGATCTGGAATTGTCCGACGATATTGCGCTGACATCGATCACCGCGTGGTCCAAGTTCGATGGCAACCAACCGATCGATATCGATGGCACAGCGTTCAACAATTTTCTCGTCGCCGAACATCCTACCCGCATCGAGACCCTTTCACAGGAGCTGCGACTGTCCGGCTCACTCGGCATTGTCGACTGGATGGTCGGGGGCAATTTCCAGGACGAGGATGTGCGCGAGAGCACGCTCACCATTGCCCAGGGCACGAACGGGACCATTGGCCCGTTCATATTCTCTCCGCTGGGACAGCTGGCGCAGCAGGACATCCAGACCATATCGGCTTTCGGCAGTCTCGATGTTCACCTGACCGACGACCTGACACTGCAAGGTTCGATCCGGTACGCATCGCAGGAACGCGACTTTGCCGGATGTATCAGCGATGCCGGCACGGGGGTCGTGGGTGTCAGCGCGGCCGAGGCATTCTCCTTCCTCGCGACGATCCTTTCCGGCAATCCCACCGTCATCCCGGCGGGTGGCTGTGTGACACTGGATGCAACGACGTTCCAGCCCGGCCTGGCGACCTCCAGCCTGGACGAGGACAATGTGTCCTGGCGCATCGGTGTCGATTACAGCCTGGGGCCGGACGCATTGCTCTATGCCAATGTCACGCGGGGCTACAAGGCTGGGAGCTACGGCCTGGTCCCGGCCATCCTGTCGAGCCAGTTTACGCCGGTCACGCAGGAATCGGTCCTGGCCTACGAGATCGGTTCGCGGTTCACGACGGCGGATGACACGTTCAGCCTGGAAATCGCGGCATTTTATAACGATTATCGGGACAAACAGCTTCAGGGCATCGTTCTGACGCCGGTGTTCGGCCCGCTTCCGCAGCTGGTGAACATCCCGGAATCGAAAGTCTATGGCTTCGAGGCGACGGGCGTGGCGCGGCCCATCGACGGGATGCGGTTCAGCCTGGCAGTAACCCATGTCAGAAGCGAAGTCCTCAAGGACCCGCAAGCCCCCGCCGAACCGCGCGACCCCTTCGGCGCGCTGACTACCTATGTCGGGGAGAGTTTCCCGAACACACCGCAATGGCAGGTCAATGCAGATGCCGAATACCGCTTCCCTCTGGGCAGCGGCGCGTTGAGTGCAATGATCGGCGCCAGTGGAACGATGCGCTCTTCGAGCCCGGCGGCCTTCGGCGAGAACCCGATATTCCAACTGCCGTCACAGGCCCTGCTGGATCTGAGGGCAGGCATCGAGAACGAGGATGCTGGCTGGTCCGCACAGGTGTGGGGGCGCAACGTCACCAACGCATTCTACTATAACAATGTCACCCACCTGACTGACTATGTCTCGCGCCTTGCGGGGATGCCGGCGACCTACGGTCTGACGTTCTCGTTCCGCTACTAGGTCGAATACGAGGGGCGGCTCTTCTCTCCAAAGTCCTCAGCAGCCACCCTTACCTGCCGCCAGGCCAGACTATGCGTTCTGACCTGGCGGCATTTTTCTGAAGAAAGGGATTTCGCGCATGAAAATCCTCGTCCCCGTGAAGCGGGTGATCGACTACAATGTGAAGCCGCGTGTGAAGGCGGATGGATCGGGTGTCGATCTTGCCAATGTGAAGATGAGCATGAACCCGTTCGACGAGATTGCGGTCGAGGAAGCGATCCGGATCAAGGAAGCGGGCAAGGCGGAAGAGATCGTTGCCGTTTCGGTTGGCCCGGCCAAGGCGCAGGAAACGCTGCGCACTGCGCTGGCGATGGGTGCAGACCGTGCGATCCTGGTTGAAACCGATGACGAGGTCGAACCGCTCGCGGTGGCCAAGATCCTGAAAGCCATTGCCGAGGAAGAACAGCCCGGCCTGGTCCTGCTCGGCAAGCAGTCGATCAGCGACGATTCCAACCAGACCGGCCAGATGCTGGCCGCGCTGATGGGCCGCCCGCAGGGTACGTTCGCCAACACGGTCGAGGTCGATGGCGACAGCGTGACGGTGAAGCGCGAGGTCGATGGCGGCCTGGAGACGGTCAAGCTGACCCTTCCGGCGATCGTCACCACCGATTTGCGCCTGAACGAGCCGCGCTATGCTTCGCTGCCCAACATCATGAAGGCGAAGAAGAAGCCGCTCGATACCAAGACGCCCGGCGATTACGGTGTCGACACCGCGCCGCGCCTGACCACCACCAACGTCACCGAACCGCCCGTGCGGCAGGCCGGCGAGAAGGTCGAAGACGTCGATGCGCTGGTCGCCAAGATCAAAGCGCTCGGCATCGCCTGATCACCCGGACTGGAAAGGAACAGACTTATGAAAACTCTCGTCTGGGTCGAACACGACAATAACGAGATGAAGGATGCCACGCTGGCTGCGGTGACCGCTGCTGCCAAGCTGGGCGAAGTGCACCTGCTGGTGGCCGGATCGGGCTGCGGCGCAGTGGCCGAACAGGCCGCGAAGATCGAAGGCGTGGGCAAGGTCCATGTCGCCGACGATGCAGCTTACGAACATGCGCTGGCCGAAAACGTCGCGCCGCTGGTGGCAGACCTGATGGGTCATCACGATGCGGTGCTGTTCCCGGCCACCACCACGGGCAAGAACGTTGCGCCGCGCGTGGCCGCGCTGCTCGATGTGATGCAGATCTCCGACATCCTGTCGGTCGAAGGCGACAAGGCCTTCACCCGCCCGATCTATGCCGGCAACGCCATTGCCACGGTGGAATCCTCCGATGCCAAGCTCGTCATCACCGTGCGCGGCACGGCGTTCGACAAGGCGGCTGCCGAGGGTGGCTCGGCCGAGATCGAAGC